>JBFFMJ010000009.1:0-135683 GCA_041554195.1 Thiohalomonadaceae bacterium
CTTTGCACACTGCCGAGCATGAGCGTTGCCATGGCGTGGTAGATGCCCTCGCGCTCTGCATAGAGATGGTGGTTTGAAAGCAGACGATCTGCACGCTTGATACAGTGTTTCTCTTTGGCAGTGCTACTGATGGAACGACCGATCCCCGTGACGCTGAGGCGTCTGCCTTCGATGGCGGCAAGCAGACATTCTTCCAGTGCCGTAAGGCGCGTTTTATGTATCCAGGCTAGAGTATTGAAGAGGATTTTATGAGACACTTTACGGGCATGCATGGCGATGTTCTCTTGGTGTTGTGGTGACCTCATGAGATCATAAATTCACCATGCATGCATTCAATTATCTTAATTTGTCCATTCAAATACCTGATCTGGTTAGATATTTTGTGGGGATTCCTCAGGGGCAGTATCCTTTTTGTCAATCTAAGCTAGGAAAAAAGGGTGTCCAACTAAAGGGTGCAGTACCCTTTGCATATCACGGTCTGATAAGATTTAAAAGTAAACCAACCAAGGTGGTCAGAGCCATTTATTTCATACCTTCGGTGGTTATGAGTTCACCGCCCATACTCAGGAGTCGTCATAATGGAGACCTATCTCTCTGGCATGCACAGTAAGGAGGGCCGCCGTGCCCTTGCCGAGGTGCTTCTCGCACTACTTCGCCAATGGGAGCTGGAAGATACAGCCCAGGCGCAACTGCTAGGCATGGATGAAGTTGAGTCACTATGGCAGGGTGCGGCTTTGCCGAACGAGACAAAGGTACTTGAGCGGGCCGGCATGTTGCTCGCCATCGACCGTGCTCTCAAGCTACAGTTTGTCGAACAGCCATTGATACAGCATCGCTGGGTCAGCATGCCTAACATCTGGCTCAAGGGACGAGCGCCGTTAGAGAAAATGCTGGAAGGTATTGAGGGGTTCCGGGAGGTGTATGAATTGTTTGAGCATCACCGGCCGGGTGAAGCTGAATAAAAGACGAGACTGGTCGGAAGGGGATTTAAACGGAGCTATCGGTGAATTACTTGGTGGGGTACGCTTCGCTAATCCAGTCAACGGAATAAACAAAAAAAGAACGATATACAAATGACCACAACAATTTCTACCCCAGAACAGGTACATGAAATACGTGCCGCGGTACAGACGGTTACACCATTGGGCAATGCTCGCTTCCGCGAGCCGATTGAGAAGGCGTTCTACTGTAAGGTCGGGCAGGCTCGGCGTGGTAAGCCGAGTAAGCAGAATTCAGGATAATCTATAAGGGTACTGATCCCTTAGCTTATTTCTTTACTAAACCGCAATGTTCTCTGTGTGAGTAGACGTCATGCAGACTACCTCTCCGCACCGTCCCCCAGTTTATGGCCATGTGCTGAAGCATGGACTAATATTAGCGAACACGATCAGGATGATCGGAGAAGCCGTTATGCCTGTAAGCAGCCGTCTGTTGTTACTGTGCAACTGTTGAAGCTATTCGTAGCTTGCCTTCTATGCCTTGGTGGTATAACCGGAATCGCCCTGCTGGTGCAGTTGCTTTAAGGGCATTTCATTCTGTAAGTAAGATTACATGAGGAGACTGTGATGAAACAGAATATGGGTACTGCGGATCGTATTATCCGCACAATTATTGTGCTGATAATTGCGGTCCTATACATTACCGGTCAGATCTCTGGTAGTGCAGCAATTATACTGGGAGTTATTGCGGTGGTTTTTTTGCTGACCAGTATCTTCGGTGTTTGTCCGGCATATCTTCCCTTAAAACTCTCAACAAAGGGAAAAAAGGAGAGCATTAGAGGCAGCTTGAACTAAAGATGGGTCAACACAGTTTTCTCTAATATAGAATTTTTCTATAGTTAAAGTCATAGCAAGCCACAAGGAGGTGGAATATGGCACGCAAGCCAGGATTTAACCTGGCCGTAATTCCCCAATATAGAGTGCTACGCGGTAACACCCGAAATCCTTGTTTCTTTGCCGAGGATGATTATCTCTGTTACCTGTATGCCTTATATCGAAATGAATACAGTGCACGCTGGTATGGTGTTGCATCCCGATCGGCCTCGTGTGGATGAAACGCCTACAATTTACTATGTCATCTAGTATGTTAGCGAATCCCGTATTCTGACCCTGATTAATCGAAAGAATAATTTCTCACAGGTAGTTGAGTGACTTCTACGTTGTTTTTTACCCGCTCGAGATTCTTCATTGCTATTCTTGCGTCTTTATTCGGAGTCTTCCTGGTCTTTTTAATAAATCCATGCAATAGCACAATGTCGTTGTGTGGGGTTTTTTTTACGAACATGATTCGGGCTGACTCATTACCGCAATCTACGCGAAGCTTATAAATGGTTCCTTTATAACCCCATATCTTAGGCTTCAGGATTTTTAACCGGTTGCTAATGTAAATATCATTAACCTCACTATAAGCATGAAGTTTTTTGCATATAGCTGCTGCGAGTTCGGCAGAAACACTATTTAAAAATACTTCGAACTCTGACAGGTTATTATTTTCTTGTATGGTTAGTATTTTCATGTTGCAAAATAGGGGAAATCAACAGGTTGTATCAATATGGTCAGACTCTAGCATAGCTGCAACCAAATGGGGCAGTTCCCATATACTCCGTATGGACTATACTCTCTAAGTTAGGATTCAAGGGTCAGGGCCCTTTAATCGTCCCAGCCAAAGGGGCTGTACCCTTTAATATTTTAGTTTTATAGGGAGGGCTTAATCAGCGTGCCAGCTATGATCCCAGTGATATCGAGGCGACGGGATCTTGATGTGGTACGAGAGGTGATAGTGGTGAGCGTCATCTTCTTCCACACTGCCCGAATCTTCGATGATCTTGGCTTTTATGTGAAAAATGAACCACTCATACCCGCATTGACATTTGTTGTCAGTATGGCGGCGTTATGGGGCATGCCTTTAATGTTTATGATTTCTGGCTATGCGATCAGGTATTCACTACAAAAAAGGACCGTGTCGGCTTTTGTTCGTGAGCGACTGCAGCGACTGTTGGTACCCTTTGTTATTTCACTCGTGATTATCGTTCCGCCCCAGATCTATTTTGAGTTATTGGGTGATCCTGCATATCAACAGTCATATTTACAGTTCTATCCCCGATTCTTTGATATTACCTTTGATATCGATTTTCCCTGGTTTGTTACAGCCACACCTGAAAGTGGCTATTTTCACCCCGCACATTTATGGTTTATCTATAATTTGCTTATCTACACATTATTGATGTTGCCACTGTTTCTATATCTTCGTCAGGAGAGGGGGCAGCAGATAGTTGAACGGGTGGTTTGTTACTGCGCCACACATAGCTGGGCGATTTTTCTCTTTGCACTGCCATTGGCCGTGATTGAATCGTCATTGGGTGTAGACCTGTCGGGTGGCTGGAACCAGTTCGGCTATCTCTTCATTCTCTGTTATGGTTATATTGTTGCCTCAGACGAACGGTTTGGGCAGCTATTCAATCAATACCGCAGGGAGGCCCTGGTTATCGCCCTTGTCGCCTCTGTTATATGCTTTGTTGGATTATATAATCTGGTCAACTCGAGCAATATCAATCCCTTTGAATCTAACGATGCTGTAAGCATTACCCTTCGATTTATCAAAGGGATGGCTGGTTGGTTCTGGATTGTAGCCATTATTGGATATCTTGAGAGTGCGCGACACAAGCGACAGCATTTCGCGGCACAGCAACCTGCACACAGCCAATCATCTATTTTCAGGTTGGAACGCTACGCCAACGATGCGATTCTACCGATATATCTGCTACACCAGACATTGGTTGTGATTGTCGGATTTTATGTGGTGCAGTGGGAGACTGGTGCACTACTTAAATTTCTCGTGATCAGTCTGTCGACCCTGGTCATTACCTTGTTATTGTATGAGTTTGTCATCAAGCGAATGAGGGTGACACGCTTTCTGTTTGGGATGAAGCCATATCCCATTAACCAATAATTATAACAATTAAAGGGCTCGGTACCCTTTCTTCGTCTGGAAACGGCTCAGCATAAAAAAACCGGGACTGGACTCAACTGCAATATTGCAGTGAACCCGCCCCGGTTTTCTGTCGGAGAGTCGCTACCCCGCGCCTTGAGGCGCAGGTGCGACACCCTTCTGCAGGCTTAGCTTGCTACGACATTGTTTGCCTGAGGGCCCTTGGGACCATTCTCAACGTCGAAGGCGACGGCCTGACCTTCGGCAAGGGTTTTGAAACCGCCGCCCTGGATCGCGCTGAAGTGAACAAACACGTCTGCGCCACCGTCGTCTTGAGAGATGAAACCAAAACCTTTAGCTTCGTTAAACCACTTTACAGTACCTGTAGTCATGATGAGTTACCTTTAAAAATTAAAATGTTAATAGGGTTGTGTGTACAGGTAGTGCAAGGGGAATCTAGAAGTAACTGGATAGAACCGCTGAAACTGCCAAGGACATAATCTGTAGCTTACATTACTGAAGTCACTACCGATGCGGGGCTTAACTTAATCTAGCCATCTGGATAATGCTTTCAGTACACTATTAGTACACAAGACGGTGCTTAAGTTCCCGACAAATCGATTATTTCTCCAATTTCCCTAACCCAGTACCCAAAGGGGGCGGGGTCAATACAGATAGACCGCACCGCTGGTTATGGTGCTGTCGTCTGGCGTGGAGTTAATCCCGATTGTACTACTGTCTTCAGCGGGGGCACCCACCGCCAGGGTGTTGCCATCAATGCTGATGTCGACGGCGTCACCAAACCGGTCGGGCCCGTTATTGGATGCCTTGATGTAGGCCTGTTGAGTCCAACTACTACCGCTATAACGGAGAAGGTATGCCGCACCACTCCATCCCCCACCATACTCAGGTGGGGAGTTTATCCCGGTCGTTGTACTGCCCTCACCGAACGCCCCCACCACCAGGGTATTGCCGTCGCCACTGAGGGCGAGTGAGACGCCAAAAAAGTCCTGTATCTGCGTATTGGAGGCCTTGATGTAGGCCTGCTGTACCCAGCTGCTGCCGTCATAACGAAAGAGATAGGCCGCTCCGCTGTAGGAGATGCTATCGTCAGGTGTGGAGTTTATACCCGTCGTGCTGCTGTCCTCATAAGGCGCCCCCACGGCAAGGGTATTGCCATTGGCATTGAGGGCAACCGAGAAGCCTAGTGCATCCCCTGCTCCGGTATTGAAAGCCTTGATATAGGCTTGCTGCGCCCAGCTGCTGCCGTTGTAGCGGAAGAGGTAGACGGCACCACTGTCTATCGCACTCTCGTCAGGCGTGGAGTTAATTCCGGTGGTACTGCTATCTTCGGCATATGCCCCCACGGCCAGGGTATTACCATCATTGCTGAGGGCAATCGAATGACCAAACCAGTCTTGAATCCCAGTATTACTGGCCTTGATGTAGGCCTGCTGCGCCCAGTTGCCGCCGGCATAGCGAAAGAGATAGGCCGCCCCGCTGCCGCTCGCGCTCTCATCGGGCGTGGAATTGATTCCGGTGGTACCGCTATCCTCGGCATATGCCCCCACGGCCAGGGTATTGCCATCGCTACTGAGGGCAAGCGAATAACCAAACGCCAACGATCCGGCATTGCTGGCCTTGATGTAGGCCTGCTGCGCCCAACTGCCGCCGGCATAGCGAAACAGATAGGCCGCCCCGCTGGCGCCTACACTCTCATCAGGCGAGGTGTTGATGCCTGTCGTACCGCTATCCTCTGCATGAGCCCCCACGGCCAGGGTATTGCCATCGCTACTGAGGGCAACCGAATAACCAAATTCGTCGCCTGCCCCTGTATTGGAGGCCTTGATGTAGGCTTGCTGTGCCCAACTGCCGCCGCCATAGCGGAAGAGGTAGACGGCACCGCTATTTGCCGCACTGTTGTCAGGTGTGGAGTTAATCCCGGTTGTGCTGCTGTCCTCATATGGCGCGCCGACCGCCAGGGTGGTGCCGTCACCGCTAAGGGCTAGCGATAGGCCAAACCAGTCCTCTGCCCCGGTATTCGAGGCCTTGAAGTAGCCAATCGTGGACAACATAAGCTCAGATACCGTGGTCGCCTTTGAGGTGGCGAGCAGACTGTCGGCACTATCGTAAGCCTCGATCAGATAGCTGGCATTAACCCAGTCGGTGAGGTGAACCGGGATCACAATAGCGGCTGTTGTGCCAACAATATCTGTTCCCTGCTGGGTGTAACCGGAAGCCCCATCAGGGTTGACCTGCAGTTTGTAGTAACTGGCGCCACTGTATGCATTCCAGCTAAAGGTCAGTGTCTTTACTCCGCCGCTGATAACATTTATGTTAAACATGTTTGCGTCAGTATTGCCACTCCCCCCACCACTACAGGCTGTAATCAGCAGGGTGACAATGAGAACAAAAAAGAGGGTAATACGGTCATGTAGAAAACAAGAAATATGGCGAAGCATCTGGCACGCTCCTGAATAAAAGTAATTAGTCTAATCGTACCAACCAATTATAGGTGCTCTGCAGAAAAATGGGGTTAGAACACCGTTTTCTCTAATATTAAAAATAATTTCGTCTTCTCCTAATTACTGAGTCAACAAAACAAGCGGGGCAGACTTGGTTGAAATCCCCTGATATTTTTAATACTTCTTAGTCGCATAATTTATAATTCCGTGTTAACCATGCGGATTCTAGTGATAACTATTTAGACTAAGGAAACAGGGGTATGCAAAGGAGTAATATCGTTTTATGTGTTGTTATTTTGAGTTCATTGCTTTCAGGCTGTGCCTCAACATTTATTGGTAGTTATAAGGAACCAGATGAAGGGCCGGTCGCGGAAATCACTGTTAGAAATGGCGCTGTGCATGGTGTTCTTGGGTGTGATTAAGGTGCCTAAACCAAGGATAGGAACCACTATGCATGTCCAAAAAATCGGGTAAGAAAAAACGGGGAGGAGAGCAATCGTTTCTAATTTGAGTGGATAATTCTCTCTGACCCTGTTTGTTTTTGTTAAACGTGGTAATGACAGCGTGGGTGTCAGGAGCAGGGCTTTAAAGAGACATAAGGTTTATGGTTACATGATGCAGAACAATGTTCTAGGAAGATCGAGAGCGTATGCTTTTTGGCGGATTAAAAATAACAAAATTATTACCACAGTAAGGGAGATGTTCAGTGAAGAACGCAATAAAATCGAGCCTGTTTTCTGTCGTGCTGTTAAGTAGCGCGGCAACTGCAATTGCTGCAGGTGGGCCGCCACATGCTTTGTATAACCCCAATCCAGAACCACTGAGTGTTACGAATACCATTTCTGAAGTCTCCGGCTATGTCGGTGGATTTATCGACTCAGAAGCTAATGTTAACGGTGATCTGTATAACCCTGACAACGTGAGTATCATCTATCCTCTCGCAGGGGAAGTGTATGCAACCGTTACTGACTCATATACTGGCGAGACGATGGGTTCAATGACACAAGCGGGGAATGCTCCGCAACGGCACTCTTTAGCACCAGCTTTTTCGGTTTAATGGGAGACTGGAGCATACCGCCAGCAACTATGCCATGGACAATGGAACATGACTTCACTATGAATGTGGGTGGTTCAACCTTTTCGTTGGAGGAGGAGTTGACCGGTCGCGCATTTCCTCATCTGGGCCCAGTAGAGAATCCGATGGTAACTGGCACCATGGCACTGCGGATGGCTGGTTGCGCTGGTGTACGCGAGGTCAGCGGTATGGGCGACTATGCTGGGGAAGGTGGGGACACTTTGCATGAATGGCACCTTCACCTTTGATCAAACCTTCACAGGGAAAGGTGCTTCTAATTGCTCAATTGCGTTGCATGATCCATTGAATTGATTCTGTTCCTAAGTTAGAGCACTAAAAAAGAGAGGCTGATGCCTCTCTTTTTTTGCTCTCAAATAAATGGTGGCGGAGAAAAGCGGGGTCATAACACTGCTTCCTCTAATATAGATATATTTTGTATAGTTAACTCTCAGCATCGAGCTATGTTAAACCGGCTCATAGAGCAATTATTACTAATAATAGAGAATAATGCTCTCTGCCCCTGTTTAGTGTGCCAGTTGGAATATTTGCTACCATGTCGACTTTTCTCTGATGGTTATTCGCTTACACTCCTTTATCTTATTGCTATGAAATCGATAATTTGAGGGTCGTTGTGATGATGTCGAAATTAAGGACGTTACCTGTAGGGCTGTACCTTATGGCCATGCTAACCGTGGGCGGCTGTACCCATATGACCAGGGAGACGCGGCCACCGCACATTCAGCTGGTGGGGATGCAACTACAGGATGTTCAACTGTTCGAACAGCGCTATCTGCTGCAAATACGCCTTGAAAATCAAAATGACTTTGATCTGAATATTCAAGGATTCGATTTTAATGTGGAAATCAATGACGAGCCATTTGCCCATGGGCTATCAAATGAGGAAGTGAGCGTGCCCGGGTTCGGCGATGCCATCACGGATATTTCTGTCTCCTCCAACATCATGTCACTGATGCGGCAGTTGGATGCTGTCAGCGATAGGGTGAAGTACCATGTTAGTGGGCGAGTTAAGCTGGAAGGCGTGCCGATCGCCGTCCCCTTTGAAACGGAAGGTGAGCTGAATCTAAAAACGGGGTCAGAACACACTTCCCTTTAACATGGATTAACAAGACGAAGAGCTGGAAAGTGAGCAATTTTTTTGATATTAGAGTGGTCGAATGTTAACTTTAATGGCTCTCTGACCTGCTGAATTATATTGTCGAAGTCGTGAGTTGTCTCGCCTTGATTTATACTGTTCAAGGGACATTTTTATAAAATAATACGCAAAAACAATATGGAGAGTTATTAATGCGCTTATCTATCAGAGGAATCCTTGTACTCGTATTCAGCCTTCTTCTCAGTGCCTGCTCCGGCGCGATTCTTACCACCAAAGACCCATCACAGCGCGTTTTAGTGTACGGCAGTCTTGATATGTCTAGATCTGGTAATGCTGTTAAAGATTTGGTTGTCAAAAGTAACCAGAAGATGCCTACGGCAGCAGGGGGGCGTTTCTCTTTATACCGCTTCCCTCAAGATGGTTTTTACACCGTCAAAGACCTACTGCCGGGGTACACCTATAAGATTATCGGTTTCAGGAGTCTAGATACTGCGTATTATTTCGAGGATAAACGGCCTAAAGAGTTTGACTTTCAGCCAGGCCCCGCCGACATGGTATACGTTGGTGCCTATCAATATGTTCCGCATAAACGTACTGCGAAGGAAGTACTCTCTGACAGTGGTATGTTCTCGCTTGAGCTGGACACGAAGCTGCCCGAGTCTGAGGTACTTAGAAAGATTCGTAAAACTGTAAGCGATGCGCACTGGGAACGACGCATCGATGAACGTCTTAGGCAACTTGGAAAGCGTTAAGTAAGTATTTTTTTCTCCACAGGTTATCCGCAGCAATCTCGTGGTGTCACCGGGGGCTTTCGTTGGCTTGATTGGCGTGGGGCCGCATAGTGTACAAGACTGAGAGCCGGGGCGGCGTAAGCCGCAGGGGCCAGCGACGGCCTTGTTATGGATAGTGGCGAGGCATCCGGATGTTTTGTTGTACGAGGCGGGATGGGGTGGGATTTATGTGCTCTTCCTCCCCCCATTGCTTGAATGACCATACAACCGTGTCCCAAAGAGTTGACCACTGCCACTCGCAACCTTTCAGTTGCTGCGTTGTAAAGGGTGCCGCACCCCTATGGTTGTTATTGGCGCCATTGTTGTTTCTGGCAGTAACACGCTATATTTATACTAATGACGATTCGTTCCTCACCCTATTTCGCACTGCAGAGTAAATCCTGGATAGAATGGATAACACTCTTTGTCAGCCTGCTACTGCTCGGGGCCTATATTGCGTGGTCACTCGCCACAGAGCGTAATGCAGTAGAGGCTCGCGAGAGGGATCGCCTCTTCACTCAGGCCCGCGTCATTGATGTGCATGTTACCCAGCAACTCGTGGCTATTCACCGCGTGCTTATCAATATGCGATATGAACTCCCCTACTGGCAAGCGCAGCCCAGTGGTATGAGTAGCGCCAATCAACGTCTCACGGCCTTCAGTGAAGCGCTCATTGGTGTCCGCACCCTCGGCCTTTTCGATGCCAACGGCACACTCATCGCTAGCAACCAGCAATCTCTGCTCCACCAAAACTTCAGAAAGCGGGACTACTTTGAGAAGGCCCGGCAACATCTTGACCCCAATACTCTTTATGTTAGTGCACCGTTTATTGCTGCCACCAGTAAGTGGGTAATTATGCTGTCAATGAGCATTATCACTGAGGAGGGTCACTTCGGCGGCCTGGTAGCTGCTGAGCTTGACGCGGATCGCTTTCACTCAACTCTCGACTCAGTCAATTACGCCAAGGATATGTGGTCGGCTATTGCACACGGAGATGGAGTACAGTTCATGATGGTGCCGCCACACCCCGGGCAGGCCGGCAAGAACCTCGCCCAGCCTGGCTCATTCTTCACCCGGCACAAGGAGAGCGGAAAGAAGGAAAATATACTAAGCGGCCTCGTCTACTCAACCGGCGAATACCGTTTGATGGCGCTGCGCACCATCCAGCCTCCTCAACTCCTCATGGACAAGCCTCTGGTCGTTGCTGTCGGCCGCGATCTTAAAACCATTTTCCTACGCTGGGACAGTGAGGCTGAGTTTGTCATCGTGCTGTTCCTGCTTCTTGCCATCAGCGCAAGTTATGGCCTGTACAGACTGCAACGAGCTCAACGAAGTGTTGAACGCAATGCTGCAGCGGCCGCCATCGCTATCAAAAAGAAGAACAGCGAGCTTGAAGTACTCAACGATCAGCTACGTTCGCTCGCCCTTGTCGATGGGTTGACTGGCGTGGCCAATCGTCGCCGTTTTGATGAGCTTTTCGCACATGAATGGAGCCGCTGTCGCCGAGACAAGGAGTCGCTGGCCTTGCTGATGTTCGACATTGATCACTTTAAGGAGTTTAACGACCACTACGGGCATCAGGCGGGCGACAAATGTTTGAAAGAGGTCGCGAGGGTACTTCGGGAAGGATTTGAGCGGGGTACCGACCTGATCGCCCGCTATGGCGGTGAGGAATTTGTCGGCCTGTTGCCTGAAACTGACCTTGCCGGAGCAACCTCTATGGCCGAGTCTTTCCGTGCAGCGGTTGAGAGTCTTAATATACCTCATGAATACTCCACCGCAGCGTCATGTGTCACAATCAGCATCGGTGTTGCAGCCATGAAACCCAGTGAGGACAAGGTGTCTCATTCACTTATTACAGATGCCGACGAGGCACTCTACACCGCAAAGAACAGGGGGAGAAACCTCGTCTGTTCAGCAGTACCTGATAAGTAGATGCGCGCAAGGTTTGAATAAAAAAAGAGTAGTAAAAGGGAGCGGGAGTCTGAGGAACCCCCACGAATTCTCCACTTTTAGCCGTGCTCCGCTATCTGCGTTACCCGCCTGCCATAGGCCTCATTCAATTGACGGTCTCTCATACTGCTTCGTCGGCAATTTGAAGCTCTTAGGCCAAGAAATAACCGCGATAGCACACGGCGCTTTTTCGCTGTATTCATATACTCACTAAGTTACTGAAGTCGACCAGGATGTGCTATGTCACGTAATCCTCGTTTTATTTTCCGGGTGTTCCTGCCCATATTGTCCGGTCTGGTAACTGTCGACAGGCAGTGGCTCCCTGAGGACCAGAGCATAGCCTTCGCTAATATTATAAACAGCCCCCAGATGTTGCAAACGGGTCGTGACTGGTCACACGTAATCAATGCGGCTAAATGTGCACTCAATCACGTTATACGGCATATGTCCCGCTAGCAGGCCGCTGTCCTGTCATAATTAGATTACTAATGATTAACTGCCGGGGAGCGTGACATGAAATTCAAATACGGAATAATCTGGTTAGCTGTTTCGGGTGTGGTGACGCTGCCCGTTGCTGCGATAGCGGATCCAGACAAGGATGAGAGCGGTCATGGTAACTACTATGAGCACAAGGGAAAGATGAAGGGCCAGAACAAAGGCAAGTACAAGAAAAAATATGAGTATGAGTACGAGGGTGAGCACAAGCATACCGCAGGTGGCCCGCCCCCCTGGGCGCCAGCCCATGGCTGGCGTAGGAAAAATGGCCCGGCAGGCTATGCGGGTAGGCATGAGGCCAGCTACGAAACGCCGGCAGTGGTTGAGCTTAGTGGTACACAGGTAGTGGTAAGCAACGGCAATGCCACGGTTGACGTAGGGATAGAACAGGGTAGTTGTAACCGTGAGGCAATTGGCACTGTTATCGGCGGGGTTGTCGGTGGTGTTATCGGTAATCGTGTCGGAGACAGGAACAATCGTGACGTGGCTACCGTGCTCGGTGTGGTGCTCGGCGGCGTGGTTGGACATGAGATCGGCAGTTCGATGGACAATGCTGATCAGCACTGCACCGGTCAGGTACTGGAGCAGGCCCCTGACAACCAGATGGTACGCTGGGGCGATCACAATAGTACTGGTCAATACAGCGTAACACCACTGCGCACCTACCAGATGGACGGCAGGGACTGCCGCGACTTTATTACTGAATACCAGGGGGCAAGCGGCACTGAGCGTGAGCGTTCAAGCGCCTGTCGCAATAGCGATGGTGCTTGGAGCAAATACACAATGTAGCCAGAATAAACGGGGGCAGTAACCAACCATAATTTTTCAATATACAAAGAGGCATTACCATGTCATTGACAAAAAAAGTAGTTCAGTTAATTACATTGCTGGGATTTCTGGCTACCTATTTCTCACCGGTTCAGGCGGCAATGGTCAGCACTGAAAGCGCTTTAGATGAGGCAGATCGCATTCAGCTTGTTACGATGCTGGAGCGTGAGGATGTACAGCAGCAGTTGGTTGAGATGGGAGTAGACCCGACCGATGCCCTGGCCCGTGTCGAGCAGATGACCGACAAAGAGGTGGTTGAACTGAATGGTCAGATCGCACAGCTACCTGCTGGTGCAGGTGTGAGCACGATCGAACTGCTGCTCATCATTATTCTTCTCATCCTGGTGATATGACTCTGGCGCCAAAGAAAAAACGGGGTCAGAACACCGTTTCGTCTAATGTAGGTATCTTCTATAGTTAAAGTCATCATAATCCACAAGGAGGTGGGTCACGGTCGGCAAACCAAGTTTCGTTCTATCCGGTATTCCCCAACACATCGTGCAGCGCGGTAATAGCCGTGCGCCCTGCTTCTTTGCCGAGGATGATTACGCCGCCATATCAACTTATTATGTCATCCAATCTATTAGTGAAATCCCAGTTCTTCCCCCGCTTACTTTACTCTTGATGAGATTCGTCGTGCTACAGATGTTGGTCATGTCCTAAAGAGCATAAGGTGGCTGTACCTGAGGGATTCCCAAGGAGAGCCATCACGTAAAATATCAAGATTTAAGCTGACCTGCGGCTGGCAAAAATTGATTAATATCAAATTACCCTTAATTCTCAATGTTAATTCACCCATTTAGTTACGTTTTTGCTATTATGAGGCATGTTAGGTATTGCTTGAATTCTTGAGATAGATGAGAGTCCTTTCCTGTAGTCCTTGTTATGTAGTATTCAGCCGACGGAACGCCACCCTTCATTGTAAAATGGATGTGTCACCATCAAGTTTGATGGTTGCTACAGGTATCGGTACGCACTAATTGGATTTAATAACCCCCCTGACATGGAATATGTTTTATTGGTGAGCGTAGTTCAAAATGTGAGTGGATGTGGTATGAAACCCAAGCTGCAGTTAATAATGGGCAAGCATCGTTGCCCGCATTGTGTGTTCAGGAAGTTCTTTATTGGCGCCGGTGTCGATTGCCAGTCACTGGATGATATGGGTGACGCGGCAACACAAACCTATGGCCCCTATAAGGCAGGAGAGGTGATATATCGCACCGGTGATGTCTGTGACGCACTTTATGTTGTCCAGAGTGGTTCGGTAAAGATTGAAATGGCCACAGAGGAGGGGGGGGCGCACGTTAGCGGTTTCTATCTTGCTGGTGAGATGTTTGGTTCAGACGGTATCAGCAAAAAGGCGTTTCCTTCTGACGCCATTGCTCTGGAGCGAACAACGGTTTGTATTTTACCGCTGTCAAAATGGGCGAGCTTGTGTGAATTATACCCCTCCATGCAAACTGCTCTTGTTAGCGAGTTGGCCGACATTGTTCTCCATAAAAATAATGAAATGATGCTTTTGCACCACATGGAGGTGAAGGAACGAGTGCTTATTTTTCTTACAAATCTACTCAATCGAGTGCGCGCACGACGTGGCCAATCGATTCAGAAAATTCCTTTATCAATGAGTAAGGCTGATATTGCGCGTTACCTTTGCGTAACTCCCGAGACTTTGAGTCGTTGTCTTAAAAAGCTGGAAAGAACGGGTGTGATTTGTAATCACGGCAAGGCGCTTGAGATCCTTGAAGAAGACGGTTTGCGCAAAGAGGTGCTTGCCTGATCAGTTAAAGGCTCACCCATTAGCCGAGTCCGGCAATAGCACGATACAAATCCTTGTGTCTCGCACCATGGTTCAACAATATTTGCATGCCGTTATAATGGCGCCCCCGGATTCTCGTGAGTCGAGTCGAACAGTAAGACCATCCAGCATGTGGGCAGGTTGTGAAGGTGTTGGGCTGTAAGGCAGGACAGGGTCGGCTTGGCAAGACGAGTAAGCAGGTTTCAACATCAGCTATAAAGGGGTAGTGACTCCTTATAGCTGGTAGGCATGGTTGAGGCTCGCGTTGTTTGTGGTGGCTGAGCGAGATCACAAATCCATCATGCATTCAATTATACTGGAACGCCATTCAATCATTTGATTTGGCTTGATATTTTGTGGGGTTTCCTCGGGCTACGCCCCCTTTAACTGTTTTGCGGCAAGGGTGCCAGGTAAGGAGCAAGGACACCTGCCTCAGTGTTATTACCAAAGTCTTTGACGCAGTATGCAATATTAGGCAACATGGCTTGACATATTCGTGACTATGGCTGCGACGTGCAGAATACCTGCGTATGTTGAAACAGAGTAGCCTGCATGCCTAATTAATATTAAAAATGAATTAAATAGATGAGGGATTATCAATGTACAAGAAACTTATACTTCTAGTTCTGGCCGTAGTGGCGACGGGGTGCACCACTTACGGACATAAAATCACAGATTACAGCGACCGCTCGATTGTCTATGGCTGGCTGGATGTTGACGGTGTGGATGGCAACTATATGTACGCTGGTGGAATAAAACAATACACACCAGCAATAAAAAACCCGTACTATTTCGTTAATACGGATAAGTTTAAAGATGGATTTATTTTCTATTACTACGGTTTGCCAAAAGGTTCATTTAAGCTTGACTATGTCAAGATGCAAAGTTGCCTTGGCTTCATTTGTTCGAATACTTTTTACACTTATGATTTCGGCGCTCAGGGTTCAGTTGCATCTGTCAAAGTAAAAAAACCTGGTACTTATTATCTGGGTAGTTATCTGCTAGCAGAAGAGAAAACCGGGTGGCTGGAGGCGGGCAAGTTCAGTGTCGTGCCAACCAAGAAGGGACCCAGTCAAAAAGAGATGCTGGAATACATTCTTAAAAAGGCGCCAAGTGCTCACCCCATAGTTGCTCAGCGCATTGATAACAGTCTAAGAAAAGTGCGCTAACGATGTGTAAAATGTATAAATTAAGTCTGCTATGTTTTCTACTGGCACTGCTGCAGGGGTGTAGCGCAATGAGGACGATGGCTGATGCTAAGACTCTCAAGCCTGAAGCCGGGAAGCTTATCGTAGTAGGTAAGTTTGAACTTGATCCCCCTTTAATTCAGCCGGGAGACGATGCCGGACATAAGCCAGCATTCCTAGGTGCAGGGAAATACGTCAACAAAGCATTCTTCTCTGCGACAGCAAAACCGGTGGACAGGATTGACGACTCCATGCGCTCGAGTCAATGGAATAATACTCTCGATGCTACCTGGGGCGAAACCTACTTCAAGGAAACTGATGCCAGGAAAACATACCTTAATGCGGGGGTGTTTTTCGTTGATGTCATCAGTCTGGATCAGGCATGGCTACCTGCTGGGATATCATTTACTCCCCCGGCTAACGCAAAAGCGATCTATATTGGTACCGTTCGATATACTCGAGATGACTTCATGAATATTACTAAAGTCCAGGTCATTGATGAATATAGAGAAGCAAAGGCTGAATTCGAAAAAAGTCTAGGTAAAACCGTCCGTTTGCAGAAGGTGTTACTGCGCAAAGCTAATTAGTTTGGTAGAGTTGTTTGAGGCATACCACGTGATTAGCGAAGCCTAATCAGATGGTATGTGATTACTAACGTTTGTGATTGCATCTTAAGCGACACCTGTATCATTCTCAGCTACTGCCACGCGGCCTCCAGCACAGAACCTTCCTCTCTTTGCCGTCTCAACGGGGACTCGGAAACGCTACAAGTCTGCTGTAGTTGACCTTCCCTAACATTCAGATCACGGCCTCCAGCTCGTCGCTTGCGGCGAGCAGCAGGGTGAGGACCCGCTGGCTGAGAACGATGAAAAAGTCGTTTGAGAAGAAATGCGTTCAGAGTGAACAATCCCTGTCATTACTCAGGCCGTCATTCTCATGGCGAATGAAGTCATTAGGTGAGAAGATAACGCATGCTGTCCAAAGAGGTTTCGCCATGAAAGAAGTTACCTGCTCGCAATGTGGCCAGATGATGCCTGATAGCTACAGCCGGTGTCCGGTCTGCGGCCAAACCATCGATAACCGGGTGCAGAGTACAGCCCAGAAGCGTTTTGTTGTCTGGTTCGTCCTCCTCACAATCTTCTGCGTTGTACTCGCCCTGTGGCTGCCGCGCTAGCAGAATGAATGAAGGCGGTGCTCTTAAACCTGTGCTCTATAAATCAGTTAAGGCCGAGACTTGTGGATTAATGGGGGACGGAGGAGTTAAAGATTAACCAGCCTCAATAGTTGTCATTATTGAATCGCTCCAAGCTGTAGTTGCGGTGCGGGAAGGCCAGGAGTTGATGGGGCGGTGCATATTGTATGCGAAACTCATGGTGCCTCCCCCTATATCGCCTAACAATGGGATAATTATGAATAAACGAGAAGTTGCGTTGCTGAGCCAGGAAATTGAATTACTTATGCAGGAGCGCATGAGACTGCTAAAAGTCACAGGCATGGCTGCGGTCTTGATTTCAAATACTGAATCCGATAGTTTGCCACCAGCGGTGGTAAATGCAGCTGAAGTGTTGTCGGAGTTATTGAACGCATTACCTGAGGAGACACTGAAAGATGCTTTAGAGTCAGTGGATGCACACCCAGACGCGCCCGCCGTAAATTAAAGGTGACAGAGAACTTTTGTTATAATCTGTGCCAAATATAAAAACCGATGGAAAGGTTCTATTGCATATCCTCGGCAATATGGATGAGGCGTTATCGGTAGCCAGGCATCTTGCACCATAGTAAGAGTGCTTTTTTGATGAGATTGCACTAATCGTAGGAATTAAAGACGGTCGTCTCCTAAATCCTCCTTCTCTAATTCCTTGGTCTTTGTCTGGATATTCGCGGTTTAGATTTTTAATTCCTCCTCCCGCTCTATCACGGCTATAATCCGCGCCATGAAAAGTGAGATAGAATTACTGGCGCCGGGTGGAGATATTGACTCTATTAAGGCGGCTATTGTTGCTGGGGCGGATGCAGTCTATTGCGGTCTGGATCGGTTTAATGCCAGAAATCGGGCTGCGAATATCACCTTTAGCGATCTGGCTGGAATTGTAAGGCTGGCTCATCAGTACCGCTGTGAACTTTTTCTGACTTTAAATATTATTATTGTGGAGAGTGAGCTCCCCGCGCTTATCACTCTTTTGAATAGGGTGGTTAACACTAAGATTGACGGAATCATTGTTCAGGACTTTGGGGTTTTCTATCTACTCTCCAAATACTACCCCTCTCTTAGTATCCACGCTTCAACTCAGTTGACTACGCATAATGCGGGGCAGATAAAATTTTTGCACAAACTGGCGGCTACTCGCGTCAATCTGTCACGAGAGCTGAGTCTTGATGAGATCGCTGTACTATCGGCTGTTGCTCACGACCACGAGATGCTGACGGAGGTCTTTGTTCACGGCTCCAACTGTATCGCCTTCTCCGGGCTCTGTTACCTGAGTTCGGTTCATGGGGGTAAATCGGGTAATCGCGGCCAGTGTAGTCAGCCGTGCCGAGATCAATATCTGACCACGCCGGAGGGTAAGGACTTTCCGCTGAATATTAAGGATAACTCGGCCTTTTCTGATTTGCGGGGTCTCTATGAGGCGGGGGTCGATTCGCTGAAGATCGAGGGGCGAATCAAGAAGTACCACTATGTCTACACGGTGGTCGATAGCTGGCGCAAACAGTTGCAGATTTTCTATCAGCAGAATCGTGTTGCGGAAGGTGAGGGCTCTCTGCGTCAGGTCTTTAACCGCGACTTCTCCAACGCGTTCTTACAGGGCGAGATCGGCCGCGATATCTACATCGACAACCCACGCGACAACTCCGCACTCTATCGGGCGCAGAGTAGTGGCGAGTCGCTAGCCGTGGCACTGCCGACGGCCAAGCGTGAGGTCTATGAACAGAAAACCGAGATCATCAATAGTGTCGAGCAGCAGATCAATCAGCTGAGTATTGAGAAGGCCCCGTTAACGATGTCTGCATCAGGACAGGATGGCACGCCGTTAACGCTCAATGTTAAAACCCCTGACCTGTCATTTGAGTTGCACTCGGAGAGTACGTTGCTAAATACGGATGGCGAGTCGCTTGATAGTGAGTCGTTACTTGAGCGGTTTAAGGCGATAAACGAAACGGAGTATTTTATCGATGCGATCCTTGTCGATGCTCTTGATAACGATCTTACGCTGCCGTTCAAGGATTTAGCGACGTTAAAGAAACAGCTGCTGTGTCGTCTGAATGACTCAACAGATTACGTATCTCCAGTTGTGTTACCGCGAAATAAAAAACGGCGTGATGACGTGATCTCACCAGTACTGTCACTACTGATCTCTTCACCAGAGGACCTACACCTCTGTACCGACACCACGGCGACGGTCTACTATCAACTGCCCAACAGCTTGAGAAACGTAAGCGCCGAGTATGAGGCCCTTTTCTCCAGCAATGCAGGCCTCGTCCCGTGGTTCCCCTCGGTGTTGATCGGTGAGGATTATCAGGCGGCGGTTGAACTGCTTGATAAGATAAGGCCAGAGCAGATCGTGACCAACAATACCGGTATCGCCTACGAGGCGTACCAGAGAGGGATCGACTGGGTCGCCGGGCCGCAGTTGAATCTGGTTAACTCCTACAGCCTGTTATGTCTGAAGGAGGTCTTTAACTGTAGGGGGGGCTTTATCTCAAATGAGATCAACCGCGGGCAGCTGTGCAAGATCGCCAGGCCCGATGATTTCAAGATTTACTACAGCATCTTCCACCCGATTATACTGATGACCAGCCGCGCCTGTTTTTTCTATCAGGTGACAGGTTGCAAGAAGAATATTGTGGATGGGGCCTGTATTCAGCGTTGCGAGAAATCATCGCTTATTACCAATATGAATGATGTGTCGCTCCTGATCAAAAAGGCAAAGGGTGATTATCACACCATCTATAACGAGGTGAACTACCTGAATACCGAGGTCGTTACTGATGTGCAGAATCTAGTGACGGATTACTTTATCGATCTGCGTGAGGTGAAAACCGATACCCGGTTGGCATTGGATAAGCCGCAGTTGACGCAGCTGTTTCAGCGTTATATCGCGGGTGATTCTGAAATCGCTAACGAGCTGAAACAAGTTATCTCACCCACCACTAATACCCAGTATCGAAAGGGCATATAAGACTATCTGTACAACCGGGGTCAGCCTGTAAGGCAAGCTCACGAATGCACCAAGTATGTATTCAATTATATTAATTCAGTCATTCAAGCGATTGATCTGAATGGGTGTTTTGTGTGGTTTCCCCCAGTCATTGTCGAAAGCTGGACACTTGATCTATGCCGCCGAAACCTCCCCATTAGGAAGATTGATATTACAGTATGTGAAAAATGTGCTGTAGATTCAATATCGATATCGTTTCTATTGATACTATCGTGTTAACCCCGACAATAATCTCGTTCCAGGCCATACGTTATGCTCACCGATGAAACCTTAAGTTCCCGCATTCAAGACACTTTAGCTGGGGCGATCATTTTCTTTGCTGTCGTTACAGGAGCGACCTATTATTTCCAGAGTTCACTCATCATATTTAAACACTATGATGCCTATTCTCATTGGGCCGTCGTACTGATCGGCATCCCCCTTATTGCGGGTATTATTTTGCGCCAGGCAAAGCTTATCTACCCACTGATTAGCGCCGTGCTAGGTGCATTGGGCAGCGCAGCGCTGCTCTACCCACTATATAAAGAATTCTGGGCTGAACCACCGACCATTGTCAACGTGGCTATCTATTTTACGGTTATTCTGGGCATCGGCTATATTGCTACGCAACCGTTACGCACCACCTTTATGATCGCCTTTCGGATAGGGCGTTTTTCTGTCCCTACATTCAAGAGCCGGAGTCAAAGTAATAATAAAAATAAGAATCCGGTGCCTAAAACATCCATGAGTAAGACGCAGAGACTGCATACATCCAGGCACGGCAACATTATTGCCATGATGGAGTTGCTGATTGGTATTACCTCCCTGGCCTTAAGTGTTTTTTCTATATTCTTCTTGGGCCATAGCTGGTAGTTTCAATTCAATGGGACGTGTGGGGTATGTGACGGCCGGGGAGGAGCGCAATGGTTTTTGCTATTAGAGAATTTTGTTCACTGAACTGAGTATTATTTGTTTACTTCCCAACTTCCTCCGTTTCACCACGCAATGCCCGGGCCTCCATCTCGAGAATTTCACTAAACGGCCTGGGTGGGGAGATGGCGTTGCCCTGGGCGTAGTCGACGCCAGCTTTGCGCAAGGCCTCCAGCACCATTTCATCTTCAGCATATTCGCCGATGGTTTTGAGCCCCATCAGGTGCCCGATCTCGTTTATCGAGCGCACCATGGCGTGGTCTACTCTATCGATAACCATGTCACGGACAAACGCGCCATCAATCTTCAGGTAGTCAACGGGCAATGACTTCAGGTAACCAAATGAACTCAGGCCGGCACCAAAGTCATCAAGCGAGAAGCTGCAACCCATGCCACGCAGTACACTAATAAAGCGTTTGGCGCGTGTCAGATTGGCGACGGCGGCGGTTTCTGTGACCTCAAAAGAGATGCTCTCACAGGGAATGCCGGTCTCATCAAAGAGGTCGACTACATAGGTAAGAAGCTCATCGTCACACAGTGATTGGCCGGAGAGGTTGATGGCACACTCAACCGGAGGGAAGGCGAGCTCGCCCTGTGCATCACGTATCATCTCCAGCGTCTTGCGGATAACCCAGCGGTCCATCACCGGCATCAGGTTGTAGCGCTCGGCAGCGGGTATGAAGGCACCGGGTGGAATGATCTCTCCCTTGTCATCCTGCATCCGTACCAGTATCTCGTAGTGAGAGACGAGACGGTCGCCATCGACGTGGGCAATGGGCTGCGCATAGAGCACGAAGCGGTTGTGATCAAAGGCGGATGACAGACGGTGAACCCACTGCATTTCGCCATGTCTTTTGAGCACGGCATCATCGTCGGGCTGATAGATGTGGATACGGTTGCGCCCGGTGTCTTTGGCAACGTAACAGGCGGCATCGGCGGCGGAAAATACATGGCTAATGTCGCCACTCTCCCTGTTGATAGGCACCATTCCTATGGAGATGCCTATTTCGAAGGCCTTGTCCTCCCAGGCAAAACGGAACTCCCTGACCGTGGTGAGGAGTTTTGTGGCGATCTCTTCCGCTCTTTCAACAGGACAGAGCTTAAGTAGCACGCCGAACTCATCACCACCCAAACGCGCCAGCGTATCGGATTCACGCACCTGCTCATGCATCAAGGCGGCGATCTGTTTGAGCAGTTCATCGCCCGCGTGGTGTCCACAGGTATCATTGACCACCTTGAACTGATCGAGATCCATATACAAAAGCACATGATGTTGGTGTTCATGCAGTGCTGATTTAATGAGTTCACGTGCGTACTGTTCAAAGGCATTGCGGTTATAGAGTCCCGTAAGCTGATCGTGACGCGCCTGATAACTCAGCTGCTTGGCCATGCCCATGACTTCGGATATGTCATGCAGGACCAGTACGGCACCGACCAGACCCTGGTACTCATCACGCATCGGGGCCGAGGTTATCTTGAGATGAAAACTGGAGCCATCTTCCTTGAGCAGAGTCCCCTCGGTGCTGGTGGGCTCACCGTGCGCAGTGCTGAGGCAGCTCGCGACAAGATTGTCGATCGGGTTACCCGTAGACTCATCAAGCAGCTTCAGCACGGAATGATAATCTTCGCCCCTGGCAGCATCGGCCTTTACGCCGACTAGCTGCTCTGCCGTGGGATTCATATAGCGGATACGGCCTTTTTTATCGGTGGTGATTACACCATCACCAATGGATTCAAGGGTGACCAGCGCCTGTTCCTTCTGCTGATAGAGGGCCTTTTTGGCCTGCTTGAGTTCTGTAATGTCACGGATGGTGCCTTCTATTCCGCTGGTTTTGCCCTTGCTGGTACGAATGAACTGGCCGTTAATAGAGGCCCAGACGCGGCTCCCATCTTTGTGCAACATGTGGATCTCATAGTTCTTTAACAGGCCACCTGAGGCATGTAGGTCTTCTATAAACTGTTCCCCCCCACGTCTGCTGGTAGTGAGCTTGTTAAGGTGCCAGCCGATACCCTCTTCGGGAGGGTAACCAAGGAGGCTGGTGATCGAGTTCGAGACCTGAGTCAGGCGCCCTGCGGGATCGGTACGGTAGTAGGTGTCCTGCATGTGGTTGAGGATTCTGTTAAGTTCCTGATAAATGCTGGTGGTTTTCAGCTCGGCCGTCACACGGTCTGTTTCATCGAACATGACACCAAACATCCTTACCGGCTCACCCTGCTCTGAAAAGCTGATTTCACCGCTCTCCTTGATGGTGTGCAATGTCCCATCGGGACGTACTAGGCGGAAGGAGCGCGTCATACTCTTCCCCTGCGCTATGCTGGAGAACAGGGCGCGCAGATAGGGGATACGGTCCTCCATGTGGATAACATTGAGCAGGCTGTTCTTGGTGAGTTGTTGCCCTTTGGGGAGGGAGAACATCTGGTATGCCTCATCAGAGAAGAGCAGCTCCCCACCGACCAGATCAAGTTCCCAGTTGGCCAATTTGGCTATTTTTTGGGCCTGTTGCGTGTAGGAGTGATAAGCCTTTCTCTCTTGCAGTAGCTTCGCATGTTCGACCTCAGTCAATGCGCTACGTGTCAGTTCAGCGTGGCGATGACGGAGTAGGGCGATGAGTAGAACAGAATAGACGAGAAGAATCAGTGACATAGCCAGATAGGCCGGATCGTTCTGCTTAAGGCAGCTTACGGAGAGAGGAAGCAGGATAAACAGGATGGAGAGCAAGCCGCGGAACAGGGTGGCAGCATACAGGGGGACGCTGCTGGCAGCGACCATAACCAGCGTGAGGATGATGACTCCCTGATAAAGTGGGTTGTCTGGAACAAAAAATATCGTACCTGGACCGAGGCCCCAGAGCAGAGCGGACAGATAGGCAATAGCGCCACGGTGGAGTAACCAGCGTCGGATCAGGCGTATGCTCCTTCCACGGTGCTGGCGGGTAAGAAAAAGGGTTATCCCGACCAGTTGCAGTGTAACCATTACGGCAAGCCATATGTAGATGACAGCAGGTTCTAAAACGGGGTGTAGAACGAGAAAGAGAAAGAGTGAGAGGAGAATCTGCCCGCTAGCGGAGTAGATGGCGTTACGGTGGCTAAGGGCCAGGTTTTGATGGTGGAGCTGGCGCAGGGCCTCTGGAGGCAATGTTTCCTTATTCTGGGTTACATCCATGTTTTATCTCATTATGAATAGTTGAGGCTGAGCAAAATACATTGGCCATGTTCCGGCTGCAAAAACGGGGCAGAATTTAATGGGAACAGAGGAGTTAGACTTCATCTAATTACTCGTTTGTTAATCCAGTGAACCCCATTTTTCCTTACTCTTCTGTTGGAGGACTTTTTAGAGGAGAGCTACTCTGAACTCTAAGCATACACGCGAAATTGTGAACGCAAACACCACAATCACCACCTTATTGTGACATATTTACTCGAGTAATCCAGAAGGGCTGGCTAACATGTCAACCATGTTTGCTGGCTGTACACCACCCAACAACGGGAGAATTCACTGGATATCTAGACTGTAGTCGGGGGCGAATACACTTGGCATACAGTATGTGTATGTGGTGTTTTTTAGTCCACAACCACGTGGTGGCGGGATGGGGTTGTAGCCTTCGCATGAGAAGGACTATCCCTCCACTCCCTGCCGTGTAGCTGGTATCATGGAACTCAGTGTTTGATGTAAATAGTGATTAACAGGAGAATTTAATCGTGAAAAAAATCAGAATAGCCCTGTGGTACGTTTTTATTGCGGTGGCATTTTTAGGTTGCAGCAGCGCAAGAATGGCTAAGCTGGCAAACGGCAATGACCCGCAAATGGCCGTGACCGAAGTTACACAGATCCAGCAGGATGCCCTGAGGGATCAGCTGGATATTTTGGCAGATCAGGAGTATCTGGATGGCTCGACGCATCTTACCTATGCCCGAGATGACCTTAAAAATGGACTAGAAAGCGAAGGTGTGCTGGCAAACGCTGCCATAGCTAAAGCCTATTTTCAGGATGCCAGAAAAGTAGCAGAGCCAAGAAGGTCTTTTGCCAAGCGCATTATTGAGGCTAGAGACTCCGCCCTTCAGGCCGGTCTGCGAAACAGCTCGGCACTGGTGGAGGCGTTGGAAGACGTGGATAGCGAATTAAAGAGTGAAACGCGGCAGTTTACAAAGAACCTCTCTCCTGATGATTTTGCGGAATTTCAGAGAAAATACCTTGGGCTAGAGATCAAGGCTGTGCAGTTCAGAGAACTTAATGGGGTTAATGTCGCTATCAACGAGGCCACTGACAATGATGCAGAGGATCTGGCACCAAACACCCTGAGAACCGCCGCTCTGGATTTCAAGACCGCTGAGAACATCATTTCCCAAAGTCCACGTAGCCCTGAGATCTACAATAAGAGCGTTCAGGAGTCGGTTGATAGCGCCGGAATGTTAATGGATGTGATGGATGTGATTAAAGGGGCAAAAGGCACCCCAGAAAATATCGCCACTCAGATCGTTATACAAAAAAGAGCCCTGGGTGAGCTGACCAGCAATGTGGGCAAACTAAAAGCCAACCTACAGTCGACTCAGCTGACTCTTCAGGAGAAGGAAGGGGCGCTAAAGAAGACCGAGGGTGACCTGAAGAAAACCGAGAGTGTTCTGAAGTCACAGGAAGAGCAACTGGCAAGGGCCTCCACGCAAGTGAGGTTCCAGAAGGCAATGGATGAGGCGCGAAAAGTGTTGCCGCAAAGCGATGCCCTAGTGTACCAGCAGGGGAACACTCTGGTATTCCGGTTAAAACGCATTAACTTCAAGTCTGGGACCTCCGTTATCCCGGAGTCCTCAAAACCACTGTTAACCAAGGTTGATGGCATTATCAAGAAACTCGATGCTGATAAAGTTGTGGTACAGGGACACACCGACTCTGTCGGCGCCGAGGATGTTAACCAGCGGCTTTCAACAGCGAGGGCGGTCTCCGTGGCCACATACTTCTCGTCGCTCAGAGGCGGTTACCCCACTGAGTATATAGGCTATGGTGAGTCCAACCCTATTGCCTCTAACGAGACGAAAGAGGGACGCGCGACCAACCGTCGTGTTGATCTTGTGGTTTCAGTTAAACAGTAAGTAGTTCAGGTAGAGAGCCGGTATCGGCTCTCTCCATCCCCTCCTAGCATATTTCGCCCTTAAGACAATCCGCTACAAATCTTCGCGGTAAAGGGTTATTACCATCAGCAGTTTATTGTGATCGTTGTATTATGATTGCGACGGGTCTTGTCACGATTGCTACCTTTGATGCTGTTGCGATACTTCGTCACTTTCCTGAGACAACTAAGGCGATTAATGGAGATTAGTGGCAGTTGGTATTTGCCAAGAATTTCTCGGCTTCTAGCCCCTTACCGTTTAACGGTAGAGTCTAGACGAGGGTTCCGAAGTTCTTATCTTCGGCACAGGCCGGTACTTCTAGACCTGCCAGGTGGCAACCTTGTGCTACAGGGCCACTGTGGAAAATCTGATAGAGATACTTTAATCCGCCCTGAATATGAAACGCTTGGTCCAGAGCATCGTGTAATGAACGCAGATTAAGACGCCTGTCATTGTGATAGAAATATTCCTGCCGGTCGTTCATCCCCTCCAGATGTTCGTCGGTCAGGGTGAGCCCCCCGGTGTCGGCCATCTCTTCTGCTTTCGCACGGTTCCAACCACTAGGTGCAGAGAGGGAAAAACAGGTCTTTTTCCTGCAAGGGGGAAAAGGATTACAGCCATTGACTCAATCACATCAATACCCCCTGATTTTATCGGATAGACTCACGCTCAGAGTGTGACAAAGATTTTCAGCGTTAAAGAATGGTGGATAGCGAACCTGAATAAATAAGGCTTCTATAAAATGAAATGATTATGTGCCCAGAAATATAGGGTATAGGCCACGCTTTTATTTATAAGGATAATAATCTGAATTTATTACTGCCTGGCTCCTTATCGTTGGACAATAAAAAACCACCGTAGGAGCAAAGCGCTTGCGGCGGTTTTATTTTGGACTCAACTAGAGTGCAGCAAGTGCGGCATTGTAATCGGACTCTTCAGCGATCTCAGGCACCAGTGGATGTAGACGACGTTGTTGTGCTCGTTCAGTACAATAACACCACGAGCACATAGGCTCGCCAGTGGAGCGTCGGTGATCAGTATGCCGTAATTCTTCTACCAGGCCAAAGGGCTGGTAGCCGGGCCATGAAGGTCATTTGCAATTAATTAGTGCACGTTATTTTTATTGAGGAAACCACTATATTCCTTATCAGTGCCGTTTATGTGCTTAATCAGCCACTCTTGCAGATATCGAATCGTCTTTTCTATGGTCACATCGGGGCTTTCTTGATAAGCCGATATTAAACGGCTGACTTCGTCGATCATTGCCTGGTGCTGTTGCTTATGGGCATCCAGTCCGGGAAATTCATATTTTTCCATCAGCTCTTCTTCACGCTGAAAGTGGTTCTTGGTGTAATCGAGCAGGGCGTCAAAGGCCTCTTTCTCATATTCATCACTGGTTTTATAGTGCGCGGCAGTTTGTAGTTGATTGATGAGGTTGAGTAGCCGTTTGTGATCCTCATCAAGTACGGCGATACCGACTGAATAACTATCATCCCAGGTTAGAAAACGTCGGGCAGTAACCCTTTTGGCTAGCATAATCGTTCCTGCAAGCAGTGCCAGGGTAATCCACGGCAGTGGGTGGGATAGCCCCATCATAAAACTAAGTGCTGTAGCGATTATAAGACCGAGGATAACCAGACCCACTGCAAAGGCTTCAAAACTCTTACTCATAGGGATACTCCATGATTACAATTACCATTACATTATATTAACCGGTAATGTCATTATAATCTAACGGTGAATGTTATTAGCGCCGAGGCCGCTCTCTACAGTTAAATCATAGGGCAGGGCTCGTATCCCGATGATAGTGACTATAATCTGAGTTAATCGCTGCTCTCATGCTCAAGGAGTGACGGCATGGCAATTAAAGGGCACCTTTTCCCCATTATCTTGACCCTATAGACATTATTAGTAGAGTCTATGATTCATCTGAATTTTTATTTATCTTATTGAGCATGTGTCTTGTGATTAGGGAGAATAGAAAGGATTCATAGAGAGCCGCGCCAATAAATACGCCTATTGATGCCCATATAGCCACCTCTGTGGAGATATAGTTTGCGTGAAAGAGCAATAAAATGAGTGTTAGCAGAAGCGAGGCGCAGGCAAGAGACACAACTAGCATACGGGATTTGAAAGGAAGCTTACTGCGATGACTAGTGGGACTTTGCATGTAAGTATCTCCTTAGATAGCTATACCCATGCAGCACACTTAATCATATATGTATAGGCGATATAGGCAGGAATTCCATGCTCTAAGGTGCTCGGGGAGGTTGGTCATGTTCTTTGTCATAACAGCTATTATCTGAGTTAATTACTGGCTTTACGATGACGACCGGTACCGCACGGGTCCATTTGCCCACTATGCCACTTGATTTCATCACGCATGGGGATAAGCGTCAGGCTTGCATTGATGCTGATCTGGGGGCAGATATAATGGGGTAATGTGTAAAATTCGCTCACTCCGGTAGGCTGCTCGCTCGTGATTGTAAGGGTTATCTATGCGAAAATGGCATCTACCCCCCCCCATATTAGGCTGGATATCATTTTAGTGAGGTAATCCATGTTGAAACGCACAGTATCGATGATTACGTTGATGTTAATGATGCATCTAGTTCAGGCTGAAAATAGCAGGACAATTCAAAGTCTTGTTGAGCAGAAGTGTTCAATTTGTCATGGCGACAAGGGAGAGGGGAGCGCCGCCTATCCGCGTCTTGCCGGGCAGCATGCCGAATACATAGCGAAACAACTGGCAGATTTTAAGAGTGGTCGTCGCGAGGGGACGATGAATGAGATGGCCGCTGACCTTTCCAATGATGAGATGATTGCGCTGGCCAAGCTGTTTGCTGCCATGCCCTCTTTGTCGCATAAGATACGAAACAAGGATTTCGCCGCTGTTGGGAGCTACCTCTATCATAACGGTAACGAGTATTCCGGTGTGCCTGCCTGCGCCTCGTGCCATGGTGACGAGGGTAAGGGGACGATTAAACTTCCCAGGCTTGCAGGACAACATAAGAATTATCTCTCCTGGCAGTTGCAGGACTTTACTACACGTAAACGCACGAATGATAATGCCATCATGCATTCAGTGGCCTCAAAGTTGACAGAATTCGAGATTGAAGCGTTGTCTCTGTATATCAGTGGAATGTAGTGAGGTACGAGCCTCGCGACTAATCAGGGCCAGGGACTAATGCTGACATGCAGGTTCATGTCCCTTATGATACCTGTTGATGTTTCCTCATACTCGAGAAGATGAATAACTTTAAGCCAACTGATAGTGCCGAGGTCTCAGCTGAGGGCCGTGATCATGGACGCATACCAGGAAATGCCGGAATCTGGGTCGGTATATTTTGCATTCTGGTTGAGTTCTTGATGTTGTTTACGGTCTATTTTGTTTCAAAGGCACATAACCCGGAAGCATTTAGCCATGGTCCGGACAAGTTGTTTACTCTGGCTGGTACGACGATTACCCTGCTACTGCTCACTAGTGGTTACTGCATGGTTAAGGCCGTTAAGGCTATTCGACGTGATGAGCATAAAGTCAGCCTGCGCTGGATCCTCGGTGCGATTTTTTTAGGACTTGGCTACCCCATTGTTAAGTACTTCGAAATCAACTGGAATATTGCTCATGGTGTGGATGGCGAAACCGGTATTTTCTATACCGTTTATTACTACTTAACGCTTAACCATCTAGTGCATGTCTGTTGGGCGCTGATTGGTCTGGGGTGGATTGCTATACGAACTGGATTTGGCTCTTATACATCTGATAATTACCGTGGTCTTGAGGCGGCAGCCTTGTTTTGGCATACCACCGATGTGATCTGGCTAGTTATCTTTCCCTTCTTCTATATATTGAGATGATCAAACACACTGAACGTATCTGGTTACTTCTCATCGGGCTTACCTTTGCCGGGGCATGGCTTGCTGAGACCGGTAACGCCGGATGGCCATTAACACTTATCGTGGCTTTTTTGATTGGATTCAAAGGTGTTGTCGTTGTCGATCACTATATGGAGATGCGCCTGGCAAATAGACGCATTAGATATGCGCTTTATGTTTTTATCGCCCTGATTGTGTCGCTGGTATTTATTGGTCATGGCTGGAGTGAATTTGTGAGGCAACTGACCGATATCGGTTGAAGAGAACAAGCCAATCAAGAAACTGGATAGATCGTGAGTCCCCTTTTTTTCTGTAGTGAGAAAACCATGTTAAGAATAGTCATTAGCTTCGTGGCATTACTCATAAGTACTATGGCCGTCTCTGCGCCAACGCCATCACAGCTTGATCGAGCGCTACATGATGTGGTGGCCGAAGAGGTGGTCTTTGATGCCACATGGAAGGATAGAACGGTACCTGTAATGTACGTGCGTATTTTTGATAATGGCACACGGCGAGATGGCTATGCGGGCTATATCTGTATGGTTATTTCGGAGTCGGGGATTAATGGAGGAAGGGTCAGTCTGATTGATGTGGTGGGTAGTGAAGAGAAGGAGCTTGGGAGTGCCCGCTGCAAATAATGGCCTGAAATAGCTAGAGGTTGGATGAGGTGTACGACATTTGTCGCACGTGTGGTTAAGTCGGTTGTTACTCCCTTGCTGCTTGTGGGGTTTAATGATCAGGATTTATATGACGGCAAAACGTGTAATGCTAATCAGCCCTGTTAGGGCTGGCGTGCGGTTGGCAGGGGAGCCATGCTCTCTATAATGGTACGAATCTTTTCGGTTAATTGAGAAACCGGGGTGGCGTAGGCAAATTTAGTGACAAACTTGCCGCTTGGTCCGAGCAGGTACATGCCGGCTGAGTGGTCAATGGAGTAATGCTTGGGGTCGGCACCGGGTGCGTAATACCTTTCATAGCGCACCTTGAAATTGTCAGCGACACGACGTACCAGCGCGGGTGAGCCGGTAAGGCCGATGATTTTCGGATGAAAAAAGTCGGTATACTGGTTTAACTTGGCTGGCGTATCACGCTCCGGGTCGACGGTGATGAAGATCGGTTGCAGCTGTTCTGCTAGCTCACCCAGCCGCTTCATCACCAGTGACATTTCCGCCAGTGTGGTGGGACAGACATCGGGGCAGTATGTGTAGCCAAAAGCGATGAGCTGGAAGCGATCCTTGAAATCCCTATCCGTAACGGTTCGCCCACTGGTGTCCATTAGCAGGTAACGGGTCACGATAGTGCGGTTTGACTGTTCCTCGGTTTCCCCTGTTGGAGTTTCCGCCCCTACCTGTGCGCTAATTAATAGCAGCAATAGCATGGTGGCCGAGAAAAGTTTCATTAGCGCTTCTCACCTGCAGAACTGATGGCTCGCAGTTGTGAAGCCAGATCCTCGACTTTAAGTGCAATCAGCGGTGCATCGGCACAGGCCTCCTGCTCGCGGCTGCGAACCAGGAATGACTCCTGGGTCGACTGCTCGAACATCGCACCATACTGGCGCGACTTGGGCGCATGACTAATCATCAGCGCCTTGATACGGTTGATATTAGCTTTTTGTGAACAGGCTAAAGCCTGACCGTTAAGCGTCCCCAGCGCCTTCACTTCCTCCAGTCCACTACTGGCGGCTTGAGCGGAAGTGTAAAAGATCGACAGGCCTAGCAGAAGGACTACACGTTTCATTATATTCTCCAAAATTGACAATTATCACTCATCGTGGACTGAAGCACATGCCTGAGCGCGTTTCGCTGAGAGTAACGCAATTTTAGGAATAATTGCAGCAAAAAACAAAGGCTGTGAGATCTTTCGGCCCTTTCCTGAATGCTAAGGCGCTAGGAGTGCGGTGAGAAATCCGCTAAGGGAGACAAGGCGTGTAATCCCATATAGAAGAAAATACTGGCAATAGAAACCGACTTACTTATCCCTATGACTGGAGCTATGGTATATGAATAGCTGTGCATCCCGTTCCTGGTGATCTCTCATCAAACGTTCATAGCCCCCTTGAATCAACCAACGCTCTTGCCTTGTTCGTCCTATTTACATAACATTTGGCAGGTCGATGGCATCAGTATAGTCAGGCTATATCTCTGAGACCGGGCACAAATCCTCTGACACTGCGTCGGTTAATTACACCGCAATGCAATCAGTATCCCCAACACATTCGAAGTCATTATTATGATTGAAGAATTTCTTGTATCTTCCTTATTAAGACGGCGTTGAAAAAAGATCTCTAGTCGCTCTGTTCCGCCCGTGATTGCGATAAAGCCTTTAACCAGAAACGCCAGGTTCAGAAAATGGGCGGTACAGCATAAATCATGGCTAGCTAAAAGGCCGACATGGCTGTCGGCCTTTGGGTGATGGCTTGCTGAGAGGTCATTGTCTAATTACATTACCGGTGCGGCCCCCGGCTCGGGGATCTCCATATCCTCAGGTGGCAAACCCTTGTTCATGTAGGTGCTATATTCGTCCACCGAGAGTGAGCCATCATGATCGCTATCGATTTCAGAGAAGTTGGTCACCAGTTCTGCTCGAGCACCTGCTTCCTGCTGGCTGATGGCACCATTGTGGTCGCTATCGATGTGCTCGAATATATAGGGTTCCTCGGCAATGAGTGTGCTGCTGGCAGCCATGCCTAGCAGGAGAATCAGGGGGTGTGTTATGCGCTTCATCGTCATCTCTCCTTACTGCAGTGGTTAGGTCGGTATCGCAATCATGATGATGGCGTGGTTATTTAGCTTCTTTATTTATAGAACAAAGTTTGCATTTGGTGTGATGAATGCAGCGTGTAAGGGGGCAACTGTTTGTTAACTCTCTGTTATTTAAAGAGAAGTTATTTTCAAGATTATGTGTCGACAGCGCTGAATCCCATATTAACGGCTACGCCATGATGGTAGTGAATGTAGCTGCGGCGATTTAGCGCTGTTAGGAGTCGCTTGAGCCTGGGCTGGCCAGAAGATAGCAGCTGCGTGAAGTCAGCTCGGTTCCCGCCTCTCACGAATGGAGTAGGGAGGGTATTGAGTTGCAGGAGAAGGGAGGCACGTCGAGTGAAGCTTGCTCAACACGATAATGCCTGAGTCTACAAGGCCAGTGGCGCCTTATAGTAGAAATTGGAGCGGGAAACGAGATTCGAACTCGCGACCCCGACCTTGGCAAGGTCGTGCTCTACCAGCTGAGCTATTCCCGCTTTGAAGGCGCGCATTCTACTGGGATACGATCGTCTGTCAAGTGGGTGAAGTAGGAAGTGCCCCGTCTCCGTTAACCGGATATGGCACACTCGGGAGGAGGGGGGCGCGGGAATCATATTGTCGAGACGCTTCTTTCTACCGCTGGGTGTCTCGCTGCGTATTGATGCCGATTTCAATGATCAGATGCGGCCGATTATCTAGAACTTCACACCGATCTTCTTCGTGAATATCTGGATATATTCAATCTCAATTACCTTCGTCGCTATCAGTGCCAAGGTTGTCGCCGGACTATTATTACCTGGAAATCGCTAGATACGGATGGCGGCAGGGATGGTAATGGTGCCGAGGGGGGGTAATGTGGTGACGATGACTCAACAATCCCCTTATGATTGTGAAGACTCGTTTCACGATTTGGGGTAGAGTAAAATTGAGCGGGTACAATGAATATTACCAGTCTATTTTTAGACGACAAAATTTGTAGCGTGGAGGGGAATATGGAAGAAAAAGATCAATCAATGGCCACTAATGACAGCTCAGTTGTTATCGAGAACTGGATATTTTCACTAATCCCCGTAGGTGTGGCCTTTATTTTTTATGTGGTATTTATCTTGCAGTCTGATATTGCGAATAAGAACCTCTTTATTGCCTATGGTGCAACGGCAGGATTTATTGGGCTGGAAAGCTATTGGATCATGCGGGGGCTGCGTGCCAGGCGTAGCAGTATCGTCATAATGGGAGTCGTCGGCATCGCTATCACATTGGGTGTGCTGAATTTGTTTATATAACGGCAATTATAAGAAGAGAAAGAACCAAAATAAAAGGGTCATGCTTTATTAGGTGTCAGGAGGAAGTGGGGCGGAAGAGGGGCGAGTGGTCCGTTTAGCTTTCCCCCTCCCCTGTGTCTAAAAGTGAAACCCGCATAATATTCGGGCGCATCCCGTAAAGGATGAATGGACTCTCTTCCTGTCCTCGTTGTGCCGCCGTGTTTTGTTCCTCTCAAGTAACACCTCGTCCAACACCGCATTAAATTTAATGGCAGAGGTGTGAGTTATCTACTTCCGGCTGCGCAGTGCGGCGATGCGCTCTTCGAGCGGAGGGTGGCTCATGAACAGGCGTTTCATGCCCTGACCAATGTGACCTGAGATCCCGAATGCGGCCATCTGGTCGGGGAGTTCGTTTTCTCCGGCGCCACGTTGTAGTGCCTGTAGCGCGGAGATCATCTTCTCACGACTTTCCAGCGAGGCCGCACCGGCATCGGCTCGGAACTCGCGCTGGCGTGAGAACCACATGGTGATCATGCTGGCGAGGATTCCCAGGACAACCTGGGCAAAGATGGTGGTGATCCAGAAGGCCGGGCCATGGCCGTTCTGGGTCTTGAACACGACCCTGTCGACCAGGTGGCCGACGATTCGCGACAGGAAGATCACAAAGGTGTTCACCACCCCCTGGATTAAGGCCATCGTCACCATATCGCCATTGGCCACATGGCTGACCTCATGGGCCAGCACCGCCTCGACCTCATCCTGTCTCATCGCCTGCAGCAAGCCGGTACTCACGGCGACCAGTGCATTGTTGCGGCTCATACCTGTGGCAAAGGCGTTCGGTTCGGGGGCGTTGTAGATAGCCACCTCCGGTATCCCAATCCCGGCCTGTTGTGCCTGACGGCGTACGCTCTCCAGTAGCCAGCGCTCGGTCGGGTTACGCGCTTCGGTGATCACTTGTGCGCCGGTCATCTGTTTGGCGCTCCACTTGGACATCGCCAGTGACATAAAGGAGCCGACAAAGCCAACAATCGCCGAGAAGGCGAGCAGGCTGGCGAAATCAATCGCGCCGGACTGATCCAGCATGGAACCGACGCCGGTCACGGCGAGGATAATCGACAATACCACCAGGATGGCGATATTGGTGGCAAGGAATAAAGCAATGCGCTTCATCGGTATGACTCTCCAAAAAAATTGTTATATATCGTTCGTTATAGATGAGGTGATTAGCCGAAAGTTCAAGGGACAATCTGTCATGTTCGGGCTGAAGCTCGGTGCAGAAAATCTGCACCGGTGAGCGGGTAATATGGCTAATTCACTATCGGTTGACAGGAAACGGTGTGGAGATAGAAGATAAAGATAGTTAGCCGGGGTGATGGCGGGCAGGGACTCTTCCTGCCCTGCTGGCGATGGATTTATCATCAACCGCCCTTTTGTATGCCGTTTCAGGTATAATGCGCATATAACATCTGGTGCACTTCGGTCTGCACCTTATTATTCATCACGGTAATCCTCACCGATTCACCTCGATGTACACTAGCAAGTTTCCGCCTAGACCGGCCCACACTAACGTCGTGGGTAGGCCGATCCCTGGAGAATATCACCACATGTCATTTGAATCCCTCGGCCTGATGGCCGACATACTGCGTGCCGTATCTGAAAAAGGGTATAGCGAGCCGACCCCGATCCAGACTCAGGCGATCCCCCCTGTCCTTGAGGGGCGCGACCTTATGGGCGGCGCTCAGACCGGTACCGGTAAGACCGCCGGTTTCACCCTGCCGCTGTTACACCGGTTAATGGCCTCTGCGCCGTCGGGAAATGGGCGTCGTCCTATTCGCGCACTGGTGCTTACCCCTACCCGTGAGTTGGCGGCACAGGTCGGTGAAAGCGTCGCCACCTATGGCAAGTACCTGCCTCTTCGCTCCACCGTGATCTTTGGCGGCGTGAAGATTAACCCGCAAATTCAGAAACTGCGTAGCGGTGTCGACATCTTGGTGGCTACCCCCGGCAGGCTGCTGGATCACGTCAGCCAGAACACCATCGACCTTTCAAAGGTCGAGATTCTGGTGCTCGACGAGGCCGACCGCATGCTCGACATGGGTTTCATCCGCGATATCCGTAAGGTTCTGGCCCTGCTTCCCAAAAAGAAACAGACCCTGCTCTTCTCGGCAACTTTCTCGAACGAGATCAAACGGCTGACCAGCGACCTGCTCCACAACCCTGCTCTCATTGAGGTGGCACGCCACAACACCGCCTCGGAAAGGGTCTCACAGGTGGTTCACCCGGTGGACAACAAGCGTAAGCGCGAGCTGCTCTCCCACCTCATCGGCAGCAATAACTGGAAGCAGGTGCTGGTCTTCAATCGCACCAAACACGGCTGTAACCGCCTTGCCGAACAGCTGGGCACCGACGGCATTACCGCTGCGGCGATCCACGGCAACAAGAGTCAGGGGGCACGCACTAAGGCACTGGCCGATTTTAAATCCGGCAAGGTTCGGGTTCTGGTCGCCACCGATATTGCCGCACGCGGACTCGACATCGACCAGCTCCCCCATGTGGTTAACTATGAGCTGCCCAACGTGGCCGAAGACTATGTCCACCGCATTGGTCGTACCGGGCGTGCTGGCAATGAAGGGGAGGCGATGTCTCTGGTCTGTGTCGATGAGCTGAAACTGTTGAAGGATATCGAGCGTCTCATTAAGCGCGAGATCCCCAAGGTGGTATTCGAGGAGTTTAAACCCGACCCCACCATTAAGGCTGAACCTATTCAAAATGGTCGTGGCGGCAGAAAGCAGGGCAGTGGCAGGAATTCTGGCGGTCAGAGGGCGGCAAATGGCAATAAGAGTTATCATGCACCGGCTAACAAGCGGCCGAATAATCCAGGGAGTGCCCGACGCAGTGCCGGGCATGGCGGGCGGTAATTATGCAAGCCGATAGCCCGGTCAAGCCCGTCTATCAGGTCGTGACGGTGGAAAAGATCGACACCCCTGATGGGATGCCTGGCAGCAACTGGCATCGCTACGTGATACGGCGGAAAAACTCTGAGATTGAGGGCATGAAGCCCGGCACACTGAACAGCGTTACCGCACACGCTGAAAGTGTGGCCGAAGATCTTAATCTGCGTGCCGGCGGTCTTGCCAGCGCCTATGCGGCACGAAAGCGCACGTAATACTTTTGCACTTACCATTTCGGGTTGCCTGAAATGGTCTCATCCCTGATCACCTCAACGCTACTGGAGCAGTCTGGTTGCGGTGATTTGGTCTTAATGAGACGGCAACATATCCTCTCTCTTTTCCTCCAATCTGCAGCTCTCTTCAGTTACTGCAAAGCTGAGCCGATTCTGAGCCTTTATCCGTTGACGTACCCCTTGTCTCTCTTTAGGTAAGACCCATTTTACTAGGGCCGCTTAACAGGCTAGTATCGCTTATCGATAATAAGTGGATATAAGAATTGGCTCGCGGGATTTGTGACAGGATTTACGGTCGATGCAAGGGCTCCTAGAGGGATGCATGAGAGAAGTACATAACAATCCCGGGTCATTTAAGCTGTCCAATAACGGTGAACTGACGATATTCTTCGTGGGCTGTGGCTCGGCCTTCAGTCGCAGCATGAATCAGACCAACCTGTTGGTGGTTAAGGGCGATCAGCATCTACTGGTGGACTGTGGCACCAAGGCTCCTCAGGCACTGCACGACCAGAAAATCGAACCCGCTGAGATAGCAAATTTTCTCATCACGCACACCCACGCCGACCATATCGGTGGCTTGGAGGAGATGATGATGGTTAACCGCTATATCACCGGTAATAAGCCGAATATCATCATTAATGATGAGTTCGAGGACATCCTGTGGAACCACTCCCTGCGCGGTGGAAGCGCCTATTCTGAGGTACATGAAGGGCAACCGCTTGATTTTAAAGACTTCTGGCAGGTGATTCGCCCCAGCAGGGTCGCCGATATTGAGCGCGATACCTGGGGGGCCCGGCTCGGTGAGCTCGACATCAAGATGCCGCGCACCAAGCACTTTCCGGATAACGCGCAGTCGTGGCGTGACTCCTTCTGGAGCTGTGGCGTGCTGCTGGATGAGCGTGTGCTCTTCACCTCCGATACGCGGTTTGATCCGCAGTTACTCCTCGATTTCGATGAACGCTACGGCCTGGAGTACATCTTTCACGACTGCCAGTTCTTTACCGGGGGGGTGCACGCCTCGCTGGAGGAGCTGGCCACTCTCCCCGCCTCGCTGAAGCGCAAAATGGTACTGATGCACTACGCGGACAACTGGCAGCAATACGCGGCCCGGGTGCGTGAGGCGGGCTTCCACTCCTTTGCCAAACAGAGCCACAGCTACATCTTCGAGTAACCTGAGGCTCCGCGTGCGCCGCTCGACTCTCTGCTAAGGTATGGGTACGGGCACTGAACGACATCAGTGATGTCAATTTCAAGGCGTAGCAGGCGGTAGCAGATGGAACGGTTAAGGGCACAGCTGGAATCAATCAATCGGAGCAACTACAAGGCCTATAAGGCGTTGGAGGGCGATTTTCAGTTTCCCGATTACCTGCTGCGTATCGACCACGTGCAGGGTGACTCCTTTGCCGACCCCTCCCGCTGTCGCCTCTTCATCCCCGCTGAAACGGTCCATATTCCCGACTCACTCTATAGCAATCGCTGCCGCACCATTGCCCTTGAGGATTTTATTGGACGCCGTGTGGCGGCCGCGATTAAGCAAAAGACCAAGGGGCGACGCGGTTCGGGGCGCAGCGGTGAGGTGGCTATCGCCGCCTACGGTCAGCAGGTGCTGGAGCGAAATGCGGTACTGCTGAGAGAGGGGAATATTGAGCTACGCATCCAACTGGGGCTGCCGGCAGAGGGGCGTTCGGTAGCGGCCGCAGAGGCCATCATTATGTTGTTTGATGAGCTACCGACGGTGGTCGCGGCAGCGCTGCTCCCTTTTAATGACGACATCCCGCTTGTCGAAAACCATGTCGATTCGGTTGAGGATCAGCAGGCGCTGCGCTCACAGCTCGCGGAACATGGCCTGGTAGCCTTTGTTGCCGATAATGCGATTTTGCCACGCCTCACAGGCATCGATGAGCACCCGCTGCCCGATGCTGTGCCCTTTCAATCACCACCCTCGCTGCACGTTGAACTGCAGTCGCCACACTCCGGCGCTGTGCCGGGACTGGGTATTCCCAAAGGCGTGAGCCTGATTGTCGGGGGTGGGTTTCACGGCAAGTCGACACTGCTACATGCCATCGAGCGAGGGGTCTATGATCACATTCCCGGCGATGGTCGTGAGCGGGTGGTAAGTGATCCCAGCGCGGTAAAGATCCGCGCCGAGGATCGCCGCGCCATTAGTGGCGTCGACATCTCCCCCTTTATTAACAACCTGCCGCAACAGCGTGATACTCACCGCTTCTCGACGCAGGATGCGAGTGGCAGCACCTCGCAGGCCGCCAATATTATGGAGGCGTTGGCGGTTGGGGCGAAAACGCTGCTGATTGATGAGGATACCTCGGCCACCAACTTCATGATTCGCGATGAGCGAATGCAGGCGCTGGTGGCAAAAGAGCAGGAACCGATCACCCCGCTACTGCATCGCATTCGTGACCTTAATAAGGAATGTGGTGTCTCGGTCACGCTGGTGATGGGCGGATCAGGGGACTACTTCGGCGTGGCCGATACGGTGATCATGATGGACAACTACATCGCCAGGGATGTTACCGCCGAGGCGCAAAAACTTGCTCACGATGTCATCCCCGGGGGTGTCGTCTTCCCATCATTGAACGTGACGAATTTACGAAGAGTCGATCCGCGCTCACTCACCCCGCGCTACCGCAACCGCAGTGAGCGGGTGCAGGCGCTGGAGCGGCGTCTGTTGCGCTATGGGGCCAACGAGATTGACCTGAGCCGTGTTGAACAGCTTGCCGACAACGGCCAGCTGAGTGCCATCGGCTATCTCATCAGCCACTACTACCGGCAGAGCAGTGATAGCCCGCACCACGAACTCGACCTCGTTGAGGCGTTGCGAGAAGTGTATGATTGGGTCGAAGAGCAGGGGCTTGATAAGCTTCCCCCCTTCATTATGGGCACACTAGCCATGCCCCGTTTCTTCGAACTGGTAGCCACGGTGAACCGTATGCGTAACCTGCGTTTACTCGATTAAGGTTCGGCCATTGAGAGCCGCGCTACTGCCAGATACAAGTCCCGCCACCGTAGCGCCGATTTATTGATATGAACAAATCACTATTACTCAAGCAGATTCTGCAACAACTCACTACGCTTCATCAGGTGGCGACCGATGCGGCGTTACAGGCCTACAACACCGCGACCCATGAAGAGAATGTGGCAGAGAATAAATACGACACCCTTGGTCTCGAGGCGGCCTATTTAGCCCAGGGGCAATCGCAGAGGGTGGCTGAATGTGAGGCCGCCCTGGCTGCCTTCAACAAGCTGACGGCGGAGCCATTTTCTGAAGAGTCTCATATTGCCATTGGGGCCTTGGTCGAGCTGAGGGATGAGCGGGGTGGTCAGCTGTCGCTCTTTATGGGGCCGGCGGCAGGTGGGGTGAAACTTACTTTTGATAACAGGGATATTATTGTCATCACCCCGTCTGCTCCCCTCGGACAGCGCTTACTGGGCTGCGGTGTTGGTGATGAGGTTGAGATGACGGTGGGGAGTCAGAAAAGGCACTTTGAGGTCATGGCCGTCTATTAGCCATGAACGCATAGAAGTGCGTTGCAGCTCAGCTTATCGAATATCCTCAATACTCTGTGTCCGCAGAAAGACTCGTGGGGTAATCAGTGCATACCCCTGTTGTTGCCAATGAACAAGCTCGGTGAAGGCCGAGGGAACGACCTCAATAAACTCATAAAAATCCTCTGTCTTATAGTCGTAATCTCTCGCCGCAAAGCTGCAAACCTTGAACTCGACCCCGAGGGCGGCGTAGTAGCGCATACGCTCAACAACCTCCTTGTATTTTTCATAGTTTTTTTTGGCAATGGTCACAATCTCCGCGCCATGGATCACGACCTTCACCTCCACAGACTCGGGGTCAAAACTATAGGGTGGTGAGGTGAGCGGTTTGTAAAGTGCACGAACCCAGTGGAAGGCAGTAGCCATTTTCTCCGGGTGATCGAGGTAGAAGTCGTAGACGACTTTGGGCGCTTGATAGTCGGGTTCGATGTAACGGGCAGACTCCGCGGCAACGAGCTGTCCAGTCCACAGAAGTAACACTGAAAGTAGCAAACTTTTCATGGTTATTGCCCCCAGCCAGTTGAGATACCCGAGTATAGTCATCGACGTGTATGTCTGCCATGTGGCTGGCGTAGCAGGTGGGAGAGTCATCGGGCGTTCGAGTAAACTATCCCGGATGAAGAGTAAGGCTATATCAATTGCCGTGAAGCTTAGTTATTTGCGACTGTTGGATGAATAGGGGGTAGTAACTAGAGAAGGTAAACCTGTGCAGAGAGCACGGCTAGCTATTTATAATCGACGTTTTCTGTATTGTATATGCAGTTTGTGGGCATGAAAGATACTGCATCGCAAATAAATATAAAAAAATAAGGAAGATAGTCAGTTAATCATACGCATTGATGGTGAAGGTCGATTTATCTAACTATGCGATGAACTGGGTGCCAGTGCTGCACAAGAAATACGGCATTTATCCACGAATTTTGTCACAGAACAATTCGTAGAAAAAAATTAGATTTGAACGGCAAACGAATAGCTGGTCAAGCACTGCGGCCACAAGAGATGTGTCATGCGGTTGTTTTGGCTCCAGCTTCTCACATCTGTCGAGTTGATGGCAGTTCGTAGGGTTATTCTGTAATCTTGGTGCCCCTGTTGTTATTTAGGTGGAGTGTAATTCATGGCGAAGATGGCTAATTCGTTGCGTGACTGGCAGAACGAGACATTTGAGCAGACCTTTAAAACCGAAATGGAGGGTTTTAGAAAAGATGTGTTGCCACTGGACGAGGTGATTGGTGACGGCAATACGGCTTATGATGGTGACCTCGGTGTGATTATCAACGAGGTGAGCGAAGATGAGCACTCTATTCGCGCTCGTGTCGGTGTCTTTTTCGCTGAGATTATTTCATGCTGCAGCTGCGGTGAAGGTGATCCCATAGAAGAGGCTTATTGCGAGATGGAAGTGAAGATTGATAAGACAACGGCAGAGGCAGCATTTACCGTCATCAATAATTAAAATAAATGTCTTTTCAATGATGCCTGTAATGATCCCGTTGCGGTGCTGCATGCAACAAGCCCCAGGAGAAGCAGTATCAATGGTTGATCTTCGATTATGTGATGAAGGATGTTAATGAGCTGGCTCGCGTCGTAGCGCCCCGGCCGAGAATTCCAGAAAACATTGCATTGCTTCGATAAGGAGTAGCGGCAATCAATGCGTTTTACCCGGCGATATCGAAGCCTTCGCACTCTTGATTAAAGTTGGGTAAACTCAGAGCTCTCCCTAGGCAGCCACTTCAAGATGATCACCAAAATACTCCTCACCGCACTGGTTGTTCTCGCGGCACTGACCTTTATTCGACACAAAAATAGCCAGCGTAGAGAGCAGGAGTTAGTGCGTCAGGCCGAATTGGCCGCGGATCGCCGCACCGCGATGATTATTGCCATCGCGCTGGTGGTGCTTACCCTGCTGGTCTCCAGCACTATCTACTATTGGCATTGGCAGGATGAGCACCGCATCTTCACCGTGCAGGTGATTAACAGCCATACCGGGGCGGAGCAGAGCTACCATGTCTATCAGTCCGATATTGACGGACGGCGTTTTCGCACCATAGACGGCCGCTGGATCAACCTCGCGGATAGCGAGCGGATGGAGGTGCAGGAGGGCGTTGCGGATAGCAATCCGTAAGCTCCATCTGCACAACCCGACTGCAACTCTCGCCCCTCCTTTTAACATCAGCGCCATCAGCACGAGGCAACAATGAGACCCTGGAAATTAATCGATACGGCCTGCGTGCCCGGTGAGGGTAGCGAGCTGCGGCTCTATCGTCGCGGAGAAGAGTTCTCCATCAAGGCGGGGCCGATTGAGCTGATGAATAGCCGCGTCCATGGCTCGGAGGATGCACTGGCCGAACTGGCCTGTAAGCAAATTGCCGAGCGCGTAGAGGCCCGCGTATTAATCGGTGGGCTGGGCATGGGGTACACGCTTGCCGCGGCACTACAGCAGCTCGGGCCGCAGGCCGAGGTGGTGGTGGCCGAGCTGGTACCTGCCGTGGTGAGATGGAATCACGGTCCTTTGGCGGCACTGGCCGGACAGCCTCTGGATGATCCGCGGGTGTCGGTTCACCAGGGTGACGTGGCACAGCTCATCCGCGCAGAGCCGGGGGCGTACGATGCGATCCTGCTTGATGTGGACAACGGCCCGGAGGGGCTGACACGTAAGGAGAATGACGCCATCTACAGCGACAGCGGTCTGGCCGCGGCACTGGCCGCCCTACGAGCCGGTGGCGTGCTGGGGGTCTGGTCGATCAGCCCGGACCACGCCTTTAGTCAGCGGCTGCGTCGCTGTGGTTTTGCGGTAGAGGAGATCCGGGCGCGAGCCCGTGGCCGTCATGGTGGTGGGCGGCATATGATCTGGCTGGCGACGAAGAATTAGAGAAATGCTTTTAATGTTTTCAACTTTTTTTGAGGTCAGTTGTGCGGTAGATCACCAGTCAGAGTGTGGCTGCGCGGCTAATCAGATAGATGCCCGTGGCTGGCAATAATCGCCTCAAACAGGGGGCGTAGTGCATCGAGATCCCGGTCACGGATGGGACGGGCCAACTGTTCAAGCTGCATCGCCAACGACTCATCATTGAGTGCCAGCCGGGCGTGACGTTTTAACGCGACCACGGCATCATCCAGGTCAATCCCTGTCGTGATCTCGGGAGCCTCAATAAAGCGGCTTGCACACTCGGTAAAGGTCTCAAAGGGGTTCTTCTGCTTAAGTAATGACACGACGGCCTCCCGGATAGTTTGGTGGTTAAAATGGGTGCTTAGGATATAGCTCTGCCGAGCATAATTTCAAGCATTGTGCAGTGGCCGTTTTATGCTAATTCGTCAGTGGGAGTATCCTAGCGGCTTTCACGAACGGCCCCTACCACGTTACAATAGCCGCACCATAATAAAGAGAGATTGAGGCGCGATGCCCGGCATGAATATCGACATAGTAATCGTCCTCCTGTTACTCGCCGTCGCGATGACACAACTGCTACTGCTCTACCGCTCGTTAACGGCTGAGCGAAGAGAACAGGCACTTGCCGAGCAACTGCAAGCAACGATGCAGCGCGAAGTACACGGCCTGTTCAATCAGTTCGAGTCCTACCAGTACCTACGCGACCGCCTTAACCTGCGCCAGGGCATGCCCTATACCACCGACTGGTCCGCCGCCCCCGACTTTCTCAAACTCATCGTCGAGCACAGCCTCGAGCAGAAACCTCAAACCATCGTCGAGTGCAGCAGTGGCCTCACCACCGTGATGCTGGCGCGATGCTGTGAGATGAATGGCCGTGGTGAAGTCATCAGTCTGGAGAATGGTGCCGAGTATGCAGCGAAGACTCGCGAACATGTTGCCCGTTACAACCTGACACAACAGGCGACAGTGCTCGACGCGCCATTGGAAAAACAGCGGGTTAACGGTATTGAGTATGCGTGGTATGCCTCCGCAGCGATCCCGGACCGCAGTATCGATATGCTGGTGATCGACGGTCCCCCCGGATTTATCCAACGGCACTCACGCTATCCCGCCCTGCCGTTGTTGATCGACAAGTTAGCCGATGGTTGCATGGTCTTTATGGACGATGCCGCACGCCCTGATGAGAAAGAGATCGTGAAGATGTGGCAGCAACAGTATCCCGGACTGGAGCATTGTTATATCAATACTGAACGGGGGTGTTCGGTATTGACCCTCAAACGGTGATGCCCCAGTTGTTTGCAGAATAAGCAGAGTGAGGCTTGAGCGTAATGGGGGACTTTCCATGCCGCATCGCTCGTTACTCGTCACTATTTTATTTATTCCAATCTTAGCGGTCTTGCCATAAGAAAGGCCCAGCACAGCAATCTATGGCGCGGAAAGGCCATACCCCGTCGCGCTTCAGACCGGGGAGGCAGGCTCTTTTACCCACGCGGCAGTAATTTTATCGCCGCTCGGAGTGTCACCGTAGGCTGGGCATGGCTGCCCAGCCTACGGCCTATATTTTTTTGATGACTGCAAATTCCTAGAAGATTGTTCTGGTAGTTACTCGGTGACTCTACATCGCAATGACTAATGTCGAGATCAGAATGAAAACGGAGGGAGGAATTACATGTTCTACCATTGCTCCATTCTTAATTCCCCCGTCCACTGCTCATGCAGCAAAAAGTTGAGAGACATCAACGTAGATCAGGTACTCGTCAATCGTCTCACTCCCCCTTCGCAGCACATTGATGAAGGGGACTTCTAAGGTGCTGCCATCATGGCGTGTGTAACACACTTCTCCGCGGCAAATTGTTGCGCCGTCCAGCTCCCATACATCGAGTAGTTGATGTTTCAATCCGGCAATTCCCTGAAACAGTCCTGATACGGCCTCGCCGACCTGTGCGCGCTCGCTCATCAGAGGGGCATTGCCAAACCGGAACTGAACGTCGGGGGAGAGTTGCTGGAGAAATCCCTCGGTATCCTTTGCGTCGATGGTCGAAAATAGTTGTTCTACCCAGGCTGGAATGGCCATGGTTATCTCCTCATTGTTGCTGGTTGTCAAAGATGAATGATGTGTTGAGTACTATGGTGGGGTAGCGCTATCGCTTCTTTGGTATTCCCAATCGTTGCCGCCGCTCCCATAAAGTCTTACGACTAATTCCTAGCTGTTTTGCCAGTTCGGTTTCGTTCATCCGGCTTTCGTTTTCTTTAACAAAACTGACAAAGTAATCGTCCAGCGAGAGCGTGGCGTTCTTAGTGGCGGTGACCTGCGGGGTGTGCAGGGTGAGGCCGAGTTGCGGGGCATCGATTTCGGGGCCGTCAGCAAGGATCACGGCGCGCTCGATGCTGTTCTCAAGTTCGCGTACGTTGCCGGGCCAGGGGTGGTTTTGCATCGCCTCTTTGGCGGCGCGGCTGAGTGAGAGTGGCGGGCGATTCAGTTTCTGGCAGCTGCGGGCCAGCAGTTGGGTGGCCAGCTCGTTGATATCGTCGCCGCGTTCGCGCAGTGGCGGTAGCTGGATCTCCATCACCTGCAGTCGGAAGTAGAGATCTTCCCGGAAGCGCCCATCATGTACCAGCTGTTGCAGGTCGCGGTGGGTGGCGGTGATAAGACGCAGGCTGATGCGGCGTGACTGGCTGGCACCGACGCGGCGGATTTCGCCCTCCTGCAGTACCCGCAGCAGTCGTGCCTGGGCCTCGGCGGGCAGCTCGCTCACCTCGTCGAGAAACAGGGTGCCGCCGTGGGCGGCCTCGACCAGTCCGCTATGTGCCTCATGGGCGCCGGGGAAGGCACCCTTTTCGTGGCCGAAGAGTTCTGACTCGATCAGGCTCTCGGCGATGGCGGCGCAGTTGACGGTGATGAGTGGCCCGTCCTTGCGCAGACTCTTTTCGTGCAGCGCGCGGGCGACCAGCTCCTTGCCGGTGCCCGATTCGCCGAGCACGATGACGGTGGTGTCGGTGGGGGCGACCCGGTTGATGCGCTCGAACACCTCGAGCATCGGCGGGCTGTTGCCGATCATCCCCTCCACCGGGTAGCAGTGGGCGATGTCCGATTTAAGGGCGAGATTCTGTCGTTGCAGTGAATTGTTTTTCAGTGCCCGTTCGATGGTGAGCAACATCTCGTCGTGGTCGAAGGGTTTGGCGATATAGTCAACGGCGCCGAGGCGCATCGCCTCCACCGCCGAGTGGATGCTGGCGTAGCTGGTCATGATCACCACCGGGCTGGCGGCGGCCTTTTCGATCACTGTGGTTCCGGGTTCGCCGGGCAGGCGCAGGTCACTGAGGATGAGGTCGAAGTTGTCGAGCTGCTGCTTGGCCTCGGCCTGTTCCAGGGATTCGGCCTCACTGACTTCATAGCCGTTGCGAGTGAGCAGGCGGCTGAGGCTGGCGCGGATGATCGCCTCGTCTTCGATGATCAGGATCTGTTTCATGATTCGCTCTCGATAAGCGGCAGGCGCAGGGTAAAGGTGGTGCCCGGAGGGTTATTGGTGCTGCTCTTCACGCCCAGGCTGCCGCCATGTTGCTGCACGATGCCGTAGGCCAGCGGCAGGCCGAGGCCGGTACCCTCACCGGCGGGCTTGGTGGTAAAGAAGGGCTCGAAGATCTTCTCCTGTACCGACTCGGGGATGCCGTGTCCCTGGTCGCTCAGTTCGACCACCGCCGTATCGCCGTCGCGATAGCCCTGTATCTCCAGGCGGTCGCCCGGCTGGGAGGCGTCGCAGGCGTTGGTGAGCAGGTTGACGAAGATCTGGATCAGGCGCTGGCGGTCACCGTTGATGCGCAGCGGCGGCGGGCAGTCGATGCGGGTTGCCAGCTGCTTGCCGCTGCGGCTCAGCCGTACCAGCTGCAGCGCCTCGTCGATGCACTCGCACAGCTCCACCGGCTCGGGGGTGTGCTGATGCAGGGTGCCGCCGTGGCTGAAGTTGACCAGCGACTGCACGATGTTGGAGATGCGTCGGGTCTGCTCCAGAATCTGCTCCAGCCCCTGCTGCTGGAATTTGGGGTCGTCGCTCTCATGCAACAGGTCCTGCGCCAGGCAGGCAATGCCGGTGACCGGGTTGCCTATCTCGTGGGCTACCCCGGCGGCGAGCCGGCCGATGGAGGCGAGGCGCTCGCTGTGGGCCAGCTCCTCTTCCAGCAGGTGCAGCTCGGTATTGTCCTCCAGCAGGATCACACTGCCGGCGCCGCGCTGCGGCTGGCTGGGGTCGTCGATGGCTGCCTTGTGCAGATTGAAGACGCGGGTCTCATCATTTAATTGCAATGTGATGTGGCGCAGGTGTGTTTTGTCGCTGTTAATAAAGTCACTGAGTAGTTTGTCCCACGGGGCGGGCAGTGTGGTGAGTGCCCCCCCCATAACCTTGGCTGCCGCCAGCGAGGAGAGCTGTTCCATCGCCCCGTTCCAGCTGATGATGCGCTGCTCCGGGCCGACTGAACAGACCCCGAGCGGCAGATCCTGCAGCACCTGGCGGTGGTAGCGGCGCAGGTTGTCGAGCTCGGCGGCCAGACCGCGCAGACGGATGTTGGAGGCCTCCAGCCGCTGTTCGACAAACTGCATTGTGTCGGAGAGGGCGTGGCGTGCCTGGGGGTCGAGTTCCAGTCGCTCATCGACGATCATGCGCGCCAGCAGGGGGCCGATGAGACCGGAGAGATTGCGTTCGATCTGCTGGCGTAGGTGGGCCAGGTCGGTGCTGCGCAGTTCGCTCTGCAGCAGGCCAAGGTCGGCACGGGCGCGATCCACCTCCAGGCGGGCCATCTCCTCACCGATCAGCTGGCCGAGTTGCTGCTCAATCTGCTGTACCGAGCTGGCCAGCGGCTGGCCGCCGGGCGGGGTGATGCTCTCCTTGCAGCATGACTCGGCGATCTCCAGCTCCTCTTTACTGACGCGGGTCAGCAGCGAGACCACCACAAACAGCAGGCTGTTGATGGAGAGCGACCAGAGGGTGCTACTCCCCCAGGGGTCGCTACCATTAAAACCAATGTTGTGATCAAGACCGATGTGCAGCAGTCCCGAGCGCTCCAGCAGCGGCAGCAGCAGTGAGGCGGCCCACACCGTGGCGCCCCCCAGCAGCCCGGCGATAAAGCCGGCGCGGGTGGCGCGTCGCCAGTAGAGCAGGCCGACGATGCCGGGCAGGAACTGCGCCACCGCGACAAAGGAGATCAGCCCTAGCTGCACTAGCCCCTGGTTGTGCTCCAGCAGCAGGTAGAAGGCGTAACCGGCGGCAATGATCAGCGCGATCAGCAGGCGCCGCCCCCACAGCAGCCAGCGGTAGGTATCGCTCTTCGGGCCGAGGATCGGCAGCAGGCCGGTGGGCAGCACCAGGTGGTTCATGCACATCGAGGCGAGCGCCAGGGTGGTGACGATGATCATCGCACTGGCGGCGGAGAGGCCGCCGACAAAGGTAAGGATAGGCAGCAGGCTTGATTCGTGGGCCAGGGTGATGCCGAGGACGTAGAAATCGGGCGAGGTGTCGACATCGAGCGAGACCCCGGCCCAGAGGATCGGTGGAATGGCCAGGTTCATAAATAGTAGGAACAGCGGGAAGCCCCAGCTGGCATGGCCGAGGGTACGCGGGTCGAGGTTCTCGGTGAAGGTCATGTGGAACTGGCGCGGCAGCAGAAAGGCGGCGGAGAATGCCAATAACAACAGCGTGCCCCAGGAGCCCTCACGCACCGGGCGGTAGAGTGCCTGCAGCGCCTCGGGGTGGGCGCTGAGCCACTGCTCCATACCCCCGAGGCCATCAAACACCCCGAACAGTGCAAACAGACCGACGGCCAGCAGTGCCAGCAGTTTCACCAGTGACTCAAAGGCAATGGCAAGTACCAGCCCCTCGTGTTTCTCCCGTGCCGAGATGTGGCGCGCGCCGAATAGGATGGCGAACAGGGTGACGGTAAGGCAGAATCCGAGTGCGAGGGTGACCGGTGCCTCCTCGTGGGTCAGCACCTGAATCGACTCGGTGACCGCGCGTATCTGCAGCGCGATATAGGGCAGGGTGCCGGCGAGCATGAATAGCGCCACCAGCACCCCGGCGAACTGGCTCTGGTAGCGAAAGGCGAAGAGATCGGCCAGCGAGGAGAGCTGGTGTTCGCGGGTCAGTCGCAGGATCGGTTGCAGCAATACCGGCGCCAGCATGAAGGCGAGGGTCACCCCCAGGTATATGGTGAGGAAGTTATAACCCTGGCTTGCCGCAAAGCCGACGCTGCCGTAGAAACTCCAGGAGGTGGCGTAGACCCCCAGCGAGAGTACATAGGTGAGCGGGTGGCGTGCCCAGTGCGCGGGCAGCCTGCCGGTGTCGGCGGCATAGGCGATGAGAAACAGCAGCAGCAGGTAGCCGATGCCCACCAGAAACAGCTGCCACAACTCAATCGTCATTGGCCTGTTCCGACCTGGTATGGCGGTTGATATAACGCTGCAGGGCAAAGGTGAGGGCGATCAGCAAGGCCCAGATAAGGTAGGGGGCGTACCAGAGGCCATCGTCAGCCGCCCACCACTCGATGAGGGGCGAGAGCAGCAGGAACAGGGCGAACAGCAGCAGCAGGATCACCTTGTCGTAGACGGTCTCTGCACGTGACTCAATTTTCATAGGGGGCAAGGATAGCAGTAGTTGTTACGTAACGTAACACTCGAGATGGTGAGGTTTGCTCCTGTGAAGCGCGATCTGCCGAGCAAGGTTTGTTGTGGTGTTCTATACCTATTGCAGTTAGTGATGATGATGGAGAAAGGAGGATGATGATGAATAGCGTAAAGAGTTTGGCAATGGTGCTTTCGCTTGTGGCGGCATTTCTGGCAAGTGAGGGTGTTTTGGCGGCGAAGATGGGAGGACCCGGAAACGCTCAGGGAGCCCGGGGTGGCCCGGCAGCGACAGGTGAGATGGAGCAGGATCGAGACAGGGATCGCGATCAGGAGGAAGATGAAGATCGGGAGCAGGATAGAGATCAGGATCGTGACCAGGACCGCGAAGGCGATGCTGACGGTGCCATGCAGAAGCAGAAAGAGAAACAGAAGGCCAAGCAGAAAGAGATGGGCGGTGAGGATGACGACGGCCCCAGGGATATGGAAAAACAGCGTGAGATGAAGATGGAGCAGGAGCGCAAGGAGCAGGGCAAGGGTTCCGAGCAGGGGCAGACCCAGCGCGAGGAGCACAGCCGCAAGTGGTGGCGTTTCTGGGAGTAGTCAGCAATGCCGCAGGGTGGGCTGGCTGCAGTAGGCTCACCCTGTCGTAGAGGGGTTTATTTTCATACGCAAGCGGGACACAAGGCGTATGCTGTCAGCCATTAACCTCTACGGCCGATAAGGCAGGTGCAGTAATGGAAGGCATAAGTGATATCAGAATTAGTGGCATCGATGAGAAGCGTCCGCCACTGATTCGCAAGGAACCCTACATCAATCTCTATTTCAAGCTCATCCACAAGGCCCCCAAGGTTTGGTGCGACGACTTCAATCATCTGGTTTCCAAAAAGACTTTCCCGGCCAAAATAGACCCTCACGAGGGGCTGTTTATAGAAACCTGGGTTCGTCTTCCCGAGGAGATCGAGTTGGCTTTGGGTGGATTTCAGGAGGCCATTAAGGTCTGTAACGATGCATACATTGCCCGTATTCAGGAGGAAGCAAGGTCGGCTGCTGAAAATTCGGGCGATAAGCTGGAAGATGAGGGAAAGCAGGGGCAGCTGAATCGAATTATCGCCGGGTTGAAGTTCGACGATTAAGTGAAAAAGGGGAGGTGGCCCGACCCCCTCCCCTTGCGCCCCGGTTCAGTACGAAGTCCGGCGGCCGGGTAGGGCCTGTTTCCCCCGTCCCCTCCGCCTCAATGGCATTAATGGGGGTCGGGCCGCTTGCCATGCCTTTTCTGCACGTTCATCATAGTCGCTTTCTCACCGCCCGCCGTTTTCGTCAGGGCAGACAGGATAGTGCCAACATGCTGTTGATGATCGACAACTACGACTCCTTCACCTACAACCTGGTGCAGTACTTCGGCGAGCTGGGCGCCGAGGTGAGGGTGTTCCGCAACGACCAGATCACCGTGGAGGAGATCGAGGCGCTCAACCCCGACCACCTGGTGCTCTCCCCCGGCCCCTGTACGCCGAACGAGGCGGGGGTATCGGTGGCGGCAATCAAGCACTTTGCCGGTAAGCTGCCGATCCTCGGGGTCTGTCTGGGACACCAGTCTATCGGCCAGGCCTTTGGCGGTAACATCGTCCACGCCCACGAAATCATGCACGGCAAGACCTCGATGGTCTACCACGCCGATGTCGGCGTTTTCAAAGGCCTTGCCAACCCTTTCGAGGCGACCCGCTACCACTCGCTGGTGATCGAGCAGGCGACCATCCCTGACTGCCTGGAGGTAACGGCCTGGACGCAGCTGGCTGACGGCACGCGCGATGAGATCATGGGGGTACGCCACAGCGAGTTTAATATCGAGGGGGTGCAGTATCACCCGGAGTCGATCCTCAGTCAGCACGGTCACGACCAGCTTGCCAACTTCCTGAAGATGCAGGGTGGCGTTCGCAGTTAAGCGCGGCGCAACCGATGAGTCCCCCTGTTTCTGAATATAAAGGGCGTTTGCCCCTCTCGCTGATCGTGGCTCTGCTGGCGATGCTCGCCCCCTTCAGCATCGACACCTATCTCCCCTCCTTCCCTGATATTGCCGCCGATCTGGCCGCCACCCCGCTGCAGATGCAGCAGACGATGAGCCTCTACCTGCTCGCCTTTGCCCTCTCCACCCTGTTTTACGGCCCGCTCTCCGACAGCTTCGGGCGTAAAAAAATCGCAGTGGTGGCGCTGCTGCTCTATGCGGTCAGTTCGATTGGCTGTGCCCTGGCACTCAACATCGAACAGCTGATCTGGATGCGTATCGGGCAGGGGATGGCGGCCAGCGCCGGACTGGTGATCGGCCGGGCGATGATCCGTGACTGTTACCATGGGCCCCAGGCACAGCGTGTGATGGCGCGGATGATGCTGATATTTGCCGTCGCCCCTGCGGTGGCCCCCGTGATCGGCGGTCTGCTGCATGACTTTTTCGGCTGGCGGGCGGTGTTCTGGTTTCTTGCCGGGCTGGGGATGCTGCTGGCGGCGATGCTGCTGCTGGGCAGCAGCGAGACCCATCCGCGCGCAGTGCGCCAGTCAATCCACCCGGTGGTGGTCGGCCGGTCCTACCTTGCCGTGTTAGTGAGTCCTCGCTTTATGGGGCTGGCCTTTACCTTCTCACTGATGTTCGGTGGCTTCTTCCTCTACGTCGCCGGGGCACCGCATATTATTTATGACCATCTGGGACTGGGGGTGAACGATTTCTGGGTGCTGTTTGTGCCGATCGTCGGTGGCGTGATGCTCGGCTCATTCACCGCCGGGCGACTCGCCGGGCGCCTGCCTCCTGCGCGTACTGTCGCGGTCGGTTTTGTGATTATGGTGACGGCCGGGCTGGCCAACCTGTTACAGGCCATGCTGATGACGCCCGCACCGTTGAATGTGATCGCCCCAGCGGCTCTCTATCTGATGGGGATGGCGATTGCTATGCCGAATCTCAGCCTGATGGGACTGGAGTGCTTTCCCGCCAATCGCGGCATGGCCTCGGCGATGCAGTCCTTTATCCAGATGGGGGTGGCGGCGCTGGTGGTGGGGCTGATCGCCCCCTGGGTGGTGCCGCACCTGCCGTGGCTGGCGCTGACCATGATGGGGCTCAACGGGGTAGCGTTGCTGTTGTGGTTAGCGTTGCGCTGTCGCAGCAAGCGGGTGATATGAGGTGCTAGCGACAGGGCAGGGTGATGTGGAATTGGGCGCCGGCAGTGACGTTCTTTGCCGTGATCCTGCCAAGAAAATGCTCTTCGACGATCTTTCTCGCCATAAACAGCCCGACAAATGAAACGGCCGAGGGGCGAGCCCTGAACCGCCGCGTGGAACTCCATATGCTTGAGCAGGAACCGGCGCCTGAGAATGTGACGCCGAGGGATGAAGGCCCGGCTGTGGAGTAGCGTGCAGGCACGGCCTGCAGCAAAATGGTGGTAACCTTGTGAGGCCGGAGGGGCAGTCCCCTTCGGCCTTTTTTTGCGCTAGAGGGGTGACCGGTGATCCGGAGTGGGACGAGTAGTTTGCTGCCTTCATGGAGGCGACACGGTGGGTTGATGCTGGCACTGGCCGCCGGACCGCTGGCCTGGGTCGTGCTTGCCCTGTGGCTGCCGGTGGTGGGGGATCACGACCGGCAGCTGGCACAGTGGCGCTCGCTGCTGTTTCTGATCCTGCTCTATCCGCTGCTCGAGGAGTGGCTGTTTCGCGGCCTCATTCAGGGGTGCCTGCTGGAGACGAAAAGGGGGAGGGCCGCGTGGGCGGGGATCACGCTGGCCAACGGGGTGACCACCCTGCTGTTTGCCACGGCTCACCTGCTTGGTCACAACCTGTTCTGGTCCCTGCTGGTCATCGGCCCCTCGCTGTTCTTCGGTTGGATGCGCGAGCGTTATCGCAGTGTGTTGCCGCCCATAGGGCTGCACATCTTCTATAACGCGGGCTACTTTCTCCTTTTCTGGCCGCAGTAGTTAGCGGGGGTCATGGTTCGCCTTGACCCACTATGGTGGTAACGCGAGAATGTGCGGCTATTGCACAGATGAATATAGGGGAGTGGTTATGGATATGCAGGCGGCGATAAAAGCGGTCACCGAAAGGCGTGACCTGAGTCGTGATGAGATGCAGCAGGTGATGCGCACCATCATGACCGGTGAGGCGACCCCGGCGCAGATCGGCGGCTTCCTCATCGGCCTGCGGATGAAGGGCGAGACAGTGGATGAGATCGCCGCCGCCGCCGGGGTAATGCGCGAGCTCGCCTCCGGGGTACAGGTGCTGGGCGATAACGTGGTCGATACCTGCGGTACCGGCGGCGATGCCGCCTCCACCTTCAATATCTCCACCACCTCTGCCTTCGTGGTGGCCGCTGCCGGCGGCAGCGTGGCCAAGCACGGCAACCGTTCCATCTCTTCAAAGTCGGGCTCGGCCGATGTGCTGGAGGCCGCCGGGGTGAATCTCAACATCACCCCCGAGCAGGTGGCGCAGTGTGTCACCGATGTCGGGGTTGGCTTTATGTTTGCCCCGGCACATCACAGCGCGATGAAGCACGCCATCGGCCCGCGCAAGGAGATGGGGGTACGTACCATCTTCAATGTGCTGGGCCCGCTGACCAATCCCGCCGGGGCGCCGAACCAGGTGATCGGCGTCTTCGCCAGGGAGATGGTCGAGCCGCTGGCCAATGTTCTCAACAAGCTCGGCAGCAACCACGTGCTGGTGGTCCACTCTGAGGATGGCATGGATGAGATCAGTATCGGCGCCCCGACCTTTGTCGCCGAGCTGAAGGATGGCAAGGTCGATAGCTATACCATCCAGCCCGAGGATTTCGGTATGACGCGTACCGACATATCCGCGTTGGCGGTAGATGGGGCCGAGGCCTCGCTGGCGGTGGTCAGGTCGGTACTGAACGGCGAGTCCGGGCCTGCCAGCGATATCGTTGCCCTCAACGCAGGTGCGGCGATTTATGCCGCCGGTCTGGTCGACTCGTTGGCCGCGGGCATTAAAAAGGCGCAGCAGGTGATCGCCTCCGGTGCCGCTGCCGAGAAGCTGGCAGCGCTGGCCACACTTTCCAACAGTTTTTGAGAAAATAATTAGATGAGTAATACCCCCGATATCCTGAAAAAGATCGTCGCCCGCAAGGTCGAGGAGATCGCCGAGCGTTCAGCCAAAGTTAGTATTGATGAACTGAAGGCACAGCTCGATGGCGCTTCACCGCCGCGCGGTTTTGTCGAGGCGATTAAGGCGAAGATCGCCGCCGGTCAGGCCGGGGTGATCGCCGAGATCAAGAAGGCCTCCCCCTCCAAGGGGGTGATGCGCGAGAACTTTATCCCCGAGCAGATCGCAAAAAGTTATGAGAAGGGCGGGGCGGCCTGTCTCTCGGTGCTGACCGATATCGATTTTTTTCAGGGCGGTGATGAATATCTTAAAGAGGCGCGTGCCGCCTGCTCATTACCCGTGATCCGCAAGGACTTCATTATCGACCCCTATCAGGTGGTCGAGGCGCGGGTGATGGGAGCCGACTGTATTTTGTTGATTGCCGCCTGTCTTGAAGATGAGCAGATGAAGTCATTAGCCGAGCTGGCCAACAGCCTCGGCATGGATGTGCTGATCGAGGTACACGATGAGGAGGAGCTGCAGCGCTCCTTGCCACTTAAGCAGACGCTGGTCGGTATTAACAATCGCAACCTGCGCACCTTCGAGACCTCACTCGATACCACCTTGCGCATGCTGGAGCTGATCCCCGAGGGGCGTATCGTCGTCACCGAGAGCGGCATCCACAGCGCTGACGACGTGAAGCTGATGCGTAACCATAATGTTAACGCCTTCCTCGTCGGCGAGGCCTTTATGCGCGCCGAGGAGCCGGGAGAACGGCTGGCGGAGCTGTTTCGCTAGCGCCAGGGACGAAGTATCTCTAAAGATTTTTTTTTGCTGCTGCGTAGCGGCTTTCCCCCGCCGTTTTAAGTGCTAATACCCTTATTTTTCAAGATGATATGCAGGTGTTCCGCCTACCTCATAAGTGGTAGTTATCGGGGTATATAAGAAAATCTGTATTTGTTTTACCTGTTTCACCCGTTCTAGACTCCCAAAACTATAACAATATGAAGTGTGGGGGGATTTATAGATGTCTATGAGCTGGCGCTTTTTTATTCACTTCACCCAGCTGCCGCTGGTGCAGCGGGTGGTCTACACCGGTACGCTACTCACCCTTGGTCTGGGCTACCTGTTCGCCATGATCTACGTGGTGGCGAGCCACGCCGAGCGTGATGGTGATCCGATGCTCTCGGTGAACGACATCGTCATCGCCTATAGCGGCAGCAATGAGGGCACGGTGCTGGAGGGGGCGCTAAAGGGGCCGATGTCGAACATGCTCCCGGCCAATGAGAATATCGCCATCGTCAACTGGGTGCGTGAGGGGACGACGGAGGAGGCCTACAACAAGACGATTAAGAAGATCATCGACAAGCGCTGCATTGCCTGCCACAACGATCGCAACCCGCACATCCCCAGCCTGCAGGATTATAAGAAGGTGATGCACACCGCTGAGAAGGATACCGGGATGAACATCTTTACCCTGGTGCGGGTCTCTCATATCCACCTCTTTGGCCTCACCTTCATCTTCTTTATCGTCAGCTCGATCTTTTCCCACTCCTATATGCGCCGTGAGTGGTACAAGGTGGTGATAGTCTCCATCCCCTTTATCGCCATCGTCTTCGACATCGCCTCCTGGTATATCACCAAGGTGTTCCAGCCCTTCGCCTGGGTGGTGATCATCAGTGGCGCGATGATGGGCATGAGCTTTGCCGTGCAGTTTCTTGTCTCGCTCTACCAGATGTGGTTCTACACCCTGCCGCCGGGGGTGGAGCCGGGCGCTGTCTCGCCGGAGGCCTAGGGGGATGGTCGAAGTGATTACGATGAAGGGGTTCCGCCGCCTGTCACTGTGGCTGCTGCTGTCAGCCCTGGCCGCCTGCAGTAGCGAGGAGGAGGGTAAGGCCGTCGTGCCGCCGGCAGAGACAGGTGTGGAAAAAGTGGACGCCGCCGCTGGCGCCGATGAGCCAATGGGGGATCTGCCTCGCGGCAAGGTGCTGGCCGAGGGCTGCATGAAGTGCCACGACCTGGACGGGGTGAAGCTGGGTAAGGGAGCCCCCTTTATCGCCGGTATCACTCAGCAGTATCTGATCCGTTCGATGCTCGCCTATTCCAACGGTTCACGGGATCATGCGGAGATGAAGCAGGTCGTCGAGGAGATGGAGCCGGATGCGATCCGCGATGTCTCCGCCTACTACGCCTCGCTGAACACACGCTGGGAAGGGGGCGAGATTTATCAGGCCAGACCGCTCGCCTATGACAGCAAGGCGGTGGCCCGCGGCAAGCTGGCAGCCTCCTCCTGCGATGCCTGTCATGGCGCTGAACATCGCATCAGTAAGAGCGATGTGCCGAACCTGGCCGGGATGCAGCCTGACTATTTTCTCCCGGCGCTTCAAAGTTATTTCAGCGGTGAACGCAACGACCGTTTTATGAGCCTGCTGGAGTATCAGCTCAAGGAAAAGAGCGTGCGCGATATTGCGGCCTACTATGCGGCACAGACGCCACTCTCTCCGGTGGTGATGGCATCGCGTGTGACCAGACGGGGGCGTCAGGCGGCGATGAGCTGTGCCGGTTGTCACGGCAGTGATGGCAACAGCCCCAATCCCAAGATCCCCAGTCTGGCCGGACAGCCCGCCGACTATCTCTTCAAGGCGACCATGGATTATCGCTACGGCCTGCGTAGCAACGAGCTGATGCGCAAGGCGAGCGCGGGGCTGGATGAGACGACGATAGAGGCGATTGCCATCTACTACTCGGAGCAGCAGCCCGATAGCCGCCTGTTTTATGTACGTGATGTGAACAAGCGGTTCGACCCCATTGGGGATGGAGAGCGTATCGCCTCCGCCTGCAATGGCTGTCATGGCGAGAGCGGCAATAGTCGGGTCATGGGGGTGCCCAGTCTGAGCGGCTTGCATGTGAAGTATCTGTTTGCGGCGACCCGCGCCTATCGTGATGGTCAGCGTGCGCATAAAACGATGCAGACCATGGTCGATTTTCTTAATGACATCAGTACCGAGAAGGTCGCCTTTTACTATGCCACCCGACAGCCGAAACAGCGCAAGCAGTCAAAGCCGGGGGCGATGGCGAGGGGGGCGGCGTTGAGTGAGAAGTGTGTCAGTTGTCATGGTGAAAACGGGGTGAGTGAAAAGCCCGAGGTGCCGTCGCTGGCAGGACAGGATCGAAATTATCTTATCAAGGCGACACGTGAGTACGCGGTGAGCAAGCGTAAACACGAGGGCATGCTCAACGCGGTCGAAAAGCTGAGTCTGGATGAGATTCTGGCGCTGGCCGATTACTACACCGGACAGGAGGCGCAGCAGCCTTCGACTGTCTATCCGCCGCAGCCTACGGCAGGCCTGATCAAGGAGCGCTGCGTGAAGTGTCACGGTGAGCGTGGTTACAGTAATGAGTTCGATAAGCCGCGGCTGGCCGGGCAGTCGGAGGCCTATCTGGTCGAGTCGATGTTGCAGTACGCCGATGGTCGCAGAAATCATCGTGCGATGGCGGCGATGTCGGAGGTATTGAGCCTGATCGAGATAAAGGGTGTCGCCGCCTATTACGCACGGCAACACAAAAAATAGTGCGGCGTGTAGCGGTGCCGCCGAACGAAGAGGGGTGGGTGATGAGAATGTTATGGGTGTTAGTGATGGGGGCCCTGCTGGCTTCCTGTTGTCAGGTCTCCTCGCCTCCGGCCGCGCCGCCGGTAACCGCTGCGGCAGAGGTCTCGCCCGCCATCGAGCCGGTACAGGAGGCGCCGGTATCGCTACCGCCTGAAACGGCGCCTGCAGTAACTGAGGGGGCGGTGGTCTGTCGCAAGGATGGCGATGTGCGCATCATCGGCATTCAGGAGCTAAAAAGTGGCAAGTGTGTGCTGGTCTATGACAATCGCCTTAGCGGCAACGGTACGCAAAATGCGCTAGCCAATCGTGCCGCTTGCGAGCTGCAACAGCAGCGCATGAAAGAGAACTTTGTGCGTTCCGGTTTTGTTTGCGAATAGGCATGGGTCGCCCTGCTACTCGGCGACGGCGACAAAATCACGCCCGGCCGCCTTGGCCAGATAGAGCCCCTCATCAACGCGTGCCAGTAGATTCTGTGTACTCTCAAGCGACTTGAGTTGGGCCACGCCGACGCTGGTGGTGAAGTGCACCTCCTCATCGTCTGTGCTGCAGACGGTAATGTGGTGGCAGGCGCCGCGAATTTGCTCCGCCAGCTGCTTTGCGGCATCCACCGTGTGGTGTGGCAGGATCGCCAGAAATTCCTCTCCACCGTAACGTCCGGCGATGGCGTTGTCCTGACAGTACTCTTCGAGTATGCCGGCGAAGGCCTGCAGCACCATGTCGCCGGTGTGGTGGCCATGGGTGTCGTTGATGCGCTTGAACAGATCAAGGTCGAACAGCAGGACGCAGAGGTCATTGCCATTGCCGCTGTGCAGTGCCTGCTCCACCTCAATCCGGTTCGATAGCACGCGGCGGTTGACCAGCCCGGTCAGCGCATCGCGCGTTGCCTCGCGATAGAGACGCATCAACATATGCAGCTGGGTGATCTGTACCCACAGGGCCACCATCCCCAGGAGGAGTAACAGCCACAGCTGTCCCAGGCTGGCAAGAGTCATCAGGGAGTGGTTGAGCAGCTGGGTGATGATGAAGATGCCGACAATCAGCATCAGGTAGACGATGCCCTCCAGCACAGTCAGTGGCACGATGGTCATCAGTGCCATAATCAGCAGCGGTAAAAAGCTGTAGCCGAGCAGGATCGCACTGTCCGCACCGCTGTGGGGTAAAATGGCATGAGAGGCCAGATAGAAGATCCCGGGAATGGTGATAAAGATGGCGAGACGCCACCGCGCCGCTGTGAGTCGGCTACATTGACTGCCCCACAGTGCCAGGGTGAGGCAGGCGGCGGAGAAGCTCAGGCGCAGTAGCAGAAATTGTACGAAGGTGCGGCTCTCCATTACGGCGTAATCAATGGGGATCCAGAGGGGCGCGAGCAGGGCAAAGAGCAGTGCCAGGGTGCGAATGCGAATGGAGATATATTCAGCGCGTGAGCTGAGAAAATCCCGGGAATGGAAGCGGGTAGAGAGGATATCCTGGGGGTTAATCCGGCGCAGCACCGTACGCAGCTTGTTGCGCAGGCTGACGTGCTGGTCGGGGTGGTAGTAAGTCTGTTGAGTCGTCTTGCTGTCCATGCGGATCCCTGAGCTGTGCGAAAAGCGCCGTGGCCAATGGCTACGATAAAAAATCAGTCAGTATACCCGCATCTCTGGCAGGGATATGTTGATATCAATCAATTGCGCGGGCTGCCATCAGAGACTTTAGCCGTGTAACAGAAAATCGATGGTATCGAGTATCGGTGCAGGGTCGTTGTAGTCGATAGCCACCGGCCAGCGGCTGCCGTTGACCGAGAGGATCAGCGCCGGGTAGGACTCGGCCCCGATCGCGGCGGCGAGGGTGAGCTGGCGCTGCAGTTCCATCTCGGTTTGCTCGGAGGTGAGGGCCTGAGCAAAGACCGCGCCATCCAGTCCTATCTCCGTCGCGATCTCGACCAGAGTCTCTATCTCGGAGGGGTTGCGCGCCTGCTGGTAGTAGGCGTGCTGTATCGCACTGGTCATCGCCTCGTCGTACTGACTCCCCTGCGCCGTGGCCGCGATGACGGCGCGACAGCTGGGATAGGTTGAGCGATAGGGGGTGCAGTGGCGCCAGAAATCAAAATTAAAGCGGGTGCCGGGTACGCTCTTTTCGATGCGCTGCCAGGTCGCCTCGAGGCGCTGGCGCATCGCCTCGTCCATCGGAGTGGTGTTGTCCGGGGCGAGTCCACCGAGCAGTCGTTCCATCTTGAGCGATTCGGGCAAAGCACCTTGCAGCTTTGCCAATACCGGGCCGAAGGCGTAACACCAGCTGCACATGGGGTCGTGAATGTAATAGAGGGTGTTGTTCATGCAGGCGACTATAAGCGGCAGTGAGCGGGGCGGCAAGATGGGGCTTTCAGCAAGGGGGGCGTGGGGGGTAAACTTGAGCCCCTGATAAATTGAGATTGCGGCGAGTTGCCGCAGACAGATAGAGCGAGCTATGCACAGAAGGGAATTCCTCCACACCCTCTCCGCCGCCACATTGATGCTCTACGGTATCGATGCGGGCGCTACGGCCGTAACGGCGGGTGACACAATGGCGACGGCGTTGCTGGCCGATAGCGGGATAAAGGATCACCTGTCGCGCACGCATCAGCCGGATCAACACTACGCTAACGATATTTTTATTAGCCCGGAGCAGAAGCCGCAGCTGGTGTCGCTGCAGCAGCGCCTGACGCGCATGCAAAAGACGGTGGGCCATGGCAATTTTGCCCTCATCGGTGTGGATGAGATGCGCCTCTATGGCAGAAACTATTCTGTGATTGGTCACTTCACCCGGGCGGAACTGGATCTGCTGGAACAGGTCTTCAATGCCGATGCCGGCAGCTACGGTTTTAAGGGCGAAAAACCGCTGGGCAATTTGACGGCAACCATTGAGCGTCGTGCGCTGAGCCGTCAGCCAGGTTCCAGTCAGTACCTGTTTAAGGGCGAGGCGCAGAGTGCCTATAACAAGATCAGAAAGGCGCTGGGTGATGAGCTGGTGCTGACCTCCGGTGTACGTGGCGTGGTCAAGCAGATGCACCTCTTTTTGAGCAAGGCGGTCACCTTTGACGGCAATCTTTCGCTCGCCTCGCGCTCGCTGGCACCGCCCGGCTACTCGTTTCATGGCATTGGGGATTTTGATGTCGGCAAGCGTGGCTGGGGGGCGCGTAATTTTACCCCGGCCTTCGCTAACACAGGCGAGTTCAGGCGTCTTCAGGAGCTGGGGTTTATCACCATACGTTACCCGGCGGACAATCAACTCGGGGTACGTTACGAGCCGTGGCACATTAAGGTGAAAAGCGCATGAGGTGGTTAGTACTGGTGGCGCTGTTCGCCTCGCCGGGTGTCCAGGCGGGCAGCAGCCTGGAGTTTACCCTGCACAAGCTGGAGTCGGATAAACCGGGGCCGACCGTGCTGGTGGTCGGTGGCATCCAGGGGGATGAGCCGGGGGGCTTTCATGCGGCCTCGCTGCTGGTCACCGACTACCGGGTAAGTAGCGGCAAGTTGTGGGTGGTGCCCAACCTGAATTTTGAGAGCATAATCAAGCGCTCGCGCGGGGTAAACGGCGATATGAACCGTAAGTTCGCCACCCTGCGCCGCGATGATCCTGACTATGCGGCGGTGGAACGGATCAAGTCGTTAATAAAGTCCCCCGAGATCGATTTTATTCTCAACCTGCATGACGGCAGTGGATTTTTCCGCGAGAGCTATGTCGACAAAATGCACAACCCCAACCGCTGGGGGCAGAGCATTATTATCGATCAGGAGGAGCTGGGCAGCTCGCATTTTGCCAGGGTGGGAGAATATGCGCGTGCGGTGTCACAGCGGGTCAATGCTCACCTACTGAAGCAGGAACACAGTTACCGTGTCCACAACACGCGCACCGCCGAGGGTGATAAGGAGATGGAGAAGACCCTTACCTATTTCGCCATCAATAACGGTAAACCGGCGGTGGGACTGGAGGCGAGTAAGAGCCTGCCGACCCGTGAGCGGGTCTATTACCATCTGCATCTGGTGGAGGCGTTTCTCGACCAGCTAGGGGTAAAGCTTCAGCGCGAATTCCCGCTTCACCCGATGGCTGTGAAGCAGCAGATCGAGAGCGATATTCGGGTCTCGATGTTTGATGAAAAGATCTATCTCGATGTGGCCACGGCGCGCCGTCACATTAACTATTTTCCGATGCGCCGTGAGACGGACATTAATTACCTCTCCAGCAACCCGCTGGTAGCGCTGGTACCTAATGGCGATAAGGTGCGGGTGAGTTACGGCAATCGCCGCATGACCCTGCTGAAACCGCAGTTTTTTGATTATGACGACAGCCTTGAGCAGGTGGTGATGGAGCTGGACGGGGTGCGCCGTGAGGTGCCCTTTGGCACTATCGCCACGGCGGCACAACGCTTCAGTGTTCATCCCCCCGAGGGTTATCGGGTCAATGTCATTGGCTGGACCCGACCCGGGGTGAAGAATGAGGCGGCACAGGCCATCGAACGTAAGCAGGTTCACAAGCGTTTTTCTGTCGATCGCAATGGGACGCTCTATCGGGTCGAGGTCTATCGCGATGAGAAGTTCAGCGGCATGGTGCTGGTAAAGTTTGATGGTGAGGCCGCGGAAAATATCTCCTCCCGCGTTGAGAAGAAGCGCAGCGGAGAGAAATCATAATGACTGTTGCACGCTGCGTTTTTATCGTGTGACAAATATAAATAAGGGAACACAATGACAATTCATGCAATGGCGATTGTTGCCGATGGCGCGCAACTTCACCCCTCGGTTGAGGTTGGTCCCTTCACCATTATCGATGCTGGTGCAATGATCGGCGAGGGCACGGTGATCGGCAGCGGGGTACGGATTCATGGCAATACCCGCATCGGTGCCCATAACCAGATCTTTGATCATGCGGTACTCGGTGCCCTGCCGCAGGATACTGGTTTTGACCCCGCGACCGAGAGCTATCTTACTATCGGTGATCACAACGTATTGCGTGAAGGGGTGAATATTTCACGTGCCAAGGTCGAGGGGGCGACCACTCGCCTGGGCGACTACAATTTCTTTATGTGTAACGTCCATTTGGGTCACGATTGTGACTTCGGCAGCCATATTATTATCGCCCCCGGCACCGTGGTAGGCGGCCACGTGGAGGTGGCCGATCGCGCCTTTATCTCCGGCGTGGTGGCGGTACATCAGTTTTGCCGTATCGGCACGCTGGCGATGATTGCCGGTGGTACCAAGGTGGTGAAGGATATCCCCCCCTTCTCCATGGCCGATGGCAACCCGGCCACTCTTATTGGCAATAACGTGGTGGGCATGCGTCGTAATGGTCTTGATGCGACGCAACGTGCGGCAATTAAGAACAGTTATAAAACCCTCTTTAAATCGGGCCTCAATACCACCGCGGCACTGGAGCAGCTCAAGGGCAGAGAGCACGGCGCCGAAGTGGCCTCCATTATCGCATTCTTCGAGCAGAGCCAGCGCGGCATCACCGCCCACCGCTAAGCCGGCTCACGTGAACCCCCCTCTTTCTATTCAGGCCGCGGCCAGGGCCTTGTGCGATGCTGCTGCCGCCTCACGTCACCGTCGGCTGGTGGTGATCGCCGGGGAGCGCCAGTGGGGCTATCTGCAGGTCGCAGAGTTTGTGGCTGTCCTGCCCGGCGACTGGTGCTGGATTGGTGACGAGGCCTGCGTGCCGGCCACATCGATTGCGGTGGAGAAGGCCCACACCCTGCTGGGAGGGGAGTGGCACGGCATTATCTACGATGCCCGCGCCGGCTTCGATCCGGACGCCTTTGGTGCGGCAAGCGGCACCTTGCGTGGCGGCGGTTTGCTGCTGCTGCTCACTCCGCCGCTGAATGAGTGGGGCGATTATGCCGATCCGCAGCGGCGTCGACTTAGCGTCTACCCCTACCGTGAAGAGCAGGTGGGCGGGCGTTTTTTGCATCGCCTCGCCTCAATGCTGCGCGTCGCTGACGAGGCCTATCTTATCGAGCAGGGCAGGCCGCTGCCCGCGCCGCCCCCGCTGAACGCCAGAGAAGAGACCGCCAGTGAGGGGCTTGCCGAGTGTGCCAGCGCCGATCAGCTGGCAGCGGTCGAGGCGCTCTGTAAGGTGGCGCAGGGGCATCGGCGTCGCCCGCTGGTGCTGGTGTCGGATCGCGGGCGCGGTAAGTCGACGGCGCTGGGTCTGGCGGCCGCACGACTGTTGCAGCAGGGGCTGCGCCGTATCGTGGTGACGGCGCCGCGTCTGGCAGCTGTGGAGCAGCTGTTTCAACATGCCGCTGACCGCCTGCCGGGCGCTGAATATTCTCGAGGTTTACTGAGACTGCCCAGTGGGGCGCAGCTGCGGTTTGAGCCGCCTGATCGGATCGTGCAAGAGGATCTCTCCTGCGACCTGTTGCTGGTGGATGAGGCCGCTGCGATCCCGGTCAGCCTGCTGGAGCCACTGTTGCGCCGACACGCCCGCATCGCCTTTGCCACCACGGTACACGGCTACGAGGGAACCGGGCGGGGTTTTGACCTGCGCTTTCGCAAGGTGCTGGATCGTAAGACCCCCGAGTGGCGACGGTTAAGGATGCAGCAGCCGATTCGCTGGGCCGGGGGAGACCCGCTGGAGCGGCTGGTATTTCGCACCCTGTTACTCGATGCGGAGCCGGCAGCAGATGAGGCGGTGGCCACGATAGCCGCGGATGCGTGTCAGTTTGAACTTGTGAATCGCGAGACCCTGCTCAACGATGAGCCCCTGCTGGCGCAACTCTTCGGTCTGCTGGTGCTGGCCCACTATCGCACCAGCCCCGGCGACCTGCGTAATCTGCTCGATGGTCCCAATCTCGATATCGCCGTGTTGCGCCATCAGAAAATCGTCCTGGGTTGTGCCCTGGTGGCGCGTGAGGGGGGCTTTGATGCATTACTCTCACAACAAATTTATGCTGGGGAGCGACGCCTTCGCGGTAACCTGCTACCGCAGTCGCTGGCGACCCACGCCGGTCTGGAGCGGGCCCCGCAGCAAACGGCGGCCAGGGTGATGCGTATTGCGATCCACCCGGCACGCCAGGGTGAGGGGCTGGGGCGCCGCCTGATCGCGGGCCTGGTCAAACAGCTGAGTGGCGATGGTGTTGATTATCTCGGTGCCAGTTTTGGCGCAGATGTCCATCTACTCGATTTCTGGCGTGGCTGTGATTGTCTGCCGGTGCGGGTCGGGCTGAAACGTGAGGCCTCCAGTGGCGCCCATGCGATGATGGTAATGCGGCCTCTCTCCCCGGCGGGGGAGGCACTTTATAGCCAGGCGCGACGACGACTGGTCGAGCAGTTACCGACGCTGTTGAGTGAGCCACTGGCCACACTGGAGTCGCCGCTGGTAGGCCGCTTGCTTCGCTACACTCAAAGTGAGGCACCCGGCAGGGAGGCGTGGGCCGATACGCGCTCCTTTGCCCTGCTGCAACGCGATTACGGTAACTGCCTGAGCGGGTTGCGCCAATGCCTGTTGTTTGCCCTCTCCGATGCCCCCGAACTATTTAGTGCAGAGCAGCAGGCACTGGCCATTGCCAAGGTGCTGCAGTTGCGCCCCTGGCCTGAACTGGTGGAAGGGTTGGGATTCGCTGGACGTAATGCCGCCATCGAGGCATTGCGTGATCTGTTTCGTACGCTCTGTCGCCATTACCCGTAAGCGATGAGTTGCCGAGCCTGTCTAAGTTACAGCGAGGTAAAGAGCTATCGCCGCTCTGGCTTTCTCTATTTGGGCAGCATTGATTTTATTGGTATAAAATTGTTCTTTGTATTATTTGATTATGCCTGTGGAGCCTTAGCCAATGGACGAAATACCAACACTCTTCCTGCAAAATCACAATATCTTTAAAGACCTGATACCTCAGGAGCTGGATATTATCAAAAAGTTTATGAAGATGACCGAGGCCGATATAGGGCAGACCATCTTCAAACAGGGTAGCGCCGCCGAGTCGATGTGTCTGGTACTCAGTGGCGAACTGGAGGTCTTAAAGTCGACAAAGGATGGCAATCAGGTGAAGATCGCCGTGATTGGTGATGGCCAGTCGGTGGGTGAGATGGCGCTGGTCGATGGCATGGTTCGCTCGGCCACGGTTAAGGCGGCGATGCTGACCACCATTGTGGTACTCAAGCGCAGTGCGTTTGATGAGATCATGCAGCAGTACCCGCGAATCGCTGCTAAGTTGATGAAGGGGATCGCCCGCCACATCAGCATCAACCTGCGCAAGACCTCTGATCAGCTGATGAGTCTGATGATGCCGGTGACCTGACCACGCGTCCTGGCTTTTTTTCGCCGCCACGGGGGACCCCTTTGTATACAGGTTATGATTCAGATCATGGTGTGGATGCGCCACGATCGGCATCATCGGGTGCGCCGCAACAGAACGGCAGATTTTATACTGTTAATGCATTAACCAATGGAGTGATAAGCATGAAAAAATTGATAATTTCCCTGTTTGCCCTGAGTAGCCTTCTGTTAACGGGATCGGTGCAGGCCGAGGGTAGCGTGGCCCGTGCCATCGTGACCACCGGGGTGGCAGACCGTGAGCCGGTGAATGACCTGGAGCGGGTGCTGGCCGGGAATGAGAGGGTACTGTTCTTCACCGAACTGCGCGGCATGGAGGGACAGACTGTAAGGCATCGCTGGAGCCATGGTGACGCGTCGCTGGCCGAGGTGGAGTTTAAGGTAGGGGGGCCGCGCTGGCGTGTCTGGTCGAGCAAGAACCTGATACCGGAGTGGGCCGGTGAGTGGAAGGTTGAGGTGATTGATAGCGCTGGCAATGTTGTTAGCGAGAAGCGCTTCAGCTATGTCAGCGACGGCAGTGTTGCCGAGGCCGCTGAGGCGCCCGCCGCCGAGGCTCCGGCCGTTGAAGCCCCCGGCGCAGAAGCCGAGACGACCGAGGCGACGGGCGAGCTGCCTGTGCCAGAGGAGGCGGCTGTCGAGTAAGCCTCGCCACAGCGCCCTGGAGAAGAGGCCGGTGATCACCGGCCTTTTTTTCGCCCGGCGTTTTTCTGCTACCTTTGAGACTACGGCCCTAACTATTTCTGTGAGTAACGAAGATGTTTACCCCGCATAAAAAACTCTCCCTGCCGAGTGCCGCCGAGGCGCTACCGGGACGTGCCGCCAAACTGCCGGTACCCGAAGCCCATTTTGTTACGGGCCATCGCCTATCGCCCCCCTTTCCCCAGGGGATGGCGCAGGCAATGTTTGGGCTGGGGTGCTTCTGGGGGGCTGAGCGCAGTTTCTGGCAGTTACCCGGCGTCTATTCGACGATGGTTGGTTATGCCGCCGGGCTAACCCCCAACCCCCATTACGAGGAGGTCTGCAGCGGCATGACCGGTCACAACGAGGTGGTACGCGTGATCTTCGACCCAACGGTGATCAGCTATGAAGCGCTATTGCGACACTTCTGGCAGAGTCACGACCCCACGCAGGGAATGCGTCAGGGCAACGATGTGGGCACGCAGTATCGCTCGGGGATCTATGTCTACTCCGCGGCTCAGCGTGAGGCGGCACAACAATCGCAGGCGCGTTATCAGTCGGCCCTGACAGCAGCGGGTAAGGGGGCGATCACCACGGAGATCAGCGATGCCCCGGAGTTCTACTACGCCGAGGATTACCACCAGCAGTATCTGGCGAAAAATCCTGGGGGGTATTGCGGAGTGGGGGGAAGCGGTGTCACCTACCCCGAGTGAGTGAAATCAGGCGGCTTTGGTCGAGCCGTGGCTCTTCATCATGTAGGCCTTGGCCTCGGCATAGAGGCTATCGCTGAGTACCTTGTTATTGGCCAGGCGACGCAACATGCGCAGCTCACCGGCAAACAGGTCTTCACTGCTGTAGCGTTTGCTGGCCACATTCTTTTCTATTGCCTGCTGCAGGGTCTCAATAAAGGCCTCGGCCTCTTTTTGCTGCTGTTTGTGAAAAGGCAGCACGATTAGCGGATAGAGTGAATTACGGGTCTCGACGATGAGTTTATGTTCCGAAGTGTAGAAAAAGAGGGTGGCGAAACCGGCGCTCATGACGGCCGCGATCAGTGCGCCCAGTAGAGGCGTCCACGGCTCATTGGCGCTGAACAGAGTGAAGATCAAAAACCCACTGCCCAGCGCAGCGATGACCGAGGCCACCAGCCAGTGTACGGCAAGCTTCACTTTTGTTTCGGCCTGTGGATTCAGGGTGGCGACCTCCAGCTTGAACTGGCGCGTTTTTTTCAGGGGTTTCTCTTTTACATAGATGTAGAAGTCGTTGAACAGCTGTACCTCCACCTCGCCCTTGAGGCGCGATTTAAAACGGTAGCTGGCATTGATGGTGGGTTCAATTTGTTCCATGGACTTGTCCTGTACAGTGATACGAGCCAATGTAGCCCTTTTTTGCACCAAAGGTCTGTGAAGTATGACACAGTTATTTGGCTGTGACTGTGACTGACGAGGACCGCTGTGACGGGTGTAGTAGTATGGATGGGGGTGGTGTGAAGAGGCTGGATGATGATTTTTTATAAGCGAGAGGATCGGACGTGCAACTATTTTTGAGTGCTGCTGCCACTGGTGGCGACAGTGCAACACTGCTGGCTAGCGCCCTGGAACAGCTGGGTGAGCCGCCGGAGGAGGCGACGCTCGGTTTTATCTATGCCACCGCCGCTACCGTAGAAATATTGCCGGTGCTCCTGGAGCAGCTGCGCCTGCATCTGCCTGCCGTACACTGGTTAGGTGCTATTGGTGAGGGCATTTGTGCCACGAGGCTGGAGGTTTACGATGAGCCCGCCATCGCCCTGCTGCTAACCGATCTTCCACGCGAAAATTTCTGTCTGCTCCCGGCCAGTGAGGAGCTTTTCGCCCAGCTGCCGACAAGAGTCACGCAGTGGTGTGAGAGGCACCCCGACTGTTTCGGGCTATTGCATGCGGTGCCGACCTATATGGCGACCAGTGCCTATGCCAGCGAGCTCCGTCAGTATGCCCCTAACGCCTTTATCAATGGTGGCCTGAGTTCAGGCGCTGCCGCCTATCGTCACATCGATAATGAGCCCCTGACAGAGGGGATCTCTGGTGTATTGTTTGCTGCGCAACAGCCGATTATCAGTAGTCACTCGCAGGGCTGTACGCCGATTAGTGATAACATCCAAATCGATGAGGCACAGCAGAATATGGTGCTGAAGCTGAACCAGCGCCCGGCGTTGGAGGTGTTGAAGGAGGTGGTAGGTGAGGTGTTGTGGCGCGACAAGGCGCGCCTGGGTAACTACATCTTCATCGGCCTGCCAACTGATCCCTGCCATGGCAATGATTATATGGTGCGCAACCTGCTGGGGCTGGATCTGGAGGGCGGGGCCATCGCTGTGGGTGATCTGATAGAGCGTCACCAACAACTGCGTTTCTGTCGCCGTGATGGCAATGCCGCGCGGGATGACCTGTTGGCGATGTTGCAGCGCTTAAAGGGAGAGCTGGGTGGTCGAGCCATTCGTGGTGGCATTTATATCTCCTGTATCGGCAGAGGGCGGCGCCAGTTTGGTGACAACAGTGAGGAGATGAAGTTGATCGCCGAGCAGTTGGGCGATTTTCCGCTGGCCGGTTTTTTTGCCAACGGTGAGTTCTACCGTGGTCGTCTCTACAGTTATACTGGGGTGTTGACGCTATTTCTCTAATATCAGCAAGGAGTATCGATAACCTTATCATCGGTCAGGGCCTGGCCGGTAGCCTGCTCGCCTGGCGCTTACTGGCGCGAGGGGAGAGTGTGCTGGTGGTTGATAATAACTACGCCAGCTCCTCCTCGACGGTGGCGGCGGGGCTGATCAACCCGGTGACCGGCAAGCGCCTGGTGAAAACGGTGGGTGTCGAAGAGTGCCTGCCGCAGGCGCGCGAAACCTACCGTGCGCTGGAACAGGCCCTAGGTGTTGCGCTGCTGGTCGATAAGCCGATGTTGCGTCTGTTTCATCACCCGTCCGAGCGTGAACGTTGGCAACGGCGACAGCAGGAGAGTGGTTACCGGGCTTATCTTGGCGAGGTGGTTGAGGCCTCACAGCTTCCCGCCCCGGTGGTGGCCAGCCACGGCGGTGGCCGGCAGTTACAGACCGCTTATCTGCGCACCGAACCGTTGCTGCTAGGTCTGCGCGAGGAGTTTAAAAAGCAACACAGTTATCTGCAGACCCGGTTCGACTATGGTGAGTTGCGACTGGGCGAGGGTGAGGTTCACTGGCGTGAGGTGACGGCCCGCCGTGTGATCTTCTGTGAGGGTTATAAGGGAGCGGCCAATCCGTGGTTTAACTGGTTGCCGTTCCAGCCAGCCAGGGGCGAGTTTCTCACCCTGCGCTGTGGTGAGAGGCTGCCTGATCTGATCATCAATTCGGGTCGCTGGATCATGCCGCGTGGCGACGGTCTCTATCGTGCCGGGGCGAGTTACGATCACCACCAACTGGATGAGAGCACCACAGCGGAGGCACGGCAGATGTTGCTTGCGGCCCTGCCGACCTTCCTTGCCGGGCCGCCACTATTTGAGGTGGTGGCACAGCAGGCGGGGGTGCGCCCTACCACCAGTGATCGCCAGCCCTTCATTGGTCTGCATCCGTACCATCCGACGCTGGCGATGTTCAATGGTTTTGGCTCCAAGGGCTCGTTACTGATCCCCTGGCATGTGGAGCGCTTTGTTCAACGTCTGCTCGATGCAACCCCCCTGCCGCCCGCGATAGATGTCGAGCGTTATCGTACGTTGGCGCATGGCTAATCTGTCACTGGTACAGCAGGCACACCGGGTGGTTGCTGAGGTGTTACACACGGGGGATATTGCCATTGATGCCACCGTGGGTAATGGTCACGACACGCTGTTTCTTGCCACACAGGTGGGGTGTGCCGGCAAGGTCTACGGTTTCGATATCCAGCAGCAGGCGCTCGACAGCGCCTGGCAGCGCTTGGAACAGGCGGGGCAGACAGCACCGGTCTCGCTTTATCACGCCGGACACGAGGTGATGGCGATGCTATTGCCCGAATCGGTGGCGGGAAGGGTGAAGGCGGTGATGTTTAATCTGGGCTATCTGCCCGGTGGTGACAAACAGCGCATCACCTCGACATCGACCACGCTGGCGGCGTTGCAAGCCGCCCTGTCGCTGCTGGCCCCGGGTGGCGTGATCTCTCTACTGGCGTATACCGGTCACCCCGGTGGGCGCGAGGAGGCCGAGCAGGTGAAGGGCTGGGCCGTCGCTCTAGCGCAGGACCTTTTCACGACGACTATCGAGGTGCCGTCTGTACCGCTCGGCAACGCCCCGGAGTGGGTCGTGATCCGACGTCAGTCTGCCTTGGCGCCGTGACTATTCGCTGACTACGCGCCCACGGTAGACCCGCTTGGTTGAGCGCTTGTGTGATGATGACTCGGCCTCGGTTGTCTGTGTCGTCGCCACAGGCTGTGCCACCCCGCGATAGTAGTGAACCTTTTGCTGCACGGCGGCCTCCTCTTCGCCAACCGCCTCAGGCACGAGCATGGAGCGCAACTCCTTGGCCATCTCTTGTAACACCTCATTGCGTGATAGCCCGGCGTAGTGAAGTAATTTTTCTACCGCATCCAGTTCACTGATCGCTACCTTGATGTCGAACTCATCACGCACGAAACGGCGCATGATCATCAGCAGGCGAACGTAGTCCCGGTCTATCTGCTGCGGTTGTCCCTGTATTGACATGTTTTCTCCCCTTATTGGAATTCTTCTCGACATAAGGTTCGCAAGTTGTATGCCAGTCAGCTGTTGGGTGTTTGTTGGGGTAGCAGCAGGTATGGTTTGTGAGACTGCCTACTGATGATGCAGTGGCGGTGCTCGCTGAACCGTGATGGGGCAATGGCTTAAGGGTTGGTGCGTTTGCGGACAACCGGCGCTATAGTGCCATCAGCACCTGCTCACAGGCGGTCAATTCGTAGTAGATATTGTCCAGCTGCTCGCGGCTGGTGGCGGTGACGGTGACGGTCACTGAGAGGTACTTGCCTCCTTTGGAATCGCGGCAGACCACCGCCCCCTCATGCAGATCGGGGCAGTGCTTGCGCACCAGCATCACCACATGCTCCTCGAACGTCTCGCTACTCTTGCCCATCGCCTTGATCGGAAACTGGCAGGGAAACTCCAGCAGGGTATCTGTTTCGTTACTCATTTTACTCTTCTCGACCTTCTCGAAAGGCCTGCTTGTAGGCCTGGTAGTGGCTGATCACCCTCTCCCAGATGGGGCCGGGGCGGCCATTTGCAATAGCCGCGGCGTTCAGCTCAATGATCGGCATGATCTCACGGCTGGAGGAGGTGAGCCAGATCTCATCAGCCTCCAGCAGTGCCTGTTCACTAATAGGCCGCTCTTCACATTGGATGCCGTGGCGGGCACACAGTTCCACCAACAGGTCCCGGGTGATGCCGGGGAGCAGGTGTCCCCCCTTCGGCGGGGTGGCGATCACACCCTTGTCGACGATAAAGATATTGCTGGCGCTGCCCTCGGTTACCTCGCCGTGACGCACGATAATCACCTCCTCCACGCCAGCCCTGTCGGCCTCGTGGCGTAGCAATACGTTGGGCAGGAGGGAGGTCGTCTTGATGTTGCAGTGTTGCCAGCGGATATCCTCGGCGGTGATGGCGCGCAGGCCGCAACGTAGCATCGCCACATCCACCTCACCCACCGGGCTGCTCATAACGAACAGGGTGGGAGTGATCTCTGCGGGGATGCTCAGGTCGCGGGGGGCGGCCCCTCGTGTGAGCTGCAGGTAGAGTGACTGCTCACCACCGCCGTTGCGCTCAACAAGCTCCTCAAGCAGTTGTTGCCACTGGCTGTGGTCGAGCGGGTTGCTCATGTGGATGTCGGCAAGGCTCTGGTCGAGTCGTTGCAGGTGGTGGGACAGGCGGAACAGGCGACCGCCGTAGACCGGGATCACCTCGTAGATGCCGTCGCCGAAGATAAAGCCGCGATCCAGCACCGAGATGCTGGCCCTGGCTAGGGGTAGAAATTCGCCGTTAAGGTAGACGCTGTTCTGTTGCGTCATGAGTTCATCTTGGCTACTGAAAAAGCATTAGCAAGTTGTCCTTGAGAACCTGCACCAGGCCACCCTTCTGGATGTTCTGCAATGCCACCAGCGGGCGCTCGGCCAGTACCTCATCGTCCAGACGGACCTGCACCCGGCCAAAGGTCTGACCGCGAAGTGCCGGCGCGACGATGGTCTTGTCGACGTTGAGTGAGGCGTTGAGGTTTTTATACTGACCGCGCGGCACGGTGACGTAGAGCTGCTCGTTCAAGCCGAGCTTCAGTGACTCAAGCTCGCCCTTCCAGATGCGCATCTCCTTGAGCTCCTCTCCGGCGCTGTAGAGGCGGTGGGTCTCAAAGAAGCGGAAGCCGTAGTTGAGCAGTTTCTGACTCTCCTGGGCGCGCGCCTTTTCGCTCTTGGTCCCCATGACCACGGAAATAAGGCGCATCTCCTTGCGCAGGGCCGAGGCCACCAGGCAGTAACCGGCCGCCTCGGTGTGTCCGGTCTTCAGACCATCGACGCTGTCATCGCGGAACAGCAGCAGGTTGCGATTGTTTTGTGCAATGTTGTTGTACTTGTAACTCTTCTCCGAGTACCAGTCGTAGTGATCGGGGAAGTCGCGAATGATCGCGGCGGCCAGCAGCGCCATGTCGTGCGGGGTGGTGTAGTGACCCTTGTGAGGCAGACCGGTGCTGTTGGCAAAGCGGGTGCCTGTGAGGCCGAGCCGTTTGGCGTGAGCGTTCATCAATGGTACGAAGCTCTCCTCGCTACCGGCGACATGTTCGGCCAGGGCGACGCTGGCGTCGTTGCCTGACTGGATAATCAGCCCCTTTAGCAGCTTCTCAACCGAGACCTCGCTACCGACCTCGATAAACATGCGCGAGCCGGGCATGCGCCACGCCTTTTCACTGACGCGTACCTTATCGGTGAGGGCGATGTGCTGTGATTGCAGCTCATGGGAGACCACATAGGCGGTCATCATCTTGGTCAGGCTGGCAGGCTCCAGGCGCTGGTCGGCCTTGCTTTGAGCAATCATCTGGCCGCTATGGTAGTCCATCAGGACATAACCGGTGGCCGCCAGCTTTGGCGTGAAGGGGATCGTCGACGGTGTCGCATTTACGGCGGAGACGACGAGCAGAAGCAGGGGGGCAATGATGGATTTGATGAAATGCATACTCGAAAAGGGGCTAGTTAGCTGTTTGTTGCTGATAAGTGGACGACATTCTACCGGTTTGGCGGCGGGAAATGTAGAGCGGTCTTTTAATCAAGGACGATACTCGGTACACCCATCCCCAATTGGTGAATACGTGAGGCAAGGCTATCGGCCTCCTCAATGGAGGCGATGGGGCCGATGCGTACCCGGTAGATCTGCTTACGATCCACCTCGGTCTGCTGTACCGCCGCGGTGGTCACGTTGTTGAGTGCCAGCTGGGCGCGCAGTGATTCGGCATTGGTGCGGCTGATAAAAGAGCCGAGCTGCAGGAACAGTTTGTTGCCGGCGGCACCGGGGTCGCTGGCTACCGGGGAGGCGCCGGCCGTGGTCGTTGTCGTTGCCGGTGTGACACGAGCGGTAGTGGTTACGTTGGATGTCTGGCCCGGCTCGATGGCACGCAGCTCGACATTGCCGGTACCGTTCTGGGCAAAACCGAGTTTGCTTGCGGCGGCATACGAGAGGTCGATAATACGGTTGCCGTGGAACGGGCCACGGTCATTCACCCGAACCACCACGCTCTTGCCGTTATCCAGGTTGGTCACCTGCAGGTAGGTGGGAATGGGCAGGGTTTTGTGCGCGGCGGTCATCGCGTACATATTGTAGACCTCACCGTTGGAGGTCTTGCGTCCATGGAATTTCTTGCCGTACCAGGAGGCGGGACCGCGCTCCACATAACCGGTGCTCTCCTTCATCACGTAGTAACGTTTGCCGAGTACCACATAGGTGGAGGGGTTGCCGGCACGGGTGCGTTTTTCGTGCTTCGGCACCGCATTTTCCAGGTGCGAGAAGTTCATCGGGCGGCTAGGCCCTGAATCGCGCGAGGAGAGGCTGCAACCGCCCAGCAATAGCAGACCCGCCACCAGGGCAAGCAGGCTGAAGTGGGCTGTGGTTGTCAGCTTAGTCATGCAATCTATCCGGCCTTGCGGCTACTCTTGCGCATCTCGGCATCGCGCGAGGAGAGGATCGCCTCGCTTAGCTGGTGTACCGCCATGGCGTAGAGTGGACTCCTATTATAGCGGGTTATAACGTAGAAGTTATGTAGCGCGACCCAGTACTCCTTCTCCTGATCGCTGCTCTCCAGGGCCAGCAGGGTGGCCGGTTGTTCCTCAAGCGCCATTTGCGTCGTCACTCCCGCACCCGTCAGCTCTTTGAGACTGATGGAGGGTTTGACCTCTTTTTTGATAAAGCGTTGCGCCGCGCTGTCGGCCACTTTGGCACGGGCGGTTACCGGCTCCCCCTGCTTCCAGTGGTGCTGGTGAAAATAGTTGGCGACGCTGCCGATAATGTCAGTGCGGTTGTCCCACAGATCGCGGCGTCCATCCTTGTCAAAATCGACCGCGAAGTTGCGAAAGCTGCTGGGGATGAACTGCGGCATCCCCATCGCCCCGGCGTAGGAGCCGAGGAATTCCAGCGGGTCGCGCTTCTCCTCGCGCGCCATCAGCAGAAACTCCTTAATCTGCCCGCGGAAGAATTTGCTGCGCTTGGGGTAGCCGAAGCCCAGGGTGCTGAGCGCCTCAATGACCTTATAGCCGCCCTTATGGCGGCCGTAGAAGGTCTCGACGCCGATGATGGCGATGATGATGTGGGCCGGAACGCCGTACTCTTTTTCCGTCCTGGCCAGTAGCTCCGCGTTCTCTTCCCAGAACTTCACGCCGCCACGAATACGCTTTTCGGTAAGGAAGATAGGGCGGTACAGATGCCACGGTTTACTCTCTGCGGGGCGAGTCATGGTCTCAATGATCTGGGGGAGAAACTCTACCTGGCGGAATAGCCGGGTCAGTTCGGTCTTGTCGAATTGATGCTCCTGCACCATCTCATCGATCAAAGTGTGGCTGTCGGGAAATTTGTCGAACACACTCTGTGCCAAGAGGGGCGGGCTGAGCAGGGTGAGCAGCAGGGGGAGAATCTTTCTCATGGGGGAAACCATCAATCCTTCAATAACTTACGGTGAGTGTGAATCGACATCAGGATACCGAATGATGCCATCAAGGTTACCATGGAGCTACCACCGAAACTAATCAAGGGAAGCGGTACCCCAACCACCGGCAACAGGCCGCTGACCATGCCGATGTTGACGAAGACGTAGATCAGGAAGGTCATGGTCAGGGCGCCGGCCAGCAGTCGACTGAAGGTGTCCTGTGCCTGGGCCGCAATATAGAGGCCGCGCAGTACGATGAACAGATAGAGCGCCAATAGCAGCAGGATCCCCATAAAACCGAACTCCTCGCTAAATACGGCGAAGATAAAATCGGTATGGCGTTCCGGCAGAAATTCCAGATGCGACTGGGTGCCGTTGAGCCACCCCTTGCCATAGCTACCGCCGGAGCCGATGGCGATCTTCGATTGAATGATGTGATAGCCCGCCCCCAGGGGGTCGTTTTCCGGATTGAGGAAGGTGAGCACACGGGTGCGCTGATAGTCGTGCATGCCGAAGGTCCAGAGCAGCCAGGCGGCGGGGACGGCCAGCACCGAGGCGATACCGATGATGCGCCACTGTAGCCCGGCAAATAGCAGCACGAAGATGCCGGAGGTGGCGATCAGCAGGGCGGTACCGAGGTCGGGCTGTTTGGCAATGAGCAGCGTCGGAACCAGGGCGATGAGGGCGGCAATGAATAGGTGGCCGAGGCGTGGTGGCAGCGGCTTCTCTGCCAGGTACCAGGCGACCATCATCGGTACCGCCAGCTTCATCAGCTCCGAGGGCTGGAAGCGGATGCTGCCCAGGCGCAGCCAGCGTTGCGCCCCCTTGCCGGTATCGCCGACCACCAGCACCGCAATCAGCATGATCAGGCCGGCGGCGAAGATCCAGTGGGTCCAGCGCATCAGGGTGTCGGGGGCGATCTGGGCGAACAGCAGCAACACCCCGAAGGAGACGCCAAGACGGGTCGCCTGGCGCCACAGCTGTGCCTCATTCTGGCTTGCCGCACTGTAGAGGATAACCAGGCCGACAGCGGCCAGCAGCAGCAGTCCCATCAGTAGTGGTGGATCGAGGTGCAGGCGGCGGAACAGGCCGTGACTGGATGAGGCATCACTGAGCAGCATCTATTGAGTTCCCGATTTTGTGGTGTTGCCGAGCAGGTAGCGGTCAATCACCTCGCGGGCGATAGGGGATGCGATGGCCCCGCCACTGCCACCATTTTCGACGATCAGTGCCACTGCGATCTTCGGCTCTTTTGCCGGGGCAAAGGCGATAAACAGGGCGTGGTCGCGCAACCGTTTGCTGAGCTCATCGGCATCGTACTCCGCATCCTGGGCAATAGTGAATACCTGAGAGGTACCGGTCTTACCCGCCATTTTATAGTGCAGACCGTGGCTGATGCGTCGTGCGGTGCCGTTAGGGCCGTGGATCACCTGGGTCATCGCCCGCTCGATTCGCCACCAGTTACCCTCGTCGCTTATCGGTACCTCGCTAACCAGTGTGGGGGGAAGGGTATTGCGTTGGTGGCTGCGGGGGTCTTCGACCTCCCGCACCACTAGCGGACGCATATGCTTGCCGCGCATGGAGAGGGTGGCGGTGGCGCTGCTCAGTTGCAGCGGGGTGGAGAGGTTAAAGCCCTGACCGATGCTGGTGATCAGGGTCTCACCGGGGAACCAGGGCTCTTTGTGTACCCGTCGTTTCCACTCGCGACTGGGCAGCAGGCCGGTCGCCTCACCGCCGGTGTCGATGCCGGTCTTTTTCCCGAAGCCGAAGTGGTCAAGGTAGCTGGAGATGCGGTCGATACCCAGCTTTAATGACAGGTCGTAGAAAAAGACATCACACGACTCGACGATGGCGCGGGTCAGACCGATGGTGCCGTGCCCTCTCTTCTTCCAGTCACGGTAGCGGTGGTCATCATTTTTCAGGCTGTACCACCCCTTGCAGGCGACAGCGTCTCTGGTGGTGATCTGGTTGAGCTCCAGCCCCGCCAGGCCGATAAAGGGTTTGATGGTTGAGCCGGGGGGATACTGCCCCCTTAAGGCACGGTTAAATAGCGGCTGGTCGCGATCATCACTGAGGGCGCGGTAGGTTTTGACCGCGATGCCGTTAACGAAGAGGTTGGGGTCGTAGCTGGGTACGCTGACCAGGCTGAGCACGGCACCGCTCTCTGGTTCTATTGCCACCAGCGCCCCGCGCTCCTTGCCAAAGGCCCGTTGCGCCACCCGCTGCAGGTTGGCGTCGATATTCAGGTAGAGATTGCTTCCCGGTGTTGGCGGGTTGCGTTCCAGTACCCGCAATACGCGCCCCCGGGCGTTGGTCTCTACCTGCTGGTGACCGACCTCGCCGTGCAACAGTGCCTCATAGCTCTTCTCTATGCCGGTTTTGCCCACATATGTGGTGGCGGCATAGTTTGTGGGGTCGAGACTCTGTAGCTCTTTGACATTAATGCGACTGACGTAACCGAGGGTGTGGGCGGTGAGGTCGCCCAGCGGGTAGTGGCGGGTGAGGATGGAGTTGATCTCCACCCCCGGCATGCGGTGACTGTTGACGGCGATAAGGGCCACCTCCCGGTCATCCAGGCGAAAGCGTAGCGGCACCGCCTCAAAGCGGCGACGACGCTTGAGCTCGCGACGAAAGCGGCTGAGGTCCTCGTCGGAGACCTGGATCAGTTTGCCAATCTCCTGCAGGGTCAGCTCCATATCCTTGACCCGTTCCTGCACCAGCTCCAGGCTGTAGGTGGGTAGATTCTGCGCCAGCACCAGACCGTTGCGGTCATAGATCAGGCCTCGGGTCGGGCCGATGGGTTGCAGGCTGACACGGTTGTTGGTGGAGAGGGTGGTGTAGTGCTCGTGCTGCATCAGTTGCAGGTAGAACATGCGACTGATGAGGATTAGCATCAATAACAGGCTGAGCAGCAGTGCGACGATGGCGCGTGTCTGGAATAGGTGGCGCTCCCGAAGCGGGTTTTTCAGAAATTGCGTGCGAAACAGCATACTAGCGTACCCCGTAGTGGCGACGCAGATCCCGCAGTATGACGAATAACCAGGGCCACAACAGCATGGTGGTTAGCGCGGGGAACCAGTAGCGCAGACTCTCTGGCGACTCACCGATAAATCCCTTGATCCAGAGCACCAGCAGCTGCTGGAACAGCACTAGCAGTAACACCACCAGCGCCTGTTGGCCTATCGGGTAGACGCGCATGCGCTGGTGCACATTGAGGGTGAAGTAGGCGATCAGAGCCAGCGCCATGGCGTACTGCCCCAGTACCGCGCCGTGTATAACGTCGAGGAATAGCCCCGCCAGCCAGCCGACGCCAACGCCAACCCGCTCGGGCAGCGCCATGCACCAGTAGATAAGTACAATAGTGACCCACTCGGGGCGCAGGTAGGCAGCCCAGTCCGGCAGCGGTATCAGGGTGAGCATAAGGGCGGCAATAAAGCTCAGCGTGATCACCCAGCCGCCCTGATGATGAACGGTCCTCATTCGTCACCCTCCACCACGGTTGGCTCCTCTGCCGCAGCCGGCCACACCAGCAGCACCTCTCGGGTGCGCTTGAGGTGAGCTAGCGGGGTGGCCTGGACGCTGGCAAAAGGCTCGCGAGGATCCTTCTCGATATGGCTTACCGTGGCCACCGGGTAGCCGGGTGGGAAGCGCAGCCCGAGGCCAGAGGTGACCAGCAGGTCGCCCACTTCAATGTCGGCATTGTTCGGCAGGTGGGGAATATCGAGTATTCCGGCCTCGCCAGTTCCCACCGCAAGCGTACGCAGGCCGTTGCGATTGACCTGTACCGGGACCGTGTGACGGGGATCGGTAATGAGAAGCGCACTGCTGGAGAGCGGTGAGACATGAACCACCTGCCCCAGCACACCGTGGGCATCGAGCAGGGGGTGGCCCTCAAAGACGCCATCGTTGCTGCCACGGCTAAGCAGCACCATGTGGCGCAGGGGGTCGAAATCGACCTGCAGCAGCTCAGCAATTAATACTCGTTCCCACTTACGGCTGGAAGACTGTAGCAGGGAGCGCAGACGCTGATTTTCGCTCTCCAGGGCTTCAAATTTTTGCAGCTTAAATTGCAGTGCCAGCTGCTTTTTGTGCAGTTCACTGTTCTCGGCAAGCAGGGTGGTGTGGCTGGCGAGGTTCGTGTCTGCCCAGTTGAAAATGGCGAAGGGGAGATCGACCAGATATTGCAGCGGAAAGACCACGACCGAGAGCCCCGCACGTATTCCCTCGAGGTGGTGCTGACGGTGATCCAGGTTCATCAGGAAGATCGAGGCTATCACCAGCAGGGCGGCGCGTATGGTGACCGATGGCCCCTGAGCAAACAGCAGTTTGATGGTTTACCCCTCCCCGGGGAAGTCGCGATGTTAAAAAAGGCTGAGCCCCACGTGGTGGGGCGTCCCGTTATTGTTATTCCAGTGCGAAGATATCGCCACCGTGCTCATCCACCAGTTCCAGCGCACGACCACCACCGCGGGCCACGCAGGTAAGCGGGTCTTCGGCGATGATCACCGGCAGACCGGTCTCCTCAACCAGCAGGCGATCCAGGTCGCGCAGCAGCGCACCACCACCGGTCAGCACCATGCCGCGTTCGGCGATATCGGCACCCAGCTCGGGCGGGGTCTGCTCCAGGGCGGATTTAACTGCACCGACGATGCCGGAGAGGGGCTCTTGTAGCGCCTCCAGGATCTCGTTGGAGTTGAGGGTGAAACTGCGCGGGATACCCTCGGCCAGGTTGCGGCCACGTACCTCGATCTCACGCACCTCGGCGCTGGGATAGGCCGAGCCGATCTCCTCCTTAATGCGTTCGGCGGTGGCCTCACCGATCAGGGTGCCGTAGTTACGGCGCACATAGCTGATGATCGCCTCATCGAAGCGGTCTCCACCGATACGTACCGAGTTGGAGTAGACGATGCCGTTGAGTGAGAGCACCGCGATCTCGGTGGTACCACCGCCGATATCCAGCACCATTGAGCCACTCGCCTCGGAGATCGGCATACCGGCACCGATGGCCGCGGCCATCGGCTCTTCGATCAGATAGACCTCGCGGGCACCGGCACCGGCGGCGCTCTCCTTGATGGCGCGGCGCTCTACCTGGGTGGCACCACAGGGGACGCAGATGAGGACGCGGGGGCTGGGCTTCAGTGCCTTGAATTTATTCTCATGCACCTTGCGGATGAAGTGCTGCAACATCTTCTCGGTGATGGTGAAGTCGGCGATCACGCCGTCCTTCATCGGGCGGATGGCAACAATGTTGCCGGGGGTACGTCCCAGCATGCGCTTGGCCTCAACGCCGACCGCCGCAATGCGCATGTTGCTGCTGGAACCCCCCTCCTGACGGATGGCAACAACTGACGGCTCGTTCAGTACGATGCCTTCGCCGCGTACAAAAACCAGTGTGTTGGCTGTTCCCAGATCGATAGAAATATCGTAGGAAAAGAGCCCCTTAAAACGTCCCAGCAGTCCCATAATTGTCTTCGCTTATTGTCCGATTTGATTATATATAGAGATAGATCGCGCTAATGTAACAATCCGGTGGGTCTTTGGGCAAGGTCATATCTGTGATAAGTTGCCTCTTTTTGCGCAATAGTATCGAATTTTGGAGTCACCTATGGCACTGGACAAGAGCGATGTTGAGAGCATCGCGCACCTGGCAAGGCTCGCCATCGGCGAAGAAGATGTTCCCGCCTATGCTGAAACCCTGTCGAATATCCTGACGCTGGTTGAGCAGATGAACAGCGTCGATACCACTGGCGTGACCCCCATGGCCCACCCTCTGGATATGGCGCAGCGCCTGCGCGAAGATGTGGTGAGTGAGGAGAATCAGCGCGCGCATCTGCAGCAATATGCCCCATCGGTTGAAGATGGGCTGTTCCTGGTGCCGAAAGTTATTGAATGATTGAGTCGTCGCTGGCGACGCCTGCGACCTGTTGAAGGGATCCCCCATGCACAACAAAACCATTGCCGAACTGGCGGCTGGCCTGAAGGCCGGCGAATTTACCAGTGAGGAATTGACCAAGGCCTATCTGGAGCGCATTAAGGCGCTCGATGGCGATTTGAATAGCTACATTACCGTCACCGAGGAGCAGGCGCTGGAGCAGGCGCGTGCCGCCGATGCCCGTATCGCTGCCGGTGAGGCGGGGCCGCTCACCGGTGTACCGATCGCCCACAAGGATATCTTCTGTACCGACGGGGTACGCACCTCCTGTGCCTCGAAGATGCTCGACCCCTTTATCGCCCCTTACGACGCCACCGTGGTGCGTAAATTTAAGGAAGCGGGTGTCGTCATGCTGGGCAAGACCAACATGGACGAGTTCGCTATGGGCTCCTCCAACGAGACCAGCTTCTACGGCCCGGTAAAGAATCCCTGGGACACCAGGGCGGTACCCGGCGGCTCCTCCGGTGGTTCGGCGGCGGCTGTGGCGGCACGCCTCGCCCCCGGTGCCACCGGCACCGATACCGGTGGCTCGATTCGCCAGCCGGCGGCACTGTGCGGCATTACCGGCCTCAAGCCGACCTATGGCCGTGTCTCGCGCTACGGCATGATCGCCTTCGCCTCATCCTTGGATCAGGCCGGTCCTATGGCGCGCACCGCCGAGGACTGTGCGCTGATGCTGGGTGCGATGGCGGGTTTTGATGAACGCGATTCCACCTCGATGGATAAAGCGGTACCCGACTACACCGCCGATCTAAATAATGACCTCAACGGCCTGAAGATTGGTCTGCCGCAGGAGTACTTCGGTGAGGGGCTGGACAGTGAGGTGGCGGAGACCATTAACGCGGCCATTGAGGCGTACAAAAAACTCGGTGCCGAGGTGGTCGAGATCTCCCTGCCCAATACCAACCTTGCCGTGCCCACCTACTACGTGGTGGCCCCGGCCGAGTGCTCCTCCAACCTCTCGCGGATGGACGGGGTGCGCTTCGGTCATCGCTGTGAAGACCCGAAGGATCTCGAAGACCTCTATAAACGCTCTCGTGGCGAGGGCTTTGGTAGTGAGGTAAAACGCCGCATTCTGGTCGGTGCCTACGCCCTCTCCTCCGGCTACTACGACGCCTACTACCTGAAGGCACAGCAGCTGCGCCAGCTGATCTCCGATGACTTTGTGAAGGCCTTCGAGCAGGTCGATGTGATCATGGGGCCTACTACCCCCAGCCCCGCTTTTAATCTGGGCGAGAAGTCCGATGATCCGGTCTCCATGTATTTGGCCGACATCTACACCATCGCGGTGAACCTGGCTGGTCTGCCCGGCATGTCGGTACCGGCGGGCCTGGTGAATGGTCGCCCCGTTGGTCTGCAGATCATCGGTAATTACTTTGACGAGTCGCGCCTGCTCAATGTGGCGCATAAATACCAGCAGGCAACCGACTGGCACACCCAGGCACCGGAGGGGATCGCATAATGGAATGGGAAGTTGTAATCGGCTGTGAGATCCACGCCCAGCTGGCGACCAAATCGAAGATCTTTTCCGGTGCCGCCACCGCCTATGGTGCCGAGCCCAATACCCAGGCCTGCGCGGTTGACCTCGGCCTGCCCGGGGTATTGCCGGTGCTGAATAAGGAGGCGGTCCACATGGCGGTCAAGTTCGGCCTTGCCGTGGATGCGGAGATCGGCAAACGCTCGGTGTTTGCGCGGAAAAACTATTTCTATCCGGACCTGCCCAAGGGCTATCAGATCTCCCAGTTCGAGCTGCCGATCGTCGGCATCGGCGAACTGGATGTCGAGCTGGAGGACGGTACAACCAAACGCATCGGTATTACTCGTGCTCACCTCGAAGAGGATGCGGGTAAATCCCTGCACGAGGATTTCCACGGCATGACCGGCATCGACCTTAATCGTGCCGGTACCCCGCTACTGGAGATCGTCTCCGACCCGGACATGCGCTCCGGTGCCGAGGCTGCAGCCTACATGCGCAAGATCCACTCCATCGTCACCTACCTGGGGATCTGTGATGGCAATATGGCGGAGGGCTCCTTCCGTTGTGATGTGAACATCTCGATGCGCCCCAAAGGGCAGGAGGCATTCGGCACTCGGGCTGAGATCAAGAACCTTAACTCTTTCCGCTTTGTTGAAAAGGCGGTGGAGTACGAGATGGAACGGCAGATCGCGATTCTGGAGTCGGGCGGCAAGGTGGTGCAGGAGACCCGCCTGTTCGACCCGGACAAGGGCGAGACCCGTTCTATGCGCTCCAAGGAGGAGGCCAACGATTATCGCTACTTCCCCGACCCGGATCTGTTGCCGGTGATCGTCGGGGACGACCTTATTGAGGCGGTTCGTGCCACGCTGCCCGAGTTGCCCGATGCCAAGCGTCAGCGTTACATCAGTGAGCTGGGCCTGTCGCCGAAGGATGCCGCTGGTCTTACCAGCGCCAAGGCAACGGCGGACTATTTTGAATCGCTGGTGGCGGCCTCTGGCTGCGAGGCCAAGCTCTGTGCCAACTGGGTCATGGGGGAGCTCTCTGCCGCACTGAACAAGGATGGCAAGAGTGTCGATGCCTCGCCGGTCTCGGCCGAGTTGTTGGGCGGCATGCTCAAGCGCATCGCCGATAACACCATCTCCGGTAAGATCGCCAAGGAGGTGTTCGAGGCGATGTGGAATGGCGAGGGCGATGCCGATACGGTGATCGATAAAAAGGGCCTCAAGCAGATCACCGATACAGGGGCGATTGAGGCGATCATTGATGAGATCATCGCCAACAATGCCCAGCAGGTGGATAACTTCCGCAATGCCGAGCCGGAGAAGCGTGGCAAGATGATCGGCTTCTTTGTCGGTCAGGCGATGAAGGCCACCGGTGGCAAGGCCAATCCCGGTCAGGTCAATCAGCTGCTGAAGAGCAAGCTCGACGCCTTGCTGTAACACTATTCACCGTTCAAGGACGCGAAGCTTCATAGGCGATACGTTTATGACTTCGCGTCTTTTTTGTTCTAACCCTTAATACCGAAATCAATACGGAACTGCCATGAGCGATACCCTGCAACGTTTCCTGTTTGAAAATGCGGCCATCCGTGGTGAGCTGGTGCAGCTCGACGCTTCGTGGAAGACGGCGCTGGAGCGTCACGACTACCCCGAGAGTGTGCGTGGCCCGTTAGGCGAGATGATGGTGGCCGGGGTGTTGCTGGCGGCGACGATGAAGTTTGAGGGTAATATCACCCTGCAGGTTAGTGGCAGTGGCCCCATTTCAATGCTGGTGGTCGATTGCACGCCACGCCGCGCTGAAGGTGAGGAGGGCGTGCTTTACCACATTCGCGGCATGGCACTGTGGAACGGCGACGTGTCCGCAGGTGACCTGCGTAGCCGCTTTGGCGATGGCAATCTGGTGATCACCATTGACCCCGGAAAAGGGGCTCAGCGTTACCAGGGCGTGGTTGCCCTCAGTGGTAATTCACTGGCCGATGCCATCGACGATTATCTGGAGCGTTCCGAGCAACTGCCTACCCGTATGTGGTTAAGTAGCGACGGGGAACACGCCGCCGGGCTGCTGCTACAGAAGATGCCTGGCGAGGCTGAAGAGGCGGATGCCGAACGCTGGGAGAGGGTCACCGCCCTTGCCTCCACGGTGCGCGATGAGGAGCTGTTAGAGCTGGAGCAGCAGGAGGTGATTCACCGCCTGTTTCATGAGGAGGACCTACGCCTCTTTGATCGCGAGCCGGTGGCCTTCCACTGTCACTGCTCGCATGACAAGGTCGCCGATTCATTGCGTAGCCTCGGCTATGCCGAGGTGATGGATATTATTGCCAAAGAGCAGAAGCTAGAGGTGAGCTGCCACTTCTGTAATAAGCAGTATCATTTCGATGCTGTCGATGCCGAGCAGCTGTTTGCCGAACAGCCACAACCGCCCGCCGGGAATAGTCAGCACTAGGTAGTAGCACAACACTATCGCCAAGCTGAATTAATTCGAGGCAACAAAATGAAACGATTATTATTTATTCTTCCCTTTATCCTCCTCATGACGGCCTGTAGTGAGGAGCAGCAGAACAAACTGTCACGTATCGGCGTGACCTGGCTGGAGGGTGACTACCGTGTTACCTATGCCGATGGCAGCCACGTTAAAAGCTGGGAGATACGCGACGGCAAGGTCACCACCGAACCGGATAAGGGCTATTATTACTTCTGGGCTCTGGAGAACGGCAAAAAGATCTATGTGCAGACACCGATTGGTCGCAGTTATATCGAAGAGGTTGATTCGAATGATTAACCACAAAGAGGCTTACTACTTGATACGTCTTTTTACGCAGTGGATAGAGTTAGCTTTATCGCGAGGGGACTCACTATAGGGCGATGCGCGTTTATCCCATCATGAACCTAGCGGGCCCCAGATTCGACACTTTTTGACAGTATCAAAAGGCGTCTGTAGTCAGGATGCACTAATGATAACGCCCATCAAGCCCTTCTCTTGCCCGATAACAACGACTTGAGACAGTCACGCGGATATTTGTAACCGATGGCCTTGAGGGGGATCTGGTTTATCCGACGGTGCAGTTGGGCAAGGTCGGCATAGGCCAGTCCCCCTTCATCGTGGATATAGCAGTCAATGTGAAAGGCGATGTCATTCATTGAACCGAGCACGCTACGGTTAGCTGTTTTGGTGTAGCTGTTCTGCTCGCTCCAGTCGAGCATGCGTTCGATCTCCTCTTGTTCAAAATTAAACAGTCGCATCGTCTTGAACATTGCCTGGCCGAACACCTGATCGATATGGTCAAAGTCATCACGTTTAAGCCCGGCAATGAATACCGAGAACAGCGTCATGTCATGGGTAAAAAGCACACACTTGCGCCGGTCAATGCGCAGCAGATTGGCGTGCCAGCTTCCCACCTCGCTCACCACATCGGGTTCCTGTGGTTTGATGCGCAGCTCCTTGAGTAGTTTTTGCGTACAGCGAAAGATCATGGTCAGGTAGTCGCTATCTGCTGCAGGGTGGCCCCGATGTGGCGGGCGGATGCCGTTTCTGCAGCGGCTTCTGGCCTCCAGTTTGTGGCAGGTTTGTGTAGGGAGGGCTAAACGATAGCGCAAGCCAGCGTTTATGGCGAGCATGGCGGGTTATATGGCGGTGACATCCGGGATGCACAACACGAATCATCCGGGCCATATTTATCTCCTTAGACATTCTTGCTGTTAAGCATTCTAGTCTGCTTTATGGGAATAGGTAACTGTCTCCAGAATTGGCATCAAGCATGAATGTTTAGGGTTATGGAACTTTGCTCGACAAAGAAAAGTGCTATTGGAAGTCGGGCTCCCGATTTCACTTAAACTCGGAGGCCTTGAAATGCAAAACGGGCGCTTGACTAAACAAACGCCCGTTTCGGGAACATGGTGGCTATACCTAGATTCGAACTAGGGACCCCATCATTATGAGTGATGTGCTCTAACCAGCTGAGCTATATAGCCATATTTTGAGGGCGCAATTCTGAGGGCTTGCGGCCCTTGTGTCAAGCCCGATTCGGGCTCGATTATGATCAAGTTTAGACGTTGAAGCGGAAGTGCATGACGTCGCCGTCTTTAACGATGTAATCCTTGCCCTCAAGGCGCAGTTTTCCGGCCTCTTTGGCGCCCTGTTCGCCGTTACAGGCGATAAAGTCGTCGTAGGCGGTGACTTCGGCGCGGATAAAGCCCTTTTCGAAGTCGGTGTGGATGACACCGGCCGCCTGCGGTGCGGTGGCACCGACGCGTACGGTCCAGGCGCGTACCTCTTTAACACCGGCGGTGAAATAGGTCTGCAGGCCGAGCAGGGCGTAACCGGCTCGAATCACACGATTAAGGCCGGGCTCTTCGAGTCCCAGCTCATCAAGGAATTGCGCGGCCTCTTCATCGTCCAGTTCACCAAGCTCCGCTTCAATGGCGGCGCAGACGGCGACTACCTGGGCGCCCTCGGCGGCGGCGTATTCACGTACCGCGTCGAGGTGAGTGTTGTTCTCGAAGCCGTCTTCGGCGACGTTGGCGATATACATGGTCGGTTTGATGGTGAGCAGGTGCAGCTCGTAGAGGCTTTTCAGTTCGTCCTCGTTGAGCCCCAGGGTGCGCACCATCTTGCCCTCGTCGAGACCGGCCTTTACCTTTTCGAACAACGCCACCTGCGCCTTGGCATCCTTATCGCCGCTCTTGGCGACGCGTGAGACGCGCTGTATGCCCTTCTCAACGCTCTCCATGTCGGCCAGCATCAGTTCGGTGTTGATGACCTCGATATCGTCCAGCGGGTGGATCTTACCGGCGACGTGGATCACGTTCTCATCCTCGAAGCAGCGCACCACCTGGGCGATGGCATCGGTCTCACGGATGTTGGCGAGAAACTTGTTACCCAGCCCCTCTCCCTTGGAGGCACCGGCGACCAGGCCGGCGATATCGACGAACTCCATGGTGGTGGGCAGTACACGCTCGGGCTTGACGATGGCCGCCAGGGCATCGAGACGTGGGTCGGGCATGCCGACAATACCGACGTTGGGCTCGATGGTGCAGAAGGGGTAGTTCTCCGCCTGAATCCCCGCCTTGGTTAGCGCGTTGAAGAGGGTGGACTTGCCGACGTTGGGCAGGCCAACGATGCCGCATTTAAATCCCATGGTGTATCGTTCCGTAAGAGTGTGAAGTGAGATGAACTACTGGCTGTGCAGTTGGTTCATCGCCTTTTGCAGATCGCCGCTAACAATGAGCGACAGATTATCGAGCGCCTTATCAATCGCCCCCTCGGTGAGGGCCTGATCGATGGCGGGCGCCTTGCCCAGCACATAACCGGAGACCTGGCTGGCATGGCCGGGGTGGCCGATGCCCAGTCGCAGGCGCTGAAATTCCTTGGTGCCGAGTTGCGCGACGGTGTCGCGCAGACCGTTGTGGCCGCCGTGGCCGCCGCCCTTTTTCAGGCGTACCGTACCCGGCGGCAGATCGAGTTCATCGTGGGCGATGAGGATATTTTCAGCGTCGATTTTGTAAAAACGGGCCAGCGCAGCAATGCCCTGACCACTCTTATTCATGAAGGTCATCGGTTTTAACAACCAGACCTCCTGGCCGTCGATACGCCCCTTGCCAACCTCACCGTGAAACTTGTTTTCACTCTTGAGATCAATGCCGTGGGTGCGAGCGATGGCATCTACAAACCAAAAACCGGCGTTGTGCCGCGTCTTCTCATACTGCTGGCCGGGATTCCCCAGGCCAACGATAAGTTGAATACGTGACGACAACGCCGGTTTTCTTAGCGTTCAGGAGAGGGCGATTACTCGCCTTCACCTTCAGCTTCGGCTTCACCAGCATCGCCCTCAGCTTCGAGGCTGCCGCGGGTTTTGTGGATCGCTGCAATCGCCTGATCATGGCTCTCGCCGTGGGTCAGTTCAGTCAGCTCCACGCCCTCAGGCAGTTTGATGTCGGTGAGGTGAATGATCTGCTCCATCTCCACGCCGGCCATGTCCACTTCCAGGTACTCAGGCAGGTTGCCAGGCAGACACAGTACCTCAACCTCGGTGACGTTGTGAGTCAGTACACCACCGGCCTTTACACCAGGGGCCTCTTCTTCGTTGATGAAGTGCAGCGGCACGTTCATCTTCAGCTTTTCGCTAGCGGAGACGCGCAGGAAGTCGGCGTGCAGGATCACCGGCTTGGCGGGGTGACGCTGCAGGTCTTTCAGTACCGCTTTTTCGCTCTTGCCATCGACGTCGATGGTGAGGATGTGCGAGTAGAAGGCCTCGTTCTCAAGGTTGTGTACCAGCTTGTGGTGCTCAAGGGTGATGCTCACAGGCTCTTTGCCAGCACCATAGATGATGGCGGGTACCTTGTTCGTGTGACGCAGGCGGCGGCTCGCACCTTTCCCCAGGTCAGTACGGACTTCGGCACTCAGGGTGAAGTCTACATTGCTCATTGTGTTTCTCCAGTTTCAAAGGGCACTCCATTTGAGGCACCCTGGTAAAGACGAACAAACCACCCGAAGGTGGTCTATTCACCGTCATCCGCGACCAGATGACGGTCTCCTATAAGGCGACAGGCCTTAATTCTGTTGCCGCAAAAGCGGCGTTAATCCATATAGAGTGAACTAACCGATTCGTCGTTGTTGATGCGGCGAATGGTTTCAGCCAGCATCTCTGCCAATGAGACCACACGGATGCGCGAGCATGCCTGGGCCTCGGGGCTTAGCGGGATGGTGTTGGTGACGACCAGCTCATCCAGCTGTGAATTTTCAATATTCTCCACTGCCGGGCCAGAGAGCACCGGGTGGGTAATGTAGGCCTTGACCTTGGCAGCGCCGTGGGCCTTGAGGGCGTTGGCCGCCTGGCACAGGGTGCCGGCGGTATCGACCAGGTCATCGATGAGGATGCAGCTGCGTCCCTCGACATCACCGATGATGTGCATCACCTGCGCCACATTCGCCTTGGGACGACGCTTGTCGATGATCGCCAGATCCGCATCATCCAGGCGCTTGGCCAGGGCGCGGGCGCGGACTACACCGCCCACATCGGGCGAGACGACCATAATATCGTCGTCCTGATTCTTCTGCCGCCAGATATCGCCTAGCAGGATCGGCGAGGCATACACGTTATCCAGCGGGATATCGAAAAAGCCCTGGATCTGATCGGCGTGCAGGTCGACGGTGAGCAGGCGATCCACACCGACGCCGGTAATCATATTGGCGACCACCTTGGCGGTCAGGCCGACGCGTGCCGAACGCGGACGACGATCCTGACGGGCATAGCCAAAATAAGGGATCACGGCGGTAACGGTGCGTGCCGAGGAGCGGCGTGCTGCATCGACCATCACCATCAGTTCCATCAGGTTGTCATTGGTGGGTGCACAGGTCGGCTGGATAATGAAGATGTGCTTACCGCGCACATTCTCCAGCAGCTCGACCATCACCTCGGCGTCACTGAACTTACCAACGATGGCCTTGCCCAGAGGCATTTCAAGATAGGACGCGATCTCCTGTGCCAACTGAGGATTGGCATTACCTGCAAAGACCATCATCTCTGACACTTGAAACCCCTTAACAGACGCGGGCCGCGAAATGGGGCCGCTGTTTTGGAATATGGCTGGGGGTGGCAGGATTATTCAGCCTTCGGCTTCACCCCTGCGGGGCCAGCTTCGCTGTTCCCTCGGGTCGAACCTTATGGTCCTCATCCTGCAACCTGCCGCTATTTTACGCTATTAGCGTCGTAAACAGCTTACTAATATGGCTGGGGCGGCAGGATTCGAACCTGCGCGTGACGGGATCAAAACCCGCTGCCTTACCGCTTGGCTACGCCCCAATAAACTTTAAATTTGCTTTGAACTATCGGCATTCTCGTGAAAAACCGATAGTTCAAAACTCCGCCAGCCTTTTATAGAGGGCCGAACGGTTGCTGCCCTTGGCTACAAACCCTCGCCACTCGGCGGGAAGTTGCTGGTAAACCTCTTGCGCCTGCACTTCGGTATCGAAGGCGGCGAAGATGCAGCTGCCGGTACCGGTCATCTTTGCCTCGGCAAATTGACCTAGCCATGTCAGTGCCTGAGCAATTTCAGGATAGTGGCGCGAGGCCACCGGCTGACAGACATTTCTGCTTTCCCCGGCGAGAAAGGCGCGTATTTTGATAGTTTGGCAGTCCCGTGTCAATTGCGGATCGGAAAAAATCTTTGCCGTGGCGACCTCCACCGGGGGAATGATAACCAGATACCAGGGTTCTGGCAGATCAACCGGCTCTAAAATCTCACCGACGCCCTCGGCCCAGGCGGCGTGACCGTGGACGAATACCGGCACATCGGCACCGAGTTGCAGTCCCAGCTGTGCCAGCTGTTCTACCGGCATATCGATACCCCACAGGCGGTTGAGGACGACCAGCACCGTGGCGGCATCGGAGCTGCCACCGCCCAGACCGCCGCCCATGGGCAGTTGTTTGTCGACACGGATATCGGCCCCCAGAGTGCAACCGCTCTGTTGCTGGAGCAGGCGGGCGGCACGTACTACCAGATCCTGCTCGGGCTCGACGCCGGGCAGTTCGTTGAGGCGGTTGATCGCCCCGTCCTTACGTAACGTAATGGAGATCTGGTCACCGTAGTCGAGAAACTGAAATACGCTCTGCAGCAGGTGATAGCCGTCTTCGCGCTGACCGGTGATGTGCAAAAACAGGTTGAGCTTGGCCGGGGCGGGCCAGGTTGTCAGGCTCAACTGCCAGCCTCCCCGTCGTTGCTGGACTGAGGTTCGACCGGCAGAGGCTGCCAGTTGCTGATCACCAGCTTGACCTTGGCGAGGTGGTTATTGATGAAGATCTTGCGTGGCAGCTCTACGCCAAGGTGTGGCTGGTAGTCGATAAACTCGATCTCCCATCCGGCCTGTTTAAGTTGGATTAGTCGGCCGTATTCATCGAGGCTCTGCTGGTTGTCGCCCGGTGCGGGCAGCCCCAGCACCCAGTAGCGCAGTGCGGAGACCGGTACCTTCCAGCCGAGTTGCTGGTAGAGCAGGTGATCCGGGTCGTTGGAGTTGATGGTTTCGCCCTCGTCGGTCATCAGCATTACTTGCACCGCATCCCCATGGAGCTTCATCGAGCCCTGTCCCAGCGGGGCGATGATGTTGAGGGAGTAGCGATCAAGGCGCTGCTGCCACTCCATACTCATGTGCCAGGCTTCGTGTTCGTTCAGAACCGCCAGCCGTCCGGAGAGCTGCCAGTGGCTGAGCTGTTTGAGTTGTTGCTGGCGTAGCTGCCAGCTCTGCTCAGGGGTGGTGTCGGGCAGGGGGCGGGTTGGCGTGGGACTGCAGGCGGTAAGCAGTAAGACCAAGAGGAATGGTGTGATGCGGTTCATGGCCTAAGGCGCTTGAGAGTCTGTTGCAATATCTTGTTGTCGGGGGCGAATTTCAGCGCCTCCTCCCAGACCTGGTTCGCTTCGTCGCGTTTACCGCTGGCCCACAAAACCTCGCCAAGGTGGGCGGCGATCTCACCATCGCGCAGCTTGGCGGCGGCTTGTTTGAGGTACTCCAGTGCCTCATCGAGTCGGCCCAGGCGATAGAGCGCCCAGCCCATGCTGTCGAGAATGGCAATATCATCAGGGCGTTGCTGGTAGGCACGCTCTATCAGTTCATACCCCTCCTGGTATCGATCGGTACGGTCAATGAGGGTGTAGCCCAGTGCGTTCAGAGCCTGCACATCATCGGGATCGCGCTGCAGGATGAGCTTGAGGTCATTTTCCAGAATATCGAGCCGGTCAACCTTTTCGGCGGTGAGGGCGCGTGCGTAGAGCAGGTCGGTATTATGGTGGAAGGTACTGAGCCCCTCGTCATAGACCACCATCGCCTCGGCGTGCTGTTCGGCGTTGTTTAGCAGCTCGGCCTCGCTCAGAAGGAGCTGTACCCGTTCCTCATCATTTTGTGTCTCCAGCTCGCGCAGATAGCGGCGTGCCTGTGCCATGCTTCGGTGCTGAGCGATCAGGCGTGCGGCCTGTAATTGTGCTTCCAGGTAGCGTTCGCCCTGAGCGATTGAGCTAAACCACTCAATGGCCTTGTCGTGCTGCTGGCGTGCCTCGGCAATTTGCGCCATGGCGAAGCGGCTCTCCTCCTCGCGCTCGCGGTGGCGTAGCAGCTTGTCGAAGTGGTTCTCGGCGGCATCCAGATCCCCCGCCTCCAGTGCCAGTAGCCCCAGTGCGTAGATGACATCCACATCATTGGGAGTGGCCTTGCTGAGAAGGGTGAATTGCTGACGCGCCTCTTTCAGGCGGCGCGCATCGACCAGCATGCGGGCGTAGGTGAGGCGAAGTTGGTGATTGTCGGGGGAGAGCGCGAGTGCCCGGTCCATACTCTGCAGTGCAGCGTCAATATCCTCCAGTGCACGCAATACCCTTGCCTGGAGAATTAGCCCTTGTGTGTGCTCCGGCTCGTGGCTCAACAGTTTATTCAGGGTAGTGCGCGCGAGCTCGTTATTGTCGAGCTGGTTGGCCAGATAGGCCTGGGCATAGAGGGCGTGGGGGGCATTGGGTGTGCCGGCAACCAGCTCGGCCATGGTGGCGAGGGCGCGTTCCTTATTGGGGTCACTGGCGAGCAGGGTCGCAGCCAACATGTAACCATGGTTGCCGTCCTGACGCGTGTTTTGTACCAGCTTATCCAGATGCGGGCGAGCCTGTGCATGCTCGCCCGCGGCAATCAGCAGGGCCGCAGCAGATTTATGTGCCTCGTCGTTGCCGGGGTCCAGCTCTACCCAGAGGCGGGCGGCGTTCAGCGCGATGCCGTTCTCGCGGGCATAGATGGCGATACGGGTGGCACGACGTGCCAGGCGGTAGTCACGGGTACGATGGGCGGCCTCCAGGTAGGTGGCGGCGGAGAGGCGTAGCGCCCCCTGCTGGCCTGAGAATTCTGCGACCAGCAGCTGGTAGAGCAGCTCGGGGCCGAGTTCTACCTGTGGCGGCTCGGGCTCTGGGCTGGGAGCGGTAGCCGCGGGCCTCGCGGGATCATGTACCGCAGTGGTGCTGCAACCGCTTAGCAAGGCAAACAGCAGCGGCAATAAGGCCGCCAGTAGCAGCCGGTACAAAGGTCTCATCAATCTCTCCGTGTGCCCTGGGGGGCGGTTTTGGAAAACTATACCTGAGTTTCTAAATTTTTACCTATTATAGGTGTCGTCTACAGCGCCACTTGCCATTAATACCCTGTCTAAAGCAAAATGTGCAGCTCGTTAACGATTTTAAGCCATCGATTTTATGACACTGTTCGCACTCGGCATCAACCACAAGACAGCCCCGGTAGAGATACGGGAGCAGGTTGCCTTTACGCCCGAGAAGCTGCCGCAGGCGTTCAGCGAGCTGACGGCCACAAACGGTGTCAGTGAGGTGGCGATCCTCTCTACCTGTAATCGTACCGAGCTCTATTGTGGCTTAGAGGGCGAGGACAGTGGTGCGGTGCGTGACTGGTTCAGCCGCTTTCACAACCTCAGGCTGGAGGATGTAGAGCCCTATTTCTACGCCCACCCGGATCGCCACGCGGTACACCATATCCTGCGTGTCGCCAGTGGTCTCGATTCAATGGTGCTCGGTGAGCCGCAGATCCTCGGTCAGATGAAGCAGGCCTACAGCACCGCCAATGCCGCCGGTGCCGTCGGCAAGCTGCTTAATCGCCTGTTTCAGCACACCTTTACCGTTGCCAAGCAGGTGCGTACCGATACCGCCATCGGTGCCAGCCCGGTCTCCGTGGCCTTTGCCGCGGTGTCGCTCTCCAAACAGATATTCAGTGATCTTTCAAAACATACCGCGTTGCTGATCGGTGCAGGGGAGACCATCGAACTGGTGGCGCGCCACCTCCACGAGAGTGGCGTGGGGCGCATCATCGTTGCCAATCGCACGGTGGAGAAGGCGCACAACCTGGCCAGTGAGTTCGGCGGTTATGCGATCGCACTCTCCGAGATCCCCGACCACCTACACGAGGCCGATATGGTGATCTCCTCCACCGCCAGCCAGCTGCCGATCCTCGGTAAGGGGGCGGTGGAGAGCGCGCTGAAAAAGCGCAAGCATCGCCCCATGTTTATGGTTGATATCGCGGTGCCGCGCGACATTGAGTCGCAGGTCGGCGAGCTGGAGGATGTCTTCCTCTACACCGTGGATGACCTGCAGGAGATCATCCAGGAGGGCTTGCGTTCACGTCAGGAGGCGGCACAGCAGGCCGAGGAGATCATCGATACCCAGGTCACCCATTTTATGAGCTGGCTACAGTCTCTGGGGGCGGTAGATACCATTCGTGATTACCGCATGAGCGTTGAGGCGATGCGTGATCAGGTGTTGCAGGGGGCGTTGGCGCAGCTGCAAAAAGGGCAAGCTCCCGAGCAGGCGATGCAGGAACTGGCGCGCCTGCTTACCAATAAACTGATGCACACGCCGTGTAGCAATATGAAGCAAGCCGGTTACGATGGTCGCTCTGAGCTGCTGGCCGCCGCCCGCGAACTATTTAATCTCAAAGATAACTAATATCCCGTGAAACCATCCATTCTCAGCAAGCTGGAGAACCTCTCCGAGCGGCTTCAGGAGATCGGTGCACTGCTCTCCGATGCCGGTACCATCAACGATCAAAATCGTTTTCGCGATCTCTCGCAGGAGTACGCCCAGCTGAAACCGGTGGTCGATACCTTTGAGGCATATCAGGGGGCGGTCGATGACCTTGCCGCCGCCGAGGAGATGATGGCCGAGGACGACGCCGAGATGAAGGCGATGGCGGTGGAGGAGATGAAGGCGGCAAAGGAGCAGTCCGAGTCGCTGGAAATTGAACTGCAAAAGCTGCTGCTGCCCAAGGACCCCAATGACAATAAAAATGTCTTCCTTGAGGTACGCGCCGGAACCGGGGGGGATGAGGCGGCGATCTTTGCCGGTGACCTGTTCCGTATGTATTCGCGCTACGCCGAGCGCCTGCGCTGGCAGGTGGAGATTATTTCGCAGAATGAAGGTGAGCACGGCGGTTACAAGGAGATCATCGCGCGGCTGGTGGGGCAGGGGGCCTACTCGCGACTTAAGTTTGAGTCGGGGGCGCACCGCGTACAGCGGGTACCCGAAACCGAATCCCAGGGGCGGGTTCACACCTCCGCCTGCACAGTGGCGGTAATGCCCGAGGCCGATGAGCTGGAGCATATCGATATCAAGCCCTCTGACCTCAAGGTTGATACCTTCCGCGCCTCCGGTGCCGGTGGTCAGCACGTCAATAAAACCGACTCGGCGATTCGCATCACCCACATCCCTACCGGTTTCATTGTCGAGTGTCAGGATGAACGCTCACAGCACAAAAACCGCGCCAAGGCGATGTCGGTGTTGCAGTCGCGGATCCATGCGGCGCAGCAGGAGAAGCAGCAAAGCGAACAGGCGGCGGAGCGAAAGTCGCTGGTTGGCAGTGGTGACCGTTCAGAGCGCATTCGTACCTACAATTATCCGCAGGGGCGTGTTACCGACCACCGTATCAATCTCACCCTTTACAAGCTGGATGAGATCATGGGCGGGGATCTGGATGAGGTGATTGAACCTTTGATCAACGAATACCAGGCCGACCAGCTGGCGGCGTTGAGCGAAGAGTAAGTCTCCACCTTTGTTCAAAGTCGGGTATTACACGCAATCAGCTTATCCCCGCCCGATATCGATATTTTAAGGCGCCTGTTTGGATTTTTATGACCATTCTGTGATCATGGTCATATAAAACTCTCTAACTTCTTGTAAAGTATACCCGTCCCTGCTTGAGAGAGGCCTTCTGGCCACTGTCTGAAGGGATAACCTGAAACGATAGTCCCGATAAGAGGGGTGGAGGAGTCACCTACCAATGAGAAGAAAAAAACCAGACCTGATGGTGGTACTGGCCGTGCTGATTGGTTTAGGGGTACTGGTTACCGAGGTAACCTACGGAGAGGTCTTTTCGCCACCGGCGCAGAGCACCACGATATCCCGCTAAACAGGCAAGCGCCTAGCGATCACCAAAAACCCGCTGCTGGCGGGTTTTTTATTGTCCAAAGGAAAGTAATTCCTTTTCTGTCACCACTCCATGCAACGGGATATCCCAGCTCTCACAGGGCAACTGCGCCACCTGCTGGAAGGCGTGGGCGGTGCCCAGCAGTCTCGGTTTGCGCCAGTGCTGGCGGCGATTGAGGTAGGCGAGGGTGCGGTCGTAAAAGCCGCCACCCATGCCAAGGCGGTTGCCCTGAGTATCGAAGGCAACCAGCGGGGTGAGGATGAGGTCCAGTGCCCACGCCGGGCGCATCTGGCTGTAGTTAGCGTCGGGCTCGGGAATACCGAAACGGTTCAGGCTGAGCTTGCTTCCGGTGTGGTAGGGGGCGAACCAGAGGCGGTTGTGATAGAGCGGGCTCAATACCGGCAGGTAGCACTGCTTGCCCATGGTCAGGGCACGGTGCAACAGCGGGGTGAGATCCATTTCGCCGTCATTGGGCAGATAGATGGCAATGTGCTGGCTGCGCAGAAATAGCGGGTGGCGGCCCACAAGCCGGTCGAGGGCGGTGGCGGCGGCACGTTGCTGCTGCGCCGTCAGGGCCCTGCGCTGCTGGCGCAGCTCTCTGCGCAGGGTGTTGCGTTCTGCCTTTGCCAAGGGGGCCTTCTTACTTACCTGGTAATTAGGTGGGTATCTCCCGCCTGTGCCGCTGGTGCCTTTGTTCTTGAACCAGAAGGTTCAAGTGGGAACGGCAACCGTTACGTCAGGCTTTCCGCAAGCGGACATGCACACGGCAACGGTGTTGTGCTCCCGGGGTGGAAATTAGGCTCAAGAAAATACCCGGCACACTGGCGAGCACCGCAGGGGATACCCGAAACTGGTGAGTCTCATATACAGAAGACTACATAATTTAAATCGTAAGCTGCCGGTCTTCCTGTTCCAGCGCGGAGGTGAGTTTGTCCTGAATCAGCTTCAGGCGCAACTCTGCCTCCTGTGTTCCACTGCTGCTGTTCTGCTTCTCCCGCAACAGCTCAAAGATAACATTTAATGACGCCATTACCACGATGCGTTCATTGCCGAGGATTTTGCCGCCGTTGCGGATCTCGCGCATCTTGCTATCGAGCCTGCGCGCCGATTCAAGCAGGCCGTCGCGCTCATCGGGCGGACAGGCGACGGTGTACTCCTTGTCCAGAAGGTGGATAGTCTCCTGATTGCCGCTCATTGCTCCTGCTCCATCGCCTTGAGGCGGGTGATCATCGCCTCGACCCGGGTGCGGGCCAGCTCGGTCTTTTCGATCAGGCGCGCCCGCTCGGTGATGAGTGCCGACTGACTCTCGCGCAGGGAGAGATTCTCACTTTTTACCGCATTAAGCCGCTGGATCAGCTCATCCACGCGGTGTTCCAGCATCTTGAGGTCCGTATCTTCCATCATCTACTCGAAGTTTGCATCGTGGTATCTGCCACCTGATGGGTGGCGTTTTCTGGTGTCACTATAGAGTGCGATGTACAGGCGGTCAACGCTGTAAGATACCTCTCATATTTGTCTATTTGCCCGACTGCTGCGTTATAACACTTTTCTGCGATGCTCTTTAACACTTAGAGTTAATTGTGCTTCTCGAAAGCGTTGCGCCTCGCTCTCGAACAAATATCCTAAACATCAAATATAGCTTGGGATTTGGGGCGACGCCCGGGCAATGCTAGGATGTGCCGTCATTAATATAGGGTCGTCGTGACCACAACAGGAAATTCGCAATGAGTGATAATAACGAGGCGTTGCAGCGGCTGGATGCAGCGTTGGCGCAGGTTGAGACGGAGATGCGCGCCGTAGAGTGTCACGGCACTCTGATTGGTCTGCTTTGTGCCCGGGGCGAGATGGAGAAAAAGGAGTGGCTGGAATTTATTGCCCATGCCCTGGATCCGGCCGATCTGCTGGCACGCGAGGCACTGGAGACCTTCGGGGCCCTGTTCGAGGCGGCATGTGCGCAGCTGGCCGACTCCACGCTCGACTTTCAGTTGCTACTGCCCGCCGACGATACCCCGGTAGAGGCTCGCATTGAGGCGCTGGCGCAGTGGGCGCAGGGCTTTTTGTTAGGCATGAGTTCCGGCGGTATTCAGGATATCGAGAAGCTGCCCGGCGACAGCGGCGAGATCATCCGTGATTTTGTCGATATCTGTCGTGCCGACACCTACGACCTGGAGGGTGGCGAGGAGGATGAGGTGGCCTACAATGAGTTGCTGGAATACGTCCGTACCGGGGTATTGCTGATTAACGAGGAGCTGCACCCCACCAAGGCCCCGCCTCGTGACGATGTGACTCTGCACTAAATTTAGCTGATTGATTTCCCCTATGAATAAAACTGAATTCGTACGCCGTCGCAAGCGCTTGATGCAGGCGATGGGCAAGGAGAGTATCGCCATCCTGCCCAATGCCCCGGTACGCCAGCGTAACCGCGATGTCGAGCACAGCTATCGCCCAGATAGCGACTTTTACTACCTTACCGGTTATGCCGAGCCCGAGTCGGTAGCGGTGATCGTGCCGGGGCGCCCCCATGGCGAATATATTCTTTTCTGCCGCGAGCGCGACCCGGAGATGGAGACCTGGCACGGTCGACGTGCCGGCCTGGAGGGGGCGATGGAGCGTTTTGGTGCTGACGACGCCTTCCCTATAACCGATATCGACGAGATCCTCCCCGGCCTGCTGGAGAACCGCGAGCGGGTCTTCTATGCCATGGGCTGCAATAGTGATTTTGATACCCAGGTGATGGCCTGGATCAAGCTGCTGCGCCAGAAGTCCCGCACCGGGGTGCATGCCCCCGGTGAGTTCACCTCGCTGGATCATGTGTTGCACGATATGCGGCTCTACAAGAGCGCCGCGGAGATCAAGGCAATGCGCACCGCCGCACAGATCTCGGCCAGGGCGCACTGCCGGGCGATGCAGGTCTGCAAGCCGGGGATGATGGAGTACCAGATCGAGGCGGCGCTGTTACACGAGTCGATGATGGCCGGTGCACGTGAGCAGGCCTACCCCTCCATCGTTGGCGGCGGTGAGAACGGCTGTATCCTCCACTACACCGAGAATGAATCGGTGCTCAAGGATGGCGACCTGCTGCTGATTGATGCCGGTGCCGAGTTCGAGTGTTACGCCGCCGATATCACCCGCACCTTCCCAGTTAACGGGGTCTTCAGCAAGCCACAGCGTCAGCTCTATGAGCTGGTATTAAAGGCGCAGTACGCGGCGATCAAACAGGTCAAACCGGGTAAGCACTGGAACGACCCACACGAGGCGGTGGTGAAGGTGATCACCGAGGGACTGGTGGAGCTGGGGTTGCTCAAGGGGAGTGTGAAGAGCCTGATTAAAAACGAGAGCTATCGTAAATTCTTCATGCATCGCACCGGCCACTGGCTGGGGATGGATGTCCACGATGTCGGCGACTACAAGGTGGGCGATGCGTGGCGCGTGCTGGAGCCGGGGATGGTAATGACTATTGAGCCGGGTCTCTATATTCCTGCGGGCACGAAAGGGGTGGCAAAGAAGTGGTGGAATATCGGTATCCGTATTGAGGACGATGTGCTGGTGACCAAAGAGGGCTGCGAGGTATTGAGCCGCGATGTGCCTAAGGAGCCCGATGAGATAGAGGCATTGATGGCGGGTAATAAGGTGCCAAAGAGGGCGGTGAAAAAGGCCGGGAAGGTGGTGTAATGAATTGTGAATTTGACATTCTCATCGTCGGCGGAGGCATGGTCGGGGCCAGTCTGGCCCACGCCCTGAAGGCGGTGCCGCTACGCATCGGTATCATTGAGGCCTACCCGTTGCACGATGAGCAGCAACCCAGTTATGACTCACGTGCCATCGCCCTCTCCTACGGCTCGAAACGTATCTTTGACAGCCTCGGGGTGTGGCCAGCGATGGAAGCCGAGACGGTGACCCCGATCCGCCGCATCCAGGTCTCCGATAAGGGCCACTTCGGCGCAGTGCGACTGGATGCCGAGGAGGAGGGGGTAGATGCGCTGGGTTATGTGGCCGAGGCCTCGGTGATTGGTCGCGCCCTGGCGACAGACCTCGCTGCGCTGCCCAATGTAGAGCTGATCTGCCCGGCCACACTGACCGAGGTTCAGATCGATGAAGCGCAGGCACGCGTCACCGTTGAGCAGGGCGGCGTGCTGCGTGACTTGACCGCTAAGCTGGTGGTGGCCGCCGACGGCGGTCGCTCTACCGTGCGCGAACTGCAGGGGGCAAAAACCTTCAAGCTGGGCTACGGCCAGACTGCCGTGATCGCCAATGTGGTGACCGAGCGGGAGCACGGCGGCATCGCCTATGAGCGCTTTACCGAGAGCGGCCCGCTGGCACTGCTGCCCAACAATGCCCCGCGGTGGATGGATGATGAGGCGAGCGGCGAGCGGCGCTGGTCGCTGGTGTGGACGGTGCGTGATCGTGAGGTCGAGGAGCATATGCAGCTAGGTGATGAACAGTTCCTGGCGCGCCTGCAAAAGCGCCTGGGCCGACGTGCCGGAAGAATCGTTTCGGTCACCCCACGCCACGCCTACCCGCTGGGGTTGGAGTATGTGCGTGACCATGTACGCCCGCGCCTCGCCTTTATCGGCAATGCCGCCCACCTGATCCACCCGGTGGCCGGGCAGGGCTTTAATCTGGGCCTGCGTGATGTGGTGGTGCTGGCCGAGGTGCTGGCCGAGGCGGCCGCTGAGCAGCGTGATCCCGGCCTGCTGCAGACCCTGCAGTCATACGCCCAGTGGCGTCGTCCCGACTACCTGCGGGTGATGGGGATGACCGACGGGCTGGCCCGCAGCTTCTCCAACGATTTCAAGCCGCTGGTGATCGCCCGTAACCTCGGCATGGTGGCGATGGACCTGTTGCCCCCGGCGCGCCGCCTGCTCACCCACCAGGCGATGGGTATGAGCGGTCGCCAGTCGCGCTTGGCGCGAGGCCTTTCGCTGCAGGGGAGAGAGTCGTGAGTAGTGAATTTGACCTGATTATTGTCGGTGGCGGTATGGTGGGGGCGAGTCTTGCCTGCGCCCTCGGTGATGGCCCGCTGCGCATCGCCGTCATTGAGAGCCACCCGGCGCAGACGGAGTGGCCGGAGGATAGCTACGATATCCGCGTCAGCGCCATCACCCGTGCCACCGAAAAGGTGTTTCGCATGATCGGGGCCTGGGAGGGGATGGTGGCTCGCCGCGTTACCGCTTATGAGGCGATGCAGGTATGGGATGCCACTGGCACGGGTGCTATCGGTTTTGACTGCGCCGATCTGGGTGAGCCGGATCTGGGCCATATCATTGAAAACCGCGTTATCCTCGCCGCCCTGCTGGAGCGCATGGGCCAGTTCGATAATGTCGAACTGCTCTGTCCGGCACAGGTGGCCGAACTGACACGGGATGAGCGCGCCGCTACCCTCACCCTGGCGGATAGTCGAGTCCTTACCGCTTCGCTGATTGTCGGGGCCGACGGGGCCAACTCCTGGGTGCGCCAGCAGGCCGGCATTACCACCACCGGCTGGCCCTATGAGCAGACCGCGGTGGTCGCCACTATTAAGACAGCACAGCACCATCACGGCGTCGCCTACCAGCGCTTTATGCCTGAGGGACCGCTCGCCTTCCTGCCGATGCCGGAGGGGCTTAGCTCCATCGTCTGGTCGACCACCCCGGAGCGTTCTGCGGAGTTAATTGCGATGGACGAGGCGAGCTTCCTCACCGAGCTGCAACTGACCTTTGGCGACAAGCTGGGGGCGATGGAGGCGACCGGTCCGCGCGGAGCCTTCCCGCTGCTGCTGCGCCACGCCAACCGTTACAGCGACGAGCGGCTGGTGCTGGTGGGCAACGCCGCCCACGCCATCCATCCGCTGGCCGGGCAGGGGCTTAATCTCGGAGTCTCCGACATCGCCGCTCTGGCCGAGGTGCTGCTGGTGGCGAACGATGAGAAACAGGATATTGGCGAGCTTTCAGTGCTGCGCCGCTACGAGCGCTGGCGCAAGGCCGATAACGTCGCAGTGATGGCCGCGATGGATGGCTTTAAGCGCCTCTTCAGTAACGATATCGGCCCGCTCAAACTGCTTCGCAATGTGGGCCTCACCCTGGCCGATCACGCTGGGCCTGCGAAGAATATGATGATGCGGCGAGCTTTAGGTTTAACCGGGGATTTGCCTAAATTGTCGCGGGGACTGCTCCCCTAGTCCATTTGAGCTGTTTACAACGGTCACGAGCCAGTTATATTTGAAAAAGGTGGTTTCCCATATTTCTTGGCTTTTGGGAACGTTATAATGTTTTAGTTAGCTTTACCCCCATAGGTCAGAGTAATAAGCGCGTCTAACGCTTATAACAAGGAGATAATTTGTGAGTAACCAGCGAGCCTTCCCCCGGTTCCCTCTTACCCTTGATGTGTCGGTCAGTGTGGACGGTAGTGTGCAGGTCTGTCGTGTGCGTGATTACTGTGCTGGCGGTATTTTCCTGTTGTATGGCAAGCACCCCCGGCTCATCACACAGGGGAGTGATGTTGGAATTCAATTCTCCGATCCCGATAGCCCCACCAGCAGTTATCAGCTTGTTGGTAAGGTTGCCCGTGCCCTGGAGCACGGGGTCGGCATCTCGTTTACCGAGAGCAATCAGACTGCGATGATGGTGCTGGCACAGCTGGCGCAAAAGCAGGAGGTGGCAGCCAAGCAGCAGGTGCATGCGCAGGTCGGTGCCGAGATCCCGGGTATTATCCGCCGCTGCCGGGAGATCGGCGCGCAGAGCATGGAGAGGATCCTCGACGGTTTTCTGGAGACCGCCAACGAGCGCCTGTTTATTGCAGCCCATGAGTCCGGGAGTAACTCCCAGCAATCCGCCTTTTTTGGTGCTATCAATGAGTTGCAAAAGGGCAAGGAGAGGAATAACGCTAACATCCTTTCACAGATGGCGGCTCGCTTTGATGTGCTCGATCATCCTGACTATACCCCCAACGGACTCTCACCCGACTCGGGGGGAGCTGAGGAGGATGGTCTGTCGCTGGTTGATAGTCAGGAGTTCGATAACTGGCTGGTGGTACGCTCCATTGCCTCGAAGGTAGAGGGTCATATGCCCGAGGAGCTGGAGGCCCTGGAGACCCGCCTTTCATTAATCGCGGTGAATCCAATCTCCAAGGAGAGCAATCCGGTCGGCCCGCTGGCAATAGCATCGGTCTTTAATGATGCGATCAATACCCTGGTGCTGGAGGATGATGCGAAGAAGGCGATCTTTCTGGTGATGGAGGGGGTATTCGATCAGGAGCTGAAGCGGCTCTATGAAGAAATGAATGCGCACCTGATTAGTAACGGCATATTGCCCGACTTTCGGAAGAAGATGGAGGTGGTGAAAATGCCCGGAACTGATAATGCCGGGTATGCTCAGCCGGAGTATGAGCCGGTTGAAGATGAGGCGCCGGCACAGCCTCAGGGGAGCGACAACCATACCGGGGGAGCACCAAGGCCGGCAGTCCTACAGCAGGCCACACCGCAACAGGTAGCCCCGCAACAGGTAGCCCCGCAACAGGTAGCACCGCAACAGGTAGCACCGCAACAGGTAGCACCGCAACAGGTAGCACCGCAACAGGTAGCACCGCAACAGGCAGCACCGCAGCCAGCCGCTCACAGCGCTCCCGTTGCGCCAAGGCTGAGCTATCGTCATGTCCCCGCGTCCGTTACCCCCTCCCTGCCGTCGGGTCCGGCCATGGCCTTTCAGAACATGCAGGAGTTGATGCATCTGCGCGGCAGCGGTGTCGATGCGGTTGCCGCCGCACCAGAGGGTTATTTTAGTAGTGGCGAGGTGATGCATGCGCTGGCCCAGCTGGAGGGGGCGGTGGCCGCCGCCGAGCGGACCGAGCTTGATGCGGTGGGCCATGCGCAGTTTCTCGCCGAGACCCTCGCCATCCTGACCGGTGAAGAGGGTAAGGGGCTGAGCGATACTGATCGTGACACCGTCACCTATGTCGGTGGGCTCTTCAGCTCGATGCATCAGGATCAGCACTTGCCCGAGGTGGTCAAGCCCTGGCTGGAGCGCATAGAGGTACCGCTCCTCAAGGCGGGGGTGATCGACCCCACTATGATGGAGGATGCCGAGCACCCGGCGCGCCAGGTCGTCAATCGGCTGGAGCAGGTGGGGCGTCACGTACAGAGTGACAGGAGCGAGAAGCGAGCGGAGATCCACAAACAGGTGGAGTCGCTACTCGATGCTATCCAGCAGCGGGTAGATGAGGACCCGGAAGTCTTCGCCAATGCGGTAGGCCAGCTCGATGAGATTCGTGAGGGTTATCGCGTCTCTTACCGCCAGAATGTGGATCGCATAGTCACGGAGTGCGAACAGGAGTCATCCCTCAACAAGGTGCGCAATGCGATTCTTGGCGCGTTGAATGACATATTGGGCCACCGCGAGGTGCCCAAGGTGATCCTCGCCCTGCTGGAGTCGGGCCTGAAAAACCTGCTGTTCCGTACCCATATAAAAAACGGTCCCGATAGCGATGCCTATAAATCCTATATCGGTTTTATCGACCTGCTAACGGCCCGCCTGGCCCGACGTGAACCGGTAAAGGCGAAGAGGCTGGCCGATGATGCCACCCTGCTGCAGTGGCTGCCGCGCATCCTCGCCAGTGCCTCGAAGGATGAGGCACGCAACGAGGAGTTGACCAGCGAGATAAAGGGCTATCTTAGTGGTGAGGCGCAGCCGGCAACGCAGTACGTGCCCGCACTGACGATAAAGACGACTCACCTGGATGAGCTGAACAGCAAACCCGATGAGCTGGACATGGATGCCTGGCAGCTAATCCTGGACGATGCCCGCAACCTCAATGACGGTGTCCCCTTCGTCTATGCCGATGAGGAGAAGGGGGAGCAGGAGGTCTCCCTGGTGTGGCATGATGAGGGGGACAAGCCGCCGCGCTATGTGTTTGCCGATACTAGCGGTGAGAAGATGTTGGATCTCTCCCTGGGCGAGGTGGCTAACCTGCTCTATCACAGCGTGTTGGCGCGCATGGAGGTGCGGGATATGAGCGTCACCGAGCGCGCCACCTACGACTTCCTGCAGAATATCCACAATAATCTGTCGTACCAGGCGCAACACGATGAGTTGACCGGTCTACTCAACCGTAAATCCTTCGAGCGGGCGCTGGAACAGGCCTATAACTCGGCGATAGCCACCGAGCGTAGCGGTATATTGGGCTACTTTGACCTGGATCGTTTCAACGTTATCAATACCACCTGCGGTCACACCGAGGGCGATAAGTTGCTACAGGAGGTGGCGGAGATCTTCAGGGTCAATGTGGGTGACGGTGGAACCGTGGCGTGCCTCGGTGGCGATGAGTTTGGCGTGATCTTGGAGGGGGCCAGTCGCATTGAAGGGTTGAAACGCATGACCGCGTTGCATGACGTCATACGCGAGGTGCGTTTCTCCTGCGATGATAACGAATTTAACGTTACCGCCAGCGCGGGTCTGGCCGAGATCAACAATACCAGTGACAGCAGTGGCCGCCTGTTAAGTGCGGTGGATGCGGCCTGCTTTACCGCCAAGGATCAGGGGCGTGACAATATCCAGATCCACAACCCGGAGAACACCCGCATCAGTGACCGCACCACCATTCTTGAGTGGGTGGGGCGCATTAACGTGCTGTTCGAGAAGAACCTGATCCAGCTGCGCTGTCAGAAGATCGACCCGGTGCAGAAGACGGTTAACTCCCTGCCGCACTATGAGGTGCTGCTCGACGTACATGATGAGGAGGGTAACAAGGTTCCGCTGGATGAATTTATCGTTGCCGCCGAGCGTTATAACCGCATTATCGATATCGACACCTGGGTGGTCGATTACGTGCTTAACTGGCTGGAAGAGCATCGCAGCAAGTTGAACCGTATTAGCGGCCTCTCGATCAACCTCTCCGGCAACTCCATCGGTAACCGTAAATTTATGGAGCATGTAGAGGAGCGCCTCTCGGTAGAGGGGTTCCCTGCCGATAAGGTTATCTTTGAGGTGACCGAGACTATCGCCATCAACAATATCGACAATGCGGCCCGCTTCATGCGCAAGTTAAAAGAGGTGGGATGCCGTTTCTCGCTGGATGATTTTGGTAGTGGCACCTCCTCCTACTCCTACCTTAAGACCCTGCCGATCGATTATCTGAAGATCGACGGTGTCTTCGTTAAGGATATCGCGAAAAATGGTCACGATTACGCGGTGGTGAAGTCGATTAACGAGATCGGCCATGTGATGGGCATGAAGACGATCGCCGAGTATGTGGAGGATGAGTTTGCCTTCCAGGCACTGAAGGCGATAGGCCTCGATTATGTGCAGGGATTCGGCATTGAGAAGCCGATCCCGCTCTATAAACTGTTTGGCTAATAGGGTTTTTTATTACAGCTAACATCAGCTATTGGCGCTAAGCCCCTGTTTCTCAATTTGGGGGGTGTTTTGAGTGCTTGGTTTTGCCTCGTGGCGACGGTATAGTCGCCATTCGACTATGGCTCTTGTGGGAGAGAGCGGCACCGGGTAACCGATGATGCCGCCGCCGAAGGCGCAACCCGCCCGGAATCGCTCAGGCAAATGGACCATCAGAACCGGTCGACTCTGGAGAGCGATCTCATACATGATCCACCGAAGGGGCCAAGCTCTCAGGTGCCAGGACAGAGGGGCGACGAAAGAGGGTGATCTCTTTCGTCGCCCTTTTTTTGTTGCAGCGACGAATTACGTATCACGCTGAAGAGTAATTGAACTCAGGAATAGACATGTCCAAACAGACCGCACTATACGAGACACATGTTGCCGAAGGGGCCAAGCTGGTCGATTTCGCTGGCTGGGAAATGCCCATCCACTACGGCTCGCAAATTGAGGAGCACCACACGGTGCGCCGTAGCGCCGGCATGTTCGATGTCTCGCACATGTGCGTGGTCGACCTGCACGGGGTGCGCAGTCGCGATATGCTGCGTTACCTGATGGCCAACGACGTGGCCAAGCTCGATAGCCAGCCCGGCAAGGCGCTCTACAGCTGCATGCTCAACGAGCGCGGCGGGGTGATCGATGACCTTATCATCTACCATATGGATACCGTCTGGTATCGCCTGATAGTCAATGCCGGAACCCGTAACAAGGATTTCGCCTGGCTGGCAAAACACGCAGCCTCTTTTGATGTGGAGGTAAGCGAGCGTGATGACTTGGCGATGATCGCGGTGCAGGGCCCCGAGGCGCGTGACAAGGTACATGCGGTGCTGGGTAAGGAGGCTGCCAGCTTAATGGGGCTGGTGCGTTTTTCCGCCGCCGAGGTCGGAGAGTTATTCGTTGCCCGCACCGGCTATACCGGCGAGGATGGTTATGAGATCGTGGTACCTGCAGAGCAGGCCGAAGACCTCTGGCACAAGTTGCGTGAGGCCGGGGTACAGCCCTGCGGTCTGGGGGCCCGCGATACCCTGCGCCTGGAGGCGGGAATGAATCTGTATGGGCAGGATATGACTGAAGATACCTCGCCGTTGATCTCGGGTCTGGCCTGGACCGTGGCGCTGCAACCCGAGAGCCGCAAGTTCATCGGTCGCGAGGTGCTGGAGGCGGAGCGTGTGCAGGGGATCACCCAGAAACTGGTGGCGCTGGTGCTGCAGGACAAGGGGGTGTTGCGCGCCCACCAGAAGGTGATTATTGATGGCCTTGGTGAGGGCGAGACCACCAGCGGCAGTTTCTCACCGACCCTTGGCAAGTCCATCGCGCTGGCCCGCGTACCGGTGGGAGAGGCCGAGCAGTGCCATGTCGAGATTCGTAATCGCCAGTTGACGGCAAAAATTGTAAAGGCCCCGTTTGTAAAAAACGGTCAACCACTCTATTAACTCGAACAAGCTTAAGAAGAGGATATAAAGATGAGCGATCTGCCCCAGGAATTGAAGTACAGCAAAAGCCACGAGTGGGTTCGCGAGGAGAACGATGGCTCGGTCACCGTCGGCATCACCGACCACGCCCAGGAACTGCTGGGTGACATGGTCTTCGTTGAGCTGCCCGAAGTGGAGCGTGAACTGAGCGCGGAGGAAGAGTGTGCCGTGGTGGAGTCGGTGAAGGCAGCCTCCGATGTCTACTCCCCGGTCGCGGGCACCGTTACCGAGGTGAATAGCGCGGTGGAGGATAGCCCCGAGCTGGTCAACCAGGATCCCTATGGCGACGGCTGGCTGTTCCGCCTGAAGGATGTCAGCGGTATGGATGAGCTGCTCGATGCCGATGGCTACGCCGCGAGTATTGAAGAGTAGCCCTTAGTCCCCCTTAGCCTGCGGAAACAGACCATGCCGTTTATCCCCCATACCGAAGATGATGTGCGCGCCATGCTGGCGGCCATTGGTGTTGATAGCATTGATGCCCTGTTCGACGAGATCCCGGCCAATTTACGCGCTGAGGGTCTGCCCACCATCCCCGAGGGGATGGGCGAGATGGGTGTCGGTAAACTGATGCAGCAGCGCGCCGCCGAAGATGGTCAGCCGCTCTGCTTTATCGGTGCCGGTGCCTATGAACACCATATCCCCGCGGCGGTGTGGGAGCTGGTGACCCGTGGCGAGTTCTACTCCGCCTACACCCCCTATCAGGCCGAGGCGAGCCAGGGCACGCTACAGCTGGTCTATGAATTTCAGACCATGATCGCCGGGCTGACCGGCATGGATGTGGCCAACGCCTCGCTCTACGACGGTGCCTCGGCACTGGCCGAGGCGGTGTTGATGGCGATCCGCGCCAACCGCAAGTCGAAATCCAAGCGCATCCTGATGCCTGCCACCGTCCATCCCGACTACCGTCGCGTGGTCGATACCATTGTGCGCAATCAGGGCATCACCCTGGAACTGGTCGATTACGATGCGGCAACCGGTAATACTGATGCTGCCGCGCTGGCAAAATACGAGGGTGAGGACTTCGCCGCGCTGGTGGTGCCGCAGCCCAACTTCTTCGGTGTGCTGGAGGAGGTCGATGCGCTGACCGACTGGGCGCACGCCAATAACATGCTGGTGATTGGTCTGGTCAATCCGACCGCGCTGGCACTGCTCACCCCGCCCGGTGAGTGGGGCGAGGCGGGGGCGGATATCGCCTGTGGCGAGGGGCAGCCGCTGGGCTCACCGCTCGCCTCCGGTGGTCCCTACTTTGGTTTTATGGGATGTCGTCAGGCGCATGTGCGCCAGATGCCTGGGCGCATTGTTGGTGGTACCGTCGACCTTGATGGCAAGCGCGGTTTCACCCTCACTCTGCAGGCGCGGGAGCAACATATCCGTCGCTCCAAGGCGACATCCAACATCTGTACCAACCAGGGGCTGCTGGCCGCTGCCGCGACGGTTTACATGGCGCTGCTGGGGCCGCAGGGGCTGCGTAATGTCGCTGCCGCCAGTCACGCCAATACCCGCAAGCTGGCTGAAAAACTGAGCGCCCTCGACGGGGTGGATGTTGTGTTCAGCGGTCACTCCTTCCACGAGGTGGTGCTGCGACTGAATCAGGATGCCGGGCGGGTGCTGCGCGCCCTGGCGGTACAGGACATCCTCGGCGGTCACCATCTGGGTGAAGACTATCCTGAGCTGGAGAACTGCCTGCTGCTCTGTGCCACCGAGACCAAGAGCGACGAGGATATCGAGCGGCTGGCGGAGAATCTGGCTCGCATTCTCGCACGTAGCAGTACCAATCCGATTTGCGCCAAGTACACGCCAAAAGACCCTGAAAAATACGGCTTCACAGGAGAATAATAATGTTTAAGCGACTGACTCTACTCACTACATTACTAGCCTCAAGCCTGGCTCATGCCACCGCTACGGTCGATGATTATGCAATGAAGGCCGAGGCGGTAGCCGAGGGTGTCTACGCCATCGTCTCACCCGCCAAGTCCTTCCCCGATGCCGAGAACAAGGGGTGGAACTCCAATAGCGCCTTTGTCGAGACCAGTGAAGGGCTGCTGGTCTTCGATACCGGTTCCTCCGAGACCATCGGCAGGGCGCTGATTAAGGCTATCCGCACGGTCAGCAATAAGCCGATTAAGTGGGTGATCAACTCCCACTCCCATGGCGATCACTGGCTGGGCAATGGGGCGTTTGTCGCCGAGAAACCGGCACAGATGATTGCCTCCGATGTCGCCATCAGCTTGATGAAGAGCGGCGGTTACGACTGGGTAGACCGCTTCAACACCATGAGCGAGGGCGCTACCGGCAAGTTCACCCCGGTGCCGGCGAAAGACGCGGTGGTCAAGGCGATGGCGCGCAGTTTCGGCAATGTCGAGGTACAGATCCTCTTTTCGGGTAATAGCCACTCGCCCGGTGACATCGTTTTCTGGATGCCACAAAAGAGCGTGCTGCTGACCGGCGATACCCTGTACACCAAACGCCCCCCCGCCACCTTCGATGCGCAGGTAAAACAGTGGGCGGTGTTCCTCAAGGAGCTGGAGGGGCTCAAGCCGCAGACCGTGATCCCCGGCCACGGCCCGGTCTCCGATGTCAGCGCGGTGACCAACCTGCACGACTACTTCTCCACCCTGTGGCAGCTGGTGGCTGCCGGTTATGACGAAGGCCTGCCAGACTTTGAGATCGCCCCCGGTGTAAAAGAAGAGATGAAACGCTTCGAGGCGATCTATCCCGGTCTTTACGAGCGCCTGGGTGAGTCGATCTCACATACCTACCTGCAAGTCGAAGCAGCCGATTTTGAATAATTTGGATTACCCGAATGTTGATCTTTGAACAGTCCAAACCTACCCGCCTGAATACGGCGCAGGCCCCACAGGCCGGTGATGTCTCTGACATCCCCGAAAAGTTTCTGCGCACCTCGAAACCGACCCTGCCCGAGGTCTCGGAGATGCAGGTGGTGCGCCACTACACCCGCCTGTCGCAGAAGAACTTCTCCATCGATACCCACTTCTATCCGCTCGGCTCCTGCACCATGAAGTACAACCCGCGTGGTGCGAATAAGTTGGCAATGCTGCCGGCCTTTCTGGGGCGTCATCCCAAGGCCCCGGTAGAGACGCATGGTCAGGGCATACTGGCCTGCCTGTTCGAGCTGCAGGAGATGTTAAAAGAGATCACCGGCATGAAGGGCTGCTCGCTCACGCCGATGGCCGGTGCCCAGGGGGAGTTCGCCGGGGTGGCGATGATCCGCGCCTACCACGATGCCCGTAACGACGATGCCCGCAGCGAGATCCTCTGCCCCGACGCGGCGCACGGCACCAATCCGGCGACCGCGGTGATGTGCGGTTACAAGGTGAAGGAAATCCCCACCGATAAAAACGGCGATGTGGATCTGGAGGCGCTGAAGGCCGCCGTCGGCCCGCAGACCGCCGGCATCATGCTCACCAACCCCTCCACCCTCGGGGTGTTCGAGCGCCGCATTAAGGAGATCGCCGATGTGGTGCACCAGGCCGGAGGCCTGCTCTACTACGATGGCGCCAACCTCAATGCGATCCTCGGCAAGGTCAAGCCGGGGGTCATGGGCTTTGATGTGGTGCATCTTAACCTGCACAAGACCTTTTCCACCCCCCACGGCGGCGGTGGTCCCGGTGCCGGCCCGGTGGTGGTGGGTGAGCGCCTACTCCCCTTCCTGCCGGTGCCGGTGGTGGGGAAGGATGGCGACGATTATCGCTGGCTGACCGAGAAGGATTGCCCGCAGTCGATCGGCAGGCTCTCCGCCCACATGGGCAATGCCGGTATCCTGCTGCGTGCCTACATCTATGCCCGCATGCTGGGGCGCGAGGGGATGGAGCGGGTGGCCGAGTACGCCACGCTGAATGCCAACTACATGCTGGCCGAGCTGAAAAAGGCTGGCTTCGATATGGCCTTCCCAGAGCGTCGCGCCACCCACGAGTTTATCCTTACCCTGAAAAAAGAGGCAAAGGAGTTGGGTGTTAACGCCATGGACTTTGCCAAGCGTCTGCTCGATTACGGCATGCACGCCCCGACCACCTACTTCCCGCTGCTGGTGCCCGAGTGCTTCCTCATCGAGCCGACCGAGACCGAGGACCGGGAGACCCTTGATGAATTTATCGAGGCGATGATGTTGATCCGCAAGGAGGCCGAGGACAGCCCCGAGCTGGTAAAGGGCGCCCCGCACTCGCTGCCTGTAAAGCGGCTGGATGATGTGAAGGCGGCGCGTGAACTCGACCTGGTATGGAGACCCGCCGGGGAGGCGCAGTGAGCGAGTACAACAACAAGCCGGGCGCCACCGGCATGACCCGCGTGATCAACGCCTTCGGTTACTCGATGAAGGGGCTGAGCGCCGCCTTTGCAAATGAAGCCGCGTTCCGCCAGGAGTTATTGCTGTTTGTGGTGATGACGCCGCTGGCGATCTGGCTGGGACAGAGCGGCATCGAACAGGCGCTGCTCATCGGCAGCCTGTTCCTGGTGTTGATTGTCGAACTGATGAATTCCGCCATCGAGGCGATTGTCGATCGCGTTGGTAGTGAGTGGCACGAACTCTCCGGCCGCGCCAAGGATATCGGCTCTGCCGCGGTGCTGATCAGCCTGGCCAATGTCTTTGTCGTCTGGACCCTCGTCCTCTACAAACAATTTATCTGAATTAAATAGCAATCATTTAAGGGAAAAATAATGAGCGCACTGATCTGCGGCTCCATCGCCTACGACACCATTATGGTGTTTCACGACCAGTTCAAAAACCACATCCTCCCCGACAAGGTACACATGCTGAATGTGGCCTTTCTGGTGCCCGACATGCGTCGTGAGACCGGCGGCTGTGCCGGCAACATTGGTTATAATCTGAAGCTGCTTGGCGGCGAGCCGAAGATCATGGCCACCGTCGGTCGCGACTTCGACCCCTATGCCGACTGGATGGCCGAGTGCGCGCTGGATATGACACATATTAAGGTGATTGATAACGCCTATACCGCGCAGGCCTTCATCACCACCGACAAGGACGATAACCAGATCACCGCCTTCCACCCCGGTGCCATGAGCTTCGCCCACGACAATAAGGTGGCCGATGCCGAGGGCATTACCATTGGCATGGTCTCGCCCGATGGCCGTGACGGCATGGTTGAGCATGCGCAGCAGTTTGTGGCGGCGGGTATCCCCTTCATCTTCGATCCGGGCCAGGGGCTGCCGATGTTTGATGGGGAAGACCTCAAGAAGTTTATCGACCAAGCGACCTGGGTCGCGGTAAATGATTACGAGGCGCAGCTGCTGAGCGAACGTACCGGCATGAGTCCGCAGGAGATCAGTGAGCACGTCGAGGCGCTGATTATTACCCGTGGCGGTGAGGGCTCACATATCTATACCGGTGGGCAGCGGCTGGAGATCCCCAGCGCCAGCGTGCGTGAGATCAACGACCCCACTGGCTGTGGCGATGCCTATCGTGCGGGTCTGCTCTATGGCCTGATGAATATGCTGGACTGGCAGACCACCGGTCGCATCGCCTCGCTGATGGGGGCCTTTAAGATCGAACAGCACGGCACCCAGAACCACCGCTTTAGTATGGATGAGTTTAAGGCGCGTTATCGTGAGGCCTTCGGCTCCAGTTTCTAATCCCTTCATTCAGGCACAAAAAAAGGGTAGAGACTAACGTCTCTACCCTTAACTCTGCAGTTACTACTTAGGAGAAAACTATATATTAGCTGCAACCCTTGGGGCGCGGCAGGCCGGCGATCTTGTTGGCGGACTTGATCAGGCCGTAGGGGAACAGAGAGTAGATGTACTGCTGCGAGCTGCGATCCGCGCCGTACTTCTTCTTCATGATCTTGGAGAAAACACGTGGCTCAGCGACGCTGCCGTTCTCGAGGAAATACTCACGGGCCTCGTTAATGATGTCCCAGTGCTCGTCGGTTAGCTCAACCTTCTCGTTAGCCGCGATGCCCTTGGCAACATCCACACTCCACTCGCTCAGGTCTTCCATCCAACCCGCTTCGCTCAGCTTGATGACTTTTCCGTCGATATTCAGTTCCATCGTTCTCTACCTCTATAAATCTTTAGTGAAATGACTCTATACCCTTAATAGGGGTACTTGATTTAAAAACCAAGTTATCTTGTTGGGTATTCTATTAATACCCACAGTGTGGGTCAAGTATTTTGTTAGGGTTTTCTAATATTGGTGATAAGTGGTTGATTTTTAACGATTACAATGACAGATTAAACGACACAACTTAAATAGCCGTCACGTCGCTAAGGCAACGTGACCTACGGTTGAATGCACCAGCAGCGGTGAATATGCGGATTCCTGCGAAAATCTTCCGGCAGGGTCTGCTTACTGATCTCTTTAATCTGATAGCTACTTAACGCGGCTTCATCCAGTTTAAACTTGCGGAAGTTGTTGGAGAAAATGAGCAGGCCGTCCTCAGAGAGAAGCTGCATGGCGTTGCGGATCAGGTCGACGTGATCCCGTTGCACGTCGAAGCTCTCCTCCATCCGTTTGGAGCTGGAGAAGGTGGGCGGGTCGAGGAAGATGAGGTCGTACGGCTCGCCGCCTTGTTTTGCCTGTTCGGCGAGCCAGGCGGTGCAGTCGGCCTGTATATAGTGGTGTTCCGGGCCGGTGAAGCCATTAAGTGCCATGTTGCGTTTCGCCCAGTCGATATAGGTGTTCGACATATCGACGGTGGTGGTTGCACTGGCACCACCGGCGGCGGCATGCAGGGTGGCGACGCCGGTGTAGGCGAAGAGGTTGAGGAAGCGTTTGCCGCGGGCCTCTTTTTCGATCATCGATCGGGTGATGCGGTGATCCAGAAACAGGCCGGTGTCCAGATAGTCGCTGAAGTTGACCAGCAGGCGGCAGCTCCCTTCGTTTACCTCGTAAAAGGTACCGCTGTTGTCCTGTTTTTCATACTGGGCGCGCCCCTTCTGTTTCTGGCGCACCTTATAGAACAGCTGTGCGACGGGTATTTCCAGTACCTGCGGGATCACGGCCAGTGCCTCCATCAGGCGCTGGCGTGCCTTCTCGGCATCCACCGTTTTCGGGGCCTGATACTCCTGCACATGTACCCATAGTTTATCGCCACGATAGAGATCGACGGCGACGGCGTATTCGGGCAGGTCGGCGTCGTAGAGGCGATAGCAGTCGATCCCCTCGCGTCGCGCCCACTTGCCCAGGTGTTTGAGGTTCTTGCGCAGGCGGTTGGCGAACATCTTCGCTCCCTCGCTCTCGATGAGGCTGGGGTCGGGCCTCTGCTCATCATGCACGGTCTGCTCAGTGCTCTCATCGGGGATGCGGTAGAGGAATAGCTGGCACTCAATGGGACCGTTAAACAGCGGCTCGGGCTTGCGATGGGTGCGCAGGCCGACATAGGCGGCAAGCTCCGGGTTGCCGGTAAAGATCGCGGCACGCCAGCCGGGCAGGTCGCTCTGCAGGTGGCTGCCGAGGTCGGCATAGAGCCCCTTCAGCTCATTGATCTCGCCGAGACGCTCGCCGTAGGGGGGATTCACTATCAACAGGCCAGGGATGTCGCCACCGAGTCGGGGCAGCGTTCCCATTTCGCGTTTTTCGATGCGAATGTGGCGTGACAGACCGGCGGCGTCGATGTTTCGCAGCGCGGCGTTGACCGCCTGTGGGTTGGCATCCGCGCCCTGAATGGGGGGCAGCTTTTCCAGCCCGGCCTGACGGCGCTGTTCGGCCTCGTCGAGCAGCTGTTGCCACAGTGCCTTGTCGTGGCGTCGCCAGCCGAGAAAGCCGAAGTGGTGACGGAAGATCCCCGGTGCGATGTCGGCGGCGATCATCGCCCCTTCAATCAGCAGGGTGCCGGAGCCGCACATCGGATCGAGCAGCGCCCCGCCCCGCGAGGCGATAAAGGGCCAGTCGGCGAACAGCAGAAGGGCCGCGGCCAGGTTCTCTTTCAGCGGTGCGATCACCCCCTCGTCGCGATAGCCGCGGCGGTGTAGGCTGCCGCCGGAGAGGTCGATATTGATCTTGCCGCTGTTGCCGCGCAGGTGCAGGTTAATGCGCAGGTCGGGGGTGGCGAGATCCACGCTGGGGCGCTCACCGAACTGCTCGCGAAAACGGTCGCACACAGCATCCTTGACCTTGAGCGAGGCGTACTTGCTGTGGCCGATGGCCGAGTCGGTGACCGAGCAGTCGACCGCCAGGGTGCCGGAGGAGTGGAGGTGGCGCTCCCAGTGGATCGCCTTTACCTCGTCATACAGCTCCTCGGGCGTGCCGGCCTTGATGGTGGTGATGGGCAGCAGCACACGGTTGGCCACCCGGCTCCACAGGCAGAGCCGGTAGGCCAGCTCCAGCTCGCCCTCAAAGGTGGCGCCAGCGGCGGAGGGGCGGATCTTCTGTGCCCCCAGATCGCGCAGTTCGCGCTCCAGCAGTGGTGACATTCCCCTGGGGGTGGTGGCAAAAAATTTCATGCAGGTCGGCCTGAGTGCAAAGGTGAGGGATCAGTAATGGGGTGGGGCGGTCTCTTCGGACATCGGGGCGACGGCCGAGGGGGTTAAATCCTTTAGCACCGACTTGAAGTAGTCGAGTTGTGCCTGCAGCTCCTCAATGGTCTTCTGCTGTGCCAGCATGGTACCGGTCAGCTCCTCAATGGAGGCCTCTTGATAGGCAATACGGGTTTCGATATCTTCGAGGCGGTTTTCCATGGCGGCATGCTGTAGTGTGTTGATGAGATTGGGCGTATTGTATCATGCAGCCTATTGTTCCCACCGCCTAATTCGGAACCGCTTTTGCTAAAATCGGGCTTCAACCCCCGTTGTTAACAAGGAACCCAGAGTGAAAAGAGTCCTCCCCGCTTTCCTATTAATCTTCGTGCTATTCGGCAGCAGCAATCTGCGTGCGGTCGATATGAACTATGGCGGAGCCATGTCGGGAAGCATGGCCGGCAGCATGATGAGTACCATGTGGGAGTTTATGGAGTGGTTCCTGGGGCAGCGTAACAACGTGGGGCGTGCGCCGGGCGGCTGGAATAATCCCAATGCCTTTTACGGTTTCAATCAGGGGCCGGTGTCAGCTTTCGCCAATAATAATCCTTACCGTTATCGTGATTACTGGGATGACCCCAACAACCCCTGGGTGGATATGCAGTCGCTGGAGGGCACCTGGCTGGCACAGTCGGGTGAGTACTGGTTTGTGCGTGACAACCATTTTGTACTGCTCGATAACAACCAGCAGAAGATGGCTGGGGAGTTTATTGTTGAGGGAAACTTCATTCTTACCCGCATGCCCGGAGGCGAGGTGGAGTTTGAATTCCGGCAGATGGACGACGTACTGATCCTGCGCGATGTAAATGGGCGGGTGATGTTGTTGCGCCGCATTGAGTCGGGCGGCTGGAGCTGGTAGCCGATAATGATTTCAGCGCTGCCAGGACGGCAGCATTGAAGAACTAGATCTTACTCGGCCTCGACAAATTCCACGGTCATATCGGCCAGCTCCTCGGCATAGAGGTCGAGGAAGAAGTGGTCGGCACCGTCAATCACTTCGAAACTGACATTCGACTTTTCGATGCTCTCCATCTTCTCAATTAGTCCTGCAACCACCTGGTCCTCGCTGCCGGCAAAGACCAGTACCGGCTTGGCGATCTGTTTGACCAGACTGGGTGTATCCATGCGCGCGTCAGGCTGGTAGTAGGCGACAAAGGCCGCGGCACTGGCGCTCGACTCAGGGCAGTAGATGAAGTCCACCGGCTTGATCAGGCTGCTCCCTTTACCCGCATCTACAAGCTTCTGCGCCCTGGCCAGCACCGGGGCCAGCGGCTTGTCATAACTCTTCTGGTAGCCCTTGCTATTCTTCTCCTCGCTCCATACCTGCGGGGCGATCAGTACGACCTTTTTGATTGCGGCATCGTCACGTTCGGCGGCAAACCAAGCTGTCTGGTTGCCGCCGCGGGAGTGGCCCAGCAGCACCACCGATTTGACCCCCTGCTTTTTCAGCCAGCCCAGCCACAGGCCGATCTCATCGAGGGCATCGGTGTGTTTGTGGGTATGCGGCACGGCACAGTCGTACATCCCCTTGCGATCACTTAGCCCCAGTGAGAGGTTGATCGCCAGCGAGGTGTGGCCGCGCTCCTTGAGCATCTCCTGCAATGTCGCCATGATCTCCATGCGGTTGTGGGCCAGGGTACCGTGGGTCATCAACACCACCGTGCCCTGCTGCCAGTTATCGCTGGCGGCCTCCAGGTTGGCGCTGACCTTAAGGCCGTTGAGCTCAAGCTGCTGTTCTTCGGCCTGCAGGCCAAAGGAGAGCAGTGCGAAAAACAGGGGGATGATCTTTTTCATGGGGACTCCACGGGGGTAATGTTAGATGTTACTTAATTTTTCTCGGTCGGCAACCCGTCCGCCTGCCACTCAGGATAGCCGTCTTCCAGCCGGTGGGCGCTAAAACCTTTCTCGCGCAGTCGCGCCACCGCCTCGAAGGCGAGGATGCAGTGCGGGCCGCGGCAGTAGGCGACCACCTCATGTCCCTGCTCCAGCTCATCGAAATGTTCTTCGAGTTGGCTTAGCGGGATGTTGATCGCCCCAGGTACGTGCCCCGCCGCAAACTCCTCGTGCGGGCGTACATCGAGCACCGTGACCAGGCCGTCACGCACCCGTTCCAGCAACTCGGTACGGGCCACCGGTTCCAGACTATCCTTGCTGGTGAGGAAGTGGCGCACCAGCTGCTGTACCTCATCGAGGTGACGCTCGGCCACCCCGCGCAGGGCTCCGAATAGCGCCAGCACATCGTTGTCGCTAATGCGGTAGTAGACCTTCAGTCCCTCCTTGCGGCAGGCCACCAGCCCGTTCTGTCGCAGCTGTTGCAGGTGCTGCGAGGTGTTGGCGACGGTAAGGCCGGAGACCTTTGACAGCTCTTCTACGCTACGTTCGCCCTGGGCGATAAACTCCAGTAGTTCCAGTCGGTTACCGTTACTCAGCGCCTTGCCGATACGGGCAAACTGGGTGAAGAGCTGCTGCTTGAAGTTGCTGCCGGACATAATTTTCCTATGACTTATCTCACTATTCAAGTAATCTATTGAATAGAGTCTGTTTCAACAGTATAGCCGCCATTCCAGTGCGGGGTGAAGGGGGAGAGGATGGAATTTAATGAGTGGCTGATGGCCCACGAGAAGCCGGTACGCATGGGCTTTTTCTTCGGCATGCTGCTGGTGATGGCGCTGTGGGAGGTGCTGGCACCACGCCGTGCGCTCACTGTCTCCAAGGCGGTACGCTGGGCCAATAACCTGGGCATCGTCTTCTTTAACAGTTTTCTGCTTCGCCTGCTCTTTCCCGCCGCCGCCGTGGGTGTAGCCGCCTTCGCCGCAGAGCACGGCTGGGGGCTGTTCAACTACTACGACTTGCCGTTCTGGCTGGCCGCCGTGCTCTCGGTGGCGGCGATGGATTTCATCATCTACCTGCAACATGTGATGGTGCACGCGGTGCCGCTGCTGTGGCGGTTGCATCGCATGCACCACGCCGACCTCGACTACGATGTGACCACTGGGGCGCGCTTTCACCCCATCGAGATCATCCTCTCCATGCTGATCAAATTTGCCACCATCGTGGTACTCGGCCCGCCGGTGGTGGCGGTGGTGATCTTCGAGATTATGCTTAACGCCACGGCGATGTTTAACCACGGTAATGTACGTCTGCCGCTGGGACTGGATCGTGTGTTGCGTCTGTTTCTGGTCACCCCCGACATGCACCGGGTGCACCATTCAGTGGAGGATGACGAGGCCAACTGTAACTTCGGCTTCAGTCTGCCCTGGTGGGATCGTCTGTTCGGCACCTACCGTGCGCAGCCGCGTGGCGGCCACGAGGGGATGAGCATCGGCATCCACAAGTTCCGCACGCCCAAAGAGGCGAGCTGGCTGCCCGGCATGTTGCTGCTACCCTTCAAGGGGAAGGTGAGCGAGTACACCATTAATCGTCGCCAGTGGAGTAGTGAAGGGAAGGGCAAGGACGAAGATGAATAAGAAGCTGCTGCGTATCGGGTTGGTGTTGTTATTGCTTGGCGGCATCGTCCTGGCGATGAACTATCGTGAGCAGTTTGATGCGCAACGTCTGGCGCAATGGGTAGAGGGCTTCGGTGTGGCCGGGCCGCTGGTCTTTATGCTGATCTACGCGGCGGCGACGGTGCTGTTTCTGCCCGGTTCGGTATTGACCTTGGCGGGCGGGGCGATCTTCGGTCCGGTGTGGGGCACTCTCTATAACCTGACCGGTGCCACCGTTGGGGCGACCCTTGCCTTTCTTATCGCCCGCTATCTTGCCGCCGACTGGGCAGAGCAAAAAAGCGGTGGGCGCGTTAAGCAGTTAAAGGATGGTGTCGAGGCCGAGGGGTGGCGCTTTGTCGCCTTTGTACGACTGGTGCCGCTGTTCCCCTTTAATGTCCTGAACTATGCGTTGGGTCTGACCCGTATCAAACTCAGCCACTACATCATTACTTCCTATCTCGGCATGTTGCCTGGCGCTATCGCCTATACCTATTTGGGTTATGCGGGTCGCGAGGCGGTGGCCGGTGGCGAGGGGTTGATCCAGAAGATATTGATGGCAGTAGCGCTGCTGGCCGTGGTCTCTTTTCTGCCGCGCCTGATCGCTCGGCTGCGTCAGGGGCCGAAGATGGAGGTGGCGGAGTTAAAGGCGAAGGCCTCCGGGATGGTGATCCTCGATGTACGTAGTGAAAAGGAGTTCACTGGTGAGCAGGGGCACATTCATCAGGCCCTTAATATCCCTGTCGAGCAGTTGGCCGAACGTGTGGCAGAGCTGGAGGAGTATCGTGAACGCCCCATCGCCATCGTCTGCCGCACTGATGTGCGCTCGGCCAGGGCGGCCACACTGCTGGCTAAGCAGGGCTTTGCCGAACTGCATGTGGTGCGTAATGGAATGACCGGCTGGAATGAGGCGGGTTATGCGGTGGAAGGACAGGGTGACTCCGGAAAGGTGTAGCGCCAGGCGTGATTATTTCAGCGGTCGGCGCAGGCGCAGAGTGAGGTAGGGAAGTAACAGCACGGCGATAAGGAGTGTCACCATGCTGACCAGGTTAAGCAGTCGCTCACCCTCACCGCTTAGCAGTTCAAGGCCACTGTGTCCGATGTAGGCGTAGACGGTGAGGCGCGGCAACAGGCACAGCGCGTTGGCCGCCGCGAACTGCGTTAGTGGAATGCGGCTCAGTCCAAAGGCGTAGCAGGAGAGGTCATAGGGCACCACCGGTAGCAGCCGCACCATGGCGACAAAGCGCCACCCCTCGCGCTCCACCCCGTGTTTCAGCCGCTGCAGTGTGCCGCTCATATGACGCTCTACCTGCGCCGCTGCCAGGTGGCGGGCGGTGAGAAAGGCCAGGCTCGCCCCTAGCGTCGCCCCGATGACATTCAGTAGTGCCCCGAAGCCGACTCCAAACAGTGCGCCCCCGACCAGGCAAAGCAGAGTGCCGGGAAGAAACAGTAGTACCACCAGACAATAGAGTAAGAGGAAAAGCAGCGGGGCCAGCAGCGGGTGGGTGCTTAACCACTGGCTAATGGCCTGCAACAGCGGCGGCGCATTGTGCCACTCCCCTGTGGATGCCAGCGCAAGCACTGGAACGAATAGTAGTGCCCCGTGAAGTAGACCTGAGCGCATCAGGGCTGAGAACTCCTGTCGAGCTTCTTACCGCCGGGAGAGATGGCAGCGCTGGAAAGTGAGTCATTCATAAGGGGCATCCTGCATTGATGGTTAACCTTGCTGCGCTATGTTGTGCCATCCGCTAATGGCGCATAATTGTTCATTATAGAATACGGATTGTGTACTGATCGCTGCAATCTCTTGATGAAACCGTGCAGCAGGCCGAGCTGGCACGACATCAGGGTGAGGTGTTGCTGAAGATCAGAGAGTTCTTTCGGATGTAATAGCTAATGAAACTATTTTGGAGTAATGAATGTTTACCGGCATAGTACAGGGCACCGCCGAGGTGCTAGCGATAGATGAAAAAGAGAACTTCCGTACCCACACCGTGCGCCTGCCAGAAGCCATGCTTAGCGGACTAGAGCCAGGGGCATCGGTGGCACATAACGGTTGCTGCCTGACCGTAGTGAATATCGAGGGCGACAAGGTTAGCTTCGACCTGATGCAGGAGACCCTCAAAGTCACCAACCTGGGTGAGTTAAGCGTCGGTGGAAAAGTAAACGTCGAGCGCGCCGCACGCTTTGGTGATGACATCGGTGGCCATGCGATGTCGGGCCATATCCTCTGCACCGCCGAGGTAAGTCGGGTGATCGCGTCACCCAACAATCATCAGGTCTGGTTCCGAATGCCGGAGCAGTGGTGCAAATACCTCTTCACCAAGGGCTATATCGGTATCGACGGTATCAGCCTGACCATCGGTGAGGTGGAGGGGAACGAATTTAACGTGAACCTGATCCCGGAGACCCTGCAGCGTACCAACATCGCTGGCCGCAAAATCGGCGACCGCATCAATATTGAAATTGACCCGCAGACCCAGGCGATTGTGGATACGGTGGAGCGGGTGATGGCGGAGCGACAGGCATAAAAAAAGCAGGGTGCGGTTCGTTAGAACCCCACCCTGCTTTAGGTGATACTAGAGGTCTCTAATACGCCATCGGTTAAAAACGGAAGGTGCCCTGGACGTAAGCATACCTGCCCGGCTCATTCATCAGCATCACATCGCCGTTACCGTCGGCCAGCAGGGTGAGGTCCTGGTAGGTGTTGGTGACGGCATAGGTGGCATTCAATGCGTTATCCATACCGGCGGTCAGCTCGAAGTTTTTGTTGAGGCTGTGAGTGGCCTTAAGGTTGACGATGGAGTAACTGTCGATAGCCTGCTCACCATTGTCGCTGTCATAGCGGCTCCACTCACCGGCGTGAACCAGTTCAACACTCGCTGTGCTGCCAGCGGCATAGTCGTAATTCAGTGCCAGGTTGAGCTTGTAGGGTGGGATCTCCGCCATGTCGGTATCGCTCTGGCCGCTTAGTGCCTGATCCTTTTTCCCCACCTGCATGGCATAGCCGTAATCCATATAGACACTATCGTTAATGAAGTAGTCACCGCTCAGGCTGAGGCCGTAGATGGTGGCATCCACATTCTCGAACTTGTTGGCCATGTTACTGCTGTTGAAGTAGATGAAGTCGGTCAGCTTGCTGTAGAAGATCTTCGCCTTAACCGAGGCGTTTTCATACTTCTTCTCTATGCCAAGGTCGATCTCGGTGTTGGTGGTCTGCTCCAGGTCGGGGGTGCCGATCACCGGCTGCGGTGCCATGGCGTTGCCGGGAACCATGGCTGCCAGGAAGTAGAGCTCTCGTGCATCGGGTACACGGCTGGCACGACCGATACCACCGAACAGGCGGGTACTGGCATTGAGCTGGTAGTTGGCGAAGATGTTGGCGCTAACACCGCTGTAATCGTTATCGGGCTGTCCCATGGTGCCTGCGGTTTCGATATGGGTGTCGTCGTAGCGAACACCGGCCTTGATGGTGGTGGCGCTGTAACGCTTTTCCAGCACGGCAAACAGGGCGCGGTTGGTGGTGTCGACATCGTCGATACTGACACGCCCCGTGATCGCGGCGGCCATCATCGGGTTCATCGCACTCTTTTTCTCATAGCTGCCGTCCCAGTTACGTGTGCTGCTATCGATACCGACGGCAAGCTGTGCGCTGTCGCTAAGGTCAAAGGTGTTTTTTACTTTCAGCCCACGGGCCTGGGTAGTGAGGGCACTGATCATCTCTTCGGCAGAATCTACACCGGCAGAGATGCGATAGTAGGTCGACATCGGATGGTCGACACGTGAATCATAGAACTGGATATCCAGCTGCTTTGAGAGTTCACCCAGGTTGGCGATGGTGTAGTCGATATTGACGATGTCGGAGTTGTCGTAGAGCGCATCCATCTTGCTTGAGGGGTAGAGGATGTCGTCGCTGCGGTTAGCGGTGTAGCTCAGCTTCAGCTGCTGGTCTTGCGCCACATCAATAAAGGCCTTACCCATGAAGGTGCGTTTGGTGTAGGCGTCCTGGTCTTTATATACGTCCTGATATTGCACGGCAGCGGCGGGGCCGGTCAGACCGAGGTTTTCAATCTGCTCGTAGAAGGTATTGCCGTCACCATCTTCGTACTGCCCGCTCTTCTCGGTGGAGACGCTGGCCAGCATGCGCACGCTGTCGCTGCCGCCACTAACGCTGGCGGCGGCCTTCTGGTATCCCCAGCTGCCGACATTCAGGCTGAGCTCGCCCTGCATCTGCTGTGCGGGTGCTCGGGTGGTGACCTTGACCGCGCCGCTGAGGGTGCCGTAGTTCTCCACGTCGTAGGGGCCTTCGATCACCTCAATCCCTTCGATGTTGTTGGCAAGGATGTGCGAGGTGGGCGGGTCCATGCGGTTGGGGCAGGCACCGTAGACCTTGGCGTTATCAATGGTGATGCTGATGTTGTCCTTCTTCTGGCCGCGCAGGATCACGTCGTTGGCGATACCGCTACGGCGTACCAGTGAGACACCGGGGAGTTTCTTGCTCAGGGCATCGGCCACATCGGCAGACTTCACCTCTTCACCACTGACATCGCTCAGGCGGGTGCTCTCGACGCTGATACTGAGTTGCTCATCAGCGGCCTGTAGCTCGGCAGCACAGAGTGCCAGTAGACAGAAAGTAATCTTCTTCATGTTATCTCTCATTTGTGTCGTTATTGGGGGGATCACCGATCCAGAAACAGAGAGAGCTATCGCAACGAATGGGCCAAACAGATAACTCATTGATTTCATAGGTTTGGAGTCTCACGAAGGATCCTGAGGTGAGGCGCAACTGTGTCATTTCACACACTACAGTGGGGGATATAACGTTATCCGGGCGCCGCGTGGATGATGCACATCAATAAATTCAATCACTTATGTTTGGCATGGGAGTTGCGAATGATATAGATGGTAATGATTCGGCCACGGAGGGCTATTGATTAATATTTGTCTAACGAGGTTGCCCATGTCTGCTGTGTTCCCCCCAAGAATGAAAATAATTTCCTCGGCCGTTGCGATGGCCCTTATCTCCTCTCTCTCTTCGGTTGCCGTGCAGGCAGAGTCGCTGGGCGTTATCCAGGTAGAGTCTTCGACCATCGGTGATCGCTTTGCGGATAAACGTCATGAGCCCTCTGCGGTTGCCTCAATTAGCGGCGAGCAGGTCGATCGCGCTCACACTGACAATATTCAGCAAATGCTGCAGTCTATTCCCGGCATTACCACCGAGGTGCAGAGTGGTGACTCGCTGAAGATCCACATTCGTGGCGTTGAGAATCAGGTCTACATGGGAGAGAAGCCTGGGGTCGCCGTGGTGATTGATGGTGTTCCCGTCTTTGAGCGTGGCGGACGGGTCAATATCGACCTTGATAACATTGAGTCGATTCGCGTGGTTAAAGGCGGAGCCTCTTACCTGTTTGGCGATGACGCTCTATCCGGTGCAGTAATCATTACCACCAAAAAGGGGGCGGGCTACGCCGGCTATAAGGTTGCTGCCGAGGTCGGTAGCTTTGGCCATAAAAAGGGGCTGGCCCGTGCCGGCTTTGCCAGTGAGACTGCCAGTGGCCATGTTCAGGTGTCACGACGTGAGACCGATGGTTATTATGATGACGGCGACTCCAAGGCCGATTATGTGAACGGTAAGTTGCAGTATTACGTAAACGATAGCAGTGATGTCCAGTTTGGATTTGAGGTGGCAGACCGATACAAAAATAGTCACGGTGCAGTAAAGGGCGTAAGCGCTGCTGAAACGGATCCGACGAGTGAGGATCCAATCTACGATGACTATTCCAACCACTATCAGGTGAAGCTACAGAAGCTCTTCCTCACTTATAATCAGGATCTGGATTCCGGCTCTAATCTCACGCTTAATACCTACCAGTTTAGTGATAACACCCAGCACGTCTCCAGCCCGATCATTACCATTGATGACGGCTATGTCTATGACAACGACTACACTCAGGTGCAGCGCGGCATCAAGGCCGAGTATCGTGCCGGGAGCGAGTCGTTTGCCTGGATGGTGGCGACGGACTTGCGTAATAACAGTTATGACAGCGATTCGACCTTCATCGACTGTACCGGTCTGGGGCCCTGGGCCGGCTGTGTGGTGGGGGAACCCTCGGCGGACAACGAAACCGATGAGCAGGTCGTTGCCTTTTATGGTGAGGCCAAGTATCGCCTGACCGATAAATGGTTGATGACACTCAATGGTCGTACTGACCGTATTAACCTGGATTACACGGATAACCAGGACAGTACCGATAATGGCGATGAGCAGTTCAATATTTTCTCTTCCCGCCTGGGTGCTAATTATGCCGCTAGTGAGCAGCTGGACTACTACACCAGTCTCTCTACCGGTTTTCGTGCCCCCTCGGTAACCCAGCTGTTTGTTGGCAGCAACAGCCCAACCCACAAAACCGCGGCCAACCCGGATCTGGTACCGGAAACGACACTTAATATTGAAGTGGGGATGCGTCGTAAGGCGGATATGTTAGGCATACCAGTAGAGATGGACATGGCCCTGTTCCAGCTCGAGCGTAAGGACCATATTCAGGCCAGCGCCGGTCAGTACACTACCTCGGCAGACAGCCAGTACGACAATATTGGTGATATGCGCAGTCGTGGTCTGGAGTTGTCACTGCTGGGGCAGCCGAGCAATAGCTGGAACTGGGACCTGGCCTACACCTATCTGGCTAGCAGCTATACCAGCTACGATGAGTTCAACCTGCAGACAGCACCGATTGCCGGGGTCTGTCCTCCGGGAGCCACCCCGGTAACCGGTGGTTTTCCACCGAGCGTCACTAACTGTCTGACCCCTTATGACAACGCGGGCAATGAGCTGCCACGTACCCCCAACCACCATATTAACCTGGCCGTTAACATGATGCCGACATCGGGCCTGACTGTCACCGCCGAGATGGATGCGATTAGCGATTACTATGCCGATGAGATTAATCAGATCAAGATCGACGGTCATCAGGTATTCAACTTGCTGGTCAATTATGATCGCAAAATGGCTGGTGCCAACTGGAACTTCTTTGCCCGTGTCGACAACCTCTTTGATAAGACCTACTACAACACCGCACGCGGTACCGGTGATGGTAATGATGACGGTGTTTACGATGAAGAAGACCTCTCTCTGGTGGTGAATCAGGGGCGCTCCTTTACTGCTGGCGTGTCGGCGCATTTCTAAGAATAAAACCAATGAGGCAGGGCCAGGGATGGCCTCACTTTAGGAGGACTGATGCATAAATCTCTCTTTTTATCTTTATCGGCAGTGGGCGTGCTTTTGGCTAGCGGAACCTCTCATGCCGAATTACGCTGGAGCCCCAAGGCTTCATCAATGAATCACGGTGGGATGCATGTGCAGCTGCAATTGCAGGGTACCGGTCAGGTTCAATTACAGACTGGGGGACATGGCGGACATAATCAGCGACGCGGGAAGACGATTTTCCTGCAGGACAATGCCGGGGCCAAGCTGTGGATGATTACCCCGACACTGGAGACCCGCACGCTTGAGCTGGATGATGAGCAGGGCAAGCTGAAGATTCCTTCAACCGGTTTGGTGAGTTACCACGCCCTGGTTGCCACTCGGCAGGAGGGCGGTCTTCATGAATCCTCACTGCGTTATGTCTATCTTCGCGGTAAGCCGACCGGACGTAGTCCCGCCGAGATGATGGCGAATAACAAATTGCCGCTGGAGATCGTGCCTGACCCGATGGCGCGTGAGCACGGGCGTTTTCATAGCCAGAACGAGCAGGAGTTTATTGTTCGCTTTAAGGGTGAACCGGTTAGCGATGTCTGGGTTGGATTGATCTCCAGCAATGGCACTGAGCTGGAGGCGACCACTGATGCAGAAGGGCGGGTTAGCTTTACTCTTCCTGATGACTTTAAAAACGTGCGAACAGGCCGTAGCAACAATAAGCCTGCCGATTTTATGCTGCGTACCGGTTATGTTGATGAGGGGGTGCTTTATCGCACCAACTTTTCCGCGCCCTACTCGGTTAATCCCTCTCACTGGAAATCCGATAGCGTCGGGCTCTTTATGCTGGTCTTTGGATTCGTTAGTGGGATAGTAGTTATGCGTCGGACAAAACCGGCGACGAAAGATAAGAAAAAAGGGGGGGCAGCTTGATGAACCTTTCAGTGGTAAGAAAATTTGTTCAGGCGATTGCCTTTGTTGTCCTGGTCTATGGCGTGCCTCTGGGTATCGGTGGCTACTATCTGGCCGACAACCTGACCAATGCACTCCCATCATTGGCCTGTGCCTATGATATGGATACTGCCGATCACTGTTCTCTCATTTCGCTGCAGCACCAGATGGACCATCGTGTGGCCCCCGTTCTGTCATCCGGGGGATCGCTTGTTGAGGCTCTTCTCCCCACACTGATTACGCTGGGAACGTTTCTTATCGTCTTTGTCTTCTTGAACAAGGCCTTTTGTGGCTGGATCTGCCCGCTGGGAACCTTCCAGGAGATGATGACGATTATTGGCCAGAAGCTGGGTCTGCAACAGCGAGATTCACTGGAGAAGAGCAGCAATAAAAAGATCCGCCCGATAAAGTGGTTAATGCTCGCCTTTCTGGTCTTCTTCTTCCCGCTGCTGGCGGGCTTTGGTGTGGTCGGTCATGAGCTGGGTTCACCGTTCTGCAGTATCTGCCCCAGCCGAATTCTGACCACCCTGGCCACCGGTGATACCAGCGAGATGGTGGTGGATACGACCAGTGATGGTTATATGATCCTCTCTATCATCGCCACCTTCGGTTTTGGACTGATGATGGCCATTGGCCTGACGGTACGCCAGCCCTTCTGTCGCATCTGCCCGATGCTGGCACTGCACGCGGTATTCAAAAAGCTCGGTCTGGTACGTCTGGTAAAAGAGGGGGCCACCACACGCTGTGCGAAGTGCAACCTCTGCACCCAGGCGTGTCCGATGGATATCGAGGAGATCGCCACCGAGCTGGAGAAGAAAGACGTACTCAGTCCCGACTGTACCCTCTGCGGTCGTTGTGTCGAGTTCTGCCCGGACAAGGGGGTACTGACAATGAAGTATGCGGTGCTGCCGATCCTCTCGGCCGACCCGGCCTATTTCAAGAAGCGTAAAAAGGCACAAAGCGTATGGGAGAAAAGCACTCTCCTGTCGTGGTGGCGCAATCGCAAGCCGGGGGCAGGTGAGGGCTGATGGAAACGCTGAGTCTGAGTTTTTCTGCGGCACTATTAATGGGGCTGGCCTTTGGTGCCGGTCCCTGTAATATCACCTGCCTGCCCTTTCTCGGTCCGGTCTTCCTCAGGGAGTCGGGGGGAGAGGGGGCTGACTGGCGTACCATTATTCCGTTTTCACTGGGGCGGCTGACCAGCTATTCAGCACTGGGGGCCGTCGCCGGTAGTTTTGGCTATGCCGCCACGGTGTGGATAGAGAATGGGCCGGCGGCGCAGATCCTCGGTGTTGCCACAATTATTATTGGGGTGATGATGTTGCGCCGCAAGGCCGGGGCAAAGTCGTGCCAGCGCAGTCATGTTCATGATGCTTCCGCTACGGCGAGCGAGGTGGTTATTGCGCCGGCCGTGCAGAAAAAAGAGAAGCCGCGTCCGCTCTTTTCGCTATCACTGTTTGGCATGGGGGCCGGTATGGCATTAAACCCCTGCGTGCCATTGGCCACAGTACTCACCGTTTCTGCCGCCATGGCCACCCCCACAGGTGGTCTGGCGCTGGGCCTGGCATTTGGCCTGGGGGCGGTGGCGATACCGACCTTAATCTTCGGTATTGCGGTGGCGCACTTCGGCGCACAGATCAGGTATCACCTGAGCAACTGGAGCGGTAGACTTGAGCAGGTTGCGGGCGGCATGCTCGTGCTGTTGGGGAGTGTCACGGTTTTGGGTTTTGTACAGATATGATCATTACAGAGATTTTCGATAAGGGTGGGGTGGTTGTCTGGGTGTTGCTCGGTTATTCGCTGCTGGCAATGACCATCATCATTGAGCGCCTGCTGCGTTTTGCCATGATGGGGCGGTTGCCGCAGGAGTTTGAACAGAACCTGGTAGCCAGTCTCAAGCAGGGCAAGCTCGACGAATGGCTCAGCGCCTATCGTGGCCCGGAGGTCGCCGTATTGAGTGGTATTAGTCAGGCCGCCGCCGATGGGGTCAAGGACCTGACCCGTGTGGCGGTGCGTATCGGCTCGATAGAACTGCAACGTATGGAGCGTGGCTTTCGTAGCATCGCCATCCTTGGCAACACCGCCCCACTGCTCGGTCTGCTCGGTACGATCTTGGGCATGATTAAGGCATTCATGGTGATCGAAGCGGCTGGCGGTAAGGTGGATGCGCAGGCCCTGGCCGGAGGGATCTGGGAGGCGATGCTAACCACCGGCGTCGGCCTGAGTGTGGCGATCCCGGTACTGCTGATACTGCACCTGCTTGAGGGGCTGGCAGACCGGCGTGCCCAGTCGATGCGCAGCCTTGCCTCGGTGTTACTAGAGCAGTTACCGCACGAAGAGATACAAAGCGAGGGCGAAGCCATCCACCATCGTGAGGGGAGCACCCATGCAGTTTGAGGGTCGCCGCCGCAGTGGTCAGATGCCGAACCTGACGCCGCTTATCGATATCGTTTTCCTACTGCTGGTCTTCTTCATGCTCACCTCGCACTTCGTGCAGGAGCAGGCGATCGATATCGACCTGCCGGTGGCCGATAGCGGCGTGGCGGTGGGGGAGGACGAGCAGCTGGAACTGGTGATCAATGCCGAAGGACGTTTTCTGCTCGACGACCACTTTGTTGAAGCAGAGAGTCTTGAGAGTCTGCTGCGAAGCAAATTCGAGTCACGAACGGAACGCAGTCTGCGGGTACGCGGCGATCGCCATGCCCCATTGGGCCAGGCCGTGACGGTACTCGACGTTGCGCGCAAAGCCGGTGCCTCTGCAGTGGATATTGTGACCGAACAGCAATGAGGGTTCCGGAGTGGCCTATCTGGGTAGGTGCCGCGCTGCTGTCGCTGCTGATACATCTTGTGCTGTTTGTCGATAGCGGCTCAAAGGCGGGGGCGGAGAAACCTGCACCGCAACAGTCGACCAGCGTCAGCTTTCGTTCCGTTGCCGCTCCGCTAACGGCCCCTCAAGATGCGCCCCAGCAGGAGGAGAGCAAAGAGCCTGAAGCGGAGGTGATCGAGGCCCCGGCTCCGCCGCCTAAACCAAAACCCAGAAAAAAGAAAAAGGTGGCTGAAAAGGTGCGGCAGGTAGCGCCGCCCAAGCCACAGCCTGTTATCACCCCGACACCGACAACAGAGGTTGCGGAAAAACCGTCACTGCCCTCACAACAGGCCAGTGGCACCATCGATGACCCGGCACTCACCGAGAAGGCAAAACACGAATACCTGCGACGTCTGATGGCTCATATCGAGTCACATAAACACTACCCACGTGTGGCGCGCCGTCGTGGCATACAGGGGGGCGTGGTTGTCAGTTTTAGTCTGTTAGAAAAAGGGGGTGTAAAGGATGTGCGCATTGACGAAGGACACCGCGTTCTTCGCAAAGCGGTGGAAGAAGCCATTGCCGCCGCGCAGCCAATGCCGGCTCCGCCGCCGAGCCTGGAACTACCGTTAGCGATCTCATTTAGCGTGCAGTTTTCTTTACAGAACTAGAGTGAACGTGCCTGGGTAATGTTGAGGGGATGTGTGGTGACAAGGGATTAGAGAACACGAACATGGGATGTCAGAAAAATCACCCTATCGCGAAAGTTATCGAAAGATGTGGGTTTGGAGTGAAATCAGCCAGTAGCGGACATCGAGAACAATGACCATGATTTTCGCTTTCAACCCCATAACGGCCCTAACCTGTCCTAGCAGTTACATATTTACCTGAGTGATGCAAAATGGATACTGAGATTGCAAGTAAGTCTTGTCTCTAGTTTACTATAATGGCAATGGGGCAGGAGTCTGTACAATGACCGCTAAAACAATCCGCGGATTCAACTCCTAAGTGCAACTCATAGTGTCGGAATAGGGGGCAAGCTGCGGTAGCATCATAGCCTTTCGTTCCGGCAAGAATGAGAGGCAAATATGAGTGCATGTACGCAGCTTACCCAAGAGCAACGATACCAGATCGCGGCCTTATTGAAAGCAGGTCACAACCAAACAGTGATAGCGAATATTCTCAATGTCCATAAATCGACCATTAGTCGAGAACTAAACAGGAATCGCGGACTTCGCGGTTATAGGCCAAAGCAGGCTCATGAACTGGCAATGGCACGTCGGCAGAATAAAGCTAAGCCACGTATTGCTACCCAGCAGTGGCAATGGGTAGAACAGTTACTACGCGATGAGTGGAGCCCTGAGCAGGTCAGTCTATGGCTGCATACTGCAGGTCGATGCACCATCAGTCACGAGTGGATATATCAGTATGTTTATGAAGATCTGCGCCAGGGTGGCGACCTCCATAGCCACCTTCGCTGCCAGAAGCAGCGCAGGAAGCGCTATGGAAGTAATGAGCGCAGGGGACAAATTAAAGGACGAGAGTCGATTGATAAGCGCCCCCAGGTCGTCGAGAACCGCTCACGCATTGGTGACTGGGAGGCTGATACTGTGATTGGCAGGCTTGGAGGGAGTGTTTTGGTCACGCTGGCAGAGCGTAAGTCACGCTTAAGTCTCATTGCCCTGGCACCGGACAAAACCGCCCAGTCGGTTAAAGAGGCCATGCTGACGCTTCTCACCCCACTGGCCGAGCGAGTCCATACGGTGACCTATGATAACGGTAAGGAGTTTGCTTACCATCTGGAAGTGGCCGAACACCTAAATGCGAAGGGCTATTTTGCGCATCCTTATCATTCCTGGGAACGCGGACTCAATGATAACACCAACGGACTGATTCGTCAGTACTTACCCAAGGGAATGAGTTTTGATGACCTCACTGATAAAGATATTCAACGCATCATGGATAAGCTTAATAACCGTCCCCGAAAATGTCTTGGAATTAAAACACCGAATCAGGTGTTTTTCGGTATTAACCCACCGGTTGCACTAACGAGTTGAATCCGCGATCAGTTATCTCGGTGTTAGGTACGGTTTTTTATTTTATTGAGTAAGTAAGCCTAGGAAAGTACGTTTGTGTTACATAACGATTATGAAACATAATCGTAGATAAAGATAATTAAGCAATGGAATACTGCAATGAATGAAATCAAATCCATTCAAATACAGCTTGAAAAATTGAACCTCACCCTTAGTCATCGTGTCCGGGATATTTATTCATCGTTAGAAGAGTTGAGAGATGTTTCAAATATACTGCTCAATGTTACTCCAAATAGTGTTTCTGAAATTAATTATTGGATTGATAAAGAGGCCTATTGTGAGAACGATGATGGTTATTATTTAAGCGATACGCGCAATAAACAGTTTGAGTCTGGCGCATTGCCGCAAGATGCCGTCACATATCATTGGCCCGCCACACAAAAAAATAATGTCGAATTGCGATACCGTTTTTTTTCGCTGAGAAATATAGGTGGGATATTAAAAAGGCTTAAAGAAAAACTTGATGGTGTCACAATAATTTATTTCCAAGATATAGAGTTTAATGCATGCGTTGCTTACCCATACTTTGATATGACAACAACAATTCCTGCTGATTTTAATTGGGGTGAGTACATACCGTTTTATAGTGTCAGCCAGGATAATAACCCTGAGCGTCAAATTATGTGGTCAGACCCTGAGGGATCCCCACGAATTTACCAGCCATGTCCATGCTCTGCTATCTGAGTAACCAACCTGTCATAGGCCTCACTCATCTGAGTATCGCTCAAACTTATTCGCTGGTCATTTGAAACTCTCAAGCCAAGAAATAGCA
>JBFFMJ010000010.1:0-127783 GCA_041554195.1 Thiohalomonadaceae bacterium
ATCCCCGTGACGCTGAGGCGTCTGCCTTCGATGGCGGCAAGCAGACATTCTTCCAGTGCCGTAAGGCGCGTTTTATGTATCCAGGGTAGGGTATTGAAGAGGATTTTATGAGACACTTTACGGGCATGCATGGCGATGTTCTCTTGGTGTTGTGGTGACCTCATGAGATCACAAATTCACCATGCATGCATTCAATTATCTTAATTTATCCATTCAAATACTTGATCTGGTTAGATATTTTGTGGGGATTCCTCAGGGTCAGATGAAAAACTACTTCAAGACTGATTCATAGTTAATGTGTAGGAGATCTCATCTGGCCCCACATATTATTCTCTGTCCAATTCGTATATGGCATTTTTCCATTCATCCTCGTTATGACAATCGTATACTTGTAACAGTTCTTCTATAGTGTTGCGACCGTTCCATAGCAGTTTAAACTGTTCACCTGCTTTTAGTATACGCATTCCCGATCTAAGTGAGCAGTTATTCAAGGAAACTTGGAGTGGCGTCAGTCCATTTTTATTTAATTGAGTGTTTTTTGCACCGTTAATTAAAAGAAGATGTGTTGCCACCTCGTCATCCAGGCGTGCCGCAATGTGAAGAGGAGTATCGCTCGATTCGTCATCGTGCTGATCTTGAGCCATACCCAGCGAGAGAAGATAGTGTAATAAATCATGATGCTGATGGATTACCGCATAATGAACTAACGTTTTCCCATTATACAAATGGTCAGAAAGTTCACCTTTCCCAAATAAATATTTGATAATGCTGATATTTCCTGTTTTTGCTGATGTTATTATTATTTCATCGTAGGTTTTGTGATTAGGATTTTCGTCCATACCGTGAACATGGGCAAATAGTTCCAGCGGTGCACCAGCCTGTGCGAGATTAGCAAGATGTTTGCTGGTTGAGGGATTTCTAGGATAGGGGTGCAATATTGAGCCTATGCCCGGGTCATGCTCCACCTTGAACTTAGTTCGGCCAACGTATTTATCGTCTAAGTAAACCCGAACCTCCCATGGTGTATCATTTGCCAAAGAAACAAATGTAGAGGAAACATCGTCCTCATTAGAATCAATACTCATTGATTCTTCATCAAATTTAATCAAATCTCCGTTTGCGTTGGCTACACCCCATTCATGACGTATATTTCTTCCTTTTAGTCCATATGTCCGCGTAACACCCTTAACACTTAAGGCTAGTTCGTTAACATTGTTAGCGCTAGCCGTCTGACTATGTTGACCAATCTTTTCAACATGTGAGTATAGCACCCCCCATGGTGGTGTGCTTTGTTGCAATGTCAATTGCAGGAGATCTTCGATATATGAATATTTCAACTCATTAGCGAGCTGAAGTGCAGAGTGACCAGACGCATCCCAAATATAGGGTGAAGCTCCCATTTCCAATAGTAATTTGACGGCAGGGAAGTTATTAGTGCGGATAGCCAGAAGTAGTGGAGTGTCTCCACTACTGTTTCGGCTATAAAAATAATTATTGTTATCTTCATTTATGGAGAGTGATTTTTCTAGGATTTCAAGTTGCTTATGATCGTATTCAGAAATAATGCTATTAAGATAATGGGTCGGTGAATAAATATCGGATACCAGTGTGCTAGAAGAAACAACCGTAGAATTTGATAGCGGGATTGAATCGTGCGCGAGCAAACATCCAGTTGAGTCCTCAACTATAACTTCCCAAACAGCATTGCGTGAATCGAGAACATATGATGACCATGAGGGCCAAACCTCCCCATCAATGGAAAACTTTGTTCTAGCCACCTGCGTGCCATCCTTATACCAAGTATGATAAACAGTGTTACCTTTACCACCTAAAACTTCGGCATAATACCTTACATCACGAGTTTCAGGGCCAATTTCGGTGTAGTAACTTACTGGAGCATTTGTTTTCTCATTTGCTGTAAAACCTTCTCGGTACAGAACTACCGGCTCATGGTTGACCCCGCACAGTTGCCTGTCTCTAATAAGTATTCCGAGGTCACGTATGCGCTCACCGTAGGCCTTGTCCATACAGGATTCGCTATAGCATAAATTTCTAGTGGCAATCCATTTTTTATGATCCGCGCGAACTGGACGACGATAGTTTCGATTATTAATCGCGCGAGTAAAGAGTTCCTTAATTACTTCGTCTTTCTTTTTATACTTATCTTTCATGCACAAGTTGCGTTGCAGATCCGACTTGGCCCACTTACAGATCTTTTTACGCTTTAGCAGCTCAGTAATGTCATCATCTATGCGTTTGGAGTTTTGAGAATTTATTGTTTTCCTGTACTCTTTTTCTTCTAGTTCCTGAAAAATCTTCATACCGAATACAACAAAAATATTATATAGAACTAACGAGCCAATTAAGAATAATAAAATCCTGATTGCTGACAGTAAAATCTTTTTCAAGACCCAATCCCTCTGGTTATTATTAATTATATTTTTGAAAATCAATGTTGCTAATTAAGTATCCAAATTGGTAACTACTCAAGGCACCTTGACATACCTTTCTTGATTTTTCTGTTTGTTAAGGTAAAGAGTTATCGCAGATCTTTATAGTGTTTATAAGCCTTACTGCTATAGCCTCTTCGCCCTCACCCTATTTCCCCCAAGAACTATCCCGTATTCCTTCTCAGAAAACAGGACGGAGCGATTAAATTTTACCCAATGCACAATATTACCGCCATCATAAGGTTCCTACCCCCTTCTACATTGCCGAGCATCGGGACAGTTTCAAGTCTGAGAGGGCAGATGTTTGAGCAAGGGAGGTAACCCGAGCGAGTTTCTGCGAGCGCCTGAAACCATTTCGATGCTAGGGTACCCGAAGGGCGATGTGGTGGGATATTTAGGCACAGAGTAAAACCCTCAACCTCATAGCTAAGGTTGTCCACACTCACCTACTCCACCACCGCTGGGCATGGCTGCCCAGCCTACGGCCTGGACATGACCAGCCGGCCTCCCCATCAGCTAGACCGGCTCGGCCTCACTCTCCCCACCAAACGCAGTAATCACCTCATCAATAAATTTCGATAGCTCAAGCGCCATGAAGGCAAAGTCGCTGTCGAACTGCATGGCGGGGTCTTCGGCGTGGTCGTCCTGCTCATCTTTTACCGTGTCGGTGAAGCGCAGGCGTTTGATGCTGAGGTCTTCGGGGATCACAAACTCGATGCGCTCCTGCCAGCTCATGGCGAGCTTGGTGACCTGCTTGCCGGCGTCGAGGTGGGCCTGGATCTCGTCGGCGTGGGGGTCCTGGCGGCGACAGCGGACGATGCCGCCCTCTTTGTCGCCGTCCTGTAGTTCGTATTCGTCGCCCACCTCAAAGCCTGCGGGGATGCCTTCGCCGCGCAGCCACTGGCTCATTACCACGCGTGGTGACTCTTCGGTGAGCGGCAGGCGGGCGCTGAGCCCGTCGACCGAGCCGCGCAGCAGGGTCACCAGCTCTTCGGCGCGGCTGGCGCTGGCCGAGTCGATCACCAGCCAGCGGTTTTTGCGGTCGATATAGGCGTAGTTGTTGCTGCTGCGGGTGAAGGCCTGGGGCAGCAGGGTGAGGGTGAGTTCCTCCTTGAGCTGCTGGCGCTCTTTGTTGCCCACCGAGCGGGCCTCGTTCTGCTCGATCTCCTCGACCTTCTCCGCCAGCTGCTCGTTGACCACGGCACCGGGGAGGAGGCGTTCCTCTTTGCGGGCGCAGATCATGGAGTAGTGGCTGACGCTATGCACCAGCTGCTCGCCGTGGCGACCCAGCGGTTTGGCCCAGCCGTAGCTAAAGGGGACGCTCTTGGCGCAGGGGTGGAAGGCCGCGCCCTGTAGTGCCTCGTTGAGGGCGTCGTGATCCAGCTCAAAGGGGCGTGTGAGGCGAAACAGGTAGAGATTTTTAAACCACATGGGTGACGATCCGCTGCATGACTGGGCTGCGCATTATGACTGATTCTGTGAGCCCGTATAAGCCTGGATTCAAACCTCACTCACAACCCACAGCCCTTCCCGCTGCTACACTCAGTTTCATACCCCGCCACTTGGAAGCACGATGAAACGCTCTGCCCCTGCCCTGCGGGTGATTGCCGGTGATCTCGATCAGGCCTTCACCGTTAACGGCATCACCATGCGACTCTCACCGCTGGAACGCCGCCTGCCGTCTGCGGTCGAGGCACTGGTGGTGGAGCAGGATACGGCGCTGCTGCTGGATGATTCGCAACCGCTACGGCTTGAGCTGGAGACCTCGCTGACACCCTCTGAAATTCTGCTGGCGGAGGAGGATATCGACTACGCGATGGGGACAGTTATCCGCAAAACGGGCTCACCGATTCGTCTGCTCACGGTGATCCACGACCTCAATCAGGACCCCAGCTGGAGTGAGGCCGGTATTGAGCATGCATTGCGCACGCTGTTTGTGCTACTGCCGCAACTCGGCATCGGCTCGCTGGCGTTGCCCGCGCTGGCACACCGCCATGGTGGGTGGCCGGTGGCGCAGTTTCTCACCCTGCTCTGTGACTACCTGGCACAGAATCCGCTGCCGTGGCGTGGGGAGCTGTGGCTGCTGCTGCCACGCGACAGCCTGCAGAGCTCTCTGGCGAGGATGCACCGCCTGTGCGATATTCACCAGCCCTGAAACACCCCAGGTTCACCATGGATCACTTTAGCCACCACCTTGCCGACCTGCTGCTGGAGATTGAGGCGGAGATGCGCCGTTCTGGCCTGTGGGAAGCACAAGCCCCGGCGCCACAGGCGATGCAAAGCCTGGTGCCTTTCTGCCACGATACCCTGCGTTTTGAGCAGTGGCTGCAGTGGGTATTTCTGTCGAAGATGAAACGGGTGATAGAGGGCGCAGAGACCTGCCCCAGCAGCAGCGAGATCACACCGCTGGCCGAGTACCGCTTTGAGCAGCTTGAGCAGCCGACGGCGCTATTACTTGATTTGTTGAGCCGTTTCGATGACCTCATCAACCGTGAAGGTCGACAGGTGTAACCAGCACCCCCCCTTCTATTTTTTACTCTTTAGCGGCATGCTTTTGCGGCGCCCCAGACGATACTACCTTGTTCCACTCATCTTGCGCCTAAAAAAAACGGCCCCTGAGGGGCCGCTTTCTATGCTGCCAAAGGCAGTCGCTCAGGCGGTCATCACCACCTTGAGTTTCTTCATCGCATTTTTTTCCAGCTGACGGATACGCTCGGCGGAGACGCTGTACTTATCGGCCAGCTCCTGCAGGGTCACCTTATCTTCAGTGAGCCAGCGCGAGGCTACAATATCGCGGCTGCGATCATCCAGGCCGCTCAGAGCATGCTGCAGCTGGTTGTGATTCTGTTCAGTGGTATCACGGCGTTCCACCTCGGCGGCAGGCTCAAAACTTTCGTCCTGCAGGTAGGCGGCGGGCGTGTAGACCGGCTCGTCGTCATCATTATCGGGGGCACCGTCGAAGGCCATATCGCGCCCACTAAGGCGAGACTCCATCTCCAGCACATCCTTGCTGCTCACCCCAAGGTCATCGGCCACCGCCTGCACCTCCTGATGGGAGAACCAGCCGAGGCGCTTCTTGGAGCTGCGCAGATTAAAGAACAGTTTGCGTTGTGCCTTGGTGGTGGCGACCTTGACGATGCGCCAGTTACGCAGAATGAACTCATGAATCTCGGCACGGATCCAGTGTACGGCGAAGGAGACCAGGCGCACATTCATCGTCGGGTCGAAACGCTTTACCGCCTTCATCAGGCCGATATTACCCTCCTGAATCAGGTCGGCGTGGGGCAGACCGTAGCCGCTGTAGCCACGGGCAATGTGGGCAACGAAGCGCAGATGGGACATCACCAGCTTGCTGGCACTCTCCGCATCACCGGTGTCACGGTAGGCGTTGGCCAGCTCCTGCTCGTCTTCTCTGCTAAGTACCGGGATCTGATTGACGGCCTGGGCATAGGCCTCAATGCTGCTCACCGGGAAGTTCATCGGTATTTCCATCGCCTTCGACATGACTGCCTCCTGTCTATGGTCTACAATAACTTAGTTGCTGTGTCAGAATTAAAACCAACTATAACACTCAGGAATTAGATTTCAACTAAATTTTAGGCCTATAAGACCCGAAAGTATGTCGGGGTATTAGCTAGATATTTTGTCGGGAATTGTCTGACACGGAAATATCAGGCAGGGGCGAGATATTCGGTCACTGATCCGATTGAACCATCATTCTGAGTCAGGCAGACCTGATTACGACCATTATCCTTTGCGGCATAAAGTGCCTTGTCGGCGATACCGAGCAGGGCGTTTAGACTGGCATCGGGGTGATCCTCGACCCCGGCGACACCGATACTGATGGTCACCTCGACCCCCTCTGGCTGTAACGCCTCGGTGGCCGCACGCAACGCCTCAGCCCGCTGCATGGCCTCGGTGCGATGAGTGCCTGAGAGCAACACGGCGAACTCTTCACCGCCGAAGCGCACCGTCATGGCATCGGGGAACTGCTGGTTGAGCAGGCTACCCATCGCCGCCAGCACATGGTCGCCGGTGAGGTGGCCCAGGACATCGTTAATCCGCTTAATGTGGTCGATATCAATGATCATCGCCCAGAAGCCCCGGCCAGCGGCCTGTTTCAGCTGCTGCTCGCCGTTCTCCAGCATGTAATGGCGATTACGCACCCCGGTGAGACTGTCGCTATTGACCACCCGCTCCATCTTCTGCGCCTGGCGCTCCAAGGCATCATACTGGTGTTTAATCATCAGCAGGGAGCGGATGCGCGCCATCAGCACCTCTTCCACCAGCGGCTTGGTGACAAAATCGTTGGCCCCGGCATGGAAGGCCTCGACCTGGGTACGCATATCATCATTGCCGGTAATCATAAGCACCGGCAGCTCCTGCTGCGAGTAGTGCAGGCGGGTGCGCAGGGCGTGCAGCAGGTCGCCGCCGGTCATCTCACCCTTCAGATAGAGGTCGGTGACCACGATATCGAACGGCTCCCCCTCACCATTGCGCATCTGCACCAGCAGCTCCAGCCCCTCTTCGGCGCTAACTACGTGGGTCAGCTTGAGGCCGTGCTTGTCCAGGACCGGTATGGTCATGGCGGCGGCGGTCCGGCTGTCCTCTATATAGAGTACCCGCCCGACCTGTCCGCGGTTGCGCTGGCAGAAGGTCTTAACGAACTTGCCGAATTCGGGGTAGCCCTGAGACTTGTCGAAGTAGTCGGTGACCCCGGCGGAGAAACCCTCCTTAAGCAGGCGCTCATTGGCATCGCCGGAGATCACGATGACCGGGGTAAAGTGGTGGCTTTTGGTGGAGCGCAGCTGACGGCAGAGGTCGAGCCCGTCCATATCAGAAAGTAGCAGCGAGGTGGTCACCAGATTGTAGTGCTCACTCCCGCTGGCCTGAATAGCCTCGGCACCACTACCAAAGGTGGTCACAACGGCCCCTTCGATGGCGTTACGCAGGATACGCGCCACGATCTCTCGCGACACCGCTGAACTGTCGACCACCATGATGCGGCTCTCTGCCATGCCGATGCCCCCACGCAAATTTTATTATTACGGCGAACTTTCCATATAGCCGCCGCCTATTATTTTTGTCGACCGGATATCGCTTCGACGGTCACAATTATCAGACCGATGGTATCACGCCCGCACCGCCCCTGTTCAAGTCGGCTCAATCGCCCGCAGGTGACGCCCAACCGCCAGCCAGGAGCCGCAGAGGCCCAGCAACAGGCCCCCCAGCAGCAGCGCCCCGGCGGTGAGCATATCCAGCGTCGCCAGATGAAACTCACTGCTATAGAGGGCGGCGAGGCTGTTCACCGGCCCGCTCAAGAACCACAGCGCCAGCTCGATCAGGATAAAGGCGATCACCCCGCCGAGCAGGCCATACCAGAAACCGGTGTAGAGAAAGGGGCGGCGGATGAAGGTGTCGGTGCCGCCGATAAGCTTGATAATGACGATCTCATCACGCCGGTTCTGGATTGCCAGGCGGATGGTATTGCCCACCACCAGCAGCACACCAAGGGCGAACATCGCCGCCAGCACCCACACCCCGCGCTTACCGATATCCATCAGTGCGTAGAGCCGCTTCACCCACTGCATATCGAGCTGGGCGATCTCTACCGCCGGCTCGTCCGCCAGCTCCTGGCGCAGCTGCTGTAACAGCTCCGGCCCCTGCTGTGCCAGCGAGGGGTGAACCACCAGCACCGGCGGCAGCGGGTTATCCTCCAGCGCGCTCAGCGCCTCGCCAAAACCGGAGAGGCGCTGAAACTCCGCCATCGCCTGTTCGCTGGAGATGTAATCGACTGAGGCGATGCCCGCCCGCGCACGCAGACGCTCGGCCAGCGCCAGCGACTCCGACTCTTCGGTCTGCTGCTGCAGAAATAGCGACAGCTGTGCCGCCCCATCCCAGCCACCCAGCACCTGCTGCACATTCTTCAGCAGCACGTGCAGCCCGGCGGGCATCGCCAGGGCGATACCGATCACCGCCACCGTCATCAGGGTAGAGAGGGGTTTGAGGCTGAGCTGGCCGAGGGCGTAGACCAGGGTCTGCAGGTGGCGGGCAAAGTAGTTCTTCAGCCAGCCTAGCGGCCCCTGGCGGCGCAGCCGGGCAGCGCTACGGTTGCCACCATCCTGCTGCTCGCGAAAGGTACGATTGCGCTCCATCAGCCCTCGCCCCCCAGCACCATGCGCCCCTGATCGAGGCGCAACATGCGATGTTTCATCTGCCTGATCAGCGCCAGGTCGTGACTGGCAATGAGCACCGTCACACCAACGCGATTGAACTCCTCGAAGATCCCCATGATCTCACGCGACAGCTCCGGGTCGAGGTTACCGGTCGGCTCATCGGCCAGCAGCAGCGGCGGTTTGTTGATCACCGCCCGGGCGATACCGACACGCTGCTGCTCACCGCCGGAGAGGGTGATGGGGTAGACCTTCTCTTTTTTCAGCAGCCCCACCTTGTCGAGGGCGGCGCGTACCCGGCGCCCGATCTCATCGCGGCTGTAGCCGGCGATCACCAGCGGCAGGGCGACATTGTCAAATACGGTGCGGTCGAACAGCAGGCGGTGATCCTGAAAGATGATGCCGATATCGCGCCGGTGGTAGGGGATCTTGCGACGGCTCACCTTGGTCAGGTTCTGACCGTTCACCACCACCTGACCACCGCTGGGGCGCTCGATCAGGGCGATCAGCTTGAGGAGAGTCGATTTACCGGCGCCGGAGTGGCCGGTAAGAAAGGCCATCTCGCCGGGGGAGAGGTGAAAACTGAGGTTCGACAGCGCCTCATGACCACCGGGATAGCGTTTACTGACGTTGGTAAATCGAATCATTCGACTTTAATCACCTAGTTCTCGAACAGGGCATCGATAAACTCCTTGCCATCGAACACCCGCAGGTCGTCAATGCTCTCACCGACACCGATAAAACGAATCGGGATCCCCATCTTTTTGGCGATGGCGAAGATTATGCCGCCCTTGGCGGTACCATCGAGCTTGGTCAGGGCGATGCCGCTTACCTCGACCGCCTGGTGGAACTGCTGCGCCTGATTCAGCGCGTTCTGCCCGGTGCCCGCATCCAGCACCAGCAGCACCTCGTGGGGGGCGCTTTCGTCGAGCTTGCCGATCACCCGGCGCACCTTCTTCAGCTCCTCCATCAGATTGGTCTGGGTATGCAGACGTCCGGCGGTGTCAGCGATAATCACATCGATATTGCGCGCCCTGGCCGCCTCTACCGCATCATAGATCACCGAGGCGGAGTCGGCCCCGCTGCCCTGAGCGATCACCGGGATGGCGTTACGCTCGCCCCACACCTGCAGCTGCTCCACCGCGGCGGCACGGAAGGTATCGCCCGCCGCCAGCATCACCGATTTGCCCTCGTTCTGCAGCCGCTTGGCCAGTTTGCCGATGGTGGTGGTCTTGCCGGCACCGTTAATACCGACCACCAGAATGACAAAGGGGCTGTGGCTGGCATCGATAGCCAGCGGCACACTCACCGGCTGCAGCATCGCCGCCATCTCCTCACGTAGCGCGGCCAGCAGGCCGTCGCTGTCGGCCAGCTGCTTGCGTGAGACACGCTGCGTCAGGTCGGCGATGATCGCCTGGGTCGCCTCGACACCCATGTCGGCCACCAGCAGCTGGGTCTCGATCTCCTCTAGCAGCTCATCGTCGATCTGCTTCTTGCCCAGCAGCAGGTCGCTAATGCCCCCGGTAAGTGATCCACGGGTACGGCTAAGGCCGCTCTTGAGGCGTGCGAACAGCCCCTTCTTTTCGGGCTGCGGCTCTGCATCAGGGGCCAGATCTGTCACCGCCTCCTGCTCGGGAGCAGACGGTGCCTGCTCCTCCTTCGCCTTCGCCTTTTTACTCTTTCCGAAACCGAACATGCCTGCCTTATGGAACTCGTCTTTGCGTCATTGGGTAGATTGAACCTTGCACCGGTGTCGCTGTCTCTGCACAGTGAACGCTTGGGTGCCTGATGCCGGTATCGTATCATTCCCCTCGCGTGGGCGAAACGCGCCGCGCAATAACGATAAACGAAATAAGGTTTCACTATGCCAATGAAATTTAACAGTGTACTGCGGGCGGTTATGCTTGCCAGTGCACTACTAGGGGTAAGCGCCTGTGGCAGCTCCCTGTTAACCGCCAACCCCTATGAAGCGGAGCCTGTTACCGACAGCTGGCAGGGCACAGGGACCGACAACCACGCGGTACACGAGTTCATGCTGGCCAACGGCATGAAACTCATCGTCAAAGAGGATCACCGCGCCCCGGTGGTGGTTTCGCAAATTTGGTACAAGGTCGGGGCAAGCTACGAGCACGTCGGCATTACCGGTGTCTCCCACGTGCTGGAACACATGATGTTCAAGGGCACCAACAAACACCCACCGGGCGAGTTCTCACGCATCATCGCCGAGAACGGCGGACGCGAGAACGCCTTCACCGGTCGTGACTACACCTCCTACTTCCAGCAGCTGGAGGTCAGCCGCCTGCCCATCGCCTTCGAGCTGGAGGCGGATCGCATGCGCAACCTGCACCTGCAGGAGGCCGAGTTCCAGAAGGAGCGCGATGTGGTGATCGAGGAGCGCCGCATGCGCACCGAGGACAAGCCCAGCGCCCTGACCTATGAGCAGTTCATGGCCACCGCCTTTCAGGTCAACCCCTACCACAACCCGGTGATCGGCTGGATGGATGACCTGCAGAGTCTCACCCTGGACGACCTGAGCCACTGGTATCAAACCTGGTACTCGCCCAATAACGCCACCCTGGTGGTGGTCGGCGATGTGGAGCCGGAGGCGGTACGCCAGCTGGCACAGAAGCACTTCGGGCGCATCCCGCCCAGCACCCTGCCGGAGCAGAAGCCGCGCACCGAACCTGAGCAGAAGGGCGAGCGACGCGTCACCGTGCGTGCCCCCGCCGAGGTGCCGGTGCTGATCATGGGCTACAAGACCCCGGTACTACGTACCGCCGATGAGCCGTGGAAGGCCTATGCGCTGGAGGTGCTGGCCAACGTGCTGGACGGTGGCGACAGCGCCCGCCTTAGCCGCGAGCTGATGCGCGGCAAGGCGATAGCCGCCAGCGCCGGGGCCGGTTACGACCTCAACGCCCGCCACGACAGTCTGCTCACCCTGGAGGGCACCCCGGCACAGGGGCAGAAGATCGCCACCGTGGAACAGGCACTGCGTGAGCAGGTTTCCCGCCTGCATAACGAGCTGGTAAGCGCCGAGGAGCTGGCCCGCATCAAGGCGCAGGTGACCGCCGCCAAGGTCTATCAGCTCGACTCGGTATTCTATCAGGCGATGCACATCGGCATGCTGGAGACCGTCGGCCTCAAGTGGCAGGAGGCCGAGCGCTACGCCGAGCGCATTAACGCCATTACCGCCGAGCAGGTACAGCAGGTGGCCCGCGAATTCCTCACCGCCGATAAGCTCACCATCGCCATCCTCGAACCACTGCCGATCAATGGCAAGCAGAAGGGAGCACACCATGTTGCGCGTTAATAAGATCATTGGCTTCTGCGCCGCGCTGCTGCCTGCGCTGCTGCCTGCGCTGCTATTTAGCAGCATCGCCGCCGCCAACCCCGACATCCAGCACTGGAGCACCAGCAATGGCGCACGGGTCTACTTCGTTCCCGCCCCTGAGCTGCCAATGGTCGATGTGCGTGTCACCTTTAACGCCGGCAGTGCCCGCGATGGCGATAAGCCGGGGCTGGCAATGTTCACCAACGGCATGCTGGAGGAGGGGGCCGGTAAGCTCAATGCCGATGCCATCGCCGAGCAGTTCGACAAGCTGGGGGCCAGTACCTCCTTTGACCCGCTGCGCGACATGGCCACCGCCAGCCTGCGCAGCCTGACCGATAAGAAACTGCTGCAACCTGCCGTCGACACCTTCGCCCTGCTGCTGCGCGAGCCGAGCTTTCCCACCGATGCGCTGGAGCGGGTACGCAAGCAGATACTGGTGGGACTGCGCCACGAGAGTCAGTCACCCGAAAGCCTCGGCAGCAAGGCCTTTTACAGCGCCCTCTACGGCGACCACCCCTATGCCAGCCACTCCTCCGGCAGCATGGCAAGCGTGCTCAAGATCAGCCGCGAGGATCTACAGGCCTACCACCAGCGCTACTACGTCGGTAATAACGCGGTAGTCGCCATCGTCGGTGCGGTGGATCGCAACCAGGCGGAAAGGCTGGCCGAGCAGGTGGTCGGCACCCTGCCCGCGGGCAAGGCCGCCCCCGCCCTGCCTGCCGTGGCGATGCTGCAGGAGTCCGCTGAGCAGCACATTGAGCACCCGGCCACCCAGACCCACATCCTGCTGGGCCAGCCGGGGATGCGCCGTGGCGACCCCGATTACTTCCCCCTCTACATCGGCAACCACATCCTCGGTGGCAGCGGCCTCACCTCACGCATTAGCGATGAGATCCGCGAGAAGCGCGGCCTCTCCTACAGCGCCTACAGCTACTTCTCGCCGATGGCCGAGGCGGGCCCCTACCTGCTCAGCCTGCAGACCAAGACCGAGAGCAAGGAGGAGGCACTTAACGTGCTGCGTGCCACCCTCGCCCGCTTTATCGCCGATGGGCCGACCAAGCAGGAGTTGATCGCCTCGCAGAGGAACATCACCGGTGGCTTCGCCCTTAATATCGATTCCAATAAGGATATTCTCGGCTACATCGCAATGATCGGCTTCTACCAGCTGCCACTCGACTACCTGGATCGCTTCATTGAGCGGGTCAATGCGGTCACCGTGGCGCAGATCCACGATGCCTTCAAGCGTCGCATTCACCCCGACAAAATGGTGCTGATCACCGTCGGCGAAAAAGGCTAACCATGGCAGCCAGGGGGAAGAGGGGCGGCACCAATCAGCTGCGCATCATCGGCGGTGAGTGGCGTGGCCGTAAGCTCGGCTTTCCCGATGTGGAGGGGCTGCGCCCCACCACCGACCGGGTGCGCGAGACCCTGTTCAACTGGCTGGCCCCGCTGGTCCACGGCGCCCGTTGCCTCGACCTTTTCGCCGGTAGCGGCGCACTGGGGTTGGAGGCGCTGTCACGCGGCGCGGCCGCGGTGAGCTTTGTCGACAGTGATCGGCGCGCCGTGCAGTCGCTCAACGACAACCTCGCCCTGCTGAAGAGTGAGCGCGGCATGGTGGTGCAGAGCGACGCCCTTAGCTTTCTGCAGGGCGAGCCTCACCCCTTCGATATCGTCTTTCTTGACCCCCCCTTTCGCAAGGAGCTGTTGCAACCCTGTCTGGAACAGCTTTGCAACGGGGGCTGGCTGAGTGATACCGCCCGTCTCTATATTGAGGTGGAGCAGGAGCTGGGTGAGCCCGTGCTGGCCGAGGGGTGGGAGATGGTGCGGCGCAAGCAAGCCGGGCAGGTGATCTACGGGCTGGCCGCCCGTACCTAGCATGCGCTGGCGCTGTGCTATGATCAGCGCAGACCTTAGCCAGAGACCACCATGACCATCGCCATCTATCCCGGTACCTTTGACCCGATCACCAACGGCCACAGCGACCTGATTCAGCGCGCCGCGAAGATCTTCGACAAGGTGATTATCGCCATCGCATCCAACCCCAAAAAGGCCCCCCTATTTACCCTGGCCGAACGGGTGGAGATGGCCGAAGGGGCCCTTGCCGGGTTGCAGAACATTGAGGTCTGCGGCTTTAACAGCCTGCTTGCCGACTTCGCCGCCGAGCGCGGTGCCCAGGTGATCCTGCGCGGCCTGCGCGCGGTCTCGGACTTTGAGTACGAGTTCCAGCTGGCGGGGATGAACCGCCGCCTCGCCCCCAATGTAGAGACCATGTTCCTGACCCCCGCCGAGACCTATACCTTCCTCTCCTCCAGCCTGGTAAAAGAGGTGGCGGAACTGGGGGGCGATGTCAGTGAATTCGTCGATGTGAAAGTCGGGGCTGCATTGAGTAATAGATTGCGCTAATATACGCCGCCTTAACTGCTCGCTTTCGAAAACTGCTGGAGGAAAAGTGCGATGGCACTGATGATTACCGACGAATGTATCAACTGTGACGTCTGTGAGCCGGAGTGCCCTAACGGCGCTATCTCCCAGGGCGACGAGATCTATGAGATTGACCCCAATCTCTGCACCGAGTGTGTCGGTCACTATGACGAGCCCCAGTGCGTTGAGGTCTGCCCGGTAGACTGCATCCCGCACGACCCGGAGCATGTAGAGAGCAAGGAAGAGTTACAGGCAAAGTACGAGAAGCTGCAGGCCGAATAAGCCACTGCGCTTCTACCCGAAAAGGCCCTGCGGGGCCTTTTTCGTTGTCTGGCACTTTTCTCCTTCACGCTCTACCCTATCGCTTAACCCATCACACAGAACAACACCATGCGCCGCCTGATATACCTCCTGCTGTTACTCCCCTCGCTGCTGCTCGCCGCCACTCCGGGCAAAAATGCTGTCGCCACCGCCCACCCGCTGGCCACCGCGGCGGGACAGCAGATCCTCGCCGCCGGTGGCAACGCCTTTGATGCCGCGGTTACTGTCAGTGCGGTACTGGCGGTGGTCGAGCCCTATAGCTCCGGCATCGGTGGCGGCGGCTTCTGGCTGCTGCACCGCAAGGAGGGTCACGAGGTGATGGTGGACGGGCGCGAGACCGCCCCCGGCAGGGCCCATCGTGACATGTACCTGGATGATAAGGGCGAGATCATCCCCGGCCTCTCGATGGACGGCCCGCTGGCCGCCGGGATCCCCGGTGAGCCGGCGGCACTGGCCCATATCGCCGAAAAGTACGGCACGCTGCCACTGTCTAACACCCTGGCCCCGGCGATTCGACTTGCGAACGAAGGTTTTGCCGTCACCCCCCACTATCAGAAGATGGCGGACTGGCGTAAGGGGGCCCTCAAGGCCTCGCCCGAGGCGGCGGCGATCTTTCTTAACAACGGCGAGGTTCCCGAGCTGGGGCGACTAATCAATCAGCCACAACTTGCCGCCACCCTTGAGGCGATGGCCACGCAGGGGCACGACGGCTTCTACCGGGGACAAGTCGCCGAGGCGATGGTCAAGGCGGTACAGGCCAATGGCGGCATCTGGAGCATGGATGACCTGGCAGGCTACAGGGTGATAGAGCGGCAGCCACTCAGCGGTCACTACGGTGACTACACCATTACCAGCGTGCCGCCCCCCTCCTCCGGCGGCGTCGCCCTCATCACCATGCTCAATATTCTCGAACAGCTCGGCTATGCGCAGGCCAAGGAGCCCGAGCGCACCCACCTGCTGGTGGAGGCGATGCGCCGCGCCTATCGCGACCGCGCCCACTATCTAGGTGACAGCGACTTTGTCGAGGTGCCGATCGCCAGACTCACCTCAGGCGAACACGCCAAACTGCTCGCCGCTGGCATCGACCCCAAGCAGGCCACCCCCAGCAGCAGCCTGCCCGGCTACGGCGCCCCTGAGGGGGGTAACGACACCACCCACTTCTCCATCCTCGACAAGCAGGGTAACTACGTCGCTGCCACCCTGAGCATCAACTACCCCTTCGGCTCCGGCTTTGTTGCCGGAGATAGCGGTGTGCTACTCAACGACGAGATGGACGACTTCTCCGCCAAGCCCGGCATCCCCAACGCCTACGGCCTGGTCGGCGCCGAGGCCAATGCCATCGCCCCACACAAACGCATGCTCTCCAGCATGTCACCCAGCTTTGTCAGCGGTCCTAATGGCACCGCCATCCTCGGCACCCCCGGCGGCAGCCGTATCATCACCATGGTGCTACTGGGGATGCTGGACTACTTCGATGGCAAGGGGGTGGCTAGCTGGGTGGCTCGTCCACGCATTCACCACCAGTACCTGCCCGACACGCTCTTTTACGAACCGGATGCCCTCAGTACCGAGACGATTGAGGCCCTGCAACAACGGGGTCACCGACTCAAGGCCGGTGATTCCCGCTGGGGCAATATGCAGGCGATCTACTGGGATAGGAAAAGCGGCAAAGTAGCGGCGGCGAGCGACCCGCGTGTGGAAGGCTCCGCTAGCGTGCATTAGCGGTTTGACTTACAACAGGCGACACTCTAATGTCGCCAGAAATCAGAACAAAACGGAAGCTTTTTTATGAGTCATTACGATGTCTTTAACGGCGATGCTGACGGTCTCTGCGCGCTGCAACAGATGCGCCTGCACAACCCCATTGATGATGCGGTGCTGGTGACCGGAGTTAAACGTGATATCTCCCTGCTGCAACGGGTCGAAGCGAAAGCCGGGGACAGCATCACCGTACTGGACGTCTCGCTGGACAAAAACCGTGATGCACTGGTGAAATTACTCGATGCCGGTTGCTACATTGAATACTACGACCACCACTTTGCCGGTGCGATCCCGAGTCATCCACAGCTTGCCACGACCATCGATACCTCACCCGAGACCTGTACCAGTCTGCTGGTCAATGACGCGATAAACGGCGCCCACCGGGGCTGGGCAGTGGCGGGGGCCTTTGGTGATAACTTTCACGATGCCGCGCGGCAGACTGCCGCGCCGCTGGGACTGGATAGTGAGCAACTGATACTGCTGAATGAGCTGGGAACCTGCCTTAACTACAACGGCTATGGCACCGACATTAACGACCTGCACTACCACCCCGAGGCACTGGCCAGAGCGATGCGGCCCTACCATGACCCCTTCGATTTCATCGCCAGCGAGGTTGTCTATCAGACACTGCACGCCGGTTATCACGATGATATGGGGCGTGCCGAGGCGTTAAGCCCCGAGGAGAGTGATCAGAAGACAGCGCTCATCATCATGCCTGACGAGCCGTGGGCGCGCCGCGTTAGCGGCGTCTACGGCAACCTGCTGGCGCGGGTCTTCCCGGAGCGGGCTCACGCTATCTTGACGCTGATGGACAATGGCAGCTACCGTGTCAGTGTGCGCGCACCGCTTAGCACCCGCCAGGGGGCGGACGTATTGTGTCGGGAGTTTCCCAATGGCGGGGGGCGGCAGGCGGCGGCGGGAATTAATGAACTGCCGGAGGAAAATTACGCCCACTTCGTGGCGCGCTTTAAGGCGATCTTTAGCTAGTCACCCCCATTACTTAACCAGGGTCAGCTTCGGACTCTCCTTCTCCGCTGTAGGCACCGCCTCGCAGAGGAAGTTGCCCTGGGCATAATCGACACCGAACTTTTTCAGCTGCTGTATCGTCAGCTCGTCCTGCACAAACTTGGCAATCGTCTGCTTGCCGAGTAGCTGTGCCGCCTCGACGATGGCCCGCACCGTGATCTGGTTAACCGGCTCCTGCATCAGCTTCTCTATCAGGCTGCGATCAATATTCAGATAATCCACTGGGCAGTGCTTCAGGTACTCAAAAGAGGCGTAACCGGCACCAAAGTTATCGACCGCAAAGCGGCAACCAAGGCGGCTGATCTGCTCCATTACCGGACGCACCTTTTCACTATTACGCACCGCCACCGACTCATCGAGCTCAAAGATAAACTGTCGACTGTCGAGGCAAAACCCCTCGATAATCTGCGCTAGATATTCCTCCAGACACTCCCCCTCATCAAAGCTCTGTAGCGAGAGGTTGATCGAGAGCACCACGTCCCTTTCGCTAAGGCTGGCGAGCCAGGTGGCGGCCTTGCGTATGACCTGGCGATCCACTTCGGCCATCAGGCCAAAGCGCTCCGCTGCCGGGAAGAAGGCCGCGGGTAACAGCACATCGTGCTTGCCATCGGGCATCCGCAGCAACACCTCGCAGAACCGCTCGGCACGCTGCGACAGCCCCATCACAGGCTGGTAGTAGAGCAGCAGGCTCTGCTGCTCCAGCATCTTGGTGATGCGTTCGTGCCAGCCATGATCCTTCGCCGCCACAACGTTATCTTCTGCCCCCTCGTAGAAGTGGAAGCGATTACGCCCGCGATTCTTCGCCTCATGTACCGCCGCATCGGCCCGCAGGAAGATATCGTGTGAGGTTTGCAGCGCGTTATCAAAAACGGCGATACCGATACTAAAGTAGATGCGTAGCGGCTCGTCCGCCTCGTGAAACTGAAACTCCTGCATCAGCTTAAGAAGATCAGTCGCGACCTCCCCCGCCTGCTGACGATCCACCCGATGCACCAGCGCGGTAAACTCATCGCCACCGAAGCGCCCGATCAGATCCCCTTCGCGCATACGCTGTTTAAGCAGATTGGAGACGGCGATCAGCAGCCGATCTCCGGCGGCATGGCCGTAGGTATCGTTAATAAACTTGAAACGATCGAGGTCGATAAAGAACAGCGCGCTGCTGCCGCCATCACGCCCGATACGCTTTAACTCTATCTCTACCTGCTCACTGAAATAGTTGCGGTTGATAAGGCCTGTAAGGGGATCGTGGTTGGCCATCCGTCGCAAGGTCTCGTCACGCTCCCTGAGGGCACTGATGGTGGTGTTGAGTACCATGCCGATCTTTGCGATCTCGCGATCACCGCTGCTCTGCACCTCGACATCGGTCTCGCCCTGCGCCAGCTTGTTAAGTGGCTCTTCGAGCTGTAACAGCGGGCGTAACGCCCAGCGAATCAACTGCCGTCCGATATAGGCGGCCACCGCCAGCAACAGAATGATCAGGGCACTGCCGCGCAACACATTGGTTTCCAGCTCCTGCTGATAGCGCGAGTAGTCGAGGCCGACACGCAGGATACCGATCACTTCGATTATCTCTTCGGCAGGTTCATCCAGCGAAAAATCGAACATGCCATCGCTCACCACCGACTTTATCCAGATCGGTGCGCTTATATGGAACACCGAACCATTTTCGCTGCTATTGAATAGTTGTGGCTTGATCGCACCATCAGTGACTTGCAACCCGGCAATATCCTGCTCACTGTACTGAAAGGATTGGGGCGGATTTTGAGTATCACGATAATACTCTGCAATGGGGACGGTACCGCTCTGATCGAAATATTGAACGCTAGAGATTTCGGGGAAATTTCTCAGGTAGTCGACTGTTTCAGCAAAATATTCCTTATCCTGCGAGGCGTAGAGTGGGGTCGCCAATTCATCGAGTTTTTTAATCCAGCCCTCACCCTGACGCTGAAAGCTCCCCTCAATGACCTTGCTGGAGCCCCACCATAGGCTACCGATCACCAGCATACCGAATACCACGGCCCAGACGATCTGTAATATCAGGATACGATTGGCAAGGGATGTGGGGGCACGCCCCGAGGCCTGTGTAGCCTTTTTCGACATCAATGTCGCTACCCGTCCGTTCAAGCGCTTCAGGTAATCTACTGCCTTGTTATGCCATTCCTTGAGCATTTACCACTAATCCATTATTTTTCCGAGTAATGCGCATTATAGCGTTTTGCGACGATAGCGTTAATCTGGATATCGCCATCCTCCAGCAGGCGCAGTGCTGGGCCGGGGATCCCCTCTTCCCGCTGTGCCTCACGCAGACGCTGTGCCACCCTGCTGGCAATCTCCTCGGGGCGACTGGTGACGCTGAGCACCCCCCCCAGACGCAGGATGGACTCATTAAACACCGCCACCTGTTTTGAGTTACGCACACTAAAAGACATCAACTCCTTGATGGTGCGACCACTCAACACTCGGTTATCAGGCAACAGCCATAGCCCCTGCACCAAGGAGGCCATCTGTTTGTACTCGAATAACATCTCCTTGTCTGTATTCACCACCCGATGCTGTAGCGTGATGCCATGCTGCAATGCCATGGCGCGGGCCAGCTGCAGTTCCGACTCAAGGCCCGGCCCGGTGATCACCGCCACGCTTTGCAGTGTGGGGGAGACCTCGCGCCAGCGCGCAAACATCGCCGCCGTACCCGGCAGCGCCCCCACGCCCTTGTAGCGCGGGCCGACCAGGTGGTGATCCTGGTAGTTGAAGACCTGGCAGAACACCACCTCATCCTCACTCCCGGCCACCTGTTTGGCCTCTTTGGCGGCGGCAAGACCGATGGCGACAAACTGCTGATATTCCGATTTCTTCAGCAGTGCGACAAGCTGTTGGCGTTCTGCACTATCGGTACTCAGTTGAACCACGGTGGAACGTTTCGGGAAATGGCTAACAAGTGCTTCGGCCACCTGCTGATAGGCGGGGATCGCCTCGCTGACCAGAATCAGCAACGGTGGCGGGGCAGGCGGAGCCTTTTTAACCCTCTTCTTCTCTAGCTTGGGTTTTTCTTGTTTGACCACCGGTGGTGGCGTTACCGGCTCGTGCTGAGGCTGTGGCTTCACCTCCTGCCTGGAACAGGCCGCAGCAAGTGCGACGATCATGAATGTAATAAAAAGCCGACGTATCAACATATCGCATCATAAACTTGTGAGTCAGTCATAAAGTATAGCCCAATTGCACAAGATATAAGCCCTCCGAATGAATGGCTACAGCGCCACCTCCGAGCTACCTGTAGCACGGGCAAGTTCAATCTTCTGTGCCGCCGCCTCCATCAACTGCTCGGCGTCTTCATACAGATTGCCCTTGCGGCTGTAACTAATCGACATCGCACCGGTGACACTGACAAATCCGCGCGAGGTTTTTATCGGGCGCAGGTTAATTGTCTGCATAATGCGCTTAAAGGTCTTGCTCTTAATGTGCTCCTCTTCCTGATAGTACATACCGACGACAAATTCGGCATCAGAGACACGTGCCACCACATCATTGGGACGCACCGCGCGACTGAGGCGGGTAGCGATACTCTTGAGGATCTCACAATAAGCATCCTCGCCATGCTTTGCCAGCAACTCCTCGCTCTGATTGAGGCTGAAAAAGCCACAACAGACAGCACCGCCGCGCGACTCCACCATTTCGATCAGCTCGCCAAAACGGCGCTCGGCATCGAGGCGGTTGCCCAGGCCGGTAGCCTGGTCGATGGTGACCCGGCCCTCGTAGCTCTCGCGCAACGTCTCCATCGCATCGAGCAGGCCATTTTGCAGGTTGGCGATACGCCCTGCGGCATAAATCCTGGCAGCCAGCTCCTCTTTATCGGGGGGCTTGGTGAGGTAGTCATCAACACCGTGGTCAAAGGCCTCAATCACCGAGGCGATATCATCACGCGCGGTCAGTAGCAGGATACATGTATAACGGTTCTGCTCCTCATCGATCTGACGGATTCGGTCGGTAAGTTCCAGACCGTCCATCTCCGGCATCACCCAGTCGGCCAGCACCACCTCGGCGGGGCGCTCGGCCAATTGCGTTAAAGCCTCCTGCGCACTTGTCGCGACACGGACATCACTATAACCCTCATTCTGCAGGCTCTTACGGATGAACTCACAGTTGAACTTCATGTCGTCCACTACGATGATAGTCAGCTCTTCACGGTTTTTTTTTGCAGCGCTCATGCGATTTTCTTATCTTCTTTGTCAGCTAATTTCGACCCCATACCCCCATTGAAACTATCAAAGAATCCCTACAATAAACAGCGTTATATAGATAGATGGTATCAATAAGGGCGCAAACGGATGTGCAGTCGGTAGAGCAGTGGGGAGAGGGCCATCTCCAGTAGCATGAAAAGTGCAGTGACCACTAGTGCCTGCATAAGCTCCAGACCCAAAGCCTGATGCAGTAGCGCTAACGGTAATAGTGCCTCGGGGATCTGGTCCAGCCCTACAGCCCGTCCTTGAGGGGGGATTGCGAGACGACGCTTAATAAAGCTGGCGAGGGCATCCCCTGTTATCGCAAGCAGTCCTAGCAATGCGCCTAACCACCCGGCTACACCCATCAACAAGGCCGTGAGAGTGGTCAGCAGAACAGCGGCAATCAGCCCACGCCAGCTTTTGGTGGGGCCGAGCAGGGGACGGTCATCGATGAACCGCAGACCGCCGTCCAGCGCGGCGTTAAGGCGACTGCCGAACAGCAGGCGGGCGAGGACAGGGGCACCATTAGCCGCCAGCAGCAGCAACAGTGGCTGCCACAGTGGGACGACGACGCTCAATAACTGATCCATGTCAGGAGTATAGATGGACAACGACCCGCAGGTATCGGGCCGTGGAAATGGGCTACTGGTGGTATTTGGCGCTCAGCTCATGTACCGCCTCAACAAAGACACCGGCACGCTCAGGGTCGACATGCTGATGGATGCCGTGGCCGAGATTAAAGACGTGGCCGGAGCCGCTACCGTAACTCTCCATAATGGTTGCCACCTCCTGGCGGATACGCTCCGGTGAGGCGTACAGGACCGAAGGATCCATATTGCCCTGCAACGCCACCTTGTCGCCTACACGGCGACGGGCCTCACCGATATCGGTGGTCCAGTCGAGGCCGAGGCCGTCACAGCCGGTGGCGGCCATATCCTCCAGCCACTGACCGCCGCCCTTGGTGAAGAGGATCACCGGCACCTTGCGGCCATCGGCCTCGCGGGTCAGCCCGGCGACGATCTGCTGCATGTAGCGCAACGAGAACTCTTTATAGTCACGCGGCGTAAGCGAGCCGCCCCAGGTATCGAAGATCATCAGTGCCTGGGCACCGGCGGCGACCTGGGCGTTGAGGTAGCTGACCACCGACTGGGCGGTGGTGTCGAGCAGCTTGTGCATCAGGTCGGGGCGGTCAAACATCATCCCCTTCACCTTGGCGAAGTCCTTGGAGGTGCCGCCCTCGACCATGTAGGTGGCCAGCGTCCAGGGAGAGCCGGAGAAGCCGATCAGCGGCACCCGACCATCGAGCTCGCGGCGGATGGTGCGTACCGCATCCATTACGTACTTCAGGCTGTCCTCTGGATCAGGCACGGGCAGGGCGTTGACATCCGCCTCGCTGCGTACCGGCTTGTCGAAGATCGGTCCCTCGCCCTCGGCAAAGCGCAGTTGCAGACCCATCGCATCGGGGATAGTGAGGATGTCAGAGAAGAGGATCGCGGCGTCGAGCGGGTAGCGCTCCAGTGGCTGGAGAGTCACCTCGCAGGCCAGCTCCGGATTCATGCAGAGGTTCATGAAGCTACCCGCCTTGGCGCGGGTCGCCTTGTACTCGGGCAGGTAGCGGCCCGCCTGGCGCATCATCCACACCGGGGTGTAGTCAACGGGCTCTTTGAGAAGGGCTTTAAGGAAACGATCGTTTTTCAGTTCAGACATTTTTTATTCCTGATCGGTCTCACGCAGTAGCGCGGAGCCATTCATTGTTATCGTAATAGTATCGGACAGAGACAAAATGCCCGGTAGCTACCGGGCGCTCTCCCTGAATCAGACGTTCAGATAATCGAGGATACCGTCAGCCGCCTGGCGACCTTCCCAGATGGCGGTCACCACTAGGTCGGAGCCGCGCACCATATCACCACCGGCGAAGACCTTCTCATTGGAGGTCTGGTACTTGAACTCGCCATTGTCAGGGGCCACCACGCGGTCGCGTTCATCAAGCTCGATGCCGAAGTCGGCAAACCACGGGGCGGGGCTGGGGCGGAAGCCGTAGGCAATGATCACCACATCGGCCGGGATCACCTCCTCGGAACCGGCAACCGGCTCGGGACGGCGACGGCCACGCTCGTCGGGCTCGCCCAGCGCGGTGGTCACCACCTTGATGCCGGTCACCTTGCCATTCTCGCCGACCACCTCAATGGGCTGGCGGTTGAAGGCGAACTGCACGCCCTCTTCCTTGGCGTTCTGCACCTCCTTCTTCGAGCCGGGCATGTTGGCCTCGTCACGACGGTAGGCACAGGTAACGTTCTTCGCCCCCTGGCGGATGGAGGTGCGGGTGCAGTCCATGGCGGTATCACCACCCCCGAGCACCACCACATTCATGCCCTCCATCGAGAGGTAGTCTTCCGGCGACTTCTCGTAACCGTGACAGTGATTGACGTTGGAGATAAGGAAGTCGAGCGCCGCATGGACGCCGTCAAGCTCCTCACCGGGGGTACCGCCGGTCATGTAGTTGTAGGTGCCCATGCCGAGGAACACGGCATCGTACTCATCAACCAGCTTCTGGAATTCAACGTCCTTGCCAATCTCGGTGTTAAGGACAAACTCAATGCCCATCCCCTCGAAGATGGCACGGCGGCGCTTCACCACCGACTTCTCCAGCTTGAACTCCGGAATGCCAAAGGTGAGCAGGCCGCCGATCTCGGGGTGACGGTCGTAGACAGTGACCTTGACGCCGTTACGGGTCAGCACGTCGGCGGCGGCGAGGCCAGCAGGGCCGGCACCGACCACGGCGACCGTCTTGCCGGTAGCCTCAACATCACTCAGATCAGGCGTCCAGCCGTTGGCGAAGGCGGTGTCGGAGATATAACGCTCGGTGGTGCCGATAGTGACGGCACCAAGGCCGTCATTCAGGGTACAGGCACCCTCGCAGAGGCGGTCCTGCGGGCAGACGCGACCGGTGATCTCCGGCAAGGAGTTGGTCTGGTGTGAAAGCTCAACGGCCTTCTCCCAGTTGCCTTCATTGATCAGCTGCAACCAGTTGGGGATGTAGTTGTGTACCGGGCACTTCCACGAGCAGTAGGGGTTACCGCAGTGCAGGCAACGGCCCGACTGGTAGGCCGCCGACTCGGCATCGAAGTCGCCGTAGATCTCGGCGTACTCCTTGATGCGCACATCGGCTGGCTTCTTCGCCGGGTCGGTGCGCGGGATTTCAAGAAATTGTAGTGCGTTCTTTCTAGCCATATCGTTTCAACCTTATGCAGCGCGTTGCAGCATCACTTCGAGCAGGGTCTCCAGCTCGGCCGCCTTCGGCTTGACCAGCCAGAACTTGCCGATGAAGTCTTCGAAATTATCGAGAATGTTCTTGCCGTGGGCAGAACCGGTCTCTTCCACATACTCGGCGATCATCTCGCGCAGGAAGTTGCGGTGTGCCTCGGTCGCCTCGGTGTTGATACGGTGGAAGTCCACATCGCCGTTGCAACGCTCGGCAAACTTGCCTTCCTCGTCGAGGACAAAGGCGAAACCGCCGGTGAGACCGGCACCAAAGTTGACCCCGGTCTGACCCAGCACGGTGATCACACCGCCAGTCATGTACTCACCGCAGTGGTCGCCTGCACCTTCGATTACCGCGTGGGCACCGGAGTTGCGCACGCCGAAGCGCTCACCGGCCATACCGGCGGCGAACAGCTTGCCGCCGGTGGCACCGTAGAGACAGGTGTTACCAATGATGGTGTTCTCGTTGCTGGCATAGCGGCTGCCTGCGGGCGGACGGATCACCAGCTTGCCACCGGCCATGCCCTTACCGACATAGTCGTTGGCGTCACCCTCCAGGGTCATATTGAGGCCACCGGCATTCCACACCCCGAAGGACTGGCCGGCGGTGCCGGTGAGACGCAGAGTGATCGGCGCATCTTCCATACCCAGGGTGTCCCAGCGCTTGGCGATCTCACCGGAGAGGCGGGCACCGACCGAGCGGTTGATGTTCTCCAGGTGGTAGCTGAACTCGCCGCCCGAGCGGTTATCGATGGCCTCTCTAATATCCGCCACCATCTGCTCGGCCAGCTTGCCCTCGTCAAACGGCGCGTTACGTGGCTCGATACAGCAGTTGGGACCCTCAACGGCGGTATTGAATTCCACCATCGGTTTAAGGTCGAGCTTGTTCTGTCTGGCGGTATCACCCGGCAGGATCTCCAGCAGGTCGGTACGACCGATGAGGTCTTCCAGCCTGCTCACGCCCAGCTTGGCCATCCACTCGCGCACCTCACGGGCGACGAAGCGGAAGTAGGTCTCGACCAGCTCCGGCTTGCCCTTGTAGTGCTTGGCGCGCAGTACGTCGTTCTGTGTCGCCACACCGGTAGCGCAGTTATTAAGGTGGCAGATACGCAGGTACTTACAGCCCAGCACCACCATCGGCATGGTACCGAAACCAAACGACTCGGCACCGAGGATCGCCGCCTTGACCACATCAAGGCCGGTCTTCAGGCCACCGTCGGCCTGTACCCGTACCTTGCCGCGCAGGTTGTTCATCTTCAACACCTGATGGGTCTCGGAGAGGCCCAGCTCCCATGGGGAACCGGCGTACTTGACCGAGGCGGTCGGGCTGGCCGCGGTACCACCGTCGTAACCGGAGATGGTGATAAGGTCGGCATAGGCCTTGGCCACACCGGCGGCAATGGTGCCGACGCCGGGCTCGGAGACCAGCTTCACCGAGACCAGCGCCTCGGGGTTGACCTGCTTGAGGTCAAAGATCAGCTGCGCCAGATCCTCAATCGAATAGATATCGTGGTGCGGCGGCGGGGAGATCAGCGGCACACCTTCACGGGTGTAACGCAGGCGCGCGATCTCGGCATTGACCTTGTGACCGGGCAACTGACCGCCCTCACCGGGCTTGGCACCCTGAGCCACCTTGATCTGCAACACCTCGGCGTTGACCAGGTAGCCCGGGGTGACGCCAAAGCGGCCCGAGGCGATCTGCTTGATCTTGGAGAAGCGCGACTTGTCGATATAGCGCTTGGGGTCTTCGCCCCCCTCACCGGAGTTGGAGCGGCCACCAAGGCGGTTCATCGCCACGGCCAGCGCCTCGTGTGCCTCGGGTGCCAGGGCACCGAGGGACATCGCGGCGGTATCGAAGCGCTTGAACAGCTCGCTCTCATCCTCCACCTCATCGATGGAGATAGGCTCGATGTCCTCGCGCAGCTTTAACAGGTCGCGCAGCATCATCGCCGGACGCTCGTTAACGATCGACGCAAACTCCTGATAGTCGCTCCACTCACCGGACTTCACCGCCTGGTGGATGGTGCGGATCACCTCAGGATTATAGGCGTGTGCCTCACCGCCCTCGACATACTTCAGCAGGCCACCCTGATCCAGTGGCTTGCGTGCATTCCAGGCGATCTTCGCCTGCGCCACCACGTCTGACTCAAGGTCGCTGAAGTCGGCACCCTGAATACGCGAGGTGGTGCCGTTGAAGCACTGATCGACCACCGCGTCGGAGAGACCGACGATCTCAAACAGCTGCGAGCCGCGGTAGGAGGCGACCGAGGAGATCCCCATCTTCGACATCACCTTGTAGAGGCCCTTATTAATGCCCTGACGGTAGTTCTGCCCCAGCTTGTCGACATCCTGCTCGGCGATCTCGCCACACTTCACCATGTCGTGAATCGCCTCGTAGGCGAGGTAGGGGTAGATGGCGGTGGCGCCATAACCGAGCAGCACAGCGAAGTGGTGCGGGTCACGGGTGGTGCCGGTCTGCACCACGATGTTGGCGTTGCAGCGCTCGCCCTCGGCGATCAAGCGGTGGTGCAGAGCACCGGTCGCCAGTGCAGCGTGCACCGGCACGGTATTCTTCGCAATGTTGCGGTCGGAGAGGATGATGATGGTCTTGCCTGATTTCACCTCGGCGATTGCCCTGTCGCAGATATCGTTGACCGCCTGCTGCAGGCCGAAGTCTGCCGGGTAGTTGAGCTCAATCACCGCGTGGGCAAAGTCGCCCTCGTTGTGCGCCAGCAGCTGGCGGAACTTGCCCTCGGAGAGTACCGGTGAGTCGGCGATCAGGCGATTGGCGTGCTCGGGGGTCTCATCGAACAGGTTCTTCTCGCTGCCGAACAGGGTCTCCAGCGACATCACGATCTGCTCGCGAATCGGGTCGATCGGCGGGTTGGTGACCTGGGCAAACATCTGGCGGAAGTTGTCGTAGACCGAGCGCAGCTTGTGCGACATCACAGGATAGGGGGCGTCGTCACCCATCGAGCTGATCGCCTCGGCACCGCCCTCGGCCAGTTCGCGCAGGATCTGGTCGCGCTCTTCAAAAGAGAGTTGGAACAGCTTCTGGTAGACCTTCAGCTCTCCGGCTTCCATCGGGATATCGGTCAGCGGATCGCCGCTCAGCTTCGATTCCAGATGGGTGGCATTCTTCATCCACTCTTTATAAGGCTGTGCCTTCTTCAGGTGGTCGTCGACCTCATCGGGGAGGATCAGACGGGCATTCTCGGTGTCGGCGGCCAGCATCTGACCCGGCTTGAGACGCCCCTTCTTGATGACGGTAGCGTTATTGTAACCGTAGACGCCGATCTCGGAGGCCAGGGTAATCACGCAACCGGTGTAGTCGCCATCAACCACATCACCGCCATCAGGCTTGGTGATGACGTAACGTGCCGGACGCAGGCCGTTACGATCGAGCGAACAGGCCGCGTAGCGGCCGTCGGTCAACACCATACCGGCGGGACCGTCCCACGGCTCCATGTGCATCGAGTTGTACTCATAGAAGGCGCGCAAGTCCGGGTCCATCTCGGAGACGTTCTGCCATGCGGGTGGAACCAGCAGGCGCATCGCACGGAAGATATCGACGCCACCGGCCATCAGTGCCTCGAGCATGTTATCCATGCTGGAGGAGTCGGAACCCTCCATCGAGACCCAGGGACGCACCGCATCCATATCCGGGATATTGTCAGTGGAGAAGGTGTAGGAGCGGGCGCGGGCCCAGTTGCGATTACCGCGCACGGTGTTGATCTCACCATTATGTGCCAGGTAGCGGAACGGCTGGGCCAGACGCCACTGCGGCAGGGTGTTGGTAGCAAAGCGCTGGTGGAACACGCAGATCGCGGTCTCCATGCGCGTATCGCTGAGGTCGGGATAGAACACCGGCAGGTACTCCGGCATCACCATACCTTTATATGATAAGACCTTGGTAGAGAGGGTAGGCAGGTAGAACATCTGATCGCCAGCGGCCTCGCGTGCCTTCTCGGCACGGCGGCGTGCTACATAGAGATGTACCTCAAACTCGATCTCACCCATCCCCTCGGGAATGTTGACGAAGACCTGTTCGATGCGCGGTTGGGTCTGCTTCGCCGACTCACCACAGGCCGAGTCATCGGTAGGCACCACGCGCCAGCCGGCAATGGTCAAACCCTCGGTCTTCAACCCCTCGGCCAGCGCCTGACGGCCTGCCTCGGCCTGCGCCTCATCGTGCGAGAGGAAGACCACACCAACGCCAAAGCCGTCGCTGAGCGCGATACCGCACTCACCGGCCACCGCCTTGAGGAAGCTGTCTGGCTTCTTGATCAGCAGACCGCAGCCGTCGCCGCTCTTGCCGTCGGCGGCAATCGCGCCACGGTGGGTCATGCGACCCAGGGCCTCAATGGCAGTCTGCACCAACCAGTGGCTGGGCACACCATCCATATGGGCCATCAGGCCAAAGCCGCAGTTATCCTTCTCAAAGGAGGGATGATATAAACCGTTGTATTCTTGTTTCGAGTCGCTCACAGCATGCTAACCAATTGATAACGTTGACAAAATCGTCAAATATTCGGGCAGCTGCCTGGAATTGTCACAGGCAAATCGGCCAAGCAGTATACTGCTGAGTGCCGATCTGTTCAATTGTTGCACGTAAGACTATCGATTTAGAGGGGAATTGAAGAGAACTTGAGAGGAAAAGTGGAGGACATATTAGCGTGCAGCCGCCTGACCGATCTCATCCTGTAGTGCCGAGAATGGACGGATCCACGGCCCCGCCTTCTTCACCGCTGCTGGCAGACGTGCCGCCGCGCCCTGTGCCGCCGCTTTATTGGCAAATCGTCCGAAGATAAGGGCGTACCACGGCTTACCGTTGCGCAGGGTCTGCACCACGGCCTGCTCACCAGACAGGGAGCTGCCCTGCATTACCACCTCAATGGCGGCCTCGTCTCCCGCCCCTGCCAGCTGAATGGTGTAGTGAGCAGGGTTCTGGCTCCACACCCAGGCAGTATCCTTAGTCGCACGGCTTGATGATGTTTTCGCTACCGCAGCAGGTCTTAGCGGTACTGAAGTTACTTTCTTGATACTGTCAAAATCGCGAATCCAGAATGACAATTGATCAGGAAGCCCCTTTGCCGCCAAATCAGCCTGCACCCTGTCCGGGTAACTTCCCTGAATCAATACATGCAGCCGCTTGTTCCCGTGCATCTGCTCGAAACTAGCCAATGGTCCCTTCAATGCAGGGTGATTGGTCACAAACTCATCCAGAGCCAGGCGCTCACTGCTAGCCTGTAATTGCAGTGTGTAATTCCCAGCGGGCTGCCCAGCGACCCAGCTACTGCCCAGTATATTTCCACCCTTCACTACCTCCACGGCTCTGGAGGTCGTCTTTTCCACCACCGTTTCCTGCTGCCCGGTCTTGCCTGGCTCACTGTTTATTGCCGTGGTTGTTAACGTTGCCTTTTCAGCTGCGGCCTTCTCTCGCACAGGCTGTACCGCCAACCTCGTCTCTTCACTTATTGTGGGAGGCTTGGGAGCAACGACCTGAAAGCGCAAGATATTCGAATGCTGTCTTGTTGGCGTTCTCACCTGCACAAGCCAGATTGCCGGTTCTAGCCCGGTAGTAAGGGTGATCTCCATATGACCAGAGTCTCGCACCACTATCTGTGAATCATCGAGCGCCTTGACCTGATCACTCCAGCTCACAGCCACCTCACTACGCGCCTCCATGCCATCTCCAAGGATCGTAATGACTTGTGGCTGATCGCTGCCGATCACCGGATCAGGTGATATGCCACTAAGACTGAGTGGGGCTGGCGCAACAGCTTCCTCCTCTACCGGTGGCAACTCCGCTGCTTTACCCTCCAGGGGCGGCAGGCTAGCCAACGGCGCAGCAGAAGCCGGCCGTGGCGCACCTGTATTGACTTGCGTCACTGCCACTTCTAACTGCTCTGCCACTAGGGTCGTATCGCTCTGAGGTGCACCAACCAGCAGGGAGTTAATCTGATCATGCATCCCCAGCACGGTGCCTATGAGCATGGTCATCGCTAGCCCCATCCAGATCCCATTGCCTGCGAGCTTAAAGCGTAAACCCTTCTCCTTGTCACGCCCCATCAATGACATCGCTCCATCTGTAAATTATGCGCTGTCTGATGCAGTTGCCCCGCTATCTCCTGCCGCTGACAGTGGAGCAATCTGAGTTCAGGTGTCGCATATAGAAGGCCACGGCTACCACCTACCGGCTTCTGTGGATGCCACATATAACCGCTACGAAATGTCACACACATGGGCTTTAGCACCATCCGTTGTAGTGCGGCGAGTTGAGTCCATCGGGAGTAGCTTAGCCCTTGCTCATGATCCGATAGAGCGTGAGTGCCGTCGATCCGATACAAGAAAAGCTGCTGGCCCCGTAGCGAATCGAGGTGCTGAAACATATAGAGGTATTGGCTGTGCGTGGTGTTCGCGTGGAAACCACCGGTTCCCTCCCTGCGGTGGGTCAGAGACGTATGCCGTTTGCAATGAGAGCGGTAGAGTGGGGAGTCTGTAATGTCGTCGACTCGGCAAAAAGCCTGTCTCATTGGGGTGCGTCCTCGCCCTGAAAGAACATCACCCGATAGCCACGATGAATCTGCAGGTCACGCGCGCTAAGCAGGGCCTCAAGCGCCTCTTCGCGAGAGTCGAAGTACTCACGTTGCACCCGTCCAGATGCCCCCTGAAAACCCCACTCTTTCACCAGCGACCAGCCGCCAAGTAGATCTTCCTGCAAAAACAGGTGGTAGAAGCGGGGAGGCCGCTCGTTGCTATACGGAGTCTGTAAATAGATTCGCATTTGCCTATCACCGTTCCAGTCCTGCCTCACAGCGGCCCTTATTGTCATTGTCGTGCCACTGGCACCGTACACATAAGAGTCTGATTTCATCGAGTGACTACAACAATGTGTTGAGTCTCGACAAGCCTTCAGGATCAGGTAAGTTCTGATGGATTAAAGAGTTTCTGGTGTTCCACAATGGCGAAGCGGTCGGTCATCCCTGCGATGTAGTCGGCCACCGCGCGGGCACGCCCGCTTGTCCCCAAATCATGCTCCTGACTCGCCGCTCGCTTCTGATGCTCGTGGGGTAACAGCTGCAGATCATCAAAGAAGGCCTCGTAGAGTTCATAGACCATACGTTGCGCCTTCATGCTCATGCGGTGTACCCGGTAGTGACGGTAGAGCTTTTCCCGCAAAAACTGCTTCAGGGCATGGTGTGCCGTGGCCATCGGCTCGCTAAATGCGATAAGAGGGGCGCTATGGGTACGTACCTCCTCTACATTCTGCGGAGCTCTCTTCTGAAGCAGGCGCTCACTATTTTGCAACAGATCGACCACCTGACGGTTGATCATACGGCGGATAATCTCATGAATCAGCCGACGTCCGCCAAGTCCCGGATGCTGGTGCATCACCTCCTCATAGGCGGTAGCGAAGAGCTCTACCTCGCGCAGCTGATCCACCGTAATCAGCCCGGCTCGCAGGCCATCATCCACATCGTGATTATTATAGGCAATGGCGTCGGCAATATTTGCAACCTGCGCCTCAAGCGATGGCTGCCAGCCATGCAGGAAACGCTCACCTACCTCACCGAGCTGCTCGGCATTACTCCTGGAGCAGTGCTTGAGGATCCCCTCACGGGTTTCAAAGGTAAGATTGAGGCCGTCGAACTCGGCATATCGCTCCTCCAGGTGTTCCACCACACGCAGGGACTGCAGATTGTGTTCAAAGCCTCCGTGCTCCCGCATGCAGCGATTCAGGGCATCCTGACCGGCATGGCCGAAGGGGGTATGTCCCAGATCATGGGCCAGCGAGATAGCCTCGGTAAGATCCTCATGCAGTGAGAGGGCACGGGCGGCGGCGCGGCCTATCTGTGCCACCTCGATAGAGTGGGTAAGGCGGGTGCGGAACATGTCGCCTTCGTGGTTAACGAAGACCTGGGTCTTGTACTCCAGCCTGCGGAAGGCCCCCGAATGGACGATACGGTCGCGGTCACGCTGAAACTGGCTTCGGTAGTGAGGGGCCGACTCCTGATACCGGCGGCCACGGGATTTCTCATCGGTGGCGGCATAGGGGGCAAGAGTCTTATTCATCTCAGGCTTCCTTCAGGTGGCTGTCCAGTACTGCACGTATCTGTTCGCTACTGGCCGCATCGCTGATCACCGAATGGCCCAGCCCCTTCATTAATACCAGCCGCAGGATGCCATCCTGTACCTTCTTGTCCACCGCCATCAGTTCAAGAAAACGGTCACTGCTAAGCTCTGATGGAGCTTTAACCGGCAGGCCGGCGGCAGCGATGAGGTTGCGACTACGCTCAACCACAGAGGGCTCGATCCACCCCAGGTGCTCGGAGAGTTCAGCGGCCAGTACCATACCTGCAGCGACCGCCTCGCCATGCAACCATTCACCGTAACCCATTCCCGTTTCAATCGCGTGGCCAAAAGTGTGGCCGAGGTTGAGCAGGGCGCGGCTACCCGCCTCTTTTTCATCAGCAGCAACCACTCGTGCCTTATCCTCACAGGAGCGCGCGATGGCATAAGAGAGGGCTTCCGCTTCGCGCGACATCATTGCCGCCATGTTCTGCTCCAACCAGGTAAAGAACGCAGGGTCGTCAATCAGGCCATATTTAATCACCTCGGCAATCCCGGCGCTAAGCTGGCGATCATCAAGGGTATTAAGGCTATCCGTATCGGCGATCACACAACGCGGCTGGTGGAAGGCTCCGATCATGTTCTTGCCCAGTGGGTGATTGACACCGGTCTTCCCCCCCACCGAGGAGTCCACCTGAGCCAGCAGGGTGGTCGGGATCTGAATGAAATCGACACCGCGCTGGTAGGAGGCGGCCGCAAACCCGGTCATATCACCCACCACACCACCGCCCAGAGCGATAAGGGTGCATTTACGATCAAAGTGGTGTGTCAGCAGGGCATCGAAGATAGTAGTTAACACCTCAAGATTTTTATACTGCTCGCCATCGGGCAGGATCACCGTCTCGACACGCAAACCATCCAATGAGGCCAGTACTTTATCCAGATAGAGCGGCGCAACGGTCTCGTTGCTCACTACCATTACCTGCTTGCCGCGAATATGGGGTTGGATCAGCTCGGCCTTGCCGAGTAGATCATTACCGATATAAATGGGGTAGCTGCGCTCCCCGAGGTCAACATGAAGTGTTTGCATGAGTAGTGCTGTGGCTGTCCGCTAATAGTTACTTAGCGCTGTACTATAGCGGAAATTGAGCGCGCAGGTCATTGCCCACTGTATTTTGGTTCCTGCTTGAGACGCACCAGGATCTCCTTGACCACGCTACGGATCGAGCGATCGTCGGTATGCACCACCATATCGGCCACCTCATGGTAGAGCGGGTCACGCTCCTCCATCAGCTCCTGTAACTTCTGGCGCGGGTCATCCGTCTGTAACAGCGGGCGATTACGGTCACGCGAGGTACGCTCAAACAGCTGATCCACCGAGGCATAGAGATAGATCACCACGCCTCGCTGCTTCAGGTTGTTACGATTCTCTTCCAGCAACACCGCACCACCACCGGTGGCCAGCACAATGTCATCAAGCTGGGTCAGCTCATCGATCATCGCCGCCTCGCGCTTGCGAAATCCCTCCTCACCCTCAATCTCAAAGATTAGCGGAATGCTCGCACCGGTACGCGCCACGATCTCGTGATCGCTGTCCTTGAAATCTTTTTTTAGTGCGTTGGAGATCTGCCTGCCGATGGTGCTCTTGCCGGAACCCATAGGGCCGACAAGAGCGATATTACTTGCTCCCACCTATAATGCACTCATTGTCACGTATCGAGCTATCACGACACCAGTCGGTGTGGTGTACGTAAACTTAATGATATCTTCACCGGGTACGTCACCCTTTACATAGGCGAAAGTCACTTGACCATCAGCTCCCGTAGCCAGCGTTGCTGGAGCTGCGTCAGGAACTCCTCCGATCGTCGGTAGTGTAGCCCCACCAGTTCCAGTTGAAAGGAAGGTCGCTGTAACATCAACTCCAACAATTCCAAGACCAGTTGAATCCGCCAGCGTTACCCATAAATCTGTGCCTGGTGTTGTCACTGGCAAATCGTTCAACTCAGGTGTGACAGCCAATACTGGCCAGTGTGAATTTAGCGGCGACTCCCCTAAGAGGCATCCCGTAACATCACTCTTCAATGGATAAAGTTGGAAACGAAGAGTTGCCTGTGTTTCAGTACCAGACACTAACGCAGTGGCGGTGAGTGCATTATAGATAAATCCCGCATAATCTTTCAGGTAGATAAGATCGACTGTTGCTATCCCGCTGTCATCTGTCGAAACACTCGCTGGCAGTGAACCCGCAGCTGAGATTGGTGGAGTTAGTGTCCCATCCTCGCTACGATCCTCACCGGCATCAAGAACAAGGTTTTTATCGCTATCTTCATTCACGAGAATCGTGTCACTAACCAACGTCTCACAATCCCAATAACCCAAGACATACTTTTCTGGCCACAGGCTGAGACTAATTGCCGTATTCGGCACTGGACTTCCACTGGAATCGGTAACCTGAAACGATATAGGCAACTTGTAGGCTGTATTACTGTTTATGCTGCTAATAGTAGTACTGGTACCGATTGCAATAGCACCAGCTGTACCACCTACTATGATATTCACAGAATCACTCTGCAGTGCACCCGTCAGGGCTTGATCCAACTCTGCGGTAACAGTCAATCCGGCAACGTCACTGCTTTGGCTCCCTGAATAGAAGGCCGCACGCGCTACTCCAAAGGAGTCAGTATAGGCAACTGGTGGGTCGATATATTCGCCACTACCCGGTGCATTACTGATACTAAAGGTCACGCGAGCCCCGGCAATAGGTGTGGAAGTAACACTGTTTAGAACAGTTGCTTCAAGGCTAGAACTATTTTGCGTAGTTCCAATGGTTTGCGCGACCGTGGTCGGTGTGGCCTGTAGTGATACCGTACTGTCCGCGTCAACTGTCCTATCCACTATAACAAGCTGGAGATTATCGGTAATCGCTGTGTTAAATGTGTCAGAAACATTCACAGTTGCGACACCTATCATTGCCGCGGTCAAATCATCCGTAATCGTAACCGGTGCCGCCAAGCCAGACCATGTCGCTACATTTGTACCGCTGCTACTCCATAAACCCAGAGAGCTGACCAAGGTCACATCCGTAGTACCGGACGGCACATCTATACTGAATGTTGTTGCGGTATTGACGGCAGCCGTGTCACCACTCGCCGGTGAAGTGATAAGCAAACTACCTGACACATTCTCTACGGTAAAATCAAAGGTCGCCGATGTACCTAAGCCACTTGCAATAATACGTACCAGTCCAGTGCTAATACCTGTAATACCCACACTTAGTTGGCCAAGCGTGTCTGTAGTGCCTGAGGTTGCTGCCAAATTTGCTGTTCCTGTGCTTGCACCATCAACGGAAAGTATTATTGTTTCACCGAATACGCCAAGCATCCCCGCATCCGCAGCCGTAATAGTTAGTGTTGCAGTATCTGTACCGCCAATAACCAGATTGCTACGTGTAGCTGACATTGAGAGTGTTGACCCAACCACCTCAACAGGCACGCTTACGCTGGTCACACCTACAGTTACTGCTGTGACATTAATCGTCTGATTAGTTGGATCCGTACCAGCACTCAATGTTACCTGCGCAACACCGCTGGCATCTGTTACCACAGACCCCGCCGAAAGTACTCCGCCGTCGGCAGAAAAGCTCACTGTAACACCCGGTACCACGACATTAACACTATCAAGTACCGTTGCCGTTATAGTCGCAACAGTCGATCCATCTGAATTAATTGTGGTCGCATCGGTACCGATAGTGATCGAAGTTGGGACAGTCGCAGTACCTGAGACTACAGCAACGTCTAATGTGTCCGTCGGTGACGTTCCATTCGTTACTGCAACAGCTACTGTATCGGTGACAGCGGCAATGATTCCAGACGTATAAGTCATTGTCGCCTTACCAGCAGCGTCGGTCTGAGCGTTACCAGTCGGATTGGAGAGTGTTGAGCCACTATTATTCGCTGACACACTGAACACAACCGGCTCATTGGGTGTCACATTACCCTGGGCATCATAGACTGTGGCTGTCAAAATCACATCAGCAACAACATCAGTCACCGATACATTGCTACTCAGTACCACTGAGTTTGGAACACCCGGAACGTATGTTACCAACAGACTACTGCTAAGACCTGCCGCGGTTGCACGTAGAGTAGCAGAACCGACACTAAGCGGAGCATTAATCAGAACGGATGCTACACCAGCCGCATCAGTACTTTGAGTCACCAATTTAACACCACTGAAGTCCCCATCTCCGAGAATCTCAAAGGCAACTGGAACGCCAGCCACGGCCCCCCCCAGACTATCAAGTACCGTCGCAACAATAGAAACAGTATTATCCCCTACACTTATTGCTGTTGAGGGAATATCAAGTGCCAGATTTAAGTTAGATATTATAGTTGCTGCAGTACTGACCTGAATACTTGTTGATACAGGTACTGCAGTACCATTTGCTGCATCCGCTTGTATGGTATCACTTACACCTACGGTTGTTCCTGAAGTGTATACCATGGTCGCAATACCGCTAGCATTAGTCTGCGCGTTACCAGTGGGATTACTTAATGCCCCGCCACTATTGTTAGTTGTAATAGTGAAAGTTACGGGCTCATTTGGTGTGACATTTCCATATTGATCATATGCCGCAGCCGATAATGTACTTGCTGTAGAAACACCGACAATCGCTGGTGTAGCACTTATTGTGACAAAAGCCGGCACATCAGGAATATAGTTTACATTTAGATTCGAACTCAGACCTGCTGTCGCAGCAGAAATTGTTGCAGCGCCAACGAGATCTGGTGCATTTAATGTCACCGATGCCACACCACCCAGCGTCACTGCTGTAGCCAATTTAGACCCAGAGAAATCACCGCCACCAACTATCTCGAATGCGACAACAACCCCATCAACAGGACCGCCAACTTGATCAGTTACTGTCGCATCAACAGTCACAATGTTAGTTCCAACAGTAATCGAAGTGGAGGGTGAGCTCAACGCGAGATCAAGTGAAGAAATTGAAGTTGCTGATGCACTAACGGCTATATTCGTAGTGGCATTTGGTTTTGGCACACTAGTGCCATTTACAGCTTCCGCTTTTACACTGTCAGTTCCCAACACTACGCCAGATGTATACGTCATTGTCGCAACACCATTTACATTGGTCTGAGCATTACCGGTTGGATTCGAGAGTACCGCACCACTTACGTTCGAAACAAAACTGAACGTTACGGGTTCGTTTGGTGTTACATTGCCGTACTGGTCAAAGAGGCTAGCCAGTAATGTACTATCTGTCGATACACCCACCGTAGCAGGTGTTGCACTGAGAGTCACTGCGGCTGGTACATCAGGGATATAGGTGACACTTACATTAGATGTAAGTCCTGCCGTTGCGGCTGTAATTGATGCCGAACCAACAAGAATCGGAGCACTCAATGTGGTTGAAGCAATACCGTTTGTATCGGTTGGCACAGTTATAGACTTTACACCGCCAAAATCACCGGTACCGACAATCTGAAACGATACAAGAATACCAGCGATCCCCTGTCCATCGATATCCAATACCGTGGCATCCGCTGTCACTGTAGAGTCACCGACTGTAATAGCTGTCGACGCAGAACTCAAACGCAATGTCAGGTTAGAAATAACTGTCGCCGACTGCAAAACGGTAATATCCTTCGAGCCCGAAACAGTGGGATTCAGGTATTGTGCAACAGTAACTGTGTCCAATGCTGGTGCTGTTGTCCCCGAAGTGTACGTAGCTGTCGCGATGCCACTACTATTAGTTGTTGCAACACCACCCAATTCCATTGTTGGAGAGCCACTACCTGTTGCTGTTACCGTAAATTGCATCGGTTCATCTGGCAACGGGTTAAAATACTGATCGACCACGAGAGCTGTTATCGTGCTCTGACTGCTAATACCGACAGAACTTGGAGCAGCGTCTACAATTATATTTGCTGCGGGACCCACAAGATAAGTTGTACTTATCGTCGCTGATTGATCACTATACTGAGCACTTACAGTCCCACTTCCCACTTTGATTGGTGCGGTCAACGTGACTATTGCTCTACCACTCGCATCAGTAGTCGCTGTAGTGCTCTTCAGATTACCAGTAAACGCACCATTATCGACAACGAAAGTCACAACTGCACCGGAAACCTCAATCTGGTTTTCGTCAACCAGTTGCGCAACAATTTGCGTAGTACTCCCTACAATGATACTCGGTGTTTGTGCCGAAACAGCAATTGTATAGTTACCAGTAGGATCGACCACCGCTCCCGCTGTATCACCATAAAATTTATCGCCATCTCCACAACCTGCAAGGCCCAAAGTTACTAGCGAGAGGATTAGCGTCATCCATTTTCTAAACACGTTCACTTTACTCATTCCTCTTGAAATAGTTTTCATCATCTTCACCTATTCCTTACAGGCCAGTATCAATCTTATCGGACAGGATCTTCGGTGTAACAAATATCAGCAGCTCTTGCTTGCTCTCTTTCCTTGATTTTGTTCTAAATAATGCTCCCAAGATAGGAATATCTCCAAGAAATGGGACTTTTGTCTCACCTTCTGAGGCGCTTTGCTCGTATACGCCACCCAAAACAACCGTATCACCGTTATTGACCAGGACTTGCGTGGTTATAGACCGTGTATTAATTGACGGGACGCCTGCATAAATACCACCCACGCTATCCTTATTTACAGTAAGGTCCATGACCACTCGGTCATCAGGAGTAATTTGCGGTGTTACCTCTAGACTAAGTACTGCTTTCTTGAATGAGGTGCTAGTGGCACCACTTGAGGATGCCTCCTGGTAGGGGATCTCAACACCTTGCTCTATTCTTGCCGCTTTCTGGTTGGATGTAATTACCCTTGGATTAGACAGCACTTCACCACGGCCTTCTGTTTGGAGTGCCGACAGCTCAAGATCAACAAGATAATCACTACCAAGAATTGCCAGTGCTAGTGATGCCCCTCCAGAAGGCAGATTAACATTGTACCTGTCAGTTTGAGATGGAACGGCAATTGGATATGGCCCTGTTCCAGCAAGGTTATTGTTTATAGCACTGTTGACCATCGTATCAGCGCCGGCCGCAGTGCCTGTTGCTGCAATTATTCCATTTGCGCCATTATTACGTGCTCCGGTGACACCTGAGCGTATCCCAATATCACGACCAAAATCATCACTTGCAACAACAATACGTGACTCAATCATTACCTGTTTTATCGGGACATCCAGCTTCTCAATTAGTGATGCGACTTCTTCATGCTTTTCACTGGTTTCTAACACCATTAAAGTATTGGTTCTTTCATCAATAGTTACACTACCTCGCTCAGTAAGTATGCTACCTTTTTCAGCTTTCAGCATTACTGCTATATCTTTTGCCTTCGCATAATTAATCTGAAAATAACTGGTTCTCAGCGGAGCCAAGTCTAACTTTTGCTTTTCAGCTTCCAGCTCCTTCTTTTCTCTATCAGTCAATTCAGCATTAGGGGCAATTAATACAACATTACCCGTTTGGCGCATGCCCAAACCACGAGTTTTCAAAATAATATCAAGCGCCTGATCCCACGGCACATTCTTTAGTCGCAATGTAATATTGCCTTGAACAGAATCACTAGCAACAACATTTAAACCTGTAAAATCGGCCATCAACTGCAAGACGGCCCTAACCTCAATATTTTGGAAATTTAATGATAATGGCTCGCCAGAATATCCATACTTATCTTTCTTTCGCTCAGCCAAATCTTCACTACTGATTGGTTTTACATCAATTACAAATTCATTTCCCGCCTGATAGGCCATGTGCTCAAAATCGCCATATGTATCAATAACGATTTTTGATCCAACACCTGTATTATATGCATCGATAGTACTAATAGGTGTCGCAAAGTCTGTCACATCTAAGCGCCTAACCAACTTCTCGGGTAAAACGGCATTAACGATATCGAGTACTAGCTTCGTTCCTTTCTCTTCCATATTAACAATCGTCGAGGCGCTAGACAGATGCAGTTTAATTTTTCCCTCACCAGTTTTTCCACGGCGAAAATCTAGTTCACTAATTTGCTTATCAGCCTCAGGTTTCAGCTGCACTTTTTGCACTTCACTAACAACTGATAATTGCTTACTAAAATTAATATATACCGTGTTAGATTCGGTTCTTATTTCATATGGCACTATTGCCCGAAGCCCAACAACAAGTCTCGCCCTATCCTTTGCCTGCACTGCACGTATTGTACTAACGATACCCGCATCAAGTTGCGTCGACTTCTTACTGTGCTTAATTACAGTATCTGGAAAATCAATTGATACCCTGGCCGGTTTTGTTATTGAAAAACCTTTTGGCTCGAATTCAACCGGCCTATCAAATGTTAGCTGAATTTGTGTTGAACCACCTGGCAATACGACTTGATCAATCCCTTCCATCACGTACGAATCGCTGGCACGCGCTGTTGTGGCTGCAATCAACATGCAGAGTGATGCAAATACAACTCTTGAAATATTACGTGTTTCCATTTTTTCGGCACCAGGGTTTCCAGTAAATTCGTTCATATTAATATCTCCATGGAGCTTTACTCCATAAGGCTCAAAGCGGCCTCTCTCTTTATCCAACCACCTATTTCATCTGGTATGATTTCTTCTATCAAAATCTTATTTTCTAATATTTGTACGATCTCACCATAATTTGTTCCTAAGTGATTACCTACTTTCACTCGGTGAACGATCATGTCGGGAGAGGTTATTATTGCCCACTCGCTCCCATCTTTTATTAGCTGCCCCACGTATCTAAGTGTATCAAGCGGATACTGCTCTAATGTCTCTAGATTCCTGCCCGCCAACGGAGTGTCCGCAACAACATCTTGGATGGTGCCTTCTTCCATCTCTGCTCCAAAACCTTTAAACGGATCCTGTTTGGTTTGTGCTGCGTACATGAATGTTTGGTATGGCACAAAAACGGGTAATGGTGGTATTTTACCCGCTGGCCTTGCCTTTATAGAAGCCAGTCTCTCGTGTAGATCTGAATTATCACTTGTACTGCAAGCGGTCAATAGTGCTAACATCATCACTATAATAGCGTTACGCCATAGCCTCATTATACTTCCATAATTTTTCGTATTTATTGCTGTACCTGTCATCATGTACACCTTATCTCTTCGTAATCTTACTGCCTTCCTATGAGCTATCTTCTTTTCCTTTTTTTCTTCTTATTTGCAGCAGCTGACGCTATTTCTTCGTCATCTAAATAGCGATATGTTTTTGCAATCGCGTCCATCTTCAATCTTCGTGTTTTCTTATCTGCTACTTTTATCTTGATATCATGTATAGTCACGATTCTAGGTAAAGCAGCAACTCCACCAGCAAATTCACCCAAATTATGAAATCCACCATCCACACTCACGTTAATGGGTAACTCAGCATAAAAGTCTTTAGGTTTTTCACTTTCAGGTTTAAAAAGCTCAAAACCCAGACCACTCGCCAAACCTGTTTGTGTAATATCAACAAGCAAATCTGCCACTTCATTTTTACTGGGAAGTTGCCTTAGCATCGTCCCAAATGACTCTTCCATCTCTTTCATCTGTTTTTTGTATGCATCTAAATTAACCGCTTTTTTTTGCTTTATTTCAAATGTGCTCCAAAGCCCACTTTCTTCGGCAGAAACTTGAGTCAACTCTTGTTGCTGATCCTGAGTATCGAAGTAGTATCCCGCACCCAATACTACACCACATACGGTCAATATAATTAATGTCCTGACTAATACTGGCCAGTTACCTATATTTTCAGGGTCTAAATTTGAAAACTGTTCCCCGATTTTATCAAACTCTATATTCACTCACTCTCTCCTTTTGGGGCATCTTGCTGCACAAGAAGAGTAAATGTCCGCTCCTTTCTTACCCCAGAAGACTTTGTGTTAATCACATCAAGTGAAGGATTTTTAAACCAATCCGACTCTTCTAATGCACGCATAAAAGCTGATACCCGTGCATTAGACTGTGCATTACCCTTAAGTGTTATCTTGCTTCCCTTTTGCTCCAGTGATTCTATATACAAACCTTCAGGCACTATCCTCGCAAGCTCATCAAACAAGTGAACAACAGCTGGCCGATTACTTTGTAACTCCTCGATCACTCGCATTCGAGCAATTAATTGCTCCTTCTGCTTTTCAAGAGCCTTTATCTCTTCTATTTTCTTTTCAACTAGCTTGATCTCTTGCTTTAGAATGCCATTCCTTGCTGTCTGATTATCAATCAAACTAGCCATATACACATGCACGCCACCAACAACCGCCAACATAAATATGGCCGCCATACCAAGGAGGGTAAAAAACTCCTGTTTCTTTTGTTTTCTTTGCGCCTCGCGCCAAGGAAGTAAATTAATGCGTGCCATTAGTCAAAACTCCTCAGCGCCAGGCCACATGCAATCATCAGGGCGGGGGCATCGTTGCTCAACACCTGTGCCTTGACGTTTGAGGATATGACCATATTGGAGAAGGGATTTGCTACGGTTGTTGGCACACCGATACTTTGCTCGATCATCTCATCCACGCCAGGAATTGATGAGCTGCCTCCGGCAAGGACGATATGGTCTACCGTGTTGTACTGACTGGATGAGAAAAAGAACTGTAACGAGCGACTAACCTGTTGCGCCATCGCCTCTTTAAAGGGTTCCAATACTTCAGGTACATAGTTGTCGGGCAGTCCGCCCTGGCGCTTTGCCATCCCCGCCTCTTCGTAGGAGAGACCATAGCGACGCTGGATCTCTTCGGTTAGCTGCTTCCCACCAAATACCTGTTCACGGGTATAGATAGTTTTCAGATCGTGCAAAACATTGAGAGTTGTCATAGTAGCGCCGACATCGATCACTGCAATGGTTTTGTCCAGTCCATGATCAGGCATCTGCTCCTTAAGCATGGTGAACGCATTCTCCATGGCGTACGCTTCGACATCGATGACCTGCGCCTTAAGACCTGCGATTTCAATAGCATCGACACGCACTTCAACATTTTCACTGCGTGAAGCAGCAAGCATGACATCATATTGTTCGGGATCGTCGGCCGAAGGTCCAATGATTTCAAAATCGAGGTTAACTTCCTCAAGTGGGTAGGGGATATATTGATCCGCTTCATTCAAGATAGAGGCCTCCATCTCATCCTCTGAGATGTTAGCTGGCATGGATATCACCTTGGTGATTACCGCCGATCCGGCTACCGCTGCTGCCGCGTGGCGCGCCTTGGTGCGCGATCGCTTTACCGCCCGCTTAATCGCCTCACCCACCGCATCGACATCCGAAATGTTCTTTTCGATGACCGAGTTAGGCGGCAGAGGCTCTACGGCATAGCTTTCTACGCGATAACGATCACCGGCCCTGCTCAGCTCCAGCAGTTTTACCGCTGTGGTACTGATATCAAGGCCGAGTATGATGGGCTTTTTCCGTCCCAAGAGCGCTGATAACGAAGCCATTTTTTCCTTTATATTTCCTAGGTTACGTTCATTATCTATTTAATAACATTAAATACCACTGTCAACTTACATGTCAACTAATATTTGAACATCTCTAAATAGTCTGCTGTCTGTAAAACCTTTATACTGGCAGGCTACACACTCCAGCCATGATAAAGCTCACACTTCCAACAATGAAAATACCTGTAAAGTTAATAAGATACGGAATCATCACCTCTTTGACCGGAATCGCGCTCGGAGGGCTGGTCATCCTCGGTACCTATCTCTACCTCAATCCGAAGCTCCCTGCGGTTGATGTTCTGAAGGATGTACAGCTACAGGTACCCCTACGCGTCTATACCTCGGATGGGGTGTTAATGGCCGAATTTGCCGAAATGAAGCGCATCCCGCTGCAGTACGAACAGTTCCCGCAGCGTATGGTGCAAGCCGTGCTCGCAGCCGAGGATGACCGCTTCTTTGAACATCCAGGCGTTGATTATAAGGGTATACTTCGTGCCGTCTTCCACCTTGTAACTACGGGTCAAAAAGGATCGGGCGGTAGTACTATTACGATGCAGCTTGCTCGTAACACATTGATTACACGAGAAGTAACTTACAGCAGGAAAATTAGGGAGATACTCCTATCTTTGAAGATTGAGGAGACTCTGAGCAAGGAGGAGATCCTCACCCTCTACCTCAATAAGATCTTCCTCGGCCACCGCTCCTATGGTGTCGCGGCGGCGGCACAGGTCTACTACGGCAAGGATCTGGCCGATCTCACCACTGAGCAGCTTGCCATGATCGCCGGCCTGCCCAAGGCACCATCAGCCTATAACCCAGTTACCAACCCCGAACGCGCCCTGATCCGACGCAACCACATTCTGGGCCGCATGCATGATCTAGGATTTATCGGCGATGAGGAGTATCAGCTGGCTCTCAACACCCCTGATGACGCCTCACTCCACGGCAGCCAGGCCGAGCTCTCTGCCCCCTATGTGGCTGAAATGGTGCGTGATGAGATGCTCGCACGCTACGGTAAGGAGGCCTACACCGCAGGGTTTAATGTCTACACCACCCTCCAGGCGCCGCAACAGGCGGCCGCCAACCGGGCCTTGCACACCAATCTGCTCGCCTATGAGCAGCGCCATGGTTATCGTGGGCCAGAAAAACATGTCGTACTAACGGATCAGGCAGGGCCAGAAGAGTGGGCGGCAGTAATCAAGGGGATTGGTACTGTCGGAGGGCTATCGCCGGCACTGGTGATCGGACTTGCCGAACAGTCCGCGGTTGTCTATTTGCAGGACGGGACCCTACAGTTGCTCACCTGGGAAGGTATGAAGTGGGCACGTCGCTATATTAATGACAACGCCATGGGGCCGGAGCCGAAGAGGGCATCCGATGTTCTCAAGGTAGGAGATATCGCCCGCATTGAGCTCGACAGGGAGGGGAACTGGCAACTGGTCCAACGTCCCGACGTCAGCGGCGCCCTGGTATCCCTGAATCCACACAATGGAGCTTTACTGGCCCTTGTCGGGGGCTTCGACTATTTCGAGAGCAAGTTCAACCGCGTGATCCAGGCCAAGCGCCAACCCGGTTCGAACTTTAAGCCTTTCATCTACTCTGCAGCCCTTGAGAACGGTTATACCACCGCGAGCCTGATTAATGATGCGCCAGTTGTTTTTGAGGATAGCGAACTGGAGAGCGAGTGGCGCCCCGAAAACTACAGCGGCAAGTTCTATGGTCCTACCCGCCTGCGTGAAGCGCTAGTCAATTCACGCAATCTGGTCTCTATTCGCCTTTTACAAAGCACTGGCATCCGCACAGCGATCAAATATATTAGTAAATTTGGCTTCGATCCCGCGGAGCTCTCTCGTGACCTCTCACTGGCCCTGGGCAGTGCCACGCTTACCCCTTATGACCTGGCAAGAGGCTATGCGGTATTCGCCAATGGAGGTTATCTCATCGAACCCCACTTCATTGAGCGTATTGAGGATAGCCAAGGTAATGTGCTGTTTCAGGTTGATCCGCTCTATGCCTGCGAACCTGAGGAGTGCCCGGAAAAGCCGCAACCGGCTCTCATTGCCGAGGAAGAGAGTGACCTGACGGAGTCACCCGAGGCCATTGTTTCCAGCGAGACACCAGAGAGGGAGGGTACTGCACTACAACCTGCGCACTTCCGTGCCGCAACACGTGTGATCGACCCTCGCAATGTCTACCTCATCACCTCACTGATGCAGGATGTGATCCGTCGCGGTACCGGGCGCTCTGCCCTGCAACTGGGCCGTGGCGACCTGGCAGGCAAAACCGGCACCACGAATGATCAGCAGGATGCCTGGTTCTCCGGCTTCAACCGGGATGTCGTCACCACGGCCTGGGTTGGTTTTGATACACCCCGTTCGATGGGCCACAAGGAGACCGGCGCACGTGCCGCACTCCCTATGTGGATCGACTATATGCGTGAGGCACTCAAGCAGAGTGTCGAGCAGATCCCCGAACAGCCCGAGGGTGTTGTCTCGGCTCGTATAGATGCCGAGACCGGGCAATTTACCTCTGCCGACAATCCCAAAGCCATTTTCGAGCTATTCCGTGTAGAAAATGTACCGGCTACCACCGATCTTCCTCCGGAGAAGGTCGGGGGCAACACCGAGAACGGCACCCTCACCGGCGATATCTTTTAACCTGCCATGGGGCGTCAGCCTGGGCATCACGGTGATGCGCAACAGCGCATCCTGCTGGCACAAGCCGCCGCCCGCCTGATGGCGGAGAGTGGACAGCGCGACTTTGCTGCGGCCAAACGCAAGGCCGCTATGCAACTTGGCCTGCAACATAGTCGCAATCTGCCGGGGAATGAGGAGATTGAGGCGGCACTGCGCGACTATCAACAGCTATTTCAACACGACACACAACAGCAGCAACTGCTCGAACTTCGCCAGACAGCGCTCAAGGCGATGGGGCTGTTCGCTCCCTTCTCACCCCGTCTGGTCGGCCCGGTACTCCACGGCACGGCGGACCGCTACTGCCCGATCTCGCTGCACCTGTTCGCCGATACCAGCGAGGCGGTAAGGATATTTCTACTGGACCATAAAATCCCCTTTGAGCAGGGGGAGCAGCGAGTACTCTACAGCGGTGGCCGGGAGGCTCACTACCCACTGTTCCAGTTTCTCGCCGGGGAGAGTGCGCTGGAGCTGACCGTCTTCCCCATCGACGGCCTGCGACAACACCCCGTAAGTCCGGTAGACGGCAAGGCGCTGTCGCGTGCCAGCGAGAATGTCCTGCGTCAGATGCTAGAGGAGGAGTGAAGCGCAACAGCCCTTAGAAGTATTTTTCTGGTAACGGCAAACGCGCCACACCACTTGCCACCGCTGCCCGCGCCACCACCGAGGAGACCCGTAACAGCAATCTGGGGTCGAACGGTTTGGGCAGGATATAGTCCGGCCCGAACACCATCTTGCCAACCCCATAGGCCTGTAACACTGGCTCGGGCACATCATCTCGCGCCAGTTGCGCCAGCTCACGCACAGCAGCGGCCTTCATTGCATAGTTAATCGTCTGCGCCCGCACATCCAGCGCACCGCGAAAGATGAAGGGAAATCCCAGTACATTATTCACCTGATTGGGATAATCACTACGCCCGGTGGCCATGATCAAATCATCCCGTACCGCATGGGCCTGCTGTGGCAGGATCTCCGGGGTGGGGTTAGAGAGAGCAAAGAGTATCGGCCGTGGGGCCATCGCCGCTACCATATCGGCGGTGATGCTATCGGGACCGGCAACACCCACCAGCACATCGGCACCCGCCACGGCATCGCCCAGAGTTCTCAGCTCGCTATCAATGGCGAAGCGCTGCTTATAGGCGTTAAGCCCTTCTCTTGCACTGTGGATCACCCCCAGGCGATCCACCATCACCAGCTGTTCACGCCGCGCCCCCATCGCCAGTAGCAACTCCATCGAGGCGATGGCGGCAGAGCCGGCTCCCAGGCAGACAATGCGCACCTGATCCAGCCGCTTCTGCTGTAGTTCCAGCGCATTCAGCAGGCCCGCCGCGACGATCACCGCCGTACCGTGCTGATCATCATGGAACACCGGGATATCGAGCCGCTGTTGCAGACGCTGCTCGATCTCAAAACAGGCGGGGGCGGCGATATCTTCCAGGTTGATACCACCGAAGGTGGGGGCGATGTTAGCCACGGTCTCGACAAAGGCATCAATGGAGTCGGCCTGCACCTCAATATCAAACACATCAATATCGGCAAAGCGTTTGAATAACACCGCCTTGCCCTCCATCACCGGCTTGCTCGCCAACGGCCCAACCCGACCGAGCCCAAGCACGGCACTGCCATCGCTGATCACCCCCACCAGATTACCTTTGCCGGTATAACGGTAGGCCATCTGCTCATCGGCGGCGATGGCGCGTACAGGTGCCGCTACCCCGGGCGTGTAGGCGAGAGAGAGGGCACTTTGGTTATCACAGGGCTTAGTTATGGCCGTGGCGATCTTTCCGGGATGCGGCTTGGCATGATAGTCGAGTGCCAGATCGTCGATTGATTCAGAATCGGAAAATGGCTTCATTGTCGTGCCCCTTCACGGTGTAGAGTCACAGGCTGCACTCTTTTGCTTTGTCGAGGAGTCATCACTTTTCTTTCCTGCTCAACCATTCACTGAATAGTAATTCGACCACTGCCTGCAAACCAGACGGTCACAACAAAAAAGGGCGTCCCACTGGGACGCCCTTTTTTCTGCAGAAACAGCCGCGAAATTACTTGCGCGCGTACTTCTGACGGAACTTGTCAACACGACCCGCGGTATCAAGCGTTCTCTGCTTACCGGTAAAGAAGGGATGGCATGCAGAACAGACATCGAGGTTCAGATCCTTGCCCACGGTGGACTTGGTCTGGAAGGTGTTACCACAGCTACAGGTAGCAGTGATTTCGTTATATTCGGGGTGAATTTCCGGTTTCATGGTTGAACCTCATCGTACGTGGTTATCGTGCCGCTATGCCGGTTTTCTCACCGCACACCGCACAGGCCTTAAATCGAGCACGGCATAATACGAGAAAGCGGCAAACACAGCAAGAGCTATTATTCCTAGGACCCGGGGAAAGGCAGCACCTCGGCCTTTTTTCGCTCCCGCGGCTTTGGTCGTGATTGGCGATTCAGCGCCTCTGTCAGTCCCTCTTCACCCGCAAAAGCCTGCCACATCATATTACTCAGCTCAATACAGGCGGCCATCGGATTCGGGGAGTGCTCGCGTATTTGATCAACGCGCCACTGCAGCCCTCGCAGGCGTTGCTGACAGCGCTCTGCGGATGCCTCGATCATCGTCTCGATCATTTCACGCCGCATCGCTTCAAACCCTGCCGGGTCCTGACAAGCCAACTGACTCCACTGCTCAAAGTCCATCGGCTGTCGACTGGAACGGGACACAGGCACCTCCACCAAACTAACCCTACTAAAGAACTATAAACCACCGGCAGAATGTCGCCATAAACCCTTCCGCCACCGGGTCTTTAACCGCAGGCGCAAAAAAGGGCACCACAGTGCCCCCTTTGTCAGAGTAACCTGAAGGTCATCGTTTCATCATGCCGAAGAACTCATCGTTCGTCTTGGTCGACTTGATCTTATCCTGCAGGAACTCCATCGCCGCCAGCTCATCCATTTCGTGTACCAGTTTGCGCAGGATCCACATCATCTGCAGCTCATCCGGCTTGGTCAACAGCTCCTCACGACGGGTGCCGGAACGGTTAATGTTAATTGACGGGTAGATACGCTTCTCGGAGATGCGACGATCCAGATGTACCTCGGAGTTACCGGTACCCTTAAACTCCTCGTAAATCACATCATCCATGCGTGAACCGGTCTCAACCAGAGCGGTGGCGAGGATAGTCAGCGAGCCTCCCTCCTCAATGTTACGCGCAGCACCAAAGAAGCGCTTGGGCCGGTGCAGGGCGTTGGCGTCGACACCACCGGTCAGCACCTTGCCGGAGGAGGGGATCACGGTGTTATAGGCACGGGCCAGACGGGTAATGGAGTCGAGCAGGATCACTACATCGCGCTTGTGCTCCACCAGACGCTTGGCCTTCTCGATCACCATCTCGGCCACCTGTACGTGGCGGCTGGCCGGCTCATCGAAGGTCGAGGAGACCACCTCACCGCGTACCGAGCGGGCCATCTCCGTCACCTCTTCCGGGCGCTCATCAATGAGCAGCACGATGAGGTAGCACTCCGGGTGCTTGGCCGCAATCGACTGGGCGATGTTTTGCAGCATCATGGTCTTACCGGTCTTCGGCGGCGCGACGATAAGGCCGCGCTGCCCCTTTCCGATGGGGGCGACCAGGTCGATGACACGGGCGGTGACATCCTCGGTACTGCCGTTGCCCATCTCCAGCACAAAACGCTCATTGGCATGTAGCGGGGTGAGGTTGGAGAAGACGACCTTGTTCTTGGCATTCTCCGGCGGCTCGTAGTTGATCTCATCAACCTTCAGCAGCGCGAAGTAGCGCTCGCCCTCCTTGGGGGGGCGAATCTTACCCGACACGGTATCACCGGTACGCAGGTTGAAACGGCGGATCTGACTGGGTGAGACATAGATATCATCCGGCCCGGCGAGGTACGAGCTGTCGGCCGAACGCAGGAAACCGAAGCCATCCTGCAGGATCTCCAACACCCCATCACCATAAATATCCTCACCACTCTTGGCGTGCGATTTGAGGATAGCGAAGATTACCGCCTCCTTGCGTGAACGGGAGATGTTTTCAATGCCCATGGACTCAGCCAGGGCAATGAGTTCAGAAGCAGGTTTTCTTTTTAGTTCCGTCAGATTCATGGATTACGGCCGTATATCAGGATAGATTGAAAGGGGTGGTGTTCGAGATTAGTGTTATACGATCAGCGCGGTTCCGGTGATCGGTTGGATTTCGAACGAAGTGTTTTTCTTGGGTCTTAAGGGAAAATTTTCGTAATACTAGCAGTAAGCCCCTGCCACGTCCAGCCCATGGACAGGGCCAGACACAGAGGCAGCTAACTGCCTATTTCAAAGGTTGCTGTCGATAAAGGCGGTAAGCTGCGATTTGGAGACAGCGCCTACCTTGGTTGCCTCAACCTCGCCACCCTTGAACAGCATCAGGGTAGGGATACCGCGAATACCAAACTTGGGCGGGGTGTTGGGGTTTTCATCGATATTCAGCTTGGCGACCTTCAGCTTGCCATCGTACTCTTCGGCGATCTCATCGAGGATCGGCGCGATCATCTTGCAGGGGCCGCACCAGTCTGCCCAGTAATCTACCAGCACCGTACCTTCCGCCTGTGTCACCTCTTGTTCAAAGGTATCGTCGGTTACGTATACGATTTTCTCGCTCAATGTACTCTCTCCATTGGATTCGTCTAATCAGTGCCAAATATGACACCGCCTAAATAGCATTACCGCCATTTGAGCCCAATCTGCCTTCCATTTCAAGCCCAAAAGCCCTTCAATATTTGCTATCCTCTTTAGCCCATGAGCGATCAACATCTAACGGACACCCGTTTCACGGACTTTCAACTGCCGCTAAAGCTACTCCAAGGCATTGAGGAGACAGGTTTTTCCTACTGCACACCAATTCAGGCAGAGACCCTGCCCATTGCCCTGCAAGGCAAGGATGTCGCCGGACAGGCACAGACCGGCACCGGTAAAACAGCCGCCTTTCTCATCGCCCTCTACCACCAGCTACTGAACCACCCGGCCAATAATACGCGCCGACCGACCCAAATACGCGCCCTGGTGCTGGCTCCAACCCGGGAGCTGGCGATTCAAATCCACAAGGATGCCGTGGTACTCGGTAAACATACCGGTCTCAAACTGGGACTGGCCTACGGCGGTACCGGTTACGAGCAACAACGCAAGTCGCTGCAAGAGGGGGTAGATATCCTCATCGGTACTCCCGGTCGTATCATTGATTACTTCAAGCAACACGTCTTTGACCTGCGTGCGCTGCAGGTGATGGTGCTGGATGAAGCGGATCGCATGTTAGACCTCGGTTTCATTAAAGATATTCGCTATCTGATGCGACGCATGCCGAAACCCGAACAGCGCCTCAGCCTGCTGTTCTCCGCCACCCTCTCTTACCGGGTCACCGAGCTGGCTTACGAGCACATGAACAACCCAGAAACGATAAAGGTGGTGCCGGAACAGGTTACCGCCGCGATGGTCGAGGAGTCGGTCTATTATCCCGCCAAGGAGGAAAAAGTACCGCTACTGCTCGGTCTGATGCGGCAGGATAAACCGGAACGCAGCATCATTTTCGTTAATACCAAGCGTGTTGCCGACCAAGTGTGGGGTTACCTGGAGAGCAATGGTTATCCGGCGGCCGTACTCTCTGGTGATGTACCGCAAAAGAAACGACAGCATTTACTGCAAAAATTCTCAGCCGGAGAGTTACCCGTACTGGTTGCCACCGATGTGGCCGCCCGCGGCCTGCACATTCCCGAAGTCAGCCATGTCTTTAACTACGACCTGCCACAGGACGCCGAGGATTATGTGCATCGTATCGGCCGCACCGCCCGCGCCGGGGCCAGCGGTAGCGCCATCAGTTTTGCCTGCGAGGAGTACGCCTTTTCGCTGTCGGAGATTGAGGAGTACATTGGTCATAAAATCCCGATGCGGTCGATTGCCAACGATCTACTGGTCGAACCACTGCCGCCGAAGAGGCCGGAACACAGCCGACGCCCCAAACCGGGCCATCAGGGAAGGGCGCGCAGCGCGCACCCACCGCGGCGCCCCCGCAATAACACTAAGTAGTCGCGGGGCAGTAACGCTCTAAAGTGGCCAGCAGCACCTTACTATCCACCGGCTTGGTGAGGTAGTCATCCATCCCCGCTGCCGTGCAGCGCTGCCTATCCTCCTCACTGGCATTGGCCGTAAGGGCAATAATCGGCAACCGGCACTCGCCCTCTTCGCCACGCCAGCGGCGTGTCGCCTCCAGGCCATCGAGCCCCGGCATACGCAGGTCCATCAACACACAATCAAAACCGTTGTGCCGCAACTGCTGCAGTGCCTCCTCACCACCCACAACCCGCACCACCTGGTGACCGCCCTGTTGCAGATAGTGTGAGATCACCTTGGCATTAATCTCCTCATCCTCTGCCAGTAACACGGTAAGCGAGCGCGGCCCGGGCTCTACCGAGTCGGTTTCCTGCGGCTCTGGCGAACCCGTCAATAATTTATTCAGCGAGGAGGGGAGTAGGGGTTTGTGCAGGTGCTGAATACGTAGATGCTCGGCACGTAGGCCATTCACATAATCAACCTGACACAGTTGGCAGGCATCTGACAGTTCACTGGCAAGCCTCTCCAACAGTAGGTGGTTGCCAGATTCACTGCCGTGCTCGCAGATAAACAGCCAATCGTAACTCTCCGCTGCCAGTGCGGCGTCAAGCTCTCGCTCACCCTTTACCACGCGGCTCTCTAGCCCTTCAGCCAGCAACATCCTCTGAATGGCGACCAGCGCTGCCGGGTGTCTCTCCAGCACCAGCGCCGTACCCTGAACCTTTATCACCGACTGCGGCGAGGCTTCACCAGCTAGCGCCCAAGGTAGTTCAAACCAGAAACAGCTCCCCTCACCCGGCTCGCTGTCGAAGCCGATCTGCCCCCCCATCATTCCCACCAGCTCGCGGCTTATGGTGGTGCCAAGGCCACTCCCACCATAACTCCGAGCATCCCCTTCATCCACCTGCGTAAAGCTCTCAAACACCAGCGCCTGTTTCTCTTTAGCGATGCCGATACCGCTATCGCAAATCTCAAAACGCAGAGTAGTCTTCTCCGCCGGCTGTTGGGCGGCCGTGCGTACCACCACCACCACCTCACCCTCATCGGTAAACTTAATGGCATTTGCCGTGAGGTTGATCAGCACCTGGCGAAAGCGTAACGGATCACCAATGACCTCGGCAGGCAAAATGCCGTCGGTATCAAGCACAAACTCCAGTCCCTTATGATGTGCCGACGGGGCCAGCATCACCATCACCTCTTCGATCACCTCAAGAGGAATAAAGGGCTTGTTATGAATCGCCAGCTTGCCCACCTCCAGGCGGGAAAAGTCGAGAATGTCATCGATCAGCTGGCGCAATGACTGCGCCGCACCCTCCAGGCTATCGACATAATCGAGTTGGCGGCGACTCTCGCTACCATCACGCAACAGTTGCAACATGCCGATCATGCCACTCAGGGGAGTGCGGATCTCGTGGCTCATCGTGGCGAGAAACTGGCTTTTCGCCAGACTGGCACTCTCAGCCCGCTGCTGCTCTACCTGCAGTTCGTTGTTCTTCTGTTCCAGCTTCTGCAGGGTGTTTCGTAGCGTCCCCGTGGCAACCTGTATCTCCTGCACCAAATGTTCACGGGAATTGGCCAGGGAATCGACCATGGCATTAACACCCTGCTGCAGTGCCAGCAGTTCTCCACTGGCACTCTCATGCACCTTCACATCCAAGGCACCATGGCGTACCTGCTCCACAGTACGGCTAAGGTTACTCAACGGTTCCACCAATTGACGCTCCATGCGCCGACTCAGCAGCACGGCAAGCGCCACCACCAGCAGCACCAGCAACAGTGACCAGCGCAGCATCGTCGCCCGCTTCTGCATAATAAACTGTGTGGTTAGCGTTAACTCGATACGACCGATGTTTGTTGCCTGCAGCTCCAGGTCATCACTTTCATAATCACTCACCGGTACAGAGGCCAGCATGATTGGGGCACAAAACAGCAGATGCTCCTCATTGCCACCACACGGCCCTGCGGCCATCGGCTCGCTACCACCGCTGCGTGATACCGTGACTTCGCCCCGGACAAACACCACGCGATTGTCAAAGTCATAAACCTTAAGCGCAACAATATCCCCCTGTACCACCGAGCCACTAATATGTTGTAACTGCTCCATGTTGCCGGTGATTACGCCATACTCCGCCGCCGAGGCAAGATACCGCGAAACGGTATCTCCCCGCTCCTGCAGCGCACCACGTAATAACTTGCTGTCCTGGTAGATAAAATAGCCAAGGATCACCATCAGCAGCACCAGCGGTGGCAACAGAGTCAGCAGCAGCAGCCTGCGGCGAATCGTTAAATGCATCATTGCACCTGCTCCTGCAGCGCCTTCTGCAAACTCACCTCAGAGGGAAGATCTATCTTAAGCGCTCGTGCAAGCTGATAGTTGACGGAGACCTCAAATCCCGCGGCATGGCGCGGTGCAGGTAACACTTTGTGAGCAAAATAGTGCTGTGCCGTTTCAACCAGCTGCTCCTCCAGCACCGACAGGCTTGAGTGAACCGCCATCAGCGCCCCGGCCTTAACCAGTGCCTGTGAGTAACCCACCAGGGGGATCCCCTGGCGATAACTACCCAGCACCAGAGGTTTTACGGTGCGCCGGTTCACTACCTGGGGGTCGGGTAATAATAGAAGGGTGTCTTCAGGCAGCAGCTTCGTACCAAACAGGTTATCAATCGCATTTTCCTCATCCATATTAATGAGGCGCAGCTCCATTCCTAAACGCTGCGACTGCTGTGACAGATCACGACTCAGAGCCTGTGATTCACCCCCTAACAACACCGTCAGCTTATGCCGCGAGGGTAAGGCGCTCTTTATCAGTTGTAACTGCCGCGCAACAGGCTGCTCAAGAAATATGGCGGTTTGAGGGCTACGATAAAGACTGCTCAGTGAATCGAATGTACGACGAGTAATCAGTGTATTCACGGTCGCCATATTGTATTTGATACCCTTCTGGGCCGCCGCGGTACCAACCGTAATCAGCAGCCCACCACCATCAGATGCTGGTTTACGCTCACTCTCACCCGTAAGACCCTTCCGCCCCACTGTCAAAGTAGGTAAGAGCTCATGCAACTGCCGTTCGCTCTCATCAACATATTTCTGATGATGGCTGTTGTCCTTATCGTAGAGAAACCACACTGAAGTAGCCGCCACCGCCTGTATCGGTAGTAGCAGCCACAGCAGCAGGCTCAATGTTATGTATTTCTTCCTTGTCATCAGAGACTTTTCCTGTACCGATTCGCTCTTCCTGTCTAAAAGTTCAATTCAGCACTAATGTATGCGGTACGGGTTCTAGGGGTATCTTCTCGAAAATCAAAATAGGTGCCATTGATGTCCTGCACGACGAACGCGAGCTTGCCTCTGACACCATTTAGTTCAATGTGTTTGGCCAGTCGAATATCAGTAGTCTTGATTCCCCCTGTCTCGTCACCACCAATAAAGCTCATGTTTGCTACCTGGTAATGACCAATGCTTGCCTGCCATTTCTGGGGGAACATGTGGTCGAGCAATATGGATATCGTATCAAGCGGCACGGTAACATCAAGCGAATCATACTCATTGGGATTTATTCGTTTTGGCGCCTCGCCTGCGGTAACAACGTGTGAGAGTCCTACTGACAACATGGTGTTTCTTGTTGCCTGCAACTTTGCCTGCACCTCTATCCCCGACATATCGGCAGATCCGTCATTAGCGAAAACGCTGGCGCGACAAAAATCGCCATATAGCCCACATAGTGCGCTGTACTGTTCCACGAACGCTTCGTCTATCGGCACGGCGATCAAATTTCGAAAGTGATCGCGAAACAATCGAATGTCATAGCCTAACTGATGATTTACTGAATTTCCGACCAGGGCAACCTCATATGAGGTATTTTCCTCGGGCTCTAAGTCACCCGCACTTTTCCATATCTGATCGATCATCTGGTCATCAGAATAAAAGCGAGCTCCGTAATCGCCATATTCTTCCAGAATGGCGGGCGTACGGTGGTTAATTGAATACGACGCACGGATGCTATGATTTGTATTCAAGCGGTAGTTCGCAGCAATGCGCGGCGAGAAATGCGTATCCGTTATTTCATTGTTCTCGGCCATCACACCCGTGTTCACTATCCAGTCAGCGCCTGGAGACCACTCACCATTAACAAACAACCGGAAGAGACGATTTGTTACCGGACTATTAGCACCGATGAGTCCAGGAGACTCCACCTCATCCTGTCGTGCCTCAGCCCCCCAAACCAGACGAACCGTTTCTGCAGGTTTGCTCCGATGAACGAACTCCATGTCATTTCTTCTCATTTTTTGACTGTGAGGGACGTAAACTGGATCATCCGCGTGTGCGAAAAAGGTCACAATATCTGCGGGTGTCACCGAAAATATTTCAGACAATTTAGGGATGAAATAATCAGCATCACTATTATTGATATTTTGGTAGAACTGCAGTTCAAAGTCCTGCTCGGAACTGATAATGTGCTTCCACTTTAGTTGAGTAAAATACTGTGCATTTAGGTTCTCATGGAGCGGCTGGGTAATATCGCCCACTACGCCGTCTCCCACAGAACTATCGCTAATACCTAACTGCAGTGTCAGATAATCATTGATGTCACTGCGATAGTCCGCTCGAATCGTCGCCGATTTGATCTCCTTATCATCCCTGCCTGACCCGCTCTCTCTGTCCCTGTAGTAGGCATTCCCATCATCGGACTGATACTCCATCGAAATACGGTAACCCAGATCACCTTGCTTGCCAGCATGCCGTAATAGATTTCTGCGATAGCCCGCATCACCACTAATGGCTTTGACTAAAGTACCCTGCACATCATTAGGGTGGTAGGTAAGAATATTGATCACGCCTAGAAAAGAGTTCGCCCCGTAAGTGACCCCATTGGGACCACGTGTAATCTCAATTCGCTCAATGTCATCCATAAGTAACGGTAAGCCGTACCAGTCGATGCCACCGGCAGCGGGGGTATAAATTGAACGCCCATCCACCAATACCTGCATGCGGCGAGAAAAATCATCACTCATACCGTGATAGGTGACCGTGGCACGTGGTCCGAGCAGGTTCGTATGCCCGACTTCAAATCCGGCAACCAGCCGGAACAACTCCGGTATCTCTTTCGCCCCCGAGGCTTCAATCATCTGGCGATCAATAACTGTCACCGAAGCCGGAAGATTCTGACTTTGTTGCGGCAGGCGTGTCACCGTAAGCACAACCGGCAGTTCCGACAGATAGTCCTCACCCTCAAAGGCAAAGTCATCGGCCGCCACTACCGGGGCCGATAATGCGATTGCACACAGTGCGCTTGCGGCGTTCTGGCCTACTGAGATCGAGCATTTCTTACTCTTTTGGTGAAATGGCATCTTCTAGATTGTCCCGTGTTGCTTTCCTACCCAAACGGATCCCTGTACCCTTTTGTCAGTCACAAGTCTCAATGATTAACAGGAACGGGTCAATCCCTCGCTCTGACATGCCAAAAACAGAAGTAAATAAGTGTTCACTCTGCAGCAACTCCAAATGCTGCACCTATATTACCCAGCAGATCGATGCGCCACGCTCAATGAACGATTTTGACGTGCTGCTGTGGCAACTCTCTCACCGTGACGTACAGCTTTATAAGGATAATGATGGCTGGTTCCTGATCATCAATACCCCCTGTCTGCACCTGTTACCCGGCGGTGGCTGTGGTATCTACGAGGTGCGCCCGCAGATCTGCCGCACCCACAGTAACGACTTCTGTGAATACGACGCCCCCGCGGAGGAGAGTTTCGATAAGTTCTTTGATGGTTACGCAAGCCTGCTTAAATACTGCAAAAAACGCTTCAAGGGCTGGGATAAGCGGCTCAAGAAGATGCAGTAGGAGCAGCCGGCATAATATCCAGGAAGGTCTCTATGGCCTCAAACTCCGCCACATCACGCCGTCCCTGCTGGGTATCCGGTTCATAGACGGCCAACAACCAGCCGATGCCGTAACGCTTTGCCGAACGCAATACTGACAGGCTGTCATCCACCAGAAGGGTACGGGCGGGGTCGAAGGGCTGCTCTTCACGTAACCGCTCCCAGAAGGCCTGCTCCTCCTTGGCCACACCGTAGTCGTGCGCGCAGATTATTTGGTCGAAATGACCGCCCAGCCAGGTCTTCTCCATCTTCAGGCTGAGACTCTTCATATGGGCATTGGTCACCAGCAACACCCGTTTGCCGCTGGCGCGTACCGCATCGAGAAACTCGGTGACATGGGGGTGAACGGCTATGAGGTGATCGACCTCCTCCTTCAGTAGGGGGATATCCAGACCCAGCTCACGGGTCCAGTAGTCGAGACAGTACCAGTCAATCGTCCCCTCGACCGATTTGGTTCGCCGCGCGATCTCCGCCTGCGCCTCCTCCAGCGGCAGCTGGTACCGTTGTGAATATCTCAACGGCACATGCTGTTGCCAGAAGTGGTTATCGAAATTAAGGTCGAGCAGGGTGCCGTCCATATCGAGAAACACCGTGTCGATCTGCTGCCAGTCAATCATTTACCATGTCCACCCATAATTCATCGTCCGACCATTCTATGGCCAGTATCGCCGCGCATCCAGCAGCAGGGTGCCAATCTCCCACTAACGGGTTATGATTAATGCTTGGGCCAAGGGGGCCCGCTACCGGATCGGTCGATGCCGCCAAAGCCTCAAATCCTCAACAGCCAGACCCTTGCCAGGACCCGGCTGTTTCACATCGAACAACTTGATCTGCGCTTTGCCAATGGCGTGGAGACCCGTTACGAGCGGCTACTCGGCTCGCCACAGGGGGCAGTACTCATCGTGCCCATGCTCGACGACGATACCTTTCTGCTGATACGTGAATATGCTGCCGGTATCGAGCGTTATGAGCTCTCCCTGCCCAAGGGGCGTATCGAAGCGGGAGAGGAGATCCTGGCCGCCGCCAACCGCGAGATCGCCGAGGAGGTGGGCTACGCCGCCAACTCCCTGCACCACCTCACCTCCCTGAGCCTGGCTCCCGGCTACCTCGGTCACTTTACCCATGTGGTGCTCGCCCGCGATCTCTTCGAGCAGCAGGGCGAGGGCGATGAGCCCGAACCGCTGGAGGTGATCCCGTGGCGTATGAGCGAGCTGCACACCCTGCTGAGCCGCGAAGACTGTACCGAGGCGCGCAGTATCGCCGCGCTGTTTATGGCCAGAGAGTACCTGAATCGTGACTAAGCCCAACTGCCCCGACCACTTAAGCTGCGACCCCTGCATCCTGCTCACCCCTGCACTGGAAATCGCCATCGATGCCGGCAGGCGCATCCTTGAGGTCTACGAGGCGGGATTTGATGTCGAGGTGAAGAAAGACCTCACACCGCTAACCGAGGCTGACACCGCCGCACACCAGATCATCGAGGACGGGCTGCGCGAACTGACCCCCAGCGTGCCGGTGCTCACCGAGGAGTCGACCGACATCCCCTTTGCCGAGCGCAGCCGCTGGAGCCGTTACTGGCTGGTCGACCCGCTGGACGGTACCCGTGAATTTATCGATCGCACCGGCGAATTCACCATCAACATCGCGCTGGTGCAGGATCACAAACCGGTGCTCGGCATCATCTATGCCCCGGTACTCGGCATTTACTACTACGCCTGCACGGGGCAGGGCGCATTTAAGCGCGAAGCCACCAGCGCCCCCTTCCCAATCCATGTACGCCCCTGGCAGGGTGGCAAAGTGACCGTGACCTGCTCACGCACCACCCAGCGCGGCAACCACATTAAGGCCTACCTGGATAAGTTGGGCGAACATGAGGTTGTGATCATGGGCGGCGCACTCAAATCCTGCCTGGTGGCCGAGGGCAAGGCCGACCTCTATCCCCGTCTTGGCCCCACCTCCGAGTGGGACACTGCCGCCGCCCAGTGCATTGTCGAGGAGGCGGGGGGGCACATCACTGACACCGCCATGCAAATCCTACAGTACAATCGCAAAGAAGCCCTGTTAAATCCGCACTTTTTTGTCTTTGGAGAGAGTGACCAGGACTGGTCAGAGTTTCTGTAAAGTTCCCTGAGACAGGGAGGAGGGGGGTTAGTCGCGCGCGTCGTAGACGGCCATTACCGCCTTCAACTCATCCAGTACCATCTCGCGCTCTTCGCTGCCGAGGGTCTGTAACTGGGGGAGGTTCGCACCCACCTCTATCGCCTCGATTGTCGCACGCACCGCATCACAGCCGCATTGGCATAGGGCATCGACACACTGATTGACCTGCTTTGTGTCCATAGTGCGAATCGAAAGGTTGGTGTAAAAAATATGGTGGCCGGGGACGGAATCGAACCGCCGACACGAGGATTTTCAATCCTCTGCTCTACCGACTGAGCTACCCGGCCTTGAAGGGCGCTCATTTAAGCGTTTGCGGCGCTCGAAGTCAAGCACCACAACGCAGAAAAGAGCAAAAATCAGTTGGCCGGTGGAGTGAAGTCGTCGCCATCACCGAACAGAAACTTCTCCATCTCGTTCTCCAGCATCTCACGGTGCTTGGGATCGATGGGGGTCAGGCGGTACTCATTGATCAATTTGGTCTGCTGACCTAGCCACATCTGCCACGCCTCTTTGGAGACATTCTCGAAGATACGCTTCCCCTTCTCACCGGGATAGGGTTGACGCTCCAGCCCTTCGGCCTCTTTTCCTAGCTTTACACACTGCACCGTACGGCTCATTTGATACTCCTGATTGATGATTCATTGCTCCCCAGTTTAGCGAACAGCCGAGAAGAAGAGTCGGATTTATACCAAAGTGTGAGAGGTTTTCCAATTTTCGAGCCCTATCACCTATGTGGTTTCACAACGTAAACATCATCAGTTAGACTCTGATATTCACTGACCAGTTGCCCCTAGGGCCGCCTAAGTTTCTAATAAAAGGGAGTAGAACCATGTTTAAACAAGCAGGAATCAGTCTTATAAGTGCCTCACTGCTACTGGCAGGTTGCGGTGGCGGCTCTTCTAGTACATCCGACAGTGGACTTACCTACGATGGCCCAACCGCTGCTGTCGTGATTAGCTCAACCACCGAGGCCGATACCCTTGCTGGCACCATCATGTCAATGGAGACTGACTCATCCTCCCTGCTCGGTGATGCCACCAGCCTTGCCATGGGCGTTTCCGTTAGTTCCGATGCTTCGGGGTCCATTGACCTGGATTCGATTGGTGACATCACTCGTCGGCTGAGCAAGCGAGTCATTGCCATCGAACCGAGTCCCACTATGCTTGCTGGCGTGACCCAAACTTCAACCGATCAGTGCGATCCTTACAACAGTTCCGTCGGCTCAGTCACCGCCACCGTCACACTCAGCAATTACAATGACGTTGATGGTTGGACCCCAACTAATGGCGACAGTTTCTCCATGCGCTTCAGCAACTGCTTTATGCTTGATCTAGCGCAATCTGCTCCGGTTGACCCGAACGTGGGTGAACTTCTCAATGGATCGATGTCTCTGGTGTTCACTGATGTATCACTCTTCAATCCTGCAGCCATCAACCCTGCCTTCAGTGCCAGTTACAGCTTCAGCAACATTAGTGCACTCAGTACCGGCACTGGTGACAAGGACTGGCTGCACGGCGGCTTTACGGCCAGCTTCAGTGGTGATGGCACAACGACGCCACTTCAGTTCACTTTCTCTGGTAGCTCACTCATCGTGCAGCACCTGAGCGGCGGTATCACCGAGTCGGCTCAACTGAGCAGCTTCTCCTTTGTCGATATTGCCGGCACAGATAACAGCTTTAGCTTCGATCATGATTACACCATCGCCAGTACCGAGATTGGTGGTTCTGTGACTGTCGACACTGTATCAGCATTCGTAATTCCTGATATCTACATCTATACCTACCCAAACAGCGGTCAGATAATCGTAACAGGTGCCAACAACGCAAAGGTTAGCCTCACCGCACAAGCGAATGGTGTGGATGTTTTACTCGATTACGATCTTGATGGCGATGGAACGTATGAAACCGTTAATGTTCAGACCACTTGGTTTGCTTTACAACAGTGACCGAGCTGTCATTACAATAAAAAGGCCGGCGAAAGGCCGGCCTTTTTATTTGCCCCAACTCTTTACTCTACCTTCTGCAAAATACGCCGCACCGGCGCGGGCAACCCCAACTGTTCCAGCCCCGAAAGCAGCTGCCACTTCATGGCCCCATCATCCGCCACTCGATTGCCCTCTTCCACCACCTCACAACGCTGCGGCTGAATCATCAGATGATAGTGACTGAAGGTGTGTTTAAACGCCGTTAAAGCCTTCGTACTATCAACGTCTACATCTAAACTTTCACACCACTGCGCGAAATCAGCCTCATCGTCACACTCCGGCAGACTCCACAGTCCACCCCAGATCCCGCTGGGGGGGCGCTTCTCCAGCAGCACTTCGCCCTGGCCATTCAACACCACCGGCATTATCACCTCTCTGGTCGGCAGGGCCCTGCGTGGTTTTTTACCGGGAAAATCGCCCACCCGTCCCTGAGCGTGTGCCTCACAGTCGCGTCGCATCGGGCAGTTGTCACAGGCCGGTCTGCTGCGGCTGCAGAGGGTGGCACCCAGATCCATGATCGCCTGGGTATAGTCGGCGGTGCGTTGTTGCGGGGTATGTTCGCTGGCAAGCGCCCACAGCCGCTGCTCCACCTCGCGTTTACCTGGCCAACCCTCTACCGCATGAAAGCGGCTGAGCACCCGCTTGACGTTGCCATCGAGGATGGGGTGGTGCTGGCCTGTGGCAATGGAGAGGATCGCCCCGGCGGTGGAGCTGCCAATACCCGGCAAGGCCACCACCTCATCGAATACCTCGGGAAATTGCCCGCCGTGTTGATCAAGGATCAGCCGTGCTGCCCTGTGCAGGTTGCGGGCACGGCTGTAGTAGCCGAGACCACTCCATAGCGCCAGCACCTCATCCTCGTCACCCTCGGCCAGCGCCTGCACATTGGCAAAGCGCTCCATAAAGCGCTGGTAGTAGGGGATCACGGTGGCGACCTGAGTCTGCTGCAGCATCACCTCGGAGACCCACACCCGATAGGGGGTGGTCTGCTGTTGCCAGGGCAGGTCGTGACGGCCATGGTCGTCAAACCAGGCCAGCAGTCGCTGGGAGAAGCTCTCCATCTAGAACTTGAACATATTCTTCAGCTTGTCCTCAACGCCCTTTTGTAGTTTCTTCTTCTCCTCATCGACCCTCTTATCGACCTGTTTCTTCACCTCGGCCTTCTTCTTCTCGACCTCGGCCTTTGCCTTGGCCTCGAAGATACCGGCGATATCGACGCCAAATTTGGGTTCCGTGAAGGTGCCCTTGATGGTCACCGGCACCTTTTCCCCCCCCATCTCACCCGTACGCTGACCGCTGGCATCACGGATATCAGAGACGATGGTGGTATCGAGACGCAGATCCAGCTTCTCACTCACCAGATCGGCACTACCCTTGCCTGCCACCTGGAACAACGGGCTGCGGGCACTGAGGTCATTCGTTGAGACCAGCCCATTTTTCACCTGGAAGCTGCCGGAGAGATCGGCAAAATCGGTCGCCTTCTTCTCCTCCTTGGGCGCAGGCTGCTTTTTATAGAGGGCATAGGCCTTGCGGATCAAATGGCCGAGATTCATACCGTTAACAGCACCATTGGCAAACTCAAAACTCCCCTTACCGTTTAGTGTTTTACGGATATCCATCGGCTCCAGACCGCGTGCCGTCATCTTTGCCGCCAGCTGTGCCTTGCCGGTCACATACTCCTTACCCATAAAGTCCATGAGCAGCGGCCCTGACTGCACGCCACTAAGCTTCTCATTCAGCGAGATCAGCGGCTGCCTGCCGCTGACATCGAAGCCGATATCGCCGCTATAGCCGCCCTGATACAGATTGGCCGAGAGGGGGTGAACGCGGAACTTACCGCCCTTCGCCCTGACCGTGGTGACAATGGTATCGGTGCGCAGATTCATCACCTTGACCTTGCCGACGGTAAAGCTGCCGTCGATGTCTAATGAGCGCAGCAGCGCCAACGGTAACTCGATGGGAGCACTCGGCTCTGTTGGCGCACCGGGGGCGGTGGCCGGTTTGTCGCTGGGTGGCGGCAGGTAGCGATCCACATCCATCTCATCGAGATTAAGGGTGTAGCGGATCACCGGTGTGGCAAATTTGGCCACAGAGGCCTTGCCGCCGAAGGTCGTCTCATCAAGCTTGAGTGCAAGCCCGGTTAGCGCCACGCTATCCAGCCCAGCAGTAAACTGGCTGCTCAGTTTCGCCTTGCCCATGGTTGAAGGGTCAGCCATCTCGGGCAGGGCGATACCGAGTCCGGCCAGCAGCTGGCGCGGCACAAATTCATTGGTGGTGAAGTTGCCGCTGAAACTCGGCTTGTCGATGATCTGCTTGCCCTCGGCACTGAGCTTAAGCTCCAGCCCCTGAGCACTCAGGCTGAGCGCCACGACGTTCAGGCTCTGGGCGGCAAGATCCACCGCCACACCACCGCCAAGGCGGGCCTCTAAGGTGCCGCCGGGCACCACCTTACCATGGAGTTTGGTGGTCAGCGCCATGCCGTCGATGCGATAGCGCTGTGCCAGCGGGTCGGCCGTGACATCACCGCTAAACTCCACCGCCCCTTCAAGCTTCGGGGCACTGCTGGCAAGCTGGGTGGAGAGCTTGAGCGGGATCGCCTCACCGATACGAATCTCACCGCTGCTGAAATTAAACTGCTTCAGGGAGAAACTCTGCTTGTTTTGCTGGTCACTCCAGGAAACATTGGCCTCTTCGATAATAATGCCGCCTATGGCCAGCGCCTCAAGGAGCTGTTGCAGCTTCTGTGGGTCGGCCTCTGCGGCAGGCGCCTCTTCTGCCTTCGCTACGGCTTTCGGCTCAGCCTTTACCAGATCGTCCCAATTGGTCATACCATTGGCACGGCGCTGTAAATTGAGTTCCAGCCCGCGCAGCACCACGGTGTCGATCTCGGTCTGCATCTTCAGCAGTGGCAACAGTTTCACCCGCGCCTCGGCTGCGCCAATGCGCGCCATCGGCTTTTTGCCAAAGCCCTTGGCATTACCCAGCTCCATCGCCCCCAGCTCCAGCCCCAGCCAGGGGAAGAGCGAAAGATTAATCTCACCCTCTATATTCAGTTCACGCCCGGTCTGCTCCTGTACCTTGGCGGCTATGGTGTCGCGATAGTCGTTGGGGTCGATAAACAGCGTCGCGCCGACAGCAACAATAACGAGCAGCAACAACAACGCACCGATTAAGCCAAAAATCCACTTCAATAAGCCTTTCATGCAGCAATTCCCTCCCGGAACAAATACGGTTTATCTGCCAAGTCTATCACCCCAACACCTCGCTGCATTCTATTGTTAATGAGAAAATGCTAATATACTCTGATCTCCCACGCCGGGGCAGCGGAAGAAAGGCGTTTTCTCCCAGCAGGATGCTTCCTGAATTATTAGCCTTTTGGGGATTTTCAATGCCTATAACCCTGTTCGACAATGGTAGCCATAAATGTATCGCCTTTCCTGATCTTGTCACCTGCGAGGGCTTCAGAGAAGCGAAGGACGAGGGCAAGAGCTGCGACAGCGTACAGGCCAATCAGTTTCTTATCGTCAACAATGAGCACGCGGCGCTGATCGATCCCGGCGGCAACCTCACATACAGCCGTCTGTTCATGGGTATTGGCGAGTATGTCTTCCCGAAGAACCTCGACTTTGTGATCGCCTCACACCAGGACCCCGACATTATCGCCTCGCTCAACAAGTGGCTGGTCGGCACCAACTGTCGTGTACTGGTACCCGAGCTGTGGCGACACTTCGTACCCCACGTTTGCTCACCCGGTGCCACCAAGGGACGCATGCACGGCATCCCCGACGAGGGCATGGATATTGAGATCGGCGGTGCCGCCTTTAAGGCGATCCCGGCTCACTTCCTGCACTCCGAGGGCAACTTTCACTTCTACGACCCGGTCAGCAAGATCCTCTTCACCGGCGATGTGGGCACCTCCGGCGTACCTGAGGAGCAGTGCGGTATGCCTATCGACAACTTCGAGGCGCACATCCCGAAGATGGAGGGCTTCCACAAACGCTATATGAACTCCAACCGTGTCTGTCGCTACTGGGCCAATATGGTGCGTGAGATGGATGTGGAGATGATCGTGCCGCAACACGGCGCACGCATCGACGGCAAAGAGAACGTGAACAAATTTCTCGACTGGTTCCAGGGGCTGGAGTGTGGCGTCGACCTGATGACCCAGGAGAACTTCAAGATACCCGGTGCGGGCGCGGCGAAGATCTCCGTCGCAGCGTAAGCCCGGCGATAGCAAAAACATAAAAAAGCCCGAACGCATGTTCGGGCTTTTTTTGTGCATCAATGAAATAATTTGGAGCGGGTAGCGGGAGTCGAACCCGCCTCTCTAGCTTGGGAAGCTAGGGTAATACCGATATACGATACCCGCGAAACGCATCGATTCTAGCATTACCATGAAGCCGTGCCCATTACCTATTGGCTTAGAGTGAATTCCAGAGGTCGGAGAAATCACCATCCTTCTTTTTCTTCGCCTCTTCCTCAGACCGGGTCAGGCCGTGAAGTTGACGATTCATCTGCTCCAGCGACATCTCCTCATCGGCGGCCACTGAAACAGCGTGAAAGTGGTAGGCATCGAACAGTGGCGAAACGACGACCCTGTCGTGCAGTGTCAGCGGCACCTCTTTGCCATCGACCACCAGAAACAACTGTTTACTGTGAATACCCGGCAAATGCGGCAGGAACAGCTGTGGCTTGTGGTCAGCGCCAATACCCAGCAAACAGTAGAGGGCAGTACGGCGCCTCTCCTGACGGGCCAACACCAGCGCGGGCTCCATGCTATCGGCTAGGCGCATCACACCTGTCGAAATAGTGCTCCCCTCATCATCGTTTAGCCAGCGCACCATGCACAGGTGCATCAGTTTATCGGTGCCCTCCTGCACCCCTACCAGCTCGCCCACCTGGAACGGCTCCATCTTCTCCTTCTCAAACTCCAGACAGTAACCCGTATCGGTATAGTCACGCTGCTGCGCCTGAATAAAACGGTACTCGCGCTCATCCACCTCACTTGACCAGGACTTCTGTGTGATCTCGGTAGCGCGGAAGATACTGCTCCAGACATCCTCTTCGGCACGCTCGCCCATCACCGTGCCCAGATTATTCTCCTCACACTCCTCCTGCAGCGTAAACGTCAGCTCCTCCAGTTCATCACTCATGTGCTGATCACTAATGCCCTGAGCCGTGGCCTCCGCCTTTTCCTGTAGCAGATGGAAGATGCCGCTCATGCCGATGGCCACCTCCACCCGTACATTGCTGCGGGTGCGTTCATGGCGCTCGCCGTCAAAGGTGCGCCAGCAGGAACGGAGCGTCTCCAGAGTCGCACGCGAAATGGTACTGCCGCCCTTCGGTTTAAGCTGCTCCTCTTCACCCAGCTGCTCCAGCAGGCCTGCAATACGCCGCTCCAGCGAGCTCAAGTCCAGCAACAACCCGGCCTGCTTATCGCCATCACACTCCTTGCAGCACACCTCGGTAAGCTTGGTGTGGGGGGCATCGGCCTCACGGCGGATGCAGTAACCCACCAGCTCCTCACCACGCATGCCGGCCTCCACCAGCTCGCAGCGCTCCTGCCACATCGGCATATTGGCTAACAGCTGTGCCGTCTGCGCACGGTTGAACAGCTGCGGGTCGAGCATCGACAGCAGCAGCGCCTGCTTATACTCCCCCTCAATGGTTGTTGTCAGGTCGGTTAATGGTGACTTCACCTTCTCCTGCTGACGGCGGTTTTCCCGCGCCGTCCAATAAAGCCGGTGCAGTGCCAGCCACACCCCGCCCGGGGCACTACGGTGAATCAGGCGATAGTTACAGAGGATTCGATTGAGGTAGTAGACCAGGCGGTGTACTGACTCCAGCCACAACCGGCTGTGGGTCATGCGGTAGAACCAGGAGGCATTCTCCTCACTGTTCAGCACCGCCTGATAGGCGATCACCACCTCGTGCAGAATACCGGTAGAAAACTGCGCCACCCGCACACTCTTCTTCGGTAACGGGAAGGGCATTGCGCTGTAGTGGCGCTCCAGCGACTCCAGCACCGCATGTAGCGGGGTACTGATTCCCTCCATCATCTCAAAGCGCTCAGCCAGCGGAATATCGAGCCGATTCACCTCACGCATCACCTCGTAAAGCCGCTTGGCGGTCTCACCGGCGTGCCCCAGCGGCAGCTCCTCCACCCAGCGCTGAACTGCCGCGGCTCGGGTATCGAAGGAATTCTCAGCAGGGGGCTGTTGCTCGGGGATACGAAAAGAGAATGAGTCCATTACTAACCTTATGCATGTTCTGGGGGAGCGGCAAAGGGGCCGCGTAAATCAACATCAATATTTATAGATATAATGGACATTGACGATAAATGCACCCCATCTTTATAACTTTATACCGAATATAACGTTTCGAGCCGTTGACGCCTATAGAGCCTAAAGGCTAGTCTTTGCGCCCATGAATATCTATCTAAACGGTAAGGCACGCGAAGTGCCCGACAATTGTAGCGCCGCGCAGCTGGTTGCAGAGCTAGGGCTCAGCGGCAAGCGTATCGCCATGGAGGTCAACATGGAGATCGTACCACGCAGCCGCTACGGCGATCACACCCTGCAGGCCGACGACAAGGTGGAGATCGTCCACGCCATCGGCGGTGGTTAGGCCCTGCCACCCCGGCACGTTATAATCCCCTCACTTTTTTCGCCACACCAAACCCAATTGCAGGAATCCAGCATGGCACAGAACAATGATCCGCTGATCATCGCAGGCGTCGAATACCAGTCACGTCTCCTTACCGGCACCGGCAAGTACAAGGACATGGAAGAGACCCGTCTTGCCACCGAGGCGGCCGGGGCTGAGATCGTCACCGTGGCGATCCGCCGCTCCAACATCGGCCAGAATCCCGATGAGCCCAACCTGCTGGAGGTACTGCCACCGGAGAAGTACACCATCCTGCCCAACACCGCCGGCTGCTACACCGCCGAAGATGCGGTGCGTACCTGCCGTCTGGCCCGTGAACTGCTCGACGGCCACAAACTGGTCAAGCTTGAGGTGCTGGGCGACGAGAAGACCCTCTACCCCGACGTCAGTGCCACCCTGGAGGCCGCCGAGACCCTGGTGAAGGACGGCTTCGATGTGATGGTCTACACCTCGGATGACCCGATCCTCGCCAAGCGCCTGGAGGAGATCGGCTGCTGCGCCGTAATGCCGCTGGCCGCCCCCATCGGCTCCGGGCTCGGGGTACAGAACCCCTACAACATCCTCACCATCGTCGAGAACGCCAAGGTACCGATCCTGGTCGATGCCGGTGTCGGCACCGCCAGTGATGCCGCCTTCGCCATGGAGCTGGGCGTCGATGGCGTGTTGATGAACACCGCCATCGCCGGGGCACAGAACCCGGTACTGATGGCCTCGGCGATGAAGAAGGCGGTAGAGGCCGGACGCGAAGCCTTTAAGGCCGGACGTATCCCGCGCAAGCGCTATGCCTCCGCCTCCAGCCCCATCGACGGGACGTTTTTCTAACCCTTGTTCAACCGCAAAGGACGCTAAGTTACGCATTACTTAGCGCCTTGCGCGTACTTTGCGCTAAGACATATTCATGAGCGATAAGATCCCCTACCTGCGCCGCATCCGCTCCTTCGTTCGCCGCGAAGGCCGCCTCACGCCCGGACAGCAACGCGCAATGGAGGAGCTGTTCCCCCGTTTTGGCATCGAAGCCGGGGAGGATATGCTCGACCTCGACGCCACCTTTGAACGTAGCGCACCACGCATCCTTGAAATTGGCTTCGGCAACGGCGAAACACTCGCCGAGATCGCAAAGAACCACCCCGAGAACGACTACCTCGGCATCGAGGTCCATCGCCCCGGTGTCGGCCACCTGCTGCAACGCATCGAAGAGCAGGGGATCACCAATTTAAGAGTAATGAGCGAAGACGCCGTCGAGATCATAGAAAAGCAGATCCCCGACGGATCACTCGACGCCCTCTACCTCTTCTTCCCCGACCCCTGGCACAAAAAGAAGCACCACAAGCGCCGTCAGGTCAATCCCGCCTGGGCTCAGCTGGTGAGAAGAAAACTCAAACTCGGCGGCAGACTGCACATGGCCACCGACTGGGAAAACTACGCCGAACAGATGCGCGACGTACTCAACGCCGCCGAAGGTTTCCGCAACACCTCAACCACCGGCGACTACGTCAGCAAACCCGACTACCGACCCGAGACCAAGTTCGAGCGTCGCGGTCTACGGCTAGGGCATGGGGTATGGGATCTGGTTTTTGAAAAGATGTGTTAACACTCAGTCACATTGCTCTGCATTGCACATCGCTTTACTCTCTCGCCCCATCGTAATAACCTTAATTTTTATCTATATACGTTCTGTATGATTCGGAAATAACAACACTGTGCATTGTTAACTGTTAGGCTAACAACAAACGTGAAAAACAAGGAAGAAAGTACAATGAAAGGGACTCAATGGATACTCCATGCATCAGACGAAACTAAAGGTGTTTTTGAATCAATTGAAGAGGCTAAAAAATAGAGCGCACCGCTTCCTCAAAGAGGAAAATACTATTAAAGTCACAAGTTATAATGCTTCAGCACCATGCCTGTCGTACTTCTATGATCATGAAGTTCAGTCATGGATTAAGGCATAATTCAGGATCGGGCGACCACCCATAGAGTGGGTAGGGCCAGGCGAAACCCTCCATCTGCCGCATCCGTCTACCATGAACGCCTCGGCGGCTCTTCCAGAACACAGACACACTATCTAAACACTGCCCCGCATGAGTGGGCAGCAGATCAGATTGTCGCTACTTCCTACGAAAAATTTGGTGGGTTACGCTTCGCCAACCCACTCTACGATTTACATCCGCATATGAAAAACTGCGTGCTGAAATTTAAACACTACAAATCGGTGGCCGCTTATCCCGCCACGGTTTTTCCTGCTCCAGCTGGCTTGCCACCCTTAATAATGTCGCTTCGTCGTTATTACGTCCGACCATTTGCACCCCTACCGGTATCCCCTCACTGCTCCAGTGCATCGGTACGCTGATAGCCGGTTGACCGGAGATGTTGAAGGGGAACATGAAGACGGCGTCGGCCATCATGATGCGGTTATAGGCGAGATGGTCGTTCATGTTCATGTCGTAGTAACCGAGTGGGCGGGGCAGGTTGGGCATCACGGGCGTCAGATAGACATCGTAGTGGGCGATCTCACAGGCGATCTGGCGTGAGGCCATTTTAATCGCTTCGATGTCGTTGGCATGTTGTACGCCGCTGATGCCGTGGCCGTACTGAAGCATCGACCAGATCACGCCGGAGACCTCGGCCTCGGTTACCTCGTGGCCAACAAACTGTTTAAGCACGTTAAAGTTATCAGCGGTGACGACGGCGGTCATGCGAGTATAGGTCTCCCAGAACTGTACCGCATCAAAGCTCATATCGTACTCTTCTACTTCGTGACCCAGCTCAGCCAACAGGGTGGCGGTTTGCGTTACGGCGGCGGCGCACTCGGGGTCTACCGACAGGCCTTCGGGGGTGTGGGTGGTGAAGCCAATACGTAATTTGCCCGGATTCTTTTTTGTCTGCGCCAGGAAGAAGCCCGGCTCGCGTGGGGGGGCGGCGAAGGAGTCGCCCGGCAGGGTGCCGTAGACGACATCGAGATAGGCGGCGCTGTCGCGCACGCTACGCGAGACACAGAGAAACTGTGCGGCACCATGCCAGTAGTCGGCCCAGATAGGGGCGAAGGTGGAGGTGCCGCGCGAGGGCTTTAGGCCGACGATGCCATTATTCGATGCTGGTACGCGAATGGAACCGGCGCCGTCTGAACCCTCAGCCAACGGCACCATACGGCTGGCGACGGCTACCGATGAGCCACCCGATGAGCCGCCGGCACTGATGCCCGCCTTCCACGGGTTATTGGTCGGGCCATACATCTCTGGCTCGGTGGTAATGGCCCAACCGAACTCCGGCGCATTACTTTTCCCAACAAGAATAAATCCCGCATTTTTAATACGGCTGACGATCTGTAGATCCACCGGCGCGACAAAGTCTTTCAGGTAGCGACAACTGTTGGTCGTTGGCTGTCCCTGCCACATCGTCGCCAGCTCTTTGACCAAATAGGGGACACCCTTGAAGGGACCATCAGGCAGCGGCCCCTGTGCGACCTCGCGCGCCGACTCGTAGGCCTTGTGGATCACGGCGTTAAGTTGTGGGTTAACCGACTCGATACGGCGTATCGACTCTTCGACTAGCTCTATCGGTTTAAGCTCTCCCTTTTTTACCCGCTCACCAAGACCTAGTGCATCTTCACTGGCGTAAATCTCTTCTATATCTTTTGACATGGCTCTCTCCCTTTAGCTTTTAAATAGATGTTTAGGAATATAACCTCTAAGCTCGTATTTCCCTAATCCCTTATCACGGTGTCACAACGGTCCCCTTTTGGCAGCTATCAGCCTATCTTTCCGGGTTCTCGTCTGCGGCCGTAACGATGCCTGAACGCTACTATCCGGGGAAGTTAGGCGGCTCACTCTTATCCCCCATCAACAGGTAGACACCAACCCCCACTACCAGCGCCCACAGCACCATTGCAGCAATACCCATGCTTGCCCACAGCTTGCCCATAAACAGCAGCATCAACATGGCCAACGCCATGACGCCGTTACCCAGCCAGAACTTTGCTGTCGGTTTATCGTCTTTCATTTATGACCCCAATGATTTTTTATTAACGTATGCCACGAGACTGTTTAATTCTCTCGTAGGCCTTGCGAATTTGTTGTGTCTTTTCGGTCGCCAGCTTGATCATCTCTTCGGGCAGACCCTTGGAAACCAGCTTGTCGGGGTGGTGCTGGCTCATCAGGCGACGGTAGGCCTTCTTGACCTCAGCGTCACTGGCCGACGTATCCACATCGAGTACCGCGTAGTCCTCGCCTAGCGACGGGGCGCGCTCGGCACCGCCCGGCGCATAGCCGCCCCTGGCGGCGCGTACCATCGCGTCCAGGTGGTCAAATTCGTGTTGGCTAAAGCCAAGCACCTCGAAGACATGCAGTAACAGCTCACGCTCGGCAGGGTGCAGCTCACCATCGGCATAGGCGGCCTGCAGCTGGATCTCAAGAAACATCTGCATCAGGGTATGACGGCGATGACACTCGCGACGGAACTGCTCTACCACACCCTCCAGATCAAACTCCGGGTGCTTGCCCTGATTGAAGATCTCGATGGCGAGCTTTTTCTGCGCCTCGTCGAACTGCATCTGCGCCATCACCGCCCTGGCAAATGCGATTTCGTCTCTGGTGACCTGACCATCGGCCTTAGCGAGGCGGCCCATCACCGAGAAGGTGGCAGTAAAGAAGGCCAGCTGTGTGCGCTGCTGTCCGCCGGGCGAGGCCCCATTGGCCAGACCGTTTAGGCCCTTATCAAAGCTGTGACCCAGCGAGGCCCCAAGCACCGCCCCCAGCGGGCCGCCCATGATAAATCCGAAGGTGCCACCCAGTACCTTGCCCCACCAGCTCATATTACATTCTCACCCTTTTTTGCTGTTAGCGAATCACGTCGACTCTCATCCAGTACCCGGCTCACCGCTTGCGATTAGCCGTGCCATGCTTCCCCTCTGTGCGATCAGAGAGGCCCCACAATACGCATGTCGATGGTGTGGTGTCCAACGCACTTCAGCTCAATCACTGCCGACACCTTCTATCTAGCGATGGCCGATAACCTGCGCTGCCGACTCTGCACGCGTGCGCTCGACGATGGCGTCGATGCGGGCACTGCGTTGCTGTTCCCAGTCATCGACAGGGTCTGCCCGGTCCCAGGACTCGAACAGGCGTTGCTGCTTATCACTGAGCGGTAGCTGATAGGTCTGATGCATGTAGAAGTAGATGCGGGCGATGTCGCCGCGCACACTCTCCATCGGCTCGGCCTTGCGCGCCTTGTGATCGACCTCAAAATCACAGGCACCGTAGTTACGCGGCTCACCCTCTAGCTGGGTAAAGGTGAAGTTACTGCGATCACCATTTAACTCACCGACCGCAGGCACCAGATTGTGCAGGTCGGAGACCATGGCGCGAAATTGCGGGTCGACCTTCTCACAACAGCGTCGCCCCTTATAACCCTTGCCCTTGCTGCTGGTACAGACAGGCTTGCGCCAGCATTGGCGAGTGTGGCCCAGGGCATAGGCAGGCACCACATGTTCCCACTCAATGCGCTCACCACGGCGTTGATTCTTGCGTGGCTGGTAGCCGCAGCTTTTGGCATCCACGCGTTTCTTCCCATCGTAACCACAGCCGCAGTAGAAGGTCTCCTTATGATCGACATAGACCTCGGCAGCAAGCCGCTTGGCCTGACTGAAATTGCGAATGGTATGTGGAAGGTCTTCTGCGATGGCAGGCAGCGCCATCAGGAGGAGTAGCCCAAGGGTTACTCTTTGCATGGTTATTAACATTTACGGTGTCGCTTATTGTTTCACTATTGCCTCCCTACCTGTTGCCACCTCCTGTGCCACTTACTCCTGACAAATCCTGCCTGATTTTGTGCGCCATCATACCGTTGCCCTGCACTTTAAGCGATGGCTTCAGACCGCGTCCGATGGGTGATATTATTTCCCTCTCGCCACACACCAGAAGAGAGCCCCATGCCACTACCCAATCACTACCTCATTACCCCTGCGCCGACTGACGAAGCGGCGTTTCTGGCGGCGCTGGAGAGGAGCCTGCAGTCCGGTATTCAGCTGCTGCAGTTTAAGGCCAAGGGGCTAAGTGAGGCCGAGTACCGCGCTCTGGCGGCGAAGGTGATCCCGCGGGCACATCGCTATGACTGTCAGGTGCTGGTCACGGGCGACGCGGCGCTGGTGAACGAGTTGGGGGCCGATGGCCTGCATCTCGACAGCAAGGCCCTGGCCGCCTGCAGCAAGCGCCCCCTGCCGGACTATTTCCTCATTGCCGTCTCCGGCCATTCACTTAAGGAGCTGCAGGCAGGGGAGGCCATCGGTGCCAGCTTTGGCGTGCTCTCACCCATCAACTACACTAGCGCCCACCCCAACATCGAACCACTGGGCTGGGAGGGGATGAAGGCGGTGACAGAGCAGCTCTCCATACCAGTTTACGCACTGGGCGGTGTTAGCGCGGACGACGAGGCCGCCGCCCTCGCGGCAGGCGGTCGCGGCATTGCCGGTAACAAGGGGTTGTGGAAGGCGGATTAATGCCGTCAGTCACAGACTTCTTCGAATTGAATCGTCCATACACCAGGTGTGAAAACAGAAACTCTCCCGCGTTATGCAGGGCGTATATAGTTGCGGCTGTAGCTAAGTAGTGAGCTAAAGGTTTCAACTTCACGAAAGCCGGCCCCTTCACACAGGCTACGTAGGTGCTTTTTACCGATATAGTGAGGGTCGAGGATAATCTCTGTGACACAGAGTATTCCCCCCGGTTTGAGTGCCTCGAAGATCTCCTGCAGGGCCGCTTCCTTATTACGAACTTCTCCCAGAACGGTGACCAGCAGCGCGCGATCGTAGTAACTCTTCTGCAGCAGACCCTCCCCGGCACCACCCAGGATGGGGTGAATATTGTTTAGCTGCTTCTGCTTGCTGCGTGTGCGCAGCGTTAGCAGCATCTTCTCCTGAATATCCAGCGCCGCCACCTCGCCGTCAACGCCCACCCGTTGCGCGGCAGGAATCGTCAACCTTCCAGGGCCACAACCCACATCGAGCAGACACATCCCCTCGTGCAGCCCTATACGCTGAAAGAGTAATGCCGCACCGGCAATGGCGTTGATAAGGGGGTTTTCCAGCAGCCACAGTGCCCCTGCCGGACAGGCCAGTGAGCGATAACGCCACCACCAGCCGGTTGCCAGGAGTGTGATAACGATAATCGCTAGTATGGTTAACGATGTGCTCAACATGGCATTTCCCGGTTCACCCACGGTCGCACGCTGTAGACGCTCTCTGTCGTGGCCTCAGCCTGCCCTCGCCAGCGTGAGGGCCCACTCTATTCGCTGAGCAGGCTAGGGGTCGTCTCCGCCGTTGCCTTATCGATATCGAATCGCACATCGCAGTACTCGGGCTGCACATCGGTGGGCGAGGGATCATCGGAGCAGCTGCATCCAGCGATGATACCGCTGTAGAAGATCCCGGCCTTCACATGAATTGTCGACGCATCATCCGTCACACTAATCACCATCACCTTGAAGGGTTCAGCACTCACGTAGGAACTGAGTGAAAGACCCTTTTGCAATGGCAGTTGGTCAGCAGGCAACTGCTCCACCTCTGCTTTGAATTGCTCCTTGAACTCCCCAGCACCAAAGGCCGCCACGGATCGATGAAGTATAATTATTTTATTCACAACAAATATTCCATACCCTTTTAAAAACTCTAGCGACTATTTGAAAACATCCTTAATTGACTGCCAGATCCCCTTGGACTCTGTTTTTATTTCTTTGCGTGTCTCCTCTGTCCCTTCCCACGCATTTTTTGAACCCTGCTTAACACCACTCCACGCATTTCCAGAACCTTCTTTAATACCACCCCATGCCTCTTTCATACCCGACTTGGATTTACCCCACGTACCCTCAGCTGAATTTTCGGCAATGACAGGAGAGGAGAAGAAAACCGTCAACAGTATCGTCAAAATAATTTTATACATGGCTATACTCAGAAAAGTGAATCAATTAAATACTGTGGATAGTCTAACAAATATACCTAACACTATCTGTCTCTTTCCCTACGAATCATCACCGCCCTTACCAGTAGATGAAGTAATTCCCGCGGTCAGAACAAAACGCATCGCCTCCTCCATACCCATCTTCAATGGCCGCACCGCACTGCGCGGCATCAATACGGCATAGCCGCCGATCATATAGCTAAGGGGGATATAGACCAGCACGCTATCCACCTCGCGAAATTCCTCGGGCATTTTCTCGTAATCATTCTGCGTAATGAAGCCTATCACCTGCATCCCGGTAGTGCCGATGGTCACGGCAACCGCCTGCTCAAACTCCTTCTGTTTATTTGGGGAGAAGTAGTCGAGAAAGTCCCGTAGCGCACGGTACACCGTCTTGATGATCGGTGTGTGATAGATCAGCTGCTCACCCAGGGCAAACAGCCGTTGTACGATATAGGCGTGCATCATCAGACCAATCACGAACGCCACCAGCAGGCCCGCCACCAGCCCCATACCTGGCCAGTAGTTATCGGCAGGTAGAACCAGACGGATCAAGGTGCCGAGCAGACTCTCTGCAGTCACGGCAAACCAGTAGAGGAGGTAGAGGGTGAGCACCACCGGCAGGATGGTCATCAGGCCAGTCAGTACATGTCGGGTTACAAATCGCAGCACATTAGCTCTCCCAGCAAGAATTCACAGGTGAAAGGTAACAGTATAGTTGCGACGCTGGGGAGGGGTATTGGGACGGTGCCAAAAGTGGCACCAAGCTCAGCCCCGCCGGTGGCAGCTACAGGTGGGCTGACTCGCTCTCTGCCTGAATCGGCCAAACAGACGCCGCGTGGCGTCATGCATCAAGAGGGTAGCTCTTCTCCAGATAGGCAATGATTTCACTGGACTCGTACATCCACTCAACCGAGCCGTCGCTCTTCTCGATACGCAGACAGGGCACCTTTACCTCGCCCCCCTGCTGCTTCAACTCTTCACGGAACGGCCCTTCGGCTTTGGCGTCACGCAGCTGAATGGGCAGATTGAGGCGCTGTAGGCTGCGGCGCACCTTTACGCAAAACGGGCAGGCGTGAAACTGATAGAGCGCGTACTGGCCCAGTGTCGCCTCGATCTGCTGCTGTTTATCGCCTGCTCGCACGCCTGCGCGCGGCCAGGTCAGCCAGTTAATCAGTAATACGATACGGCCTAAAAACCACCTTACAAATTTCATGGGATCATTCCAGATAGAATTCAAATGGCCGCCATCATAACGGATTTCGTTTGCGGGGAAAAACATCGGGTAAAAGACCTGATCTTTACACAGGAATAGCGTTAATGCGTTGCTACAAATTTACACAGGTCAACCATGCTTGTGTACTCGGCAATATCAATTCCGGCGGCGGCAAAATCGAGGGTGTCGGGGTAAGGGCTCGCCTCTTCGCCACGGCGCTTTGTCTGCTCTAACCATGCAAGGCTCCATCTCGCCGCCTCCTGCCACTGTGCCGCCTCCATTCCCTCCATGGTTCGCCTAAGCACATCCCAGAAACCACTGCGCGAAAGTTCGGTGAAGACCCCTGCGATCCGTGCCACATCATGTTGCTGTAACGCGATGGATAGTCGAGTAATCGCCTCATCCATTAACGCCGCACGCGCCACCTCGATATAGGCCGTAATAGACGTCTTAATCTGCTCCAAGGTTTTATCCCTCAGCAGGGCAGGTCCTGCCGCGGCACTGATAAAGGTCTGCAGTGCATCCAGGGCGACAAGCCGCTTTTCTGCCGTCGCCGTACTGCGTATCAATCCCCGGCAATACTCATCCACCCAGCCGGGGCTAAGTTGAAGTTCCAGACTGTCGGACAAACTCAATTTACCCACCACATCATCATCTTATCTGCAAACCTTATGGCTATCAGCTTCTACTTAGCCTGAAACTGTCCGTCGTTAATAATGCAGTCACCACACGCCCGCCGTAAAAATGTCATCAGCCACAGACGCACAGGGTGACCAGTGGAAATCCTTGAGCATTCACATTCTCCCCCTTACCTTTTATCTTTTGACTACAGGCTCAATGGTTACTGCCACTCTAGTCGCCAGGCAACTTTTTCACTCTCTTCGCAATGATTTTTATCAGCTTCTCTTCTGCTATTGGCGGGCCGAAGGAGACCGGCTTGCCATCGACAAAGATTCCATCCGCTATCCCCCACTCCAGAAAGGTTTCACGACAGGAGGTATCTATCGTTTCAAACACCACCTTGTCAGCAAACTGTTCGCAGGCCTTGCGGGCCCGCTCATAAACCGCATTTTGTACCGGACACCAGCCATTTATAAATGCCGCCACCATCACTTTTCCTGTCGCCTGTGGTGCCTCTTTTTTTTGTAATATCCAGTGCGGCGGCAAGGCATCATCAGTGAAGGGTTTCCAGAGGAGTACTCGTAAGGAGTCCCTGTCAGCCTTTTTATAGCCCTGTTTCTTAAACCAGGAGGCCTTCATCCAGAAGGGCAACCACAGCCCCCAGGCCGCCATGCCTTTGGCACCCAGAGCCCTGGCGTCTTCCTCGGCGGCCTCCAGCAGCGCACGGCCCATACCTTTGCCCTGAAAATTTCCTATGCCTTCTTTATGTCCATGCACCCAGATGCACAAAATAACATAAAGATTTTCTCCCTCAATAAATGACGCTTCCACCGGTAGATACTGAATCATCCCGGCTACGCTCCCCGCCTCATCCAGTGCCAGTTTGACCCGCAGCCCTTTCTCTTTATATTTGTGGTACCAGCAGGCCTTATGATCACCGGCCTCTTTCATCTCCTCTGACCACCCTTCAAGGCAGTTAAAGTAGTTATCGTAATATTCAGGTTGCAGATCGATTATCTTCACAATCACCACTCCATTTACGACTCACCAGACTATCGCCGCTTCAAGATCTGCAGCCGCATTCGGGCATTCAGCTGATGTTGATGACAAACTCCCTCCACGGCATGCCACACTCCGCTAACGACTCCTTTAAACCCTCTTCACGAAAGCGACCATAGACCATTGAATCGGCCGAGAGATTCAGCTGTTTCGCCTGCCAGTCGAGCAGGAACTTTCCGCCTCCCACTATGGCGAGATCCGGCTCTTCAAAATTCAGTATTTCTGGTGATTGCCAGTGGTAGGGCAGGTGCTGTTCACTCATAAAGTGGGCGACGATCTGGTTGTGAAAGGCGTGCTGGTCTTTACTGGCGAAAAGCAACCACGGCTCTCCCTGCCAGCTGATCTGTACAAACTTGCCGCGCACCTCTTCAAGGTGGCGCATTGCCTCCAGCGTGGGATAGGTCTTTATCTGCAACATTGTTCTCACCCGTGAGTCATATTGTGGTGCCTGCTTATTGGACCGCGGCACCTTTAATTGCAAAGGATAATTGGTTATCTGTAGAATTCACGTGATTATCACTTTTAACGGAGCAGCCGCCATATGGGCAGAGCCTATCAGAACCGCAAAGAATCCATGGCTAAAACGTCTGATGCCAAGGCAAAAGTCTACAGTAAATATGGCCGCGAAATCTATGTCTGCGCCAAGGCTGGCGGCATCGACCCCGATGGCAACCTGGCTCTGCGCGGCATGATCGAGCGTGCCAAGAAGGACCAGGTTCCGACCCACGTCATCGAAAAGGCGATCAACAAGGCCAAGGGGGGAGGCGGTGAAGACTTCTCTCCCGCCCGCTATGAGGGCTTTGGTCCCGGCGGCTGCATGGTGATCGTTGACTGCCTCACCGATAACCCCAACCGCACCTTTGGTGATGTGCGCCAGTGCTTCACCAAAACCAAGTGCAAGATCGGCACCCCCGGTAGTGTCAGCCACATGTTCGACCACTCCGGCATTCTGGTCTTTAGCGGTGACGAAGAAGCTGCACTAGAGGCGCTGATGGAGGCCGATGTGGATGTGACTGACATCGAAAGTGAAGAGGGCAAGGTATCGGTATTTATCCCCCACACCGAGCACTTCAAGGCAAAACAGGCCCTGCTGGACACCCTCGGTGAGATCGATTTTGATGTCGACGAAATTCAGTTCCTGCCTAAGACCAGCACACCGATCAGCGGTGACGATGTTGCGATGTTCGAGAAGTTCATGGACATGTTGAATGACCTGGACGATGTGCAAAACGTCTATCACGATGCCGAGATCTAAGGCGCCTTGAAGGGGGGGCACATTTCCCCCTTTATCCTCCGCATGCCGCCAAATCCCATAATTACGGCATACTTTCCCCTTTCTCCCCCCGCTAGGCCGCTCAACGACGGACTACCATGAGTAATTTGGCGGAACTTGTCCGACGCCTCTTGCTCTAATGTATATTACATTTCGTACTACTGCGCGGACCTCTTATTGACCATGACTACCCCACTGCACGGCAAGATGTGTCGCTCCGCACTTGCGCTCATCACCCTGCTGCTCAGCTTCTCCGCCTGGGGTGAGGCGACGCTGCTCGAGCGTTATCATCGGCTTAAAGGCGGGCTCAGCACGACGCTGCCCGGCACTAACATCAGTGTGACCTCTAGTGAACAGGACGGAGTGCTCAGCGCCCAGATCAGCAGCATCCTTCACTATCCATTCAACACGGTCTCCTCCGCACTCGCTAAGGCCGAAAACTGGTGCCAGTTCACGCCCCTGCACTTTAATATCAAGGCCTGCACCTACGAGACGCAGGAAGGGGAAACACAGCTGACCTTCTACAGCGGTCGCAAAAGCTACCAGTCCCCGGAGGAGAGTTTCTCGATGGACTATCGCTTTGAGGCCCTTCACCAGGACGAGCGAACGCTTTCGTTACGTCTTCGCGCTGAGCATGGGCCAGCCAACACCCGTGACTATCGCCTAATGATCGATATTATGGCGGTAGAGGAGGGGACACTGCTTCACATCCACTCCTCTTATCGACCGAGCTTTCTCAGCGCCCTGTTAACAAGCAGCTACCTCAGCACCTTCGGGCGGAATAAGGTCGGTTTCAGCCGCGTTGCCTCCGATGGCGAGTCTCGCCTGGTGCAGGGTATCAGGGGCGTTATCGAACGCAATGTGATGCGCTACCACCTGGCTATCGACGCCTACCTCAGCTCTTCGCCGTTAAGCGAACCTTCACGGCATGAGGCGACACTGGTTAATTGGTTTAGGCTAAATGAACACTATCCGGAACAATTGCACGAAATGGCACAGTCAGAATACCTGATGATTAAACGCAAAGAGTGGCTCAACCAGCAACAACTGCAACAGACCTTGAATGAGAAACTTCAGCTTGCGGCGATCCCCAGGTAAGAACCACTTTGACTCCTATTCAATTATTGCGAAAATAAATCGCCAAATGCGGGGGAGGGGTGAGGATTACTCAGCTTTATCCCGTCAGTTTCTATCTCTCATCAAGACATTCCATGCCGCCCATTTCATAATCGCGACAGACCTGTGGCCGCTGCTCGTAAATCGTGCAAAGCATGGTGTTACGGTCAAGCGCCGTACACCAACCATCGTCGCGCCGATGCATCACCTCTCCACCCCAGCTGCTCACTTCAGTAAGTTGCTGCGGGACACCCGTATCACCGATGAGTAAAACCTGTAGTCGACAACAGGCGGCATCGCAGGTGTCACAACGGACGCCATTATCATGTGGTGTGGTGGTGTGTGGAGATGACATAGTTGTACGCCTTGAGGGTCTATTTACCGACCTTAACACGCCGTTATCCCATACAATAGTAGTAAGGTAGGAACCTGGTTAGTTCGAACGTTTTACGCTTGATGTGACACTTCAATTTCCCTGTCACGATAATATCTATGGCCTTACATCGAAAAAACCATAGCAACCCACTCGGCGGAGGTATTCTATAACAGCCATTGATAATGATTACACCAGGGACAATTGCTTCCTGACCCAGCTATATAATTTATTAGCGACGTATGATCACAAAGATGCCAGCTACCAATGCGAGTGAGGCCATCACCACATCTTCATAACGGAAACTCAGTTTTATAAGTGTCGAGAGCCCATGCATTACCAGCCAGGCACCAACAAGATACGGCCATAATTTCATTGTAGTTATCCTTGTATTGCATAGTACATTTAATATGTAGTGGCGAGTTTTCGCCACAGAGCAAATTCAATTTTATACTGAAATCGCTAATACTTGATACTCTGCCAAGAATTCATATTAGAAAAAAATACCATGTTGCAAGGCTTGTCACAGAAATAGCCCCACCGATATTGGCGCGGCCCTGCAGCTTACTTGTCACCGGTGTTTTGCTAGAGACTATTATCAGTTGCTTTGATTATTGAATTACTTCAAATAAACCCGTGTCACAGCCATAACATCTGCATTGCGCAGTGCTAAAGAACACAAGGCAGGCGTTGAATATTTGAATGTTTATTTTTCTTCAGTGTCATTAAATTTAAAACTAGGTATATCGGCCTTTCCGATAATGGTAAGAATAATCCCCACGCATATGAAGAAAAATGTCGACGCCATCAAACTGGCCGATATGGGGTTATCGCTACCCACGCTTTCAATGCGAAAATAGAGCAGCACGCCGGCAACAACCGCCAGAATAAAACTCACCACACCCGAGACGAGTGATAGCTTCTGCAGCACACCTTTCTTTTTGCCCATTGGGATTTTCCTTTATTAGAGTTGGCGAAAATGGTTAACCCCATTTTCATTAGACTGTTGTTAATCGGAAACTCGGATAGCATCAACGATAGATCTTGCGCAATCCTGTAAAGAGAAAAACGAAGGTTGCTGGCGTCAGCTGCAAAAATGAATGAAGTAACACCGGCATAGACGCACCCGGGGAATTCAAATTTTCTCGCGCGCAAAGCGCCCCACGACCGCCTCATCTTTAATCAGTTCTGCAACACTATTGTCAGGGTTGACTCGCAATTGGTACGTTTCCTCAATCTCAGTGTTAGCGGCCTGCACACAAGTCATTACGATAGTCTGTGCATCCATGCCGCGCCAGAAGCAGCGTCGTATTGCCTCATTAGTGTTATCACCATTATTTTCAGACGCTCCATTTTGACCGAAGATATTGGTTCTACCTTCAAAAGTTACCTCGAGTTTAGAGAACTCCTGGATATAACCAGGGCGCGGCTCACCTGTGGCGATCCAGTTCCCGGCTCCAGGGTGAGCGGAGCATGCCATCAGCAGGACGGCAAGTGCCGGCAGTAAAATCATTCGTAACATTTTCATCAGGCAGATTCTTCTTGAAATAGTGGGTATTGGACTGAATGCGAGTATAACACCCTCATATTGCCACATCTCACCCCGGTATGACTAAAATCTCAGGTGTCGAATACTGATCTTAGCAAGCAAAAACAGGACTGGCCCATCGACGATTAACTGGTCTGATGCCTACTCGCCGCTTGCTTTATCTGGAGACACAAAAAAGGGCAAACCCGCAAAGGCCTGCCCTCTTAATTCTAAATTACGATAAGCGCTACATCTTCAGTTAGCAAAGCATAGCGCCAAGGCAAATTTAGATGGCAACAATGTTCTCGGCCTGAGGGCCTTTCGCGCCATCAGTGACGGTGAACTGTACTTGCTGTCCCTCTGCCAGGGTTTTGAAACCACTGCTGGCAATCGCACTGAAGTGTGCGAAGACGTCCGGTCCGCCTTGCTGCTCGATAAAACCAAAGCCTTTCGCTTCGTTGAACCATTTAACTGTGCCGTTTACTGAATTAGACATAATAATATCCTGAAATTAATAATAGAGATTTGCCTACAAGAGGCGTGAATAGCGAAAAATCGAGACGGGTACTTAGAAACTGCAGGACGAAGATTTACGGATAAAACGACGAGTGAAGTGTATAAACAAGAGGCTTTCTTTCTAGCTGCCACCACTATATAGGATTTAAGGGTGAAGTCAATCTATTATTACTGATAACAGAAGTAACGCCACCATAAATCGAAAAGCATGGTTAGAACTCAAACACGCATCTTAGCTCAGCTAACGAAGCCCCGGCACTGACTACTTTTGTTTTACCCACTTCGTTGGGGTGGCGGCGACCCAGCTCATTGAACTAAGTTGAATCGGTGCTGATTACCCCGCTTTCATTCCGTGCCTGTTTAATCTGACCCTACTTGCTTTTCGGCATGCAACGGTAAACCTCGTATACCTGTCTCCCATCGACCGGTTCGCCAACAGCCACTACTGTGTCACCATCAAGATCTACGGCAGAGTTGCGTGCCAAGGTATCCAATTCAGTCTGTATCTTGTGAGGATATCGATCAAGCCCCGCTAACTTTGCAGCGGTATGAACCGTTGTCTTACCAACTCGCTCGCACAGAGTCACCTCGGCAGCCGTAAGTACCCTCACCTTTTCACCCGGTTCAGAAACATCGATCCATGTGCAGGCGACCCCGTTCACGGCCAGCAGAAAGATAAAAAAGCCTTTTGTCATACTCATATCACTAGTGCTCCACGCTGTAGTTAAGATGACCCATCTGTCATTGTCATAGACTCAGATTCAATTTTAGACTGCTGAATCGATATTAGAGGGTTAGAGAATAATAGTACAATTTTTGATCTTTCCTTCCCCTTGTATATCGACACCCCGCTCAGAAGGCAAACCCTAGTCCAAAACCATATAATGCGCGGTCACTGTCGCGTCCTCTGGTGGTTATGTAGTAACGGTAACTCGCGGTTAAGCGTACAGCCTCGGTAAGCCAAAGGTGTACACCCGCTTCGGGATAGGTTGCCAGCAGGTAGTCCGTTACCTCAGCCTCCTCACCAATCTCATCAACGACACCATCATCGTCATTATCAATGCCATCACTATCTGCGAGCTCATCGGTAGACCAGCTTCCCATTAACAGACCAGCGCCTATGAACGGAGCGATCTTCCCCGGGGCATTAGCCCTCATCCCCGCCTCAAAGCCACCGTGAAGGCCGGTATTCTCACTTAGGAAAAAAGAGACGCCAACCCGTGCGGTGGTGGTAGTGCACAGGCCTTTCTCGAACATGAGCTCACCCTGCAAGGCATCATTTACCTTGCTGCTTCTCAGGCTGGCACTTAGTGTGTCAGGCAACTCCCCTCTCACCTCAGCGGATACCTCTTCGCTTACAGCAGTCATTGCAACGGTAATGGCGAAAAGAAAGGTCTTTATTGTTTTATTCATTGCACAGGCCCATTTATGGCGGATGTCGTGTGGATTATAGCTACCAGCACTTGCTGGGGTTGCTCGTTTTTTAATCCCTCCGCACCCATTAATTCAGGGGGATTTATTTATGGACTGGGCTGACTCTCATCATCTGCGGTGCAAAGACACTCAATCAAGCGCTCCACCTGTTGTGTGCAACAGCCGATCCCCAATGTGGCATAGGTCTTTTTTTTAATCTCTTCCACGGTTGTCGCGCCATTCACAATGGCATTGATGACGTCAATCTTCAGTACCTCGTTACAGGTACATAGATTTCGATTTAAATCGTTCTTCAGAACAGACGGAAGTTTATCGATGGGGTCTTTACGATTCATAACAGTTTTATCTGAGCCACTGATTACTTCACTGTAGGAAGCGGCTTATCTCCGCAGACAACTCATCACTAAACAAGTCCTTTGCATCAGCAATATACACATTGGTCGCTTCGGTCGAGTAGCGGTCGCGTCGTGAGTCTACAATCGCGAAGCTTATCCCCTCCTCATGCCCCTGCAGATATGACTGGATCTCACGCTCTCGAAGCGAGCCCTGAAAGTTATTGTCACTCAGATCAGGTGTCAGCCCAACCACCAGCCCCTTGAACACCTGATTGAACTCGTTGAGGCTAAAACCGGCAAGCCGCCATGAGCTGGTCAGCACGATGCCGATATCGAGAGCTTCGCACAGGGTAATGATGCGACGCATCGGCCGTGCAAGAAAGAAACGGATCCCCAGTATTGGCAGCACGCCGGTGTCCCATGACTTAGGCAATGCATCCTCTGGCTGCGGATGCACAACCCCATCAAGCGAGAGGAATAGTAATCGGTTTTTGTGGTGGTTGGCTTCAGTGTCACTCATATCGTATTTACTTCCGGTTTTGAAACTAAGGCTAATTTATCGTGTTAAAGGTGTAGGCACCTTTGATTTTGGCTCAGGTCTGGACACGGGATAATGTCGCACGGACAAAGCTGAGCCTATCGTTGCTTAGGCGCAATGCCCGTCGGTGAATGTGCGCGACCGCGATCCCCTTTAATTGACAGAATTACAGCACCTCATGCAATGACTCATATATATACTTGCCCCAGCCTTCATAACGTCGATAGCCATAAAATATCAGTGGTGTACCTGCCTGGTATTTATCCAGTTCATTCTTTGCAACGAAGTCAGTGCTTGTGTTGCGCTCTTCAAATGCAATTCCGTCTTCTCTCAGCTGGTGTATAGCCGCTTCGCAGTAGCCACAACCATCCATGGTATACATCACCAGCTTTGGTTCACCCTGTGCAGTGAAGTTCTTGTCAAACATCTTCGCCTCAGAGGTATACAGGTAACTATTGTCAAAATTAACTGCCAGTGCCGACACATACTTCCACTTATTATAGCCCGACACCTTTTCATCGCCCGCCACCAGTACCGGCATAGTACTTATCGAACCGAAACTCTGCCACATCGCCAGCTGTTCGTCACCATCTGTAACAACTATCTCCTGGTAGTCAACCTTGCGCTTTTTCAGAAGCTTGTTCGCATCAGCACACGGCTTGCCGCAGCCCTCTACTGTAAAAAGAAGTACCTGTGGCACACCAGCATCATTAAACGCCCCGGCATTTTTTGATGCATGTTCGATGTAACCTTTATATCCGGCAAAAGCGAGCAAAAATACAACGATTAGTTTCTTCATGTTACCTCCATGTATTTAATTAGTTTTCATTCGTGTAAAGCTACTAAAACGGTGTCGTAACACCATTGTATCTAATATTAGCCAAACTGTGTTATGCACCACTTTTCTTTCAGATCATTCGGCTAAATTCCCGTTACTTCTTGTGCCCTTCGGGCTACTCGCTTTCCGCTTCAAGCATAGAGGCCAGCCTGCTAACGGTGTTCCAGTTCCTGCCTGTTGTCGCAACCCCAAGGCATCGCTCCGCACTCATCGCCAGGTTTGAGCGCCCAACCCCTTCGGGTGCGTAGAGGTAGACGACCTTGTCGCCCAACACGAACCTCTCTGCATTTCTTTTGAGCGCGGTGAGTCGCTCAAGATCAGGGTTCTCGGGCTGCTTCTCCAGGAAGAGAAAATGGAGTGCTCTGCCATCGTCTGTTGGGAAGGGGTTGTCTGCAATGGCATCCTGCAGTTCTGATGCGGTCAGCAGCATCACTGCGGGAGAGAACTCGAATCTCTTTAATATGGCCTGGCTAATCTCAGCGGAGAGTTTGCTGCGATTTCGGCAGTGAGAATCAAATATGACATTGCCGCTCTGAATGTACGTAGTTATGTTCTCGCAGCCGCACTCTGCCAGAAGCGAGATAAGCGCCTTCATCGGAACCTTGTTGTGCCCCCCGATGTTAATACCTCTTAACAGCGCCAGGTATTTACTCATTTTTCCTTTTCATGAAAATAATAAGTCACTTCGTCTATTCTTGATCCATTCTTCCGATTACGCATGCTAATCGGAGCCACAGCGCATTCAGTATAATCGTTTTATACCATTAGCAGAAACCAGGCCATTGGCAGGAGTAACAAGACAGCCAGGGCATCAATTACGAGCAGTCGTTTTGGCCACGTTTCAGCCGAAAGGGAAAGATGGATAGCGACATTTACGATGGCAACGATAGGCACAGTGGCATAGGTTATATACATCACGGTAAGACCGACCCCGCCTTCAAAAGACGAGACATGTTCAATCTCAACATATACCAGGCCAGCAGCCACACCCACAGCAATGCCGAATGGTACGCTGCTAATTAGTGCTATTACTGAACAGACAAGCTGGCGTAGCAGTCTGGAGCTCTTCCAGTGGTTCTGTGGCATATCTGCTTTATCCCTGTAGGAAGATCTGCTTGGCGCAATGCGCTTCAGTTATTGTGCGCTACGGACTAGTCGGAGCGACGGTGCTCCTGCTGCCAAACAATAACCATGATATTTACATAGTTTTCGCCGCGACGTAACACCATGTCCTATATTAGGGGTAATTCGTAGCATGGCATGAAGAGTGTGGAGGTGGCAGATGGCAGAACTAGGGCATGTCGTATTCTATGTGCGTGATCTTGAACACAGCAGCGCCTTCTATCGCGAGGTGGTTGGACTCACACAGACCGGTAGCATCTTCAACGGCCGTGCGGCACTGTTTAGCAACGGGACAACACATCATCAACTGCTGTTAATAGGAGTAGGCGAGGCACCAGCTCCACTCGAGGGCAGACGTCTCGGCCTCTACCATGTCGGATGGAAGGTGGGGGAATCGCTTGAGGTGCTGCGCCAGCACCTCGCCAGGGCCGAGGCGTTCGGCTGTGCGATTAAGGGGCTCTCCGATCACACCGTCAGCCGTAGCCTCTACCTGCGCGACCCGGATGGCAATGAGGTTGAGCTTTTCGTCGATAACCCCGACTATGACTGGCAGACAAACAGTGACTGGATGGAGGCACCGGTGAAACCGTTGAAATTATCATGATGAATCGTTACACAATGCAGATCGCACAGGCCGTGGAAGACGCGGTAGTAGAGGAGTCAGAGGTCTACCAGCGCCTGTTGCCACTGCACGGTGCCCATATCATTGAGCTGGGCTGCGGCGCCGCCGTGCATACACGTACCATAGCAGAGAGTGGTCTTCCCGCCGCCATCCTTGCCTGTGAGGTCGACACCATACAGCACCAGAAGAACCTCACTATTAGCGACCTGCCCACAGTCACCTTTGTCCATGCCGGTGCCGAGGCGATTCCGGCGGGGGATAGTAGTGCCGATATCGTGATGATGTTCAAATCGTTGCACCACGTGCCCCAGGATGCCATGGCGACGGCACTCAGGGAGATCCGTCGCGTGCTCAAACCAGGTGGCCTGGCCTACATCTCGGAACCGGTCTATGCCGGTGACTTCAACGAAGTGCTGCGGCTATTCCACGATGAACAATCTGTTCGCGAGTCAGCCTTCACTGCCGTGTGCAATGCGGTCGAGGAGGGGGTACTAGAGCTGGCAGGCCAGCACTTCTTCAACACCTCGATGAACTTTACGGACTTTGCCGAGTTTGAGCAGAAGATCATCGGCGTGACCCACACCGACCACCAACTCACACCGAAGCTGCTGCAGGAAGTGAAAGAGAAATTCGAGCAGCATCAGACAGAGCAGGGTGCCAGCTTCGTCATGCCCATTCGGGTGGACCTGCTGAGGTGTCCCGGCGAGAGGTTTCATAGTTGATATAAGGTGATGGAAGGATTGAGTTTTTGTAGGCGACAAATTCACCACTCAAAATATGACAGCGTTCCGTTTTTGTTTTGGGGGAGAGTTTTTACTCGCCCCCAAAGCCCTTCAACCGTCCCAATCATGAACCCTGGCGGCGCGCCCTTAAGAACTTGCGCGCCGGTGTTTCAACGCTTCGTTCGAGCAGCGTTGCCAGCACCAGACTTACCGGCAGCACGATGAAAATCCCCCATACAGGCATGGGCATGTCGAAACTCCAGACCTGGTCAGGTCGGGCAGCCCAGGAAATGTATTGAATGATGGGTTCGTGCACCAGATACAAGGCCAGGGAAATTTTGCCGAGGAAGAGAAAGGCAGGCCAACTCAACAGGCGTTGCGTGTAGGGGATTGCCTCCCGACTGGTCACTGACAGCCCGACGATAATAACAAGGACGGCATACGGGAAGACCCCTTGCATCCACCATGAGCCAAGGAGATCGATGCCCCCGACTACCTGCAGGGCAGACAAGCCAATCATGAAGACAACGAAAGTAGCGGCATAGCCATCGACGCGTCGCGCCCAACGCCGCTTCTGATCTACCGAGACACCCATCACCCTGACACTCCTGTCGCAATCAGTGCGCCCCTGGCGGAGCACGAGCAGTCCCGCGATGAGCCCCATATCAAATACCGGAAGCCGTGATATGGGCCAGGCATGGGAGGCCCAGAACGCCCACCAACGATCGACGGGTTCGATCGCAAGCCCCAGACCGAAGAACACCACCGCCTGCACTAGCGCCAAGATCATAATCCAACGATTCAAGGAGCGGTCACTCTGGCCCTGATGCCATCGCAGCAGCCAGGGGAAGACGAGATAGAAGAAGGCGAGTGTGGAAATGGTCCAGGCAGGGCCGACGAACGAGAGCGGGGGATAACTTCCCCACATCTGCAGCGCGAACAGGTTGGTCGCGAATACCCATCCAATCTCGGATGCCGACACCCAGCCATAGCCGAACACGGCAAGTGGTAGCGCCATCAGCATCGTGGCGTAGTAAACTGGGGCAATGCGTGCAATGCGGTTACGGTAGTAGCGCTTCATATCGAAGGCAGGCCACTGTTTGCCATAAACGATGGCGAGCGAATAGCCCGCCAGCAGGAAGAATACCGGCATCAGGGCTGAGCCATGCAGATTCCAGCCGGTGGAATAGGCCACTGCATGAAACAGCACTATGTAAAAGGCCAGCAGACCGCGTATTCCACTGTGGGCTTCGACAAGGCCCGGAGCGCTGTTATGGTTTGGCGACTCCAGTTCCCTATCCCGTTCTTTAGCAATCAGCGTGTTCGACACGACTGTGATCTCCCGTTGTGTTGTCGTTTTCGGGGTGAGTTTTTACGATGACCCTGAATACTCAAGAGTATGTGCCTTCAACTGGTTTGACTGTCAGGAACATTGACACCCTTTACCAGCAACCAGAATCCGATGATGATCTCGAACAGCCCACCCGGTGCATAGAACAACATCCTGGTAGACTCGGTGATGGGCGTAATCAAACTCGCAAAGGAGAGTAGAAGCATCGTCAGGTAGGTCACGATGCCCCAGGCAGCGAGTAACCTCGGAATATAACTTGAGCGGAAAAAGAGGTAACAGAAAATGGTTCCCCCCATGCCGATGAAGATGAGTACCACATCCAGTGCGGCGGGGCGCAGATCAAGCAGGCTGATTACCAGGTCGCCAATCTGTGCGGGAGGCACGCCCCCACCACTCGTCAACAGTAACAGCGGGAGCAGGCCACTCACCACCGTTGACGCGCTGCCCACAATCGCCTCAGCCAGACGCCACAGCAATGCCAACAGCGCAAGATTGCGATCGACGCTGCGTAACACAACAAAGAGTGAGTGTGCCAGAAGGACGACCAGCACATACATCAGAATTTCACAGGCCACGCCCAGGCGAAATAACGACTCTTCTGCCACGATGTTGCGAAGGGTGGCCGTGTTATCACCGGGGACGATGATCTCTGCCAGCACGAAATTTACACTGAATATGCCAAGAAAGATCGTCACAAGGTAGGCAAAGCCTGCAATGCGTGCATATTTCATCACTTCATCTTGATCTAGCGTTATCGTCATGCAGCTCGGCTATAAATCGTTATATCCCAATTAATTAGTTATTAGTATAGGCAGTATTATTATCTACGGTGGGGAAGGGGGCAGAGAGGATTAATGGGTAGTGACCGCTTTAACACAAGAGCTGAGTCCGTTGTGTTTTTCTTCATTCCTCCGATTACGCTTTGCTAATCGGAGCTACGGGGCTGAACCAAAGTCAGTCGGGCTTCTCTTTGCGGATTAGATTATCCATGAATTTATTGAACCTCCTCTGTCGTGTTTCAGGCTTCTTTGCCGATTCCAATCCAGAAGCAATTGCATAGCGATTGGCTTTGGTTAGCGTCTCATAGAACTGTTTCGCCTTTGGCATGCTCTCTAAGGCAACTAGAAAGTCCGCTGGAACCTTCATCTCACTTGTGGAATAGACATTATTCCAACGACCGTCCTCTTTCGCCGCACGAACATGCACAAGTCCAGACTCCTTCATCCGTCCCTCAATTATCAGGCGCTCGACATGTTCTGTATTCCTCTTCGACCAATTACTGCGAGGCTTTCTCGGAGTAATCCGTTGAAGGTAGGATTGGTCATCAAGCGACTTCTTGAGACCATCATCCACCCCCAGCACAGCGACTCAACTACGACTTCGTTCCAGTTAACGCTCGGAATCCCAGATCCCTTCTTGAACATCTTGATCATAAGTTCGCTTTCGGTGGCATGGTTCACTTGCAGCCACTCACTCAGCTCTTTTGCTGACTTAAACGATATAGTTTTAGATGCATCTGGTTTAGGCATGAAATCAGATTTCCTTTTCTCGCTTTTCCTTGCTACGAGGCTGTAGGGTGCAATAACCGAAGGGCATTGCACCATTTGCATGGCCCAGAGCGTTCGGCGCAATGCCCGTTGGTTATTGCGCCCTACGAGCTGCCCCCTTTTTGCCTAGTGCCCATACAGTAAATAGCTGCAATGCAGAGAGGATAAATGTTACCAGTAGGATTAGTTTCGATACCGGTAAGGTAAAGGCCATATCACCAGCCAGTATGAATGCCCCATGAACGCCCGCCGCAAACAGTCCGACGCATGCCAGAGCTACCGTCACATGCTTTGCATAGCGCCTTCCTGCAGCCACTTCACGATATCCAAGCATCACCAGCGGCAAAAGAAGCAGGTGCAACAATACGAAAAACTGGATGCCGCCCGGTACATGGAACATCTCCCACTCACGCCAATAGGCCGAATCGATCTCGTGAGCAATCAACACGGATGCGTTTGCTAAATAGAGATAATCCAGCTGTTTGGAGATATTCATACCTACCCCTTAACGCGGTCAGTCGCACGCTCGATTCGTAACTAAAGGGTACTGACCCCTTTAATTATATTAGCGAAAACTGTGTTCTGATCCCAATTGTTTCACAATAACCGAAAGGCATTGCACCATTTGCATGGTACAGTCAGGTGGAGCATTCGGCGCAATGCTCGTTGGTTATTGCGCCCTACGGGCTACTTGCTACGGGCTGCCTGTCACCTATTATTTTTGATAAAGAAACTCCTTAATCTCATTTACCCACTGAAGCTCAGAGTTCTCTGAGAATAAATAAAAGATGTTGTACGCATGCGCAAACTCTAATTTATTTATCCCATCATTCTCGTCAAAGAACATCTTGAGTGTCTTTTCTTCAGACGGCCTTAGATTTAATGAGTGTTTTGAGTATCCTGATAAATTTAAATTATCAACATCAACAGCACCTAATACAGTTGTTGCATGCACGTTTTTGTCAAATTGTCCTAACGCACCTATAAACATTTCCGCACTCAAGCAATCTTCGATTTCTGTTGCAGGAGAAACATGTTTGCTGTGTATATTTACAAGGTTCACCATGTCATCGTGCAAAAGCAACCTTCTGGCAACCATATTTGCATAATCCTTTGCTTCACTATTAACAATTTGTGAATCTGTATCTGTTAAACAAAATACCTTGCCTTTTATGTATTTTTTATCTTCCTGCATTGGCAACTCAAGGTACTTAAAATTCTAAGCACAGCCTTTGCTCCACCTACAGGTAACACCCTTAATCTTTTGTTTTTAATTTCATCATCAAACAGTGCTTCAAAATACATTTTTTCAGATGAGCCTTCACAAATAAGCCAATAGTACGGATCTTCTCTCCTTATCGATGACATAATTGACTGAATAAGGTCATTAATACTTTTCAAGCTAACATCACTAGGGAACTCACCTTTAGAACTTTCAGTTTCTTTTTGTATTGACTCCCTATATTGGTGTAACTCAATTGGTTTTATTGTTACATCCCCACCAATGCTTTTTTCTGTTAAATTTGCCACCCCATGTGAAACAGCTGGTATAAACCCATACCAATGTGTTGTTGTGATTACTTGATGTCCTTTTTCTGAAATATTTACAAGCCTATCAAACTAGTCAAAGCATGCACTTGTATGCAGAGATGCTTCTGGCTCATCTATGGCTAGTATAATTTCCTTCTTTTTCTTCTCTTCACTACATAAGAATGAATATGCGACGTCGAGTAATGCTTTTCTTTTTTCACCAGAGCTTAATTGATAAACCGGTATTTCATTGCTGCCTGATATTTTATTTAATACTCTAATTGAGAAAAATGCCTCAATTACCTTGCTATTAATCTCTTCCCTAGTCAGGTTCTTTTGCCTGCGCGCCGGTTTTTTATATTTATAACCATTTAATTTGTTCCCGACTGACTCAACATATGCGTTGAGCCCTATATTTATATCTCTAATCTGATCGTTACTTATTACTGCGCTTATTGCCTCATCAATACTTTGCCCCATTAATTCCTGTATGCTTTTATTTTCCAGCTTCGTATAGCTAGATGCATTCACCTCAGCTGGGATGTAAATGTATGAGTATACTTTTTCAATGTATGTATTTATCTGCTCAATTGATTTAGTGAATTCAATTTCATCATCATATAGTGATTTAATTTTTTCTATTGTTCCAAATATAGATATTTGTGGGGTATTTTGATAATCCTTACCAGCCATTATCAGCACATAATACTCAGGATTATATGACTTTTTTAGTTTATCTCTGAGATAGATAAATTGTCTTGCTATCTTTATTTGGCTCTGATTGAAGTCAGATTCATCTACCTGCCATAAAATTTCGCTTAATTGGATTATGTTTTCTTTAACGGCTTTATTGCCTGGCTTAACTTTGCTTTTTTCCATCATAAATAATGGAGATATATAAGGATCTCGTTCTTTATATCCTTTTTCTTTCGACTCAATATTTATATTCCAGTCACCACCATTAAAATAACAATCCAAGGCTTCTAATACAGAGCTTTTTCCAACGCCATTTTCACCAATATATGCTGAAAATCTGTCACTAAATGTTACTGGTATAAAATTTATACCTCGATAAACTTTGAAATATCGAATGAACGTTGCAACTAACATATTTGTCCCTTTCACAAATAAGGGCTTCACACTGAAGCCCTTATTTATCCCTTATCCGTTCAACAATTCCTTTGCACTTGTAGCCGCTTCCCTAACCCTCCCAGGCGCAGTCCCCCCAACATGATCCCTAGCCGCCACCGACCCCTCCAGCGTCAGATAATCAAACACATCCTCCTTTATCGCATCGGAAAATTCCTGCAGCTCTTGCAGCGACATCTCGGAGAGGTCTTTACCGGTTTTCACTCCATGCGCCACGGCCTTGCCGACGATCTCATGCGCATCACGGAACGGTACGCCGTTGCGTACCACGTAGTCGGCCAGATCGGTGGCGGTGGAGAAGCCGCGCAGGGCGGCCTCGCGCATCTGCTTGGGCTTGAGGGTGATCTGATCCATCATGTCGGCGTAGACCTTGAGGCAGCCGCGCACGGTGTCGATGGCGTCGAACAGCGGCTCCTTGTCTTCCTGGTTGTCCTTGTTGTAGGCCAGCGGCTGGCCCTTCATGATCATCAGCATCGAGGCGAGTGAGCCGAAGACGCGGCCAGTCTTGCCGCGCACCAGCTCGGGGACGTCGGGGTTTTTCTTCTGCGGCATGATCGAGGAGCCGGTGCAGAAGCTATCGCCGAGGTCGACCCAGTCGAACTGGCTGGAGGACCAGAGAATGAGTTCTTCGCTGAAGCGCGACATGTGCATCAGTAATAGAGATGCCCAGCTAAGGAATTCGATGGCGAAGTCGCGGTCGGAGACGCCGTCGAGCGAGTTGCGGCAGGGCATGTCGAAGCCGAGCTCCCTGGCGGTAAACTCACGGTCGATGGGGTAGGTGGTGCCGGCGAGGGCGGCGGAGCCGAGCGGCATGATGTTGACCCGCTTGCGACAATCCATCAGGCGCTCGGCGTCGCGTTGCAGCATTTCGTTCCACGCCAGCATGTGGTGGCCGAAGGTGATCGGCTGGGCGGTTTGCAGGTGGGTGAAGCCGGGCATGATGGTGTCGGCCTCGCGCTCGGCCAGCTCGATGAGGGCCAGTTGCAGGCGCTTCAGCTCGGGGGCGATGGCCGAGTCGATCTCATCGCGCAGGTAGAGGCGCACGTCGGTGGCAACCTGGTCGTTGCGTGAGCGGCCGGTGTGCAGTTTCTTGCCAGCGTCACCGATCATGTCGGTAAGGCGCTTTTCGATGTTCATGTGCACATCTTCCAGCGCGATCGACCAGGGGAAGTCACCGGCCTGGATCTCCGCCTCGATTTTGGTAAGGCCGCGAATGATCTCGTCGCGCTCGGCCTCGGTGAGGACGCCGACATTGGTGAGCATGCGGGCGTGGGCGATGGAGCCCTGGATATCCTGCTTGTACATGCGCTGGTCAAAACCGACCGAGGCGCCGAAGGCCTCGACAAAGGCGTTGGTCGGTTCGTTAAAGCGGCCGGTCCAGGGTTTTTCTACGGTCTTCTCTTCGCTCATCTCTTCTCGCCAATATATATAGAGGTAATCCTGCGCAGTATATCAGAGCTAATTGCTTAGGCCGTAGGCCGGGCAGCGATGCCCGGCAGATCGACTAAGTGACCCGCGACTCCTCCTCCCACGGCGGCCCCTCGGCAAACCATGCCTGCAGGAACTCAACCACGGCTCGTACCCGTTGCGGCAGGTGGCGACGCGAGGCGTAGATAGCGTAGAGCGCCAGCGGCGGCGTGGTATGCGCCTGCAATACCGGCTGCAGGCGCCCCTGCTCGATGGCCTCGTGACAGAGAAAGGCCGGCAGCAACGCCAGCCCCATCCCCTCTTCAGCCGCTTTGAGCACCAGCTCTCCGTTGTTGGTGGCAAGGAGGATGTGGGGCTTGTGCAGCAGCCGCCCCTGTACCATTCCCAGCTGCCATTGCTGCGTCTCGGGCATCAGGGTATAGCCAATGCCATCATGGGCACTGAGGTCGCTGGCCTGCTTCGGCTCGCCGCGGCGCTGCAGGTAGTCGGGGGCCGCGCAGTAGTGGAAGTGGACCGGACAGAGGCGGCGCGCCACCAGCGAGGAGTCCGCCAGTTTACCGACACGCAGCAGCACATCGACACCCTCCTCAACAAGGTTGATCTCGCGGTCGTCGAGGTCGAGCTCGAACACCAGCTGCGGGTGCTGCCCCTGCAACAGCTCCACTACCGGCAGCAGGTAGCGCAGGCCGAGCGAGAGCGGGGCGTTAAGGCGCAGCTTCCCGCTGAGGGCCTGCTGGCCGCTCTGCAGTGACTGCTCCGCCTCGGCCAGCTCGTCGAGGATGCGCAGGCTGCGCTGGTAGAACTCCCGCCCGGCATCGGTAAGGTGGATGCGGCGGGTGGTCCGCTGCAGCAGCTGCGCGGCGAGCCGGTTCTCCAGCTCCTGCAGCCGGCGGCTTACCGCCGACTTGGCGATACCGAGCCGCTCGGCGGCACTGCTGATACCGCCGGTCTCCACCACGCTGATGAAGGTTTCAAGCTCGCCAAACCGATCCACATAGTCCTCCTTTGAAGAACAGTCTTTTGCTAATTATCGCCTTTATTCTCTCAGCTGCAACTATATACTCAAATAATTCCTGATAAACCAACTAGGAGAAAGACCATGAGTGCCGTAGCCTCCGATATGCTTAGCAGCCGCAGTGTGAAGGCCGTTGTACGTGGCCAGGCCACCTCTGACGGGGCCGGTGTCTGCCTGGTGCGGCTGTTCCCCTCGCATGAACTCGACATGCTCGACCCGTTCCTGCTGCTCGATGCCTTCAGCTCCAACGACCCGGATGACTACATCGCCGGTTTTCCGCCCCACCCGCACCGCGGCTTCGAGACGGTGACCTACCTGCTCGCCGGCAACATGCGCCACCGCGACAGCGCCGGGCATGAAGGGGTGATTCGTAGCGGCGGGGTACAGTGGATGACCGCCGGTAGCGGCATCGAGCACTCGGAGATGCCCGAGCAGGTGGAGGGCGAGATGTCCGGCTTCCAGCTGTGGGTGAACCTGCCGGCGGCGCAGAAGATGAACCCGCCACGCTACCAGGAGTTTGAGCCGCAGCAGATCCCGGTGGAGACACTGGCCGACGGTACGGTGATACGGGTGATTGCCGGGACCACAGCCAACGGTACCGAGGGGGCAGTGACCCAGATCGCCGCCCAGCCGATCTACTTTGATGTAACTGTGCCGCCCGGTGCCAGTTTCCACCAGCCGCTCCCCCCCAGCCACAACGCCTTTGTAAAAATGATCGAGGGGCGCCTCGCCATCGACTGCAACGACCTGCTCAGCGGCAGCCTGGCGGTACTCGGTGAGGGCGACCAGCTGGAGGCCAATGCCCGCGAGGAGGGGGCGCGCTTCCTGCTGATCGCCGGCAAACCCTTCAACGAACCGGTGGCCCGCTCCGGCCCCTTTGTGATGAATACGGACGCGGAGATCCGCCAGGCCTATGCCGATTATCGGGACGGCAAGTTCGGCCACGTGCAGGGCTAGGCGATGCCGCTGCGCAGCACTGGCGACCACTGGGGAGTAGTGATGATCCTCATCCACTGGCTCACCGCCCTGGCAGTATTCGGCCTCTTCGCCCTGGGGCTGTGGATGACCGGACTGAGCTACTACGACCCCTGGTACCACCGCGCCCCGGAGCTGCACCGCGGCAGCGGTGTGCTGCTGTTGCTGCTAAGCGGGGGGAGGCTGCTGTGGCGACTGTTCGATGGACGGCCGCAGGAGTTGCCTGGACATAGAAAGTGGGAGCAACATGTTGCCAAAATCGTCCATAGTCTGCTCTACCTGCTGCTATTTGCCGTGATGGTGAGTGGTTACCTCATCTCCACCGCCGATGGACGGGGTATTGATGTATTCGGCTGGTTCACCCTGCCCGCCACCCTGCATGGCCTCGACGGACAGGAGGATATCGCCGGTGAGGTGCACCTGCTGCTCGCCTCGACCCTGATTGGCCTGGCACTGTTGCACGCCGGGGCCGCACTGAAACACCACCTTATCGACCGCGATCGCACCCTCACGCGGATGATGCACTTCTAATTACCCTCACAACGGAGAGATAGAGATGAAGATCAAGCGGCTACTTCCCATGCTGATGGCCCTGGCCATCACCCTGCCTGCCAGCGCAGCGGACTATGTGATCGACACCGACAAACACCACGCCTTTATCCAGTTTCGTATCCAGCACCTGGGATTCAGCTGGCTCTATGGGCGCTTTAACGACTTTGAGGGGAGTTTCAGCTATGACGAGGAGCGGCCACAGGAGGCCAAAGTGGCGGTAACCATCGATGTGGCCAGCATCGACACCAACCATGCCGAGCGCGACAAGCACCTGCGTACTCCGGACTTTTTCGACGTTAAGGCCTTCCCCGAGGCGCGCTTCGTCAGCACCGGCTACCAGCCGCTGGGCAAGGAGAAGGGGAAGCTGATGGGCAAGCTGACCCTGCGCGGTGAAACCCGAGCGATCACCATTGATGTAACTCAGGTGGGCGCCGGCAAGGACCCGTGGGGCGGCTACCGCCGCGGTTTTCTTGGCACCACTACCCTCACCATGGCCGACTTCGGTATTCCCTATAACCTGGGACCGGCGTCACGCGAGGTCGAGCTGATGTTATCTATTGAAGGGATCCGGCAGTAACCGGGCATTACGACTGACGAAAAACGGGTGGAGATTCTCACTCTCATCTCTGTGGCTGTGGCAAACTTAGCGACTGAGAAGAGTGAGGGTCCGGGATGGCACCGCCAGGCACCATAGATAACGATTTTTTCCTGCCAGACTTCTGCGGCGTGCGTTCGGTATTCGCCGTGGTGGTGCTGGTGGAGCTGCTCGCCTTTGTTCTCACCCTCGCCTCGGCCCCCCACAGTGATGATTTATGGAGCATACTCGCCCTCTACTCACTGTTTATGCAGTGGGCCGGGCTGATCAGCGCCGCTCTGCTCTGCCTGCTGCGCCGACTCCTGTCGCGCCTTAGCGACACCGTGGCCGGGCTGGCGAGCTACCTGATGCTGTTGTTGGCCATTGGCGTGTTCAGCCTGGTGGCCTACACCACCATGGAGCTGGCCGGTTTCCCAATCACCACCGAGAGCCGTGTTGAATTCCTGCTGCGCAACCTTGCCACCGCCGCCATCGTCTGCGCACTGACCCTGCGCTACTTCTATGTCTCCCACCAGTGGCGCCGTCGCACACAGGCCGAGGCAAGGGCCAGGCTGGAGGCGCTGCAGGCGCGCATCCGCCCCCACTTTCTGTTCAACAGTATTAACACCGTCACCAGCCTGATCCACGACAAGCCCGACGACGCCGAAGAGGCGCTGCTGGACCTGGCCGACCTGTTTCGCGCCAGTCTGCGCGAGGAGCAGCAGTTCATTGCGCTGGCCGATGAGCTGGCACTGACCCGGCGCTACCTGAATATGGAGTCGCTACGTTTAGGTGAACGACTGCGGCTGGAGTGGCAGCTGGAGGAGGGGACCGAGAAGCTGCTACTGCCGCCGCTGATCCTGCAGCCGCTGGTAGAGAACGCGGTCTACCACGGCATCGAACCGCGCCCCGATGGGGGCACCATCACCATCGCCATTTCGCGTGCAGCAGATCAGCTGAGCCTGGCAGTGAGCAATCCGCTGCCCGCGAGCAACGATAATCGCAGCACCGGCAATCGTATCGCGCTGGAGAATATTCGTGCCCGTCTCGATGCCCACTATGGCGAACGTGCCTCGCTCACCATCGAGGAGGCTGAAGAAACATTTCGTGTGCAGCTCTGCCTGCCCGCCGGGGAGCAGAGATAATGAAGGTGCTGGTTGTTGACGACGAGACCCTGGCCCGTGACCGCCTGAAACGCCTGTTGCGCGAACTGGACGGGGTCGAGGTGGTCGGTGAAGCCGCCGATGGCAGGGCGGCACTGGCCGCTACCGCCGAACACCAGCCAGAGCTTATCCTGCTCGACATCCGTATGCCCGGCATGGATGGCATGGAGGCGGCACGTCACCTGGCCACCCTGCCCCACCCACCGCGCGTGATCTTCACCACGGCCTATGGTGAACATGCCCTGGAGGCCTTCGAGGCCGAAGCCATCGACTACCTGGTAAAGCCGGTTCGCAAGGAGCGGCTGGCCCAGGCGCTGGAACGTGTGGCCAGGTTGATCTCACCCGCCTCTGACACCAATCACGAACTGGACGGCCCATCCCACCTTACGGTGAAAAAGCATGGCAATCTGGAACTGCTGCCAATTGAGTCGATCCTCTACTATCAGGCGGACAACAAGTATGTAACGGCACACCTTGTGGCACGTGAAGAGCTGCTGGAGGAGTCGCTACGACAACTGGAGGAGATGCTGGGAGAGCGGGTGCTCCGCATCCACCGCAATGCCCTGGTCGCAAAAGAGGCACTCATCGGCATGGAGAAGGATACAGCGGGAACCCACTATGTGACCCTGCGTGAGATTGGCCGCGGGCCGGAGATCAGCCGCCGGCACATTCCCGAGATGCGGCGCCTGTTGAAGGAGATGGTTTAATCATTAAGTGTGACCCGTAGCGGCTTGGTGCGGCGCAGCATATCGAGGGCGGTATCAATGGAGGCGTCGAGGTAACCGCCGTAAAAATCGGGGGTGGTCAGGCCAACCTGCTTTGCCGCCAGCTGACGGCCCTGTCCATCGAGGAAGACCACGGTGGGGGTAACGGTGATGTTATAGCGCTCGGCAAACTCATCGGCGTCAATCGGTTTGCCATCGAAATCACGAACACTATTACCGTAATCGATCTTCATCTTACGAATCAGCGCTCGCTGCGCATAATCCCCGCTGATCTGCATCGGGATCAGGAACTCCTGCTCCAGGCGTACGCAGTAGCCGCAGTACGACGAGGAGAACATCAACACCATCGGCAGCCGTTTTTCACTGATAAGCCGACCGATTTGTGCAAAGTCCCTGACCTCTTCAATACCATGAGAGGTGTCACCTTCTGCTGCAAAAACGCTTGCAACAAGCGTAAACAGGAGCGCAAAAGGCAGATAAATAATGGCTATTGGCTTCAACATTTTGGCCATACTCCAGCTGGTGGATAGAGCAGATTAAGCCGCTCAACCTCATCCTGCAATAGGCCCGAGCCCAAAGGATGTGTAGAATCGTCCATACATTAAGATATTCAGACCATGATTTGGCCGGTAGGTTCTTACGCCTGACCCCGCCGTCTACAGACAAGAGTGCCCATGAACAAGAAATTGATCCGCATCGCCACCCGTGAAAGCCTGCTTGCCCTGTGGCAGGCCGAGTATGTCGCCACCGCCCTGAAGAGCGCCCACCCCGGTCTGGAGGTGGAGCTGGTCAAGATGAAATCGCAGGGCGACAAGATCCTCGATGTGCCGCTGTCCAAGGTCGGCGGCAAGGGGCTCTTCACCAAGGAGCTGGAAGAGGGGCTGCTGGCGGGGGAGGCCGATATCGCGGTGCACTCGATGAAGGATGTGCCGATGGAGCTGCCCGAGGGGCTGCATCTGCCGGTGATCTGCCCGCGCGAAGACCCGCGCGATGCCTTTGTCTCCAACACCTACAAGAGCCTGGATGCACTGCCCGAAGGTTCCGTCGTCGGCACCTCCAGTATGCGCCGCCAGTGTCAGCTGCTGGCCAAACGTCCCGACCTTGAGATCAAATTCCTGCGCGGCAATGTGCAGACCCGTCTGCGCAAGCTCGATGATGGCGAGTACGACGCGATCATCCTCGCCGGGGCCGGCCTCAAGCGTCTGGGGGAGGCCGAGCGCATTACCGAGCTGCTCGACATCACCACCCTGCTGCCCGCCTGTGGCCAGGGTGCCGTCGGGATCGAGTGCCGCGTCGATGATGATGAGGTCAATCTGATGATCATGGCCCTTAACGACCCCAAGACCCAGGCCCGCGTGCTGGCCGAGCGGGCGATGAACCGCCGTCTGGAGGGGGGCTGCCAGGTGCCGATTGGCGGTTATGCCGAGCTGGAGCACGGGGTGATCGTACTGCACGGCCTAGTCGGACGTGTCGATGGCAGCGAGATGGTCACCGGTAGTGTCAGCGGCTTCCCCGAGGCCGCCGAAGAGCTGGGTATCGTGCTGGCTGACGACCTGCTGGCGCGCGGTGCAGGCGATATCCTCGCCGAAGTGTATGCTCAGGACTGATCTCACCGGACTGACTATTCTCGTTACCCGGCCTGAGCATCAGGCCGAGCCCCTCTGTCGTCTCATTGAGGCGGCAGGGGGTCAGCCCCTGCGCCTGCCGGCCCTCACCATTCGCCATAACAGCGATGACTCTGTCACCTCGCAGCGTCTGGCCCACCTTAGCGATTACCAGATCGCCATCTTCATCAGCCCCAACGCGGTCACCTTCGGCCTTGATGCCATCGAACACTGCGGCGGCATGGTTGACTCTCTGCTGCTCGCCACCGTTGGCAAGGGCAGTGCCCGCACCCTGCAACAACGCCTTGGCCGCAAGCCCGACCTCGTCCCCCAGGGGAGCTACGATAGCGAGGCGCTGCTGGCGCTTGAGCCGTTGCACCATGTCAGCGGCAAACGCATTCTCATCTTTCGCGGCGAGGGGGGGCGTGAACTGCTGGCCGAGGGCCTGCGCCAGCGTGGGGCACGGGTCGATTATGCCGAGGTCTACCGACGCGAAATCCCACCGCCCCCCGCTGACAGCGGCTGGCTGAAGAAAACTGATATCATCACCCTCACCAGTAGCGGGGCGATGCGTAATCTGGTCACGATGACCCCCCTGGCGGATCACGAACTTCTGTTCAGCAAGCCACTGGTTGTCGTTAGTGAACGCTGCGCCGAGCAGGCACGCCAGCTCGGATTTCAGCAGGCGATCCACGTTACGCCCCAGGCAAGCGACGAGGCGATGGTCGATACCCTGATCGCGTGGGCACGATGCCCCACAACACCAATGGAAAACAACAATGAGTGAACAGACGGAAACGGTTGAGAAGCGCCCCCCCCCTGCAAAACCGAAACCCCAAAAACAGGGCTCAGGCAGCAATGGTGCCTTTCTCGCTACGGTGATCGCCCTGGCTGCGTGTGGTGGTAGCTACTACGTGTGGCAACAGCATCTTGTCGCCGAACAGGATCGGATAGCGCTTGAACAGAGTATCGAGCAGCTGCTTAAGGTGGTCGAGCAGAAGGATCAGGCACAGCAGTCACGCATCGAACAGCTACGTGCTCACAGCCACGACAGCGTCGAACAGCGTGTTACGGCACTGGAGCAGACCCTGCCAAACCTGAGCCAGCAGCTGACGCTGCAGCAGCACAACTGGGATCTGGCCGAGGTCGACTACCTGCTGCGTCTGGCCGAAAACCGCCTGCAACTCAATCGCGACATTCCCACGGCTATTGCTGCGCTGACTCAGGCACGTGACCAGCTCATCCGTTATACCGCAGGCAATTTCACCGAGATGGTCGACAACATCGAGAAAAATATCGAAAGCCTTGCTGGCCTGGAGCAGCACAACCTTTCACAGATCACTACACGTTTGGGCTCGGTTATCGCCGAACTCGAAACACTCCCCTTTGCCGCGCAGGCCGAGCGCATTAAGAAAACGCGCCAGCCTCCCACACCGCTTGCAGAAGATGCCAAGACCGGTGAACGCCTCAAATACTGGGGCCGCATGATGTGGCACGACATCAAATCGCTGGTCATCATCCGTCGTAGCGATGAAATCAGTCGCCCGTTGATGAATACTGAACAACGCTACCTGCTTCAGGCACAGCTGCGCCTCAAGCTGGAGACCGCCCGCTTGGCCGCGATGGGGCACAACCAGCCCCTCTATCTGGCCAGCCTCTCCGAGGCTGCAAGCTGGCTGAAGCGCTACTATGATGGTAGCGATGCCAGGGTCGTTGCCAGCCAGGCCACGCTTAACGAGCTGGCCGCGATCACCGTCGACCCCGAGCTGCCCTCACTACAGACGCTACGCCAGCAACTGCATGCCGCGCGACCGGTACCGGCGCCAATAGCGCCACAGCTGGAGATAGAGACACCTCAACAGCCGTTCCTGCAGCCCCCATTTAAAACGGCACCTGTAGATGGCCTCGAATCCTCACCACCGACCGTGGCAGAGGAGCCCGCGGTGGAGAGCCGGCCATGAAGCTGCTCTTCACTGTCCTGCTGGTACTTGCCGCCGCCGTCGGTTTTACCCTGCTGGCACAGCGTGACCCGGGCTATGTGCTGGTGAGCTACGCCGAGTGGTCGGCCGAGAGCAGTCTCAGCCTGTTCCTGGTGGTTGTTGCACTGACCTTCACCCTCTTTTACCTGCTGATGCGCCTGCTCTTCGGCACCCTGCACATCCCAGCCAGGCTTGCCTACTGGCGTCGCCATCGCCGCGCACTGCGTGCCCGCCGTGCCACCAACCGAGGCCTGCTGGCACTGGCCGAGGGCAACTGGCCGCATGCCGAGCGCTTCTTAAACCGCTATGCCGCCAGCAGCGACACGCCTTTGATCAACTACCTGGGGGCTGCACGGGCGGCACAAAAGCAGGGAGCCGACTCGCGTCGCGACCAGTATCTGGCGCAGGCCTTCCAGAGCATGCCTGATGCCGAGCTGGCGGTAGGCCTGACGCAGGCCGAGGTGCAGCTCTCCTCCGACCAGGCCGAGCAGGCGCTGGCGACCCTGCGCCATCTGCGCTCAATCGCGCCGAAGCACGCCTATGTGCTTCATCTGCTGCGTAAAATCTACGAACGTCTTGAAAGTTGGGATGATCTACTGGAGTTGATCCCAGAACTCGTACGTCAGCACGTGATCGACAACGAGGCGGCAGCAACCCTGAGCCAGCGCGTCTACCGCAAGCGTCTGTTGCTCGCCGGGGAGCGTCACGACAGCCTGCAAAGCAGTTGGGATGAAATCCCCAAATCGCTACATTCTTCTGCTGAGCTGCTACACGACTACGCTCAGTGTCTGGTTAAACTCGGCGCCCATAGCGAGGCGGAGCTGCAACTACACGAGGCACTGAAAAAGCAGTGGAGTCCGGAGCTTATCCGCGTCTATGGCCAGGTGAAGGGAGAGAACCCATCGCGCCAGTTGGCAACCGTCGAAAAATGGCTCAAGCAGTACGAGCACCACCCCGAACAGCTACTAGCGGCTGCCCGCATCTGCTTCCACAACAAGCTCTGGGGAAAGGGGCGCAGCTATCTTGAGGCGAGCATTAGCTTCGAACCCCGTGCCGAGAGTTACTGCGAGCTGGGGCAACTGCTCGAGCAGATGGGTGAGAAGGAGGGGGCGGCTGACTGTTTTCGCCAGGGCCTGCAGCTGGCCGCGGGCGATGACTGTACACCGGTGGTGATTCCACCCGATGGGGATCGCTTTCACCAGCATCATCCGGCGTAAAAAAAGGCCGCTCATCGCTGAGCGGCCTTTTTATCATCGGCTTAAGCTGCGGCCTTAATCTTTCGCCCACTCAAAGGCATCGGAGTAGCAGTGATCGCCCTCCATCCCCTTGGCAACTAGGGCATCCTTGGCGCTGTGTACCATCTGCGGATGGCCACAGGCATAGAGCTCAAAACCGCTGAGGTCGTCAAAGTCGGCCAGTACCGCATCCTGCACGTAGCCCTTGCGACCGTCCCATCCCTCTTCGGGTTGTGACAGCACCGGACGATATTCGATATTGGCGTTCTCTGCCGCCCACTTCTGCGCCAGATCGTGCATGTAGAGACCATCTTCGGTACGCGCACCCCAGTAGATGTAGATACGGCGATGGCTGTGCTCGGCGATGGCGTGCTCGACAATGCCCTTCACCGGGCCGAAGCCGGTGCCGGTGGCAAGCATGATGATCGGGCGCTCGGAATCCTCACGCAGGAAGAAGGTACCCAGCGGGCCTTCAATACGCAGAATTTCACCCTTGCTCATATCATCAAAGACATGGCTGGTGAACTCGCCGCCCTCAATATGACGGATATGAAACTCCAGGGTGGCATCGTCGTGAGGGGCATTGGCGATGGAGAAGGCGCGACGGCGGCCATCTTCCAGGATGAACTCCACGTACTGACCGGCCAGGTACTGCAGGCGCTCCGACTCGGGCAGGGTGAGGTGCAGACTCATTACCTCGTCGTTGAGGCGCTCCATACTGGCAACCTTGGTCGGCATGGTCCTGACCGGGATCTCCTCAACCGCACCGACCTCCTTAATCTCTACGGTGAGGTCACTGGTGGCAGTAGCAACGCAGAGCAGCGACTGATTGTCAGCCAGCTCCTCTTCGCTCAGCCCCATCGGCTCATCGGCGTAGCTTACCGCCCCCTCAAGCAGCTTCGCCTTGCAGGCACCGCAGGCACCGCCTCGACAGCCGTAGGGGAAGGCCAGGCCGTTGCGCAGGGCACCATCCAGGATGGTCTCATCGCTTTCAACGGCAAATTCGCGCCCGCTGGGCATTACACGCACTGTAAAACTCATTACACTTCCTTAAAAATTGATGCCTTTAAATAAATACTGAGCAAAAGACTCTGGATTATCCATCATCTCAGGAGCGGAGACAAACCTGTGACCGACATATTTATCATCGGCTGTGGCTATGTAGGCACCCTGATTGCACAAAAGTGGCGCAAGGATAACCGATCTGTTGCTGTGTTGGCACGATCTGCGGACTCTGCGGGTAAACTTCAAGCGCAGGGTATTGAGGCCCATAGTGGCGATCTCGACGACCCCACCACCCTGCATAAGCTGCCTGTGGCTGGAAGTATCCTCTACTATTTCGCCCCGCCGCCGCCCACGGGCCGCCTCGACACCCGCATGCGCCATTTTGTGGCGGCGCTCGATGCTTCCGTTCCACCACAGCAGGTCGTCTATATCAGCACCAGCGGGGTTTACGGTGATACGGGCGGGGAGTGGGTAACCGAGGAGAGCCCGCTCAACCCTCAGGCGGATCGGGCCTATCGCCGTGTCGATGCAGAAACCGTCTTAACCGGCTGGTGCGAGGCGAACCGCATCCCCCTCACCATCCTGCGCGTCGCCGGGATCTATGGCCCCGGTAAGCTGCCGATTAAGCGATTGCAAAAAGGAACGCCAGTGTTGCGCGAAGAGGAGTGCGGCTATACCAACCGCATCCATATCGAAGACCTGGTGAACAGCTGCCTCCAAGCCGCAGGACAGAAAGAAGGGACCGAGATCTACAACGTAGCCGACGGCCACCCCGGCACCATGTCCGGCTACCTCTTTGCCGTGGCCGATGCCCTTGGCCTGCCGCGCCCCGCCACCGTCACCATGGAGGAGGCGAAGCGGGTACTCACTCCGGCGATGATCTCCTACCTTACAGAGTCACGGCGGATTGATAATGGGAAGTTGTTAAGGGGGTTGGGGGTGGAGTTGAAATATCCGACGTTGGACGCGGGGCTTCACGCCCTCGGTTCTGGGGGAAAGCGATAACAGAGAACTGCATGGGCACCAAAAGCGTGCCTAGCCCACATCCCTACTGGCTATAAAGCAGCCCCCTGGCCACCTCGTCTCTTTTCTCTCTTCCTAACAGATTTTCAATCAGTGAGAGCGCAAACTCCATCGCCGTACCGGGGCCGCGTGAGGTGATCACCCTGCCGTCCTGCACCACGCGCTCTTCACGATAATCAATGTTTGAAGTATCAAGTGCATCAAGCGAGCCGGGATAGCTGGTGGCCTGCTTGCCCGCCAGTACACCGGCTGTTACTAACACCTTGGGGGCGGCACAAATGGCAGCGATATAGCGCCCTTCGGCGGCCATATTCTTGATTAATGTCTGAATACGGGGGTCAGCGTTGAGATGGTTGGCACCGGGCAGGCCACCGGGCAGCACCACCATATCGAAGTCGCGGTGAAGCGCCTCATCAAGGGTGGTATCGGGGGTGATCACCACGCCGCGCGAAGCCTTCACTGGCCCGCTTATCAGGCCCGCGCTCACCACCTCGACCCCGGCCCGTACCAGCAGGTCGATAATGGTTACTGCTTCGAGCTCTTCACACCCCTCTGCGAGGGGGACAAGGACGCTTGCCATAGTTGTTCTCTCCGCTGGTTACGGTGGGCAATCAATTCGGATATCGGGAGCAACTCGATACCCTGCTCACTGAGTGTAGGCAGCATCTGCTCTAACACCAGCAGGGTCTCGGGGTAGGGGTGGGCGATGGCCACCGAGGTACCGACCGCCCTGGCCTGGGCAACAAAGCGGGCAAACTGGGCACGAATACTGGCGTCGTTGCGATCATGGTCGATAAAGATATTGCGCCGCAAGCCGGGCAGCTGATGCTCCAGCGCCACCTTCAGCGCCACGGTCTGGTTGGTAGTAATGCTGTCGACAAAGTAGAGGTTGTCCTGCTGCCACAACTCATGCATCAGCCAGCCCATCTGGCCCGGATGTCGGGTGAGCAGACTGCCCATGTGGTTATTGATGCCACGGGCGTGGGGCACCGAGTCGAGGTTGCTGCGCAGGGTGTTCACAAAATCGTTGCGCGTCATGTTGATGGAGAGCCCGCCCGGCCCCATCGGCCTGCCGGTAACCGCCTGCATCGGCTGGTGCAGCATCACCTCTCTGCCCTGGCGATAGACCTGCTCGGCAAAACGATGGCTATAGGTGGTCTGTGGCAGGATGGAGTAGGTGACCTGACCGGGCAGGGCGATGGCGCGCAGGCCATCGTGCAGGCGATCCCCCAGGTCGTCGATGATCAGGCCGACCACCGGCCTCATTGAGTCCCGGGGCAGCTGCGCTGCCTCTCCGGCCAGCAGCGGCTGGCCGGGCAACAACAGCAAGCCTGAGAGCAGTGTCCCGCGTAGCGGTAAAGCCACGCCTTACTTCGCCGAACGTGACTGCAGAATGGTTAGGCCCTTGAGCAGATTCAGTGCCTCATTAAGGGCGTAATCCTTGCTCGCCAGTGACTCCTCTTCATCACTCTTTTTCTCTGTCTCGTCCTTCTCAGGACGGCCATTGCCGTTCTCCAGGTGACCGCTCAGGTCGGCCTCCTTGAGACGCTTGCCGTTGCTCTTGACCTTTTCCACGCGCAACGGGTCGACCTGGATATCGGGCACGATCCCCTCGGCCTGAATAGAGCGGCCGGCCGGGGTGTAGTAGCGGGCGGTGGTGATCTTCACCGCCGACTGGTTGCTCATCGGGAAGATCGTCTGCACCGACCCCTTGCCGAAGCTCTGGCTACCCATGATCACGGCACGCTTGTGATCCTGCAGGGCACCGGCCACGATCTCCGAGGCGGAGGCGGAGCCCTCATTCACCAGCACCACAATGGGGGCGCCGTTAAGGATGTCATCCGGGGTGGCGTTAAACTTCAGTGCGGCATCCTCGGCCCGTCCCTCGGTATAGACGATAAGGCCCTTCTGCAGGAAGGCATCGGAGACGGCTACCGCCGCCCCCAGTACGCCGCCGGGGTTGTTGCGCAGATCCAGCACCAGGCCGTTCAGCTCACCGTCGTGCTCTTTTTTCATCTCGGTGATCGCCTTGCGCATCTGCTCACCGGTCTTGGTCTGGAAGCTGGTAATGCGCAGGTAGCCGTAGCCCTTCTCCAGGGTGCGCGACTTGACGCTCTTGACCTTGATGATGTCGCGGGTGATGGTGATGGTCAGCGGCGCATCTTCACCCTTGCGCACCACCATCAGCACGATATCTGTGCCCGGTTTACCGCGCATCAGTTTGACCGCATCGTTCAGGCTCATCCCCTTTACCGGGGTGTCATCGAGGCGGATGATCAGGTCACCGGCCTGCATTCCGGCACGCTGCGCCGGGGTATCGTCGATGGGGGAGACCACCTTGACGAAGCCGTCCTCCATGCTCACCTCAATGCCGAGACCACCGAACTGGCCGGTGGTGCCAACCTGCAGCTCCTTGAACTCCTCTTTGTCGAGATAGGCCGAGTGGGGGTCGAGCCCGGAGAGCATGCCGCGAATCGCCCCCTCCAGCAGCTTCTTGTCCTCGACATCCTCGACATAGTCCTGCTTGACCTTGCCGAACACCTCGCTGAAGGTGCGCAGGTCGTCCAGCGGCAGGCTGGTAGCGGCATAGTTAACGGTGTCGCGCTCGGCGAGGACACTGGTGCCCACGCTAAGAGTGACACCGACAAAAATACCGGTGCCAAGAACCAAAGAATAACCTAGTGATGACTTCATAATTGCTCCTGGGACAAATTGTCGTTTCCCTTACTGACCGATGCCCCTAACTTTAATTGATGCGGTCGCGGGTGTTACTGCGATATTACGCTATACGCGGCGTTTGCCAACCCCTAGCGATCAGTTAGCGACGACACCAGCGCACCGGGTCGGTGGGCTTGCCGTCCTTGCGGATCTCAAAATAGAGGGCGTTTCTGTCGATACCGCCACTGTTACCGACAGCGGCGATGCTATCGCCCTTTTCCACCCAGTCGCCCACCTCACGGTAGAGGCTATGGTTATGACCGTAAAGGCTCATATAACCATCGCCATGATCAATGATCAGCAACAGGCCGTAACCGCGCAACCAGTCGGCAAAGGCGACCCGGCCATGTGAGACGGCATGTACCTCCTGCCCCTCCTTACCGGCGATCACCACCCCCTGCCAGCGCAATTTACCGATATTGCGTGGTGCCCCGTAGCCGATAAGTCGTGAGCCACGGGTGGGCCACTTAAGCTTGCCCTTGAGTTTAGCAAAGGGCTTGTGATCACCGGGTTCGGCTGGAATATCCTCCAACGCCTCTGTTAGAGCCTGTAACAGGGATTTAAGTTCTTGCTCATCGGCCATCAGACCATTGAGCTGCTGATCCTTACTGCGGATCTCCTTCTGCAGGCTGGCGACCACCCCTTTGCGCTCCTTGCGCGAGGCCTCTATCTTTTGTTTCTCCTGCTCGCGCTGCTCACGCAGCTGGCGCAGCCGCTCGCTCTCGCTGTTCAGCTCGCGGCGTACCTGTTCCAGCTCATCGATGGTGCTATTGAGATTCTTGATACGCTCGCTGCGCGCCTTGTTCAGATAATCGTAATAGGTGAGGGTACGGCCAACGGCCGAGGGGGCTTCCTGATTGAGCAGGATCTTGAAATACTCCTGGCGCCCCATGGCATAGGCGGCCCGTATCTGCCCTGCGAGATAACGTCGCTGTTCTGCGATGGAGTTCTGCAGCCTGCCACGGCGCTGCTGCAGGGCGCTCAGCTTTTTCTCCTGCTCACGCAACTGACCCTTAAGCCTGGTGATGCTCCGACCGATGCGACCAATGCGCCGCTCTACCCGACGCAGCTCCTTGATCAGGCTGTCGTAACGGCCACGATCCACATCCAGCTCGCCCTGCAGCTTGGCGATACGCTGGCGCAGACGCTCCAGCTCGGCATGGCGCGACTGCATCTCACTGGCCGCCTGCAGCGGGCTAACCAGGCCGAGAAGCAGCGACAGGAGCAAGGCGTGCCGCAACTGGCGCAACGCCCGACTCATCGCTTACTCCTTGGGCTCAGCGGGGTAGTCCACCATGGTATGACCATTCATCTCCACCGGACTGTCCAGACCCAGCAGGAATAGCATCGTCGGGGCCACATCCGCCAGCGTGCCCGACTCGGCTATCTTGAACTGCTGCTTACCGACGTAGATAAAGGGTACCGGATTGGAGGTATGGGCCGTGTGCGCCTGACCGGTATCCTCTCCACGCATCTGCTCGGCATTGCCGTGATCGGCGGTAATGAGCATCTCGCCATCCACCTTCTTCACTGCGGTCACCACCCGACCGACACACGCATCCAGGGCCTCAAGCGCTGTCACTGTGGCATCGAAGTTCCCGGTGTGCCCCACCATATCGGGATTGGCGTAGTTACAGATAATGACGTCATACTTACCGCCCTCAATCGCCTCCACCAGCTGATCCGTCAGTTGCACGGCATTCATCTGCGGCTGCAGGTCATAGGTCGCGACCTGCGGGGAGGGAACGAGGATGCGATCTTCCCACTCAAAGGGCTCTTCACGCCCGCCGTTGAAGAAGAAGGTGACATGGGCGTACTTCTCGGTCTCCGCAATGCGCAGCTGCCGCATCCCCAGTTTCGAGATGTACTCGCCAAAGACATTCACCAACCGCTCCGGCGGGAAGGCGACCGGCACGCTGTAGTCGGCGCTGTACTCGGTGAGGCTGACGAACATCCCCAGCTCCGGCTTGTTGGCGCGCTCGAAGGCGTCGAAATTGGGTTCGGCAAAGGGGCGGGTGATCTGGCGGGCACGATCCGAACGGTAGTTCATAAAGACCACCACGTCGCCATCCTGCACGCAGGCCTTCTCCGCTCCCTCGGGCTGAATCGAGGTGGCCTGCACAAACTCGTCGTTCTCGCCGCGCGCATAGGCCATCTCCAGTGCGCTCATCGCATCGGGGGCGACAAACTCGCTGCTGCAACCGGTGATCAAGTCGTAGGCGGCCTGTATCCGCGGCCAGCGATGGTCGCGATCCATGGCGTAGTAACGGCCGATCACCGAGGCGATGCGCCCCTTGCCCAATTCGTCGAAGACATCCTGCATCGCCTTAATCGAGGCCTCGGCACTCTTCGGCGGGGTGTCGCGACCGTCGAGAAAGGCGTGCAGATAGACCTTCTCCACCCCACGCTGCACCGCCAATTTGGCCATGGCGTGGATGTGCTCTTCGTGGCTATGTACACCGCCCGGGGAGAGAAGACCGAGAATATGTATCGCCTTGCCGCTCTGTTTAGCCTTATCGGCGGCCTCGGTCAGGGTGGCATTGGTAAAGAAGGAGCCGGTCTTAATGGAGCGGCTCACACGGGTGAACTCCTGATAGACCACGCGCCCGGCGCCGAGATTAAGGTGACCCACCTCGGAGTTACCCATCTGCCCACCGGGCAGCCCCACCTCGGCACCGGAGCAACGCACTAAGGTATGTGGGTACTCACTCCATAGCCCATCCCACACCGGGGTATTGGCAGAGTGAATGGCATTGTATTCCGTCTTTTCGGTGTAACCCCAGCCGTCCAGCACTAACAGGACGAGGGGAAGGTGGCGCTCAACAGAGGGCATAGCGTATTAACCAATCCAATTTCGTTATGACTTTAACTAGCCGCAGTTTAGTTTGTCCACGCAGGCAACGCCATGAACTGCGACCTTAAGTACCAATTTAGCTTATTCAAAATTTACCTTATTAGAATAAGCTCTTTTCAAACGTGACTTTATTGTATAATGTTTTGCTGATATTGGCAGCCCACACTGATTCGCGTGCTCGGCACTTAAACAAAACAGTGAATTGCCGCCACTTTAACGTACACATATTCTGGATTTGAAAATGACAGAGCACGACACTATCGGTTTGATCACTCGGGACGAGGACATTGAACGCGCTTCCCGCTCCCTGAAGGCGATGTCTCACCCGCTACGCCTGAAGATTCTCTGCACCCTGGGCGACCAGGAGGTGAGCGTACAGGATATCGTCGAACGTGTCGGTACCTCGCAGAGCAACATCTCACAACACCTGGCGATCCTGCGTGACAAGGGGATCCTCTCCTCACGCAAGGATGCCAACCGTGTCTTTTACAAGGTGGTGGATAACCGCACCCTGCAGCTTATTGCTATGATGCGCAACGTCTTCTGCACCATGGATTAAGCCCCTGTGTCGCTGCCCGGCAGCGGCACCATCTACTCTCTCAAGCACACAGGCACACCATGTCACAGTTTCTCGAATTCGCCATTAATCACTGGGATCTCTTTGCCGCCCTGGCAATCATCCTCGCCATGCTAATGGGCGGCTCTCTCGGCAGCCGCCTGCGCGGTTACACCCAGATTGACCCCACCAATGCGGTGCGCATCATCAACCACGACGAGGCGGTCATCGTGGATGTGCGTGAGGATAAGGAGGTCGTCGATGGCACCATCCTCGATTCCGTCCACATTCCACTGGGAAATCTGGGGGATCGCCTAGGTGAACTTGCAAATTTTCGCGAAAAGCCGATTATAGTAGCTTGCCGTAGCGGTCACCGCTCGGCTAGCGCCTGTGCCAGACTCCGCAAAGAGGGGTTTGAAACCGTCTATAACCTCAAGGGCGGAGTGCTGGCATGGCAAAACGCGGGTCTGCCATTACAAAAGAAGAAGCGGGCCAAAGGTAAAAAGAAAAAATAGGTTTACTACCATGCCAAATGTCGTTCTCTACACCACCGAACACTGCCCCTACTGCATCCGTGCCCGCCTGCTGCTGGATAAAAAGCGGGTGGAATATACCGATATCCGCATCGACGCCGAGCCAGAAAAGCGCGAGGAAATGCTCGCCCGCTCCAACGGTGCTTCTTCAGTTCCGCAGATCTTCATAGACGACTTCCATGTCGGTGGCTTCGACGACATGGCCGAGCTGGACGTACTGGATGAGCTGGACGAGAAACTCGGCCTGAGCTAATCACCCCACTGCGCCATTCGCCACATGAGCCAACCGCTACATATCGTTTGCCCCCACTGTAATGGTGTTAACCGCCTGCCTGCCGACAAGCTGGCCGCCGGTGGCCGTTGTGGCAAGTGCAAGGCTGCGTTATTTGATGGCCAGCCGGTTGAGCTGAGCCAAAGCAACTTCTCCACCCATATCCAACGCAACGAGATCCCGGTACTGGTCGATTTCTGGGCCCCCTGGTGCGGCCCCTGTAAGATGATGGCACCGGTTTTCGTACAGGCCGCGGCGCAACTGCAGCCGCAGGTTCGCCTTGCCAAGGTCAACACCGAGGCCGAACAGGGGCTAGCAGCGCAATACAATATACGCAGCATCCCCACCCTGGCCCTGTTTAAGGGGGGACGTGAGGTAGATCGCGTCGCCGGAGCACTTGATCTACAAAACCTTATCGCCTGGACCAGGCAACACCTATAATTAAGCACCGCCATCGCGGTCACACCAATACAGGAATTCACATGGCTGAGAACACCACCCCCGAGCAGAATGGTCCGCAATTTGTTCTGCAACGCATCTACACCAAGGACATCTCCTTCGAGACCCCTAACTCACCAGCCATCTTTACCGAGCAGTGGGAGCCGGCGATCAATGTCAACCTCAACTCCGCCAATACGCAACTTCAGGAAGGGCTGTTCGAGGTCGTACTGTCCGTCACCGTCACTGCCACGGTTGGAGAAAAGACCGCCTATCTGGCCGAGGTGCAGCAGGCCGGTATCTTCGTTGTCAGTGGCTTTAACGAGCAGGAGATGGGCGGCATGCTCAACAGCTACTGCCCCAACATGCTATTCCCCTTCGCCCGTGAGGTGATCTCGGATCTGGTCAACAAGGGCAGCTTCCCGCAGATGCTACTTGCCCCCATCAACTTTGACGCCCTCTACGCCCAGCACCTGCAGGCACAGACGGCAAAAGCGGGCAGTGAGGAGCAACCGGTTCACTAGGCCGCTGCCATGATCCCCTCCTGCGACTCCCGCATTGCGGTACTCGGTGCCGGTTCCTGGGGCACCGCGCTGGCGATCCAGCTGGCGCGCACCGGCACCACCACCCTGTTGTGGGGGCGTGATAGCGAGGCGATGGCACAGATGGCGGTGGAGCGATGCAATAGCCGCTACCTGCCTGACTCCCCATTCCCTGAGCTGTTGATCCCTGCCGCCGATCTATCATCGGCACTCTCACTGTGCGATCACGTGCTGGTGGCTGTGCCCAGCCACGCCTTTCGCGACACCCTCAAAACCATCGCCCCGCAACTCAAGCCTGGGTGCCACCTTGGCTGGGCCACAAAGGGGCTGGAGCCGGGTAGCCGCAAGCTATTACATCAGGTGATCGCCGAGGAGCTGGGGGAGGAACAATCTTGCGCCGTGGTATCCGGCCCCACCTTCGCCGCCGAGGTGGCCAATGGCCTGCCGACCGCCGTCACCGTTGCAGGCTCCAAGGCCGCCACCGAGCTTTACGCCCACTGCCTGCATGGGGCGGCATTTCGTGCCTATACCAGTAGTGATGTGGCTGGTGTAGAGATAGGCGGGGCCTGCAAGAATGTGCTCGCGATCGCCGCCGGTATCGCCGATGGCCTGGGTTTTGGTGCCAATACCCGTGCCGCCCTCATCACCCGCGGTCTCGCCGAGATGATGCGGCTCGGCGTCGAGATGGGGGGCGAGGCGGAGACCTTCATGGGGCTCGCCGGGCTCGGGGATCTGGTGCTCACCTGTACCGATGATCAGTCACGCAATCGGCGCATCGGCCTGGCATTGGGCAGTGGCGAGCAGCTTGAACAGGCCATCACCACCATCGGTCAGGCGGTAGAAGGGGTAAAGAGCGCCCCCGAGATCTACGGACTTGCCACAGAGAGGGGCATTGAAATGCCGATCATCGAACAGGTCTACCGGGTGCTGCACGAGGGGCTAGCCCCGCAACAGGCAGTAGAGGCGCTGCTGGGGCGCGAGCAGAAACCGGAAAACGGTTAAACCGCCCCCTCAAAGCCCAGCTGTCGCCACGCCTCATAAACGAAAACCGCTGCGGCATTGGAGAGATTGAGGCTGCGGCTCTGCGGTTGCATTGGCAACCTCAGCAGCTGCTCATCCGCCATCGTATCAAGCAGCTCCTGTGGCAGCCCCCGTGTTTCCGGGCCGAACAGCAACGCATCCCCACTCTGGTAGCTCGCCTCACTGTAGTTTCTTGTGCCACGCGTGGTGCAGGCATAGATCTGGCGGGGTTGCTGCTTTTCGACAAATTCATCCAGCGTGTTATGGACCTGTAACTCGGCAAACTCGTGATAATCGAGCCCGGCACGGCGCAGCCGTTTGTCGTCCAGCTCAAAGCCCAGCGGCTCTATCAGGTGCAGGCGGCTGCCGGTGTTGGCACAGAGTCGAATGATATTGCCGGTATTTGGCGGGATCTCCGGCTGGTAGAGCACCACATGCAACATAGGCTAGACATCCCGCCCGTGATTTAGGATGGAGGTAGAGTCGAGGTGAATCATGTAAACTTCCCCCTTTACTACTGCATCAGGTGAGGCGATGAACAAGGCAGACAAGGCCATGCTGGCGAGTGAATTTTGTGGCATGCAGTTCGATACCCCGTTGGTATTGCTATCAGGTTGTGTTGGTTTCGGCGAAGAGTATACCCGCGTCAAGGGCTTTTCCAATCGCGATGTCGGTGCGGTCTGCCTTAAGGGCACCACCCTGGAGCCGCGCCTCGGCAACCAGCCGCACCGCATCTACGAAACCCCGATGGGCATGTTGAACGCCATCGGCCTGCAAAACCCCGGTGCCCCCTATGTGGTCAACGAGATCCTGCCGCAGCTCGATTTCGAGGAGACCCGCTTTATCGCCAACATCTCCGGCTCCACGGTGGAGGACTACGCCGAGGTGGCGAAGCTGTTCGATGATTCGCCCATCGATGCCATCGAGATCAACATCTCCTGCCCCAATGTGAAGGCGGGCGGCATGGCCTTCGGTAACGACCCGGAGATGTCGGCCCGTGTGGTGGAGGCGGTACGCGCCGTCACCCACAAGCCGATCATCACCAAGCTCTCGCCCAACCAGACCGATATCGCCGGCAATGCCAAACGCTGCATCGAGGCGGGCAGCGACGCCTTTGCCGTGATCAACACCCTGATGGGGATGGCGATTGATATCGAAAGCCGCTCCACCATCCTCGGCAATAACCAGGGCGGCCTCTCGGGACCTGCAATCAAGCCGGTGGCGCTGCTGAAGACCCATCAGGTCTACCAGGTGTGCCGCGACCATGGCATCCCGATCATCGGTCAGGGCGGCATCACCAGCGCCGAGGATGCCATTGAGTTCATTATCGCCGGGGCCAGCGCCGTGGGTATCGGCACCTCACTGTTCTACGACCCGCTGGTCTGTCCCAAGATCAACCAGGGTATAGCCGACTATCTGAAACGCCACGACATGACCGAGGTGTCGCAACTGGTCGGCACCCTCAGCCTGAATAGCAACCTCTCCCCATGCGACTGTAAATAACTCCGCAAGACCGGCCTACTTCTCTTGCTGGATTCTAATTAACTGCCTCAAGGGTAAAATCGATCCCGCTAATAAAGGGATCGTCTGGTTTAATGGTAATCAACTCATCACCTGAGGAGTGCAAACCGAGAGTACTCAACTGCTTTTCTGCGATACGCACACGGTACTCACCAATAGGGGCCTTAGTAAGGATATAGAATCCATCATAGGCTGTTTTCGTGGTGGCAATCACGCGCTCGTTCGCATCAACCAATTCAACTTCGACATCACCGACACCGAACTCTCGACCATTTTTCGTTAAATAAACGGTACCGTCGATCTCCCCGCTCATGAATATTGGGAAATCAATCAGTATCGCGTTGCCCGGCCGCGGTATAACCTGAACCCCTTCCAGCACTGCATTCCATAGTGGATCAACCAGTGTTTCCGGGGCGATAGTAATATTTGTTGGCTGATGTGTCGGGATACCGGTGAGGAATAAAATACCATCCTCGTCCGAACGCGCCTTGTTATAACCACCATTCACCCGCAGACCAAGATCCTCCAGCGGTTCATCATGGTCATTAAATATTCCGTCCTGATTGGCATCAATAAACAGGCGCGCAGAAACGCTACCAAGGTTGGCGACACTGCGTGCCTCCGGCACCCACCGTTTAGTTCGTGGTTCATATCCAAAACCAAAGGACAAGTTGAGAGAAAGATTAATTTCATTATTGGTATTGTAACGGGCGCCAAAACTCAATCCGTATTTGCCGGATAACTTATTGGCGCTGGCACTGTACTCAGTGAGATCCTGCTGCAGGGAGTGATTAATACCAAAACCCAGCCGGTATCCCTTGTACTGTCCCGGTTCCAATGTCATATCGATATTTGTCAGTTCGCTTTCGGGTTCAATGAGATAGGCTAAACTACTGCGAAAACGCATTTGTTTAATGCTGCTACTGACCCTGAAACTCCCACTCGCCGTTGACTGCTGGCCCGTTACCTTCTGACGACTTAGCTGGTTTGTCATTGCAACGCCATGTGTACTCATTGCCAACTGATTAGATATCTCTACCAGCTCGCCACCCGAGGCAAATTCGTCACGCTTGTATCCCAGCATAAGCGGAATACGCGGTAAGAACGAAGAGGGTATGGCTGTATTTATTCTTACTTCACTGCGACGTGATAACTTCTGTGCATCAGGCCGGTACTCTTCACTGAAAAACTGGTTTAAATAAATATCTTTAAGCCCTATGGTGGTGCCATCTATTCGTGTCTGCAGATCAATCTCCAGTGCATCCCCACTCTCTGTATCATCGAATACGGTGGCGGAGGCCAGCAAGGCAGCCCAGTATCCGGTTAGTCCCGCACCCAAATAGTGGTGTTGCACAACTCCCGCTGCCTCCTGCAACGGAATAGTGACATAGTTAAAAGTCGTTGATAGCTGTTTATTCAAACCATAGTCGTACTGAAGAGTGGCGCGCTGCTCACCGGCCTCATCGCTAATGGTAGATGCCCTGTAGTAAGACTCACCTTTTTTGGTCATGGCCTGGCTTGGCTGAAACTGCCTGGTGATCTCGCTTATTTCTCCCCGCGGTCCGTAAAAGACCAGACGAAAGTGATTATTGCCAAACAGCAATGGTACATCCTGAAAGTCATACTGACCGTTAATGGGTATTTGCTGGTAGCCGATTAACGCGTTATTTCGATAAAGCTCCACCACCCAGCCGGGCAGTAGTTCTCCCACAAAGCGATGGCGATCATACTCATTTTGCCTGCCGACTGGGTAACTGCTTACCACCACCCCATGTTCAAGATTCGATGGTAAATTAATCAATCCTATACGTGGCTCTGAGACATGGCCGAATGTATATTCATTGGCATTCAACGGGCCAAGTAAGCCCCCATCCAGGTCGGTACGTCCAAAGGTGACTCGAAAATCGTCAATGCCATCCTCATCATTCATGGTGAGATACCAGCTTGACTCATGCTGGAACAGATCTGCCGTAGCGTGTGTGGTAGACAGCACCACCGTGTCGTCACCCGCATCAGAGTAACGCTGGTTCACACTCAATGTTTGATTAATAAAGGGGATACTGTAGTTTTTATAGGATTCATGGTGTCGCGGGTATTGCTCCGCTCTCTGCCCAAGGGTCGCAAGGGCTTTTTCAATTCGCTTTTCCCGCTCGATGCGTGCAAGAAAAGGTAACTTTAATTCTGAACGTACCCAAACACGAGAGGCGTAGAGGTCGATATCAAATTTCATATCGAACCAACTCCCCAGCAGGGTTGATTCGACATAAATATCATCGTCAAGAAATTTTACCAGATCCTGATCGTACCTCTCAGTTTGACCCTTGATAGTCACCTCATGGCGGGCGGTATCAAGAAAAAAGGTATTCTCCTCTTTGATGACAAAACCGCTTGCCGAGTCTTCACCCACCTCTACGGCTATGTCTAGAATCATGGACAGGGCATCAAGAGGAAGCAGGACAACGTCCTGGTACTGGTAGGCACCGATCACATCATCAAACGTGTATGACTGCACCCGTAACTCTAGAATACGCAAATCTGAATCCTGAGGAATCCAGGTACCATCTGACTCTGCATCCTGCGCAGTAGATATTAATTTCTGGTCGCTCTGTGTTATCTGCACATTCCCCTTTTGTATGCTGGGGCTGCTCTGCGAGCTAGAGGAGAGGGGGGCTTTGACTGTCGAGGCCACTGCCGGCCATGTGGCCAGAGAACACCACAGCGCCATCACCAGTAATCGGAGACTGAATCTCACGACCATGATCAATTAACTACTGAGAAACGAATGTTTCGGCAATTAATCCTGTCTTTTCATCCTTGCCGTTTTCAAGGTAGAGAATTCGAACCTTGCCATTTTCAATCTCCAACCCCTGAGGTATACGCAGTGGCAGAGAGAACCTGCGGAGCGTGTTAGGTGTATAGACGGCAATACCATTTACCAAACCAAGCGTCTTGGGCTCAGTACCATCATTGGGAATGAAAATCGCTCGAAAATCCCCGTACACCGACTGGTTACCGCTTCGGTGCATGTCCAACTCTAATTGAAATGTACTACCCGCATTTGTAGTAACAATGCGTGCATTGTGAAGTGCGACTTCACTACTCAGATTTCCGTGTCGCACAATCACAGGAATGGAGATCCCCACTAACGGGGTAATTTCCACCCTAATTCCCTCTCCATCAGAGTTGGTCACCTTGCCTAAACTACTACTCTCGGGTTTCGGCAAGGTTTGGAAAAGCATATGAGAACGGTATTCACCCTCAAGTAGATTGCGCGGCTTCCTTAACATCAAGCGTATGACTTGTGCCTGACCTGGTGGGAGAGAAACCTGCCGCGGGGAGTATCTAACAAGTGTGTCTGAATACATACCCTCTTCATCCGCTTTAACGGCTTCAAATTGACCATTTTCCGTCATCTTCTGCCGAATAAAATTAATACGATACTCGCCCGTCTCATCACCTTGATTCATCAGTGTGACTTGAGCTGTACGTGTGCGGTCATCAAATACTATTCGTGACGGTGTCACCAAAAGTGATGCGGCCGCATTTGCGACACTTGGTAACATAAAAGCAAAAAGAGAAATGAACAGGCACAAGCTACTGCCGAGGGGATGGCTGATTTTGTTAGAAAGAAAAAGAGTACGTTTCATTGTGGTGGATTCATTACTGGTCGTCTAATGTAAAAAAAGGACAACCGAACCCGATTGTCCTTTCTGTACCGTACCGCCTCTTATCAAGCTGCACAATAAACAAGCGCCTTACTGTTACTGATAAGTTACCGTAACAACATAGGCTGTCGCGCTTGTGTAAGCTGCAGACGTATCGGCGTTCTCAGGAATGCGCAAGTCACCACCCACATAAACCACATCCGTCGCCGCTACACCCGCAATAGTATGGGTGGCTGCACTCACTGTTGGAGCCTCAAAGATCAAAGTACCAACACCATTGCTCAGGTCAGCCGCGCCGTCAGCAACGCTGATATCAACTGCGTATCCTGTAGCTCCTGTAATATTGAACTTACCTGAAGCTGGGGTTCCACCCATCAAGGAGCCATTACCCGATACGAGATTCCGAGTGGTTGTTGCAGCAGCCGACAACCTGACACGAGTCTCACCACCACCGAGTTTGGCAGGGGCCATCGTGCCAAAATCCATTGTCTGCGTGCCATCCTCAGTAACTGTAAGTGGAGCAACCAGATTTGCTGCGGCTTGACCATCTGCTGTATCTGCACTCGCAATACCAGCGCTAGTGGCAAGCACCGTGGCAAGGCCCAACTTCAATAAATTTGCTTTCTTCATATACTTCCTCGTTATCTCAATGGGGCACTTTTACCCACTTACCACTTACAATTAATGTCGATTATCAAGTCATTCAGTCCATAATTGCAAGTTTGTGAACCAGATCGCACAAGCTTTGCGCGATACTGTGCTACTAGCCACCCTGCTCAAAACTCCTAACCTACTGAAAAACCCTAGTTATATTCCACTGTTACTGACATTTGACCCGAATAGCTACCAAACGGCTGATTCGCGCCCACATTAAGGGTGGCACCCACATAGAGGGTCAGCTGGCCATTGCCATCCAGCACTCCGCTCAGCGCCGGCGAGCTGGTAAAGCTATCTACCAGCATAGTGTTGGATGAGGCATCACTCAGTACCACAGAGACCGGCATGGTCACAGCGAAACTGGCATTGGCATCACCGACAATGTCAAAAACCGCAACACTGCCTGCCATGGCCGTATTAATGGTCACGCCGCCGGTTGTCGTCCGGGTACCACTCGGTGTCATCACCACGGTACCGGCCATCGCACTGGAGGAGGTATCACCAAACCCCAAGCCGCTAACAGCGGCCATACTGATGGTGCTAACAATATTGGCATCAACCGTTGCAGTGGCCGTGGCCGCCTGAAGTGTCGACCCGGGTAGAATCAGTGCTGCTGCTCCCAACACTCCCAACAAGCCACCATTTCTGATCATGGACATGGCCTTCACCGTTGAAGCTCTCTCTACTCCAAGCACACTAACAGTCCTCAATATATACACAATTGGGGAATACCCTTGAATATCAAGGTCTTCCTCCTAAATGGTTCCAGCTTCGTGAAAAACACAGCCACCGGCCCCGCTAATTGTAATTCACCGTTATGGTATAGGGGATTCCACCACCTGTCGCCGTTGAATAGCTCCCAGCCGACTGCAGCGGCGCCAGGTTCAAGGTGGCACCGACCTGAAAAGTCTCGGTACCGGTAACTGGCATGATGCCAAGGCTGTTATCAATAAAGTTGGTAGCGGTAACCTGGTCACCCGCTCCGCTTTCAAGTACTGCTGAGCCACTATATGTAACACTGTAACCCATATTCGGGTTCCCGCTTATCTGGAAGGAAGCTGCGGTACCGGGACCTGTAGCCAGGATCGTCCCATCGCCTGTGACACTGCGTGCACCGCCAGTATCCATAACAATTGCCCCTACACCACTACCGCCCGCCACGGTGCCAAAATTCATTGGCACCGTCTCCGTAATTGTCAAATTGACGAGCGATGTCGCTGTCGCAGTTGTAAGTGCAGGGTTTGCGGCACCTCCCTGCGTCAAATTAAAGGTATTTGATGAGCTATAGAGGCCGGCAGTCTGGGGGAAGGTTGCCGTCAGATCCCCATGAAATGTCAGCGTAAAAGTTACCGTGGGGCTCGTTAACCCAAGGACTGGCAGTGCCGTCGGGCTCGTTATTGACGGTATCTGAGGCGAACTCACCATTATATTGCTCAGTGGCAACGCGGTACCGGCACCAGCTAGTGGGGCGGTCACCACACTTAAATCAAACGGGAAAGCGCCGCACCCATCACCCAGGGTGTTAGTGACCGTTACCGTCCATGTCGTAACCGGATCACTGGAGGCGGAGGCGATATCTCCACTTGTGGTGATTGTGCCACTCCTATCCATCTGCAGTGTTCCGGTACCGGATTCAATAGAGAAGGCACCGAAGGCCAGCTGTTGCGTGGTGGCAAGCACCCACCTGCTTTTGCAGGTGTTTTCTTTAACCGCTGCCGCCCAACCCTGCGTACTAAACACCAGGAGAAGGCTCATGCAAAGTGCGTTTATTGTACGCCGTAACAACATATGTTTACCCACTATGCCGGATTATCGGAACGCACCAGACGAAGGTGCTTGGGGCGCGCCTTACGATCGCTTAACACGACTCCATTGCGGAACAGCACATACCAAGCGTATTCCGGGTGATTTTCATTGGATGTCGCCGTCCAGTACCAGCTTGGCAGGGCCTGCGGAAAATAGTCACCGTTCATCAACACGCTATTTGCTCCATTCGCGTTGGCAAAACTAACGACAGAGAGCATCTCCTCACGTGTCGGCAGTCGCCAGTCTGAATAACCACAATAGCTTTCATCATTAAGAGCCTTCACATAAGTCTGGGCATCACAATTAATCTTGCCGCCACAACGTCCCTTGTCAGCTACACCCTGTAATACCCCAGATAATGTGGGTTGATACCAGGAAAACAAGTTGTTTTTATCATGCAGTCCCCCATCGTCGGTTTTTACCTCCCACACCAGCCCGGTATGGGAATCTTTGACACACACCCACGATTGCGAGTCATCAGGTAACGCATTGCCATAAGAATCGAGTTTAAGGTACGGGTGAGGGCTCTCTTTCCTTTCACCGGCAATTACCGCCGTATCAACCTGGTGCAGTACAGGTGAAGGGCTCGTTACGGCCGGTTCCGGGCCATCCGTTTCCCGTAACGCCACGGCAGAGGCAACTGCTTCCACAGGGCCCGGCCTCTTTTCTGCAGTCATCACTCTCTTCGGTTTATCGGAATTTCCAGCCAAAACCGGCTGTTTGGACTCCATTGCAGGCATATTGACTGCTATTTCCATCTTTTCCTTTACTGCTACCTGGGAAGGTTGAGCTGGAATCTGGATTGTCCGTGGGGACTCTTTCAGCTGAGAAGAGGTGGCCACATAGAATGCTGCAATACTTGTGAAAACCAACAATATGACTAGCCCAAACAATCGTCTTCTTTTTAGCGCTATTGCAGGCGTATTTATATCCACTTGCTGAGCCAACCCACCTGCTGCTTACCAAAATGTGAATTCGATTACAGGTTGTATTCTGTGAATCTAGTCACAGAAAAACTATTAGCAATCATGCTAGGCGCTATGTAAACATCAAACAGGGCTGCTCGTCCAGTGTTTGCAGGGTTTATCTCACACATACCTATTTATCGCCCAGGGGGGGGGGGGGGGGGGGGGG
>JBFFMJ010000011.1:0-106527 GCA_041554195.1 Thiohalomonadaceae bacterium
AGCTACATTACAGATTATGTGATCGGGTATTACAGCCAATTCAGGCCGCATACCCACAACGACGGATTGGCACCCAATGTGGCCGAAAGGCGCTATTGGAATGCCTATAAAACCGTGGCCAAAAAGACTTGACCACTACAAACCCGCCACAACATAAGCAAAGTAATAATAACGGGATATCTACACCAATTAATAGGTATAAGGACGACGGCATGATTAAGCATGAACTTAAAGACTGTCCACGTTGTGGCGGTGAGTTTGAGTGTAAGACCGGTTCAATATCTATTTGTTAGTGCCAAACGGTCAGTCTTAGCGGAGAACAGTCTTCTTATATATCGAATCATTAGGATGATTGTCTCTGTGCAGACTGTCTTGATACTTTGCGGAGTGAATGCAATATAGTTAACTTCAATGAGCGCCTGTCATCAATATTGACGCTGCATCGTTATCACGTTGATCCGTCTGGCAAAGCGTAATCGGACGAATAAAATGGGACAGAGAATAAACGGAGTCAGAATACCATTTTCTCTCGAATACAGAATCACTAATATTAGAGTTGATGGTGTTCTGTCCCTAATATTCAGGCAAAGATAACAAGTAATAGTGAGGGATAGTATGGGTGTGAGTATATCGTGTTTGAGAGGGGATGCCGCTTGTAACAGTTGCATGGCGATCACGCACTTGTTATCGAATCAATGTTCAAGTCGTTCTATTGCTGCCCTCTCCCGAATAATTGAGATCAAGGGGCCGTATCCTGGCGGCAAGCGGATAATTACTTTAGGCCAATCAGCAGATGCAATATATATAGTTCGTAGCGGTTCAGTTAAGTGTGAGCGGGTTTCTGTAAACGGGGGCAAGCATGTGGTTGGTTTTTATCTTTCGGGTGACCTATTTGGGTGCGAGGACCTGGGTGCAATGCATCATAGCTATGATTCGGTTGCCCTTGAGGAAAGCTGGGTATGCAAGGTTTCTACTGAAAAGCTGGAAAATTTGTTTCTGGGGTACCCAGATTTGCAGCACTGTTTCTTTACTCGTATTGCTGAGCGGGTTCGTAGCAGTGAACGTTTGCTTACGGATACTTTTACAATGAGCACCAAGCATCGGCTGAAGGAATTTCTTCATGAGTTCTATGTTCGGAGTTCAAGGCGAGGAAATCTGACAGGTCATTCATTTTTATTACCTATGTACAAGGTTGATGTTGCCAACCACTTGGGCATAAGTCCGGAGACATTAAGTAGATTGTTGCGCGAACTGGAAGAAGACGGTTCTATACGTAACGGACTCAGGAGAATTGAATTGGTGGATCCCGAAAGATTTCTCACACAAGGAAAAAACAATGGGGGAAGCACGTAGGTCCAATTAGCAACGCGTAATCGGATGCATGAAATTGAGTGATCCATCAGGGGCAGAGTAAAAACTCTTAAATCAAAGCGGTCAGCACACTTTGGGGAATATAGAGCGTAAGGCGTAAAACTAAAAGGGGATTGCGATGACGGAGCAGTTTGAAGGGTCTAAAAAACATTCGGCCCGGTAATCGAGACAGATGGAAAACGGGACCAGGTCTTGAGTTTTGACTTAGGGCCGTAGGTTGGGTTAGCAAAGCGTGACCCACCATAACGTAAGCCCGCAGGTTGGTGTGAGCACACATGAATTCCAATAGTGCCAGCAAATAGATTGGGCTCTCCCCTTATTACATAGCATGGACGGTACATGATTCATTACATAAAAACGGTTTTTTTCTGGTTTGCTATTTATCTCGTATTTGGCCCGAGAGAGTTCAGGGTTGGTCTATTTCATGAGGTAGTAAAGTTTCTTGTGTGGCTGGGAATGGTTGAATATGAAGAGACAAACAAGGACGATGAGGTGGGAAGTCATCACTTGTGGGAGTTTCGCTATCAGAATCTGCCGAATAAGTTTTATGGAGGTGGCGCTAATAGGAAATTTGATTATTACTTTTCGGGTCAGAGCCAGGTAACAGTGAATAGTGTGAGGGATATAGTGGATTGGCTTCTGGGGTGTGAGTATGTAAGCGACCATGAGCAATTCAACAAACGCGACCACTGGCAACATCCTGTCGATTTCGAGCAGACACGTCGCGGTGACTGCGAAGACTTTGCACTCTGGGCATGGAGGAAGTTGGTCGAACTTGGGCAAGATGCCGAATTTATGGTGGGGAAGTGGATGCACGACGGCAGTGTTGGGACCCATGCATGGGTGTTCCTGCGCCACGAAGGTGAGGAGTTTGTGTTTGAGTCGACTGGGCGCACATCGGAACGTATTGTTAAACTGCATCAGGATGAGAGTGAAAACTATGTTCCCTTTGCTTCGGTCGATTCACAGTTACGTAAGAAGGTTTACAATGGAATGATGCATTGGATTATGAATAACGATTAAGCAATAAAATAACAACAATAGCAAAAATCAGGGTCAGTACACAGTTTTCACTAATATAGATGTTCAAATATACGGGGTCAGGATAAAAGGGTACGGAGGGATGAAAAAGTGAGCAATTATTTCTATATGTTCCAGTTGTCCCATTTTTCCTGGCTGAAGCAATGAAAACATTACAAGGTAATTATAATGAATGTAGCAACTGGTAAGTCCGTAACGGCGGCTTTGATACTTGTCGGGGGGCTGGCGGTGCTGTTTACCGCATTTGGCATTAATAACGCAGGCCACAGAACGGTTGTGCAGTATCCGACGGGCACTCTCTATGTGAAGTTTTCCCCCGGTATATTCCCGCAGTGGTTTGGTACTGCGGAGGTTTACAATGATGTTATTACCTTTGATTACGACAAAACCGTCTCCTCGGTAGATTCTTCGATCGATCAGGTTGGTATTTCAGTGCGCTATCAGGATGGTGGTACAGGGACGGTATATGGTAAGGCTCGGTTCTCACTGCCGAGTGATGAAGATACCATGCTGCATCTGCATAAGGCATTCCGTTCGAATCGTGGCGTGTCGCAAAAGTTGATTAAGTCTGTTACCGAGGAAGGGATGAATCTGACAGCGGGTTTGATGAGTTCTGAAGAGGCTTATGCTGAAAAGCGCAGTATCTTTACGCAGTGGGCCAGTCAGCAAATATCGAAAGGTAAATTCCAGACGAAATTGCAAAAAGTCACTACGTTGGATGAGAGTACCTCTAAAACCGTTACCAAAAATGTACCAGTGATTAGCTACGGTGACGATGGATTACCGATACATCTGAGTAGCGATCTGACAGATTATGGTCTTACGGTAAATGGCTTTCAAATTACCGATTGGGACTTTGAGCCTAAAACACTTCAGCAAATCGCGACCAAGCGTGAAGCGACCATGGCGATTATTACGGCAATCGCTAATGCAGAGCGTGCCAAGCAGGATGCCATTACCTCCGAGGAGCAGGGCAAGGCTAACGTGATGACGGCTAAGTATGAGAAGGAGGTTGTCAAGGAACGAGCCATTGTTGATGCACTAAGAGAAAAACAGGTTGCGGTGATCTCTGCCGAAAAACGTGTGGAGATGGCGCGCCAGCAGAAACTTGAAGCTGAGCAAAAGAAATTATCTGCCGCTGAGTATAAGCAGGAGCAGGTGTTGCGTGGTGAGGGTGACGGCGCATATAAACGCATAGTTATGCAGGCGGATGGTGCGCTGGCACAAAAACTTGTCACCTATGAACGAGTGATGAACCGATTTGCCGAGGCGATTGAAAAACAAAAGTGGGTTCCTGAAGTGCAGATGGGTGGTAGCAGTAGTGGAGGTTCTGCTGCGATGACACTGATTGAAATGTTGGGTGTGAAGGCGGCAAAGGATCTGGCGCTGGATATGAAGGTGAAAAAGCAATAACGGTCGTAACAGGGGGCGGAAAGATTAAACCATAAGAAATTGGTTGAGCAATAATCCTCCGCACCCTTTTTCAGTAAACGCTGTCGGTTGCTGGAATACTACCCGCGTTGTAACTATGGCGCCTCTGGTCGACAAATTGCTGCGGGCTTTGATGTTTAACTTTTTTTAGAGGTGATAAATGTGTGTTAATTTGACTCAAGGTCAGAAGTGCAGGTTGCGTGCTGCCGCGACGGTTCTGCTCGCCCTGGGCGTGGCCTCATGCGGTAGTTCGGTTGCACCAGCAAGGCCAGCCCTTGCGGTTGGGCAATATGCGGATCTGGCAAAAGTTGTATTTGACGAGTCAAACCGGCTGCGCAGCGAACCGGATAAATATGCAGAAATACTGGCACAGCGGCAGCAAAGTTATTCTGGCAAGATCTATCATCGGAAAAATAACCCCGCTGATCTAGTGACTAATGAGGGTGTCGATGCGCTCAATGAGGCGGTGAGGGTGCTGCAGCTGCAGCCCGTCACGCCAACGTTGAAATGGTCTGAGTCTTTGGCTGAAGTAGCCCGTGCGCATGTGACGGATTCCGGCAGTACGGGCATGATGGGGCATGATGGGAGCGGTAGCAACACCTTCGCCAATAGAGTGGCGGCACTAATGAGCTCGGGGACCCTGCTGGCGCTTGGTGAGAATATCGCTTACGGTCCCGCCGATGGCCGTGAGGTGGTTCTGCAACTGGTTGTTGACGACGGCGTTGCAAGCCGTGGGCACCGGGACAACCTGCTGAAAGCGGAATATAACGTCAGTGGTGTCGGCTGCGGCTACCACAGTAAATACACCACTATGTGTGTTGCGATATATGGGACAGCGAAAGACTGAGTGATGACTGCGAGTCTGTATAAGGTTGGGTTAGTGAAGCGTAACCCAACAAGATTAAACAGAACCTGAGTGAAACAGAGTCAGTAGGGCGCAATAACCAACGGGTATTGCGCCGCATGTTCGTCAAACTAACAGGGGACAAAGAAGGAGAAAGAGGGAGGAATAACAGGTCTCCCCTTTTGCTTGCTTCATCTTCTCAAGCAAGCACATTGAGAATAGCTGCGTAGGTGCGTTTAGCTAAGTATAATTATACGAATAAATTAATGTTGTAATGACGTCAAATAATTAATAAAGGATTGTCCCATGATTTGTGGCGCCGGGTGACCTGCTCAACTCCTGTCCTGACCTTGAAAGGGTTGGCACCATTACAGGTGCTTAGCGGAATAATAGAGATGTTTGAGGCGGATTGGGGAAAGAATAAAAGGCGAGACAATAGTTAAATAATAGTACAAAAGGTGTGCTATAGGCGAGTGACCACGTTAATTCCCGCAAGGCACTCAGTAGGAACCCGAATGTTGATTCGGGGGGGGGGGGACTCGAGCGCCGCAGATCAAACTCAAGGTGCAGCAAAATGCACCTCGATGAAAGGCGGGGAATAGTGTGAAAACCGACCATGCGCATGTGGATGCTGCAGTTACCGCGGCACTCTTGAACGGGATTCCAAGATAGTTATTCTGCATGCATTATAGATAGTACTTGCCCAGTGCTTTGGCAACGGATCGGGTGCGCAGGCATGCTCCTTGAACTCAGTTTGTAAGGCAGCGGGTGGCACGCTCTGTCGCTAAATATTGTCCTCGCTGTGGCGGGGCTTTTAAATGTATGGCCTCTGCAATATAGAGAAGGGGTGATCTATTGATGGGCGCTGTGTCAGACTTTTGTTATTCTATTCTTTCTTTTCCCTGTGAGCCCCACCTATGACCAATAATGACATCATGCGCCGCATCCGCTATATATTCGATTTGAATGACTCGAAAATGATGTCCCTTTGTGGACAGGGTGGCAACCAGGTTTCACGCGAGCAGATTAGTGATTGGCTAAAGCAGGAAGATGACCCCGCCTATAAGGCCTGTAGTGATACCCAGTTGGCAATATTTCTAAATGGGCTGATTGAGGAAAAACGCGGAAAAAGAGAGGGGGTAGCTCCTGAGCCGGAGAAGACGCTGACAAACAATATTGTCTTTACGAAATTGAAGATCGCCTTAAACATGAAGGCAGAAGATGTACTCGATACCCTGGCACTGTCTGAGATGACGATAAGTAAACATGAACTGAGTGCCCTGTTCCGCAAGCCGGGTCATAAACACTACCGTGAGTGCAAGGACCAGATTCTTCGTAATTTTTTGAAGGGTCTGCAGTCTACATATCGACCTAAAGTCTGATGTGAGCCCTATCTGGGGAAGGTGATAGGACAGGTAATATACTAAACAAATTATTTATGTTGGTGTTTGTTTTTGATGTTTTATCTAGTAATTAATCGTTAAATCAAAAGATGTAAGCGGAATACTAGGCCTATACAGCCCATGCATAACAAGGAGTAAGTTGCATGTCTGGTGGAGTTACCTTCACTACCCTGACACAACTCGTCAACGAAGATGTGTTGCCCCGCATTTCCCCCTATATTGATCAGTTAGACAGTAACCCCACGGCGTCGGCCGATGCGATGCATAAGGGCCACTCAGTGGAGTTGTTACGACGCGGCGCCTCGAAGATACGTGATAATACCTATAATAATATTCGTCAGAAGTGCATGGCCTGGTTTTTTGGTTTCGCCGTACATCTCGCCACGGATGACTCGATACACTCGGTAGTTATTCTTAAAATCGGCCCCTACGAGCAGAAGAAAACGGCTCACCGCCGTGGTGAGATGTCTCAGGATGTTTATGCACATGCTCGGCAGCCCAAGTTCGAACGCTGGCATCGTGCCGTGTGCAGGATGATGAAGATCGGCGAGGCCTGCAGATGGGGCTGCGGAGGCAGTGTCATAGAGATAAATGGTTTAGAGTAGAGGTGAGGCAAGCAGTGGTTCTGATGGGGAGGTCAGGCTTGATTTACCACTGTGACATACCCAACGGTGACACTCGTGAGTGGGGGGGCGACTGGTGATGTCTTCACGGACTGCAAGCAATGCAGCTTTGATGCCTTCAGCTGCGGCATGATTACAAAAAATATAAAGACGCGGAGCACACATTTTTCTTTGAAACAGTTCTGAAAAAAACTAGCAGGGATTGAATGAGTAACTAATGGAGGGAGTACCAATGTCAATTGATGTGAATGAACTGATTAAAGATGTATTGGTGAAAGAGGGGGCTTTGTTAATCATCCGGCGGATAAGGGCGGGCCTACCAATTTTGGGGTTACGCAGGCGACGCTGTCGCGCTTTTTGGGACGGGCGGTGACCGTTGAGGAGGTGCGTATCCTGGACCTTCAGACGGCACGCGATATTTACGAGCTGCGTTACTATCGCAATCCGCGGATTGATAAGCTGCCCGAGGCGATTCAGTCTTTTGTGTTCGATTGTGCGGTTAATCACGGGCCACGGCGGGCGATTAAATTTGTGCAGAATGTCTGCCACGAGGCCGGATTTGGCCCGATCACCTCTGATGGGCTGATGGGTCCAAAGACCAAGGCGGTGGCCGATGTCTGTTATTTGGCGATGGAGGAGTGGATGTTGTTGGCGCTGATAGAGGAGCGACGTATGTTCTATTTGAAGATTGTCGAGAACAACCCATCGCAAAAGGTCTTTCTTAGAGGCTGGATGAATCGTGCCAACAGTTTTCTGCCCAAAGCGGCTTAGGGGGATACTATGCCTATTAAAATTGATCCAGTCTCCACCATCATTGAAACCGGTGCCAAGGCGGTTGAAACGGTCGCCGGTGTCTTCTCTGAGAATGCCGAGAAGGGGGCGCAGCGTGCCGCCGAAGAGCAGAAGGCGTTGCTGCAATCCTATCAGGCCGAGTTCAGCAAGGGTGCGAATCGTGGTCTGATTGATATGATTGCCGACGGTTTTAACCGTCTGATTCGACCGTTTATTGTCTCGCTGATTATGTTCGTTTTTGTTGTGGCCTATGTGAGTCCTGAGCGTTTTGTCATGATTTCACAGGCAATGGGGGCGGTACCGCCTGGTTACTGGGTCTTGCTGAGCGTGATTATTGGCTTCTACTTTGGCGGGCGAATGCAGTTAAAGAGTCAGGATTTTCAGATGAATCAATCTCATGTGAATGCGGTCAAGTCGTTGATCGAAACGAAGAGAGAGTTTCGCAAGCTGGAAATGGACAATGATGAGCCGGATCGCGCCCTCGGCGATACCCTTGGCAAGGACGCCAGTGTTGACATTACGCGTAATGGACACAGCAATGGTGTTGTCGAGGTCTATCAAAAAGCCCTTACTAAAAATAAGCAGCAAGAGATGCTGGCCGCGGCGGTTAACAAGGTCAAGGCGGCGTCGGATAAGGATGACCCTCAGCTCTTTGTACTGGATATGATGTCTGAGGTTTAAGGTCTAGGTGGGCGCCCATTATCTTGCGGGCGGGATTGACCGCTATAGTGATTCCGGCATTTATCAGACATCACGCCGTTGCTGTATAGAATGTTGCGGTGTTAGGCGGTAGAGGTGCTTTTGCTGTTATTATAGGCACCACTGGCCTCGCTTAGGCCCTCCCCCCGAACACTCAAGAGCCTCACATGAATACCAATTTCTCCAGCCTCAAGCTTAACCCTGACGTCCTTAGCAACCTTGAATCGCTCGGCTATTATCAGATGACGCCGATTCAGGCCGAGGGCCTGCCCCACGTGCTGGCGGGCAACGACATCATTGCCAGGGCCAAGACGGGTAGCGGCAAGACTGTGGCCTTCGGACTGGGGCTGCTTAATCTGCTCCGACAGCGTAATTTTGCGGTGCAGGCGCTGGTGCTCTGCCCGACACGGGAGCTGGCCGATCAGGTGGCCAAGGAGTTACGCCGTCTTGCCCGTGCCACCGCCAATACCAAGATCGTGACCCTCTGTGGCGGCGCCCCCTTCGGCCCACAGGTGGGCTCGCTGGAGCACGGTGCGCACATCGTGGTCGGCACACCGGGGCGCATCCTCAAGCACCTGCAGAAGGGGACGTTGCGGCTGGATAGCGTGGTGAGTGCGGTGCTGGATGAGGCGGACCGTATGCTAGACATGGGTTTTTACGATGACATCGCGACCATCCTCTCGGCCACCCCCGCTGAGCGCCAAACCATGCTCTTTTCTGCTACCTACCCCGATACCATCCGCCGCTTGAGCAGCGCCTTCCAGCGTGAGCCTGTAGAGGTGACGGTGGAGTCTCATCACAGCGAGCTGAATATCAGCCAGCGTTTTTACGAGGTGGAAAAGGGCAAGCGTACTAATACCCTTGCCGCGTTGCTGGCTCAGTACCGCCCCGCCTCGACGGTGGTCTTTTGTCACACCCGCCAGCAGTGCCAGGAGGTGACCGAGGAGTTGCAGCTACGCGGCATTATGGCCCTCGCCCTGCACGGTGATCTGGAGCAGAAGGAGCGCGATCAGGTGCTGGTACGCTTTTCCAATCGCAGTGTGCCGGTGCTGGTGGCCACCGATGTTGCCTCGCGCGGACTCGACATCAAGGAGCTGGAGGCGGTGATTAATTTCGAGTTACCGCGCGATCCCGAGATCTATATCCATCGCATAGGCCGCACCGGCCGGGCCGGCAACAAGGGGCTGGCCTTCAGTCTGTTTATCCCCTCCGAGGCCTATCGCGTCAATGCTATTGAGGAGTATCAGGGTAAAAAGGCGCAGCTGGAGGGGCTGGGTAGTCTCAAGCTGCCGGAAGGCTTCAGCCTGACGCCGCCGATGGTCACCCTGGTGATCGATGGCGGGCGCAAGGATAAGGTGCGTCCCGGCGATATCCTCGGTGCCCTTACCGCCGATGAGGCGATCACCAAGGAGAAGGTGGGTAAGATCGATATCTTCGACCATATCGCCTATGTCGCCATCGATCGTGGCGTGCGCAAAAAGGCGCTACGGCTGCTCTCTGAGGGGAAGATTAAGGGACGACGTTTTAAGGTGAAGCTTGTCCACTAGAGAAAACCGGAATCGATGGTCTCTGTGCATGGTGGTAGCACCAGTTGGGCTGAGGTCAGTGCAATGAGTTCTTAACAAATATTCATGTAGATGCTCCCTGGTTTTATGAGCTATGAAGAGAGCAATAGCGTAGTGATAGGGGCGGCACTGACAGACTCTGAGTCGAGTGAGGATATAATTGCAGCGGCAAAAGAACTCGCGGTAACATTTATTAATAAATAATTACTGCTGGCAAAATGGTGGGCGGGACCGCGGGGATTTTTCCTGGGTGTTCCCGCCTTTTTTTGCCACATGAAGAGTCGTCTGTTGATGTTGCAACGACTGACGCTGGATGATTCTGTTTGTCAGGTGTACTGTATAAACGAGTAGCGGGGATGGATACCGGCTACCTATAACCAAAATAACACCACATAACAGTCAGTTGGAGGGGATATGAAAAAAACAATAAAGCGTGGCTTACAGGCCGTTCTGATATTTGGGATGTCCAGTTACATGTTGAGCGTGTCTGCATGGACCGATGATCTTGATAAGCTAGGTAATGTGAATTCCATATGTAAATTCGAACCCGAGGCCCAGTGTTCATGGGCGGTGCGCGTGAATACCGAGGCCCCGGGGGTCGACATGCATGAGTCCTCAATGGCATCAATTCGACTGGATGGTTCCAATCTGCAGGGGGCAAACCTGTCATATTCGATCATTCAGCTGGCGAGTCTCAAAGATACTAATCTTATGCTGGCAAATCTTGAAGGGGCGCATATGCACGGGGTGAATCTCCAAAATGCCAATCTGATGCTGGCTAATTTGAGAAAAGTCAATCTCCTGGACGCGGACCTCACTGGCGCCAACCTACAGGGTGCCAATTTGCAGGGAGCTATTCTGATAAAGACGAAGCTGGACGGGGCCACCTGGACCGATGGTAGAGTCTGTGCCGAAGGTTCTATTGGTGAGTGCCTTTGAGTGTAGTGCTAAGGCTATCTCAGGTGCTGCGCCAAGGTCTGTGAGGGGAGGGGGTTCCAATTTCGTGTAGGGGAGCCTTGTGGTTCTTACCTGCCGTGGGTGGGGTGTGGCTTAGGGGGCGGACGGTTAGCAGGAGAATGGCTGCTCTGCTCGCAGAGAAGTGGTTATGGGGAGGGGGATCTCTGCTAAAATCCCCCCTTTACCATGCCCCCCACCCATTGGAGAGTCGGCCTTTGTTTTCCCAGTTTTCATTCCATAAGCACCTTGTTAGCGCTCTTGAGGATCTCAAATTTGAGCAGCCGACGCCGGTTCAGGAGGCGGTGATCCCGCTGGCGCTGGAACAGGCCGACCTGCGCATCACCGCCGAGACCGGCAGCGGCAAGACGGCGGCCTACCTGTTGCCGACTGTGCAGCAGTTGCTAAGCCGCCGTTTTTCCGGCACCGGGGCGCGCGCCCTGATCCTGGTCCCCACCCGCGAACTGGCCGCACAGGTCTATGCCGCCTGTCGCGAGCTGACCCTGCACACCAACTTAAGGCAGGCGCTGATCACCGGGGGCGATAATTTCGGCACACAGATGAAACTGCTGGGGCTGCAACCCGAGCTGGTGATCGCCACGCCGGGGCGACTGCTTAAATTATTAGAGCAGGGCAGCGCCGACTTCTCGCACCTGGAGGTACTGGTTCTGGATGAGGCGGATCGCATGCTCGACATGGGCTTTAGTGAAGAGGTGATGGCGATCGTCGCCCAGTGCAACAGCAATCGCCAGACCATGCTGCTCTCCGCCACCCTGGGTGATAAGGGGTTGCACGGTCTGGCGCAGGCGGTGTTGACCGAGCCGGAGGTGGTCACCCTGAGTTCGGTGCAGCAGAAACACTCGGCGATCCGCCATCAGGTGGTGCTGGCCGATAGCGTCGAGCACAAGCTGCAGCTGCTGGCCTGGCTGCTGGAGCACGAGGAGTATGGCCGGGCCATTGTCTTTGCCAACAGCCGTGAGCAGGTCAACAAGGTTGGTGGCTACCTGGTCGCCAATGAGCGGCGCGTTGGTGTGTTGCACGGCGATAAGGATCAGGCGCAGCGCAAACGAGTGATGTCGCTGCTGCATGCCAAGGCCTTCGATGTGCTGGTTGCCACTGATGTGGCGGCCCGTGGTCTGGATGTCGATGATGTGGATCTGGTGATCAACTTCGATATGCCGCGCCGTGGCGATGGCTACGTGCACCGCAGTGGCCGTACCGGGCGTGCCGGTCACGAAGGTCTGGCGATTAGCCTGGTTAGTGCCATGGAATGGAATCTGATGGCCAGTATTGAGCGCTACCTGCAGCAGCGTTTCGAGCGGCGCAGCATTAAAGAGTTACGCGGTAGTTTCAACGGGCCGAAGAAGCTCAAGGCCTCTGGTAAGGCGGCGGGCAGCAAAAAGAAAAAGATTAAGGGTAAAAAGGGTGCGGCGGGCAAGGCAAAAAAGCCAAAGAAAAAGTAGCGTGGTTGCTACGTGGTGGGATGAGAGATAAACAAAGGGAGTCGCTGTCATGGTGAAGGTCGCGCTGGCAACCACGGATGCCGAAATACTCCATTGCTACCCCGTGATGTTGGAGTTACGTACTACCTTAAGTCAGGATGAGTTCGTCGCACGTATCAACGCACAACAAAAGCTTGGTTATCGGCTGGCCTATATGGAATCGGCATCCTCGGTGGTATCGGTGGCCGGATTTAGACTGGGTGAGAACCTGGCATGGGGGCGGTTCCTCTATGTGGATGATTTGGTGACGCTGGATGCGCAACGCTCAAAGGGCTTCGGCACGGCGATGCTGGACTGGCTTAAGGTTTATGCAAAAGAGAATCGTTGCACGCAACTGCATCTGGACTCCGGACTGCAGAGAAAAGAGGCGCATCGTTTTTACGAGCGGGAAGGGCTAAAGATGGCCAGTTACCACTTTGTCGCCATGCTGCCTGACTAGATTTGCGATAGGTGTTTTGCTTAGATTTAATGTCGATGGTGCTCGCGCAGTGGATTTAACGTTACGGTGAGCCAGTAATAAAATTATTTAAACGCTATGGCATTGATCTGCCGGAGTGACGGATAAGTATTTTGCAGTAATAATAAAAAAACAATTATGGAGTGACTATGTCTACAGAGTTCTTTGCTGCATCCCTGTTTAATCTCGGAATCAATATCAGCTATACCATTATCGCACTACTTGTGGGGGTGTATGCACTGAAGTTTATCGACAAACAACTGCTTACCAAGGTGGATATTGAGGACGAATTGAAAGATGGCAATCTGGCCGTGGCGATCTTCGCCTCTACCGTTTTGCTGTTTGTTGCCATTATCGTCTCCTTCGGCTTTAAGCCCTAAATGCGCAAAGCCTTTCATCTGCTGCTTTTTTTTATTGCCATCAACGCAACAGCGGCCCTTCACTCTTTATTAAAGAGCGAGGTGGTTCCGGTCTATGCGATGAAGGATAACTCGCAACGAAGTGTGACTGTGCTCAGTACGGTTCCGGAGAATCTGCTGCAGAACAGCGTCCAGCGGGGAGCGGTGACGATAGTGGCAACAGATCTGACGGTGAGCGACCAGAACATTCGTAACTATTACCGCCGCACTCCAGAAGCCCCTGACTCTTCTACCACCTATTGGAAGTTTCGTCAGCCGCATTTTGTTACCGCCACCGCTACTGCCGTTGACCGGCAGAACTACTTCGTGAATAGCTATCTGGTGGGATTTCTGCCCTTCGAGGTCGATGCCCTGTGGGAGCCCTTCTATACGGTGGCCACCCATAAGACTTATGTCAAAGATAGTGTGCAATATGGTCTCAACGAAATATGGCAGAATTCAGCACAGGCTTACCTGAATACGCGTGGTGACTGTGAAGATCATGCTCTGCTGCTGGCCGACTGGTTGATCGAGTCGGGGGTGGATGCGCGGGTCGTTATGGGTGAGTACAAAGGGGGTGGTCATGCCTGGGTCGTGGCCTTTATGGAGGGAGAGACTTTCTTGCTTGAGGCCACCAGCAAACGTCGTCATCGTAGCTGGAATGCCTACCCCAGGGCGGTACTAAGCCGTGGTTATCAACCGATAACGATGTTTAACCGAAAAAGTTTTTGGGTAAATACCGGCAACCGAGATAGTCGTGATTACGCCGGAAGCCACTGGCAGCGGGTATCGACATTCCGCTCAGCAAATGAGACTAAGGGTCTATAATTATCATAGTTATGATGATGTGTATGAATTGATGAAAAGTAACCCGGAGCAATTACTCAAGTCCCATCGCGAACTGGTGCACTCTGATATGGTTAAGGTCGTATCGCATGTGCAGCGTGAGTCGGGTGAGTGGTTTCTCAACACCCTGATGATCGAAGGTTGTGACGCCCCGTTTCGCTATCGGCGTAAAGAGCGATATAAGAGCCTACAGGGGCAGCGCGTTAACCTTACCTACTATCGCGACACCGAATCGCTAGCCGGCATGCAGATGGAGGTGATGAAGGTCGTGCGGGTAAAGATTGCCTAGCGCGCCAGGCGGCAATTTCTTGTCTCTGCGTGGCCAAGGGGCAACAGATGTCTTGGCCGGGTGAGGTGCTGACAGCCAGTGGTCATCGCCGTTATCGGCGTGTTGCTTGTCTCTACAGGATGACGGCTTTTCCGCATGCACTGGTGGTGAAAGAGCAGGGTGCTGAGGGGCGGGCAAGGTTAACGACCTCGCGGTTAATCCCAGTTCTGGGTGCAGTCGAGGATGCCCCACACGCGGCTCATGCCGTGCAGTCCATCGTTCAGCATGATCCGTAGCGGGATCCCCCCAAGCTGCTTATTGCGGTGGGTCAGCCAGAACAACGGCATGTTGCGGTTCATCGGGTAGACCACATGCAGCGACTCCTGAATGCCCAGAATATGCTCTGCGTGTTTGAGAATGGTCTCATCCTGCGGCAGCGGTGTGCCCCGCTTGAAACGGCTCAGTTCACGGGGTTTGCTCCCATCGGGCAGGCCGAGCAGGGCGATGGATTCATCGGGCGTGAGCTTCCATTCTGTCAGGATTTCAGTTACAAAGCGTGCCAGTTCGGCACGTTCATCATCGGTTAATATTTTTGACAAGGGTCTTCCCCGGGTTGCGCGTGGCTGTACCAGCCATCGATCGGCTGTGTTCATTATCCAGTCCTAGTGGAGTGGGGTCAAAAGGGAACGAATTAAACGGTATAAATAGTATGGTTAATGATAACGGGATTTCGCAGATCGATAGCGTAGAGGCGATGCAGGCCTTTGTGCGAGACAATGCGGCGGCGGTGGTTTATTTTGCCGGGGCCGATTGTGGCGTCTGCCACATACTGGAGCCCAAGGTGCGGGCACTGTTAAACGCCACCTTTCCACGCATCGTTTTTGGCCGTGTTGCCACCGAGCAGGCGACTGAGCTGGCGGCACAGCAGTCGGTGTTCGCGGTGCCGACACTGCTGGTCTTCTTTGACGGGCATGAGAGTTTTCGTTATGCCCGCAACTTCAGCACCGCTGAGATTGAGCGGGATATCACCCGCCCCTACGATTTGTTCTTCGGCTAAGCCTTTTCGCTTGACACGTATTTAGCAATGGGGCAATGATACGGGCATGAATTATTCACACGACGCAAAGATCATGATGTTGCCGGTACGTGTCGCCCTATGGCGACGCGCGGTGTCTTTGCGGCGTATGAAAGGAGTGCAACAAACCTGAATTAGTTTCACTAATCAGACTTTCATCAAGGGCCGCGGCGTTATACACCGCGGCCTTTTTTATTTTTACGGCATTAAACAGGAGAGAAAAAATGTCGGTTCCAGCCGCCTATCTGGGGATCATCCTGATCTGGGCCACCACGCCACTGGCGATCACGTGGAGTAATGACAGCAGTGACTTTTTGCTGGCAGTAAGCTTACGTATGACGCTGGGCTTTATCGTCTGTCTGCTGCTGCTGGTGATGATGCGCATTCCGCTGCGCTGGCACCGCGAGGCGATGATGACCTATATGGCGGCGGGGCTGGGTATTTATGCGGCGATGATCAGTGTCTACTGGGGGGCGCAGTATATTCCCTCGGGGCTGATCTCGGTGCTGTACGGGATCTCGCCGATGGTGATCGGACTGTTCGCGGCGCTGTGGCTGGGGGAACGCTTCTTCACGCCGGCCAAGGTGGGGGGGCTGCTGGTATCGCTGTTGGGCTTGATGGTGATCTTCCTGCCGCAGAGCGATCTGGAGACGGTCCCGGCACGCGGCCTCATTGGTGTGTTGCTGTCGGTACTGCTGCATGCGGCGAGTGCCGTCTGGGTGAAGCGTATCGGCAGCGAGATGCATCCGCTGGCGATAAACAGCGGTGCGCTGGCGCTGGCCGTGCCGCTCTATCTTGTCAGCTGGCTGCTGTTCGGTAACGGCGTACCCAGTGAGCTGCCACAGCACAGTGTTGCTTCGATTTTCTATCTGGCGCTGTTTGGTACGGTGCTCGGTTTTAACCTCTATTATTATGTCTTGAAGCGGGTGCCCGCCTCGGTGGTGGGGGTGATTACCCTGATCACACCGGTGCTGGCACTGCTGTTGGGGCAGGGGTTAAACGGTGAGCGGGTCGGCAGCCACATCTGGATGGGGACGGCGACTATCCTGCTGGGGCTGAGTCTCTTTATGTGGGGCGGACGGCTGCATCGGGTGTTGGTGCGGGCTTAAAAAGAGAGGGCGCTATATGCGCCCTTTTTTTTATTCAGAACTTGAGGCCGTTGAGCCAGCGGGCTATCGCCTCGACCAGGGCGTCGTTATGCCCCTCGAAGTAGTGTTCGGCTCCTGGGATCAGCTGTTGCGCAGACTGTGGATTGCCTGCCCTTGTGATCATGTCCAGTCGCTCCACGGCCATGCGCAACACGGCGGGGAAGTCGTTCTCGGCATAAACATCAAACACCGGTATCGTCATTTTAGCTAGCGGAAAGGGCTGTTTCATTGGCTGCTTATAATCGGTGGCTCCCATGCCGATGCCGACATAGGCGGCGAGGTCTTGGTCACCCGACACGCTTATCCGATGCATCGCCATGTGCGCGCCACAACTGTGAGCGATGAGGACGATGCGCTCCACGCCCTGCTCCTTGAGGTAGGCGATGGCGGCCTCAATACGCGGCAGGGCCTCGGCAAACAGGGGCACGTAGTCATAGTACTTGGCCTCCTTGTGTAGCACCGGCATCTGCAGTGACAGGGTGTGCCAACCATGCCCCGGCAGGCCGGTACGCAACGGTTGCACCACCGTCTCCCAGTCGGGATGCAGGCCACGACCATGGAGGATGATTGCCGCCCCCTTCACCTCATCGGCCTCGCTCTCCATATGGACGGCGAGAAAGCTGTTGCTACCGTCGCTCAGCTCTACGGCCTCGCCATCCATAATGCTATCGATGATCTGATCGCCAAGACGCTGTTCGCGCTCAAGGTCGGCGGAGGATGCATTAACTGGGAGAAGGGCAATAAGGAGCAGAAGGATATTCTGCCGCAAAATACGTGATGAATTTCTCATCTCAGGCTCGCTTATTTCGTTGTTGGAATGATGAACTGAAATGTCGTGGTAGCTAAGACGCGATTTAGGATGCCTCGGTTCAAAACAATAAAAGGGGCCGAGCGGCCCCTTTTATCTACCACCGTACAGTCAGATTAGTTTAACGGCTTGGTGATGGTGAAGGCACCGCGAATCTGGCCGGGCTTATAACCGCGGGCCTTGTCTTCGGGGTAGAGTTCGTCGAGCTTGGCGGTGATCTTGGGGTCGATGTTTTCGCCGTGACACTTGAGGCAGGGCATCTTGGCCAGCGGCGGCATGCCGATCGCCTTCATGAAGCGGAAGTTCTTCTTGCCGCCCTCTTCAATGATCTCAAAGTGAGCCATCTCGGCAGGGCTTTCACCGGCGGCGGCGCGCTCTTCAAATTTCATCAGCACCTTCTCTTCCCAAGCATCGGGTGCGTTGGCGCTATTGCGGGTCTTCAGGCTGGTACGCGCGACCTTCATACCGTGCTTCTCAGAGAGTGCCTTGGCGATGGAGGGGGCGGTTTTGTTGCAGACATCAATGGTGGCGACCGGACCGCTAGCCTTCATCGATTTGCCCAGCTCCCCTTTCAGCTGACCAAAGAACTCTTTGACTACCGCTTTACTCTCTGCGGCATACTTTTTTGCATCATCACCGGCAAAGCTTGCCGACAGTGGCATGGCGCACAGCAGTGCGACACTGATGGTTTTTTTCATGGTGAATCCCTCATTAATTAATTGATTATCTGTCACCCCAGTGCAGTTATATAGCAGGCTCGTTCTAAGCTCAAGGTTCATTAGTCAACACTAATGTTACTCGGTGCGCAGTGCTTCGACCGGGTCGAGGGCGGCGGCGTGGCGGGCCGGCATGATTCCGGCAAGCAGACCGATAGCCCCTGCCAGGCATTCGGCAAGCAGCACATAGTCCCAGGCGATCTGTACCGGTAGCGCGGGGATGGCAAGATCGAGCAGCAGCGCCCCGCCGATGCCGAGTATTAACCCGGCCAGCCCGCCGATGGCCGCAAGGATGGTGGCCTCGCCAAGAAACAGCAGCAACACCTGACGCTGGGTGGAACCGAGGGCGCGCAGCAGACCGATCTCCCCGGTGCGCTCACGCACCGCGATGGTCATGATGGTGAGGATACCGACGGCACCGACCAGCAGTGAGATCCCCCCCAGCGCGCCAACGGCCAGGGTGAGTACCTCCAGCACGGAGTTGAGTACCTCCAGCATCTGCTCCTGGGTGGTGATGGAAAAGTCTTCACGGCCGTGACGGGCGATTAGTAGCGTCTTGATCGCCCTGGCCACCGCATCGGCTTTGGCATCGCTGCGGTAGAGCACATCGATCTCCATCAGGCTGTCGCGCTCGAACATCTCCAGCGCCTTGGCACTGGGGATATAGACGGTGTCGTCGATATCAAAGCCGAGCATCTGTCCCTTGGGTTTCATCACTCCTACCACCCGGTAGCGATCACTGCCGATACGAATGCGCTCGCCCAGTGGGTTGCGGTTACCGAACAGCTCTTCGGCCATTTTATGGCCGAGTACCGCGAAGGGACGTGCCGAGCGCGGGTCGTCATCGGGCAGGAAACGTCCACCGGCCAGCTCAAAGCTAAACACGGTGGGGAAGTGGCTGCCGACACCGTAGACATTGCCGCGACGCGAATGCCTGCCACCCTCGACCACGGCGTTGCCGGCGATCACCGGTTCTGAGGCGATGGCACCGGGGATCCGTTGCAACGCCTCGGCATCCTCGATGGTTAGCGGGCGCACGGTGCCGAACATGCCGACCGAGCCCCCGGCGGTGGTGACTCGCCCAGGATTGATGCCAATGATGTTGGTACCGAACTGGGTGAACTCGGCGAGGATAAAATGGTGGATGCCGGAGCCGATGGCGGTGAGCAGTACTACCGAGGCGATACCGACGGCGATCCCCAGCGCGGTGAGCAGGCTGCGCAGGCGGTGGCTGATGACCGAGCTTAAGGTGAGGTGGAGAAAGTCGCGAGTGATCATCGCTTAGCGCCTCGCCAGTGCCTGTACCGGGTCGAGCTGTGCAGCACGGCGTGCCGGCATCACCCCGAAGATGACCCCGGTGGTGAGGGCGACGCCTAGGGCTGCGAGTAGTGCCCATAAGGGGGCCGTGAATTGCAGGTCGGGGAATACCCGGTCCAGTAGCCAGCTGCCTGCCTGTCCCAGCAGCAGGCCGAGCAGGGCGCCGAGGAAGGAGAGCAGGATCGCCTCGGTGAGAAACAGTGACATGACCTGGCGGGATGAGGCACCGATCGCCTTGAGCAGGCCGATCTCGGTGGTGCGCTGGGTGACGGTGATCAGCATGATGTTCATGATCAGGATGCCGGCGACCAGCAGGCTGATGGCGGCGATGCCGGCCACGGTAAAGGTGAGTGCGGTGAAGATGCGGTCAAAGGTGGTGAGCAGCGCATCCTGGGTGATCACGGTGACATCCTCCTCATTATCGTGGCGCTCTCGCAGGTGCTGCAGTACCTGGGACTTGGCCGTCTCGATGTCCGGGCGGCTACGTGCCTCGATGAGGATGCGGAACAGGCTGGTGGTGTTGAACAGTTGCTGGGCTGAGGCGACGGAGATCACCACCAGCTCGTCGGTATCGACCCCGAGTGAGACGCCACTGGCGGCCATGATGCCGATCACCCGAAAGCGCCGGTCGCCGATACGTACCCACTCACCGAGCGCGCGCTGGTTGCCGAACAGCTCCTGGCGGATCACCTCGCCGATCACCACTAGCGGGGCGGCACGTCGTGCATCCATTTGGGGGAGAAAGTGGCCCTGCGTCAGCTCCAGCCCGCGAATGCTCTGCATCGCTGCGGTGGTGCCCATGATCACCGCCTCGCGGTCGCGGTTACGGAAGGCAATCGCGGCAGAGCCGATGTTGACCGGTGCCATCTTCTTCACGGCCTGGATACGGCGCAGTGAAAGGGCATCGTCAAGGGTAAGGTCGCGTGGCGTTTCATTGAGCATCGGGGGGGCATCGCCGGTGGTCTCATTGCGTCCGGGAAAGACGATCACCAGGTTGGTGCCGAGGGAGGAGAACTGGCCGACCACATAGTGACGTGCCCCCTCGCCAAGGGCGGTGAGTAGTACTACCGCCGCCACACCGATGGCCATTGCCAGTAGCATCAGCGCGGTGCGCATACGCGCCCCCTGCAGGGCGGTGAAGGCGAAGCGTAGGCGGTCTTCGCTGGTCATGGCGTGCCGTGGTCATTGACGATGACGCCATCGACCATATGGAGTTGCCGCGTGGCTCGTCCACCGAGTTCCGGGTCGTGGGTGACGACAATCAGGGTGATCCCCTGTTGTTGCAGACCCTCAAGGATCTCGACAACCTCGCGCCCCGAGGCGCGGTCGAGATTACCGGTGGGTTCATCGGCCAGCAGGAGGCGCGGCTGCATCACCGTAGCGCGCCCGATGGCGACGCGCTGACGCTGACCGCCGGAGAGTTGTTCCGGGCGGTGGTTGGCCCGGTTCTCCAGGCCATAGTCTTTTAACAGCGCCTGCACGCGCGGCTTGCGCTCTTCGGGCGGGATCCCCGCCAGTGTCATCGGCAGTTCAATATTTTCTGCGGCGCTCAGCCGGGGAATAAGGTGAAAAAACTGGAAGACAAAGCCGATGCGTTCGCGACGGATACGCGCCTGCTCCTCATCGCTGTAGCGGTGGATCTCCTGACCTTCAAGGCGGTAGCTGCCACGGTTGGGGTGATCCAGCAGGCCGAGAATATTGAGCAGGCTCGATTTACCGGAACCGGATGGTCCCATCAATGAGATGTAATCGCCCTGTGCGATGCTAAGGGTGATATCGTTCAGCGCATGCACCTGTTGGTCGCCGACATCGAACAGGCGATGCACTCCCTGCAGTTCAATCAGCGCGCTCACCTTACGGCTCTTCCTGTTCAATGGTAATCAGAACGCCGTCGGCAATGCCTTCGCGATTGGTCGAGGTGACGACCTGATCGCCCTCGGCAAGACCCGAAATAATCTCGGTGTAACGCCAGTTGCTGAGCCCGATTTCCACCGTCTGCATTTGTAGCTGCATCGCCTCACCAATGCGATAGACCTTGTTCTTGTCGACGATGGCCTCACTGGGTAGGCGCAGCACATCGTCGTGGCGCTCCAGAATGATCTCAACATCGGCACTGTAGCCGGGGAGCAGCTGCTTCACCTGCTCCTTATCATTGAAGAAAACCTCCACCTCCACCGTGCGCGCCTGTTTCTCCACATCGAGCACATAGGGGGCAATGCGCTGTACCTGACCGCTGAATTCACGATCAGGAAAGGCGTCGAGTGTGATGCGTGCGGGCAGACAGGTTTCAACCTGTGGGGCATCCACCTCGTCGATGGGGGCGGCCGCGTAGAGACAGTTGGCATCGATAATTTCAACCGCTGGCGGGGTGGGAATGCCCGGTGGCGAGGGGCTGACAATCTCGCCCGGTTCACCGTTGATCTCGGCGACCACGCCAGCGAAGGGGGCGGTGAGAAGGGTGCGATCAAGGTGGGTTTGTGCCAACAGCACCTGGCTAACCGTAACCTGCTCTTTGGCCTCGGCGGCACGGCAGGCCGCGGCATTGATCTGCGCCTCGCTACGACTCTTGTCGCGCTGCTCTTCACTGGCCAGCTTACGCTGGTAGAGATTGCTGATGCGTTGCCACTCGTGTTGTGTATTCTGCGCGCGCAGACAGGCCTGCTCACGTTGTGCGGTGGTGGCAAGGGCTTCACTCTGTGCCAGCTGCAGCCTTGCCTCGAGATCCTTGCTCCAGAGTTGAATCAGAGGCTGCCCCGCCTCTACGGCCTGCCCCTTCTTCACCAGCAACTGTTCCACCTGGCCGCCGGTGAGTGGCGCCAGTCGGGCGCGGCGACAGGTCTTGACCGTACCGGCACGGGTATTGGCGACGCTCTTCTCTACGGTACCGCTCTCAACCTGCGCGGCGGTGATGGCGATCGCCTCAGGGCGGCGACTAATCCAGATGATGGCAATGAGCGTCGCGAGCAGTGTGATGATGATCACGTTGCGCCGTTGTTTTTGAGTCATGGGATAGGATTCCTTTTTCTCCGAAGTATAGAAGAGTATATATCCGATGGGTGTATTCCTTGGAAAATCTAGCTATCATTGATCGCAGATGCTGCAGAACAGACTGTCTGATAACGAGTGAGGGTGGATGATGAAGTTACAAAAAACGGCGGCACTGTTGTGTGCATTGGCGACAACTCCGGTGATGGCCGATAGTATCGATGTCAATCTGCATAATGATGCCATTCGTGGTACCTATACCGCACAGTTGCCGAGCACCAAAGGGCTGAGCGGCGAGGCGGGATTACTCTACACGGAAGATAAGGCCAGCAACGGTGAGACAATGCTGCATCTTGGCATGCTGGTCTCGGGCGAAAACTGGAGTAAGTCAGGCACCTTTGATATCGCGATGGGGATGCGTATGGTTTATGCCAGCCCCGCTGATGTAGACCTGCTGGCACTGGCCTTCGGTGGTCGTGTGCGCTTCTCACCGGTCCCCAGGCTCGGTATCGGCGGTCACTTCTACTACGCTCCCGACATCACCTCTTTTCTTGATAGCGAGGAGTACCAGGAGGCAGGTCTACGCCTCGATTATCAGGTACTGCCGCAGGCCTTCGTCTACGTTGGGCATCGTACGGTTAAAGCCAACTTTGGTGGTCCCAGAGACTGGGAACTGGATGACCATGCGCATGTTGGTTTTAAGATGGTGTTCTGATCGCGGTAAGCGGTGGGCATAAAAAAACCGGTATCGTGAGAGACCGGTTTTTTTGTGCAGGGATGGATTTATCCCCCGCGGCCATGGATGGCCGGGAAGGGTATTAAAGGTGGAGCCTGTCAGGCGCTAGCCAGCAACGCCTCTTCCAGTTCGGCAAAGGTGCGGGCGATCTCGGCGGTGTCGATCTCAATACCCAGCTGCCTGCTGATCTGTTTGGTCGAGAAGATGCCGCGTAGGGTTTGATTGCCTTTAGCATCGGTATCCACCACCAGAGCGTGTTGGCGACCAACGGCCTTCATGGTCTCAACGATGTCACCCACCATCACCTTCTCGACCATCTTCATCTCAAGTACATCGAGTTTGTCGGCGGGGGTCATGATATCTTGCAGGAAGATATCATCACGTTTACCACCCACCTTCTGAATATATTTAATCGGGCGGTCACCCTGAATATCGGTGGCGGTGATAATGCCGAGGATTTTGTTGGATTGCTCGGTCACCAGGAGTAGTCGTACATTACTGGCGATCATGCGCTGCTCAGCTGCATTGAGTGTGGCACATGGGCCCATGGTAATGGCCGCCACCTTGGTGAAGTCGGTCATCACATCAGTGGCCGGGCTGTTGGCCCGCACACGCTCTGGCAGAATCTGCAGGGGACGGTGGTAAGTCGTATCCTGATTAAGGTTAGAGTAAGACAGTGCTTCGTAGTTTTCGGTATTCATTGGGTACCCTCCGTCGTGTTGTTTAGTACGCCTGTTACTATGAATAAAGCATGGCGGCGGGTAATTCAATTATTCAGCAGCAGAATGTTTTTCGTCGTCTATCAGTGAATTCAATGAAAGCAGCTTCTTATAAAGTAATATTTTTTGATCTCTTCCATACCTTGATCAATGTCACCACGGCTCCGGGTGCCTCGGGTCGCTACACCGCCGACATACTGGGAGTGGGTCGTGAGGCGTGGAATGGCGCCTGTTTTGGTGGTGCGCACAACATTACCGAGCCTACACAGCAGCGCGAGGTGATTCGCGCCCTGGCCCACTCGCTCGACCCTACTATTCCCATAGAGAAGATTGATGAGGCCGCTGATGAACGCCAGCGCCGGTTCGACCATGCGCTGTTGCATGTGGAGCAGGAGGTGCTGGCCCTGTTGCAGCAGTTACGCGACAGGGGGCTTCGCCTGTGCCTGATCTCTAACGCCTCGACCGATGAGGTTTCAGCCTGGGAACGCTCGCCACTCAGTCCACTCTTTGATGAGGCGATCTTCAGCTGTCACTGCGGCATGTGTAAACCGCAGCCTGCGATCTATGAGCACGCCCTGCAACGAATGGAAGTGGCGGTCAGCGAGGCGCTTTTTGTTGGAGATGGGGGCAGCGATGAGCACAAGGGAGCCGCCGCGGTCGGTCTGGATAATGTGTTGCTTACCCGTTACCTGAGCCATTGTGATGAGGCGCGTCTGGCAGAACGCAGAAGGGATACCCGCTGGCAAATTGAGCGGCTACCGCAGCTTTTGTCGTTATTGGCGTTGGCATAAAAAAAGGGAGCCGGGGCCCCCTTTTTTATACGCTTGCGCCGGCACTTAGTTGCTGGCGAAGTCTTTGAGTTTCTTCAGCGGGCGAACCTTTACCTGAATCGAGGCCGGCTTGGCCTTGAACATGGTCTCTTCACCGGTGAAGGGGTTGATGCCCTTGCGAGCCTTTTTGGCTGGCTTCTTCACGGTGGTGATCTTCAGCAGACCGGGAAGGGTAAAGCTGCCGGCGGAACGCTTGCGAACGTGTCCGTCAACCAGATTGCTCAGCTCTTCGAATACGGCGGCAACATCCTTTTTGGATACATCGGTACGCTCGGCGATGGCGGCGTAGAGTGCGGCCTTTGTCATTGGCTCTTTAATCGCCGTGATTTTCTTGACTACGGCGGCCTTGGGAGCGGCTTTTTGGGCCGTGGCCTTCTTAACGGCGACCTTCTTTTTAGCAACGACCTTTTTCTTGGCGGGGGCCTTCTTTGCTGCGGCTTTCTTTTTTGCAACCATCGGAACATCTCCTGAAGATTAATACGGGTGATTGAATACAGTTCGATATCGACGCAAAGTTTGAATTGACGCCGCATAAAACACAAGAAAAAAAACGACTGAAATGTGCTTTTTAGCGGTTTTTTAGCGGTTTTTTCGCAATTTTATTCAAAAAGAACCACGTATTGGTGTCTGTTATGCCAATACGGCATTTTCCCTTGCGCGCTTTTCAACTGCCATCACAAAGGTGTTAGCATGCGTGGCATAAAATTTGTGAGATTCGTATGCACGTAAGGGGGTTGTGTGGTTAGAGAGTTGTCGCTTGCTGGAGGCAGGCAGGGGCTGCATGAGATCACCCATGAGGTTGCGGCACTGGTGCGTGAAGCGAAGTTACACCAAGGGCTCTGTACGCTCTTTTTGCAACACACCTCGGCCAGCCTGACGATTCAGGAGAATGCCGATCCCTCTGCCCGGCGCGATCTGGAAAACTGGCTCAACCGCCTGGTGCCGGAACACGATCCGCTGTTTACTCATACCCATGAGGGACCGGACGACATGCCCTCGCACATCAAGACCGCACTTACCGCCACTTCACTCAGCATACCGATCCTGAACGGGCATCTTGCGCTCGGCACCTGGCAGGGTGTCTATCTGTGGGAACACCGTCACGGTGGTGGTGGGCGTCGCCTGATCGTTCATCTAGGGGAGTGACACTTTATGTATGAGGTGATTCTGCAGACCGCCGGATTGATTGTTTGCGGTGTGTTGTGGCGAATCTTTACACCGCAGGGACTGGAGGCCGATGTGTTGCGGCGCAGCCTGACCGGCCTGGTTTATGCGCTGTTGCTGCCGGCACTGGTACTGGTGGTGCTATGGCGCGCCCCCCTCTCTCTGGATGCGGTACGGGTTGCGACGATGGCCATGCTGGGGGTCGGTGTCGGGATGGGAGCGGCCTGGCTCTGGTTTATGCGCCGCCGTCCCGCCGGGGCTGCCCTCGGAGCCCTGTTGCTGGCCGCGGCCTTCCCTAACGCGACCTACATGGGGTTGCCTGTGCTGGAGGCGGCGCTGGGTAGCTGGTCACGCAGCGTAGCGGTGCAGTATGACCTCTTTGCCTGTACCCCGCTGCTGCTTAGCGTGGGGGTGATGCTGGCCTACCACTTCGGCAGTAGCGATGAGAAGCTGCACCCGCTGAAGAATCTGTTACAGGTGCCGCCGCTGTGGGCGGCGATCATCGGGGTCGCCCTTAACCTGCTGGCGGTGCCGCTACCCTCGGTGTTCGGCGGTATGCTCGATATGCTGGCAGCGGGCGTCGTGCCACTGATGCTCTTCGCCCTGGGCCTGGGGCTGCGCTGGGGGGCAGGCTGGGGGGCTCACTTCAATCTGGTGTTGCCGGTGGTGCTGATCCAGTTGCTGCTGACACCGTTGCTTATCTGGGGGGCCAGCGATCTGGTCGGCCTCAGTGGTGAGGTTCGCACCGCGGTGGTACTGGAGGCGGCGATGCCGAGTATGGTGCTGGGTATCGTGTTGTGTGATCGTTATCACCTCGACAGCAGCCTTTACGCGATGGCGGTGACACTGAGTACCGCGCTAAGTATCGTCACCCTGCCGGCATGGTTTGCTTGGATGGGGGGGGCGTAATGGATCAGGATATTTGCCGTTTTGATGAGCTTGGCGACAGACAGTGTCGTGAGTTTGAGCTGCAGCAGGGCGAGGATAAAGTGCCTGCCTTTGTGCTGCGTTTGGGGGATGAGGTGGTGGCTTACCGCAACCGTTGTCCCCACACCGGCGCCCCGCTCAACTGGAATCCGGATGACTTTCTCAATGTGGAGCGCGATTTTATTCAGTGCGCCATCCACGGTGCCCTGTTCCGGCTGAGCGACGGTTACTGTCTGCATGGCCCCTGTAACGGTAAGTCTCTACAGCCGCTGCCAGTAACCATACAAGCTGGAGTGATTTCTACAAAAGTCGAGTAACCCTATGTTTTTTGAAAATATGGTAGGATTGAATTAACAATAACAGAGCTAAGTGATGTGCCATGCGTAATGGATTGCTAAAAATGTTATTCCTGTTGCTGCTTTGCCAAAGTGCGAGCGCGGCGGAAACTCTCTATGTTCACGACCAGCTGCGCCTGGGCGTGCGCGCCGCGCCCAGTTCTTCTGAGCGCTCGATCGCCGTGGTGTCTACCGGTGATGCGTTGACGGTGTTGGGGGAGCAGGACAACTTTATTAACGTTCGAACAGAAAAGGGGGTTGAGGGCTGGGTCAGTAAGGGGTACCTGAGTGCCGAGCCGCCTGCACGTAACCAGCTAAAAACCCTGCAACGAGAGTATGAGGCGCTGCAACAGCAGCAGCAGGCACTACAGCTGAAATTTGATGAAAGTCAGCAGCAGAGTGGACAGAGTGCGGGGGCGTTGGCACAGCTACAGCAAGAGAACATGGTGCTACAGGAGCAGTTAGCTCGCTTTACCGAGGCCTCCCCGAAATTTTATGAGCGGTATCGCTGGTTACTACTGTTAGCCTTGCTGGTGGCCTGTTTTAGCGCAGGCTTGCTCGTCGGGGTGCGTTGGAAGGCACGGCAGGTGGCCGAGCGTATTGGTGGTCTGCAGATCTAGGCGAGCCGCTGGTAAGAAGTAGATTTCACTCGCGAATGCGTGGGGCGTATAGATATAAAAAAACCGGGGCATGCCCCGGTTTTTTTATTCCCTTAGGTGATGCGCCAACCGCTAGAAAGCCCCCATCAACTTGAAGAAGGGGACGTACTTCTTCTTGAGTTCGAGCGATAGCCGAGCAATCTCTCCGCTATTCTCGTTAGTCGTCACATCATAGGCGGCTAGCGCCGTTACCAGCTCGGCAATATTCACCGCCTGTGCGTCCAGTGTACTCGTCAGGGCACCATCGAATAGCCCCCATGCCGTATCTTCAAGTTCCGCCTGAACACGCATGTTGTCAAAGGCGGTCTGCAGCGCCGCCATATAACCATCAATGGTCGCGACTTCAGTCGCTGTCAGGGTGGGCTTGGGCATTCCGGTAGCCGGGTCGAGCGCTACGGCAAGAATCTTCTCAAACTCCGTGTGGAACTCATTGGAGCGTGTCATTAGCGTCACATGATTTTCGTAGGTGGCGCAGATGTAGTGCATGGCACCGCGTACCTCTTCCATGGCAAGGTGGGCACCATTGGCCTTCGCGGTGGCCAGGTCTGGTGATGCGGAAAGGGTAGCGATCGCTTCCTCGAGTTTCATCTGTGCGGTCATCATACTCGGCCCCCAACCTAGGGCACCGGGCAGGTTCATGCTGGGGCTTACCGGCAGGTGGGCGCCGAATGCCTGCATTTTAGCGGCAAAATTGTTGAGATAGGCAAGGGTGCCGGCAAGGTCACCACAGGTTGCTGTGGCATCGGGTGGGTTTCCGGTGCAGTAGAGCGCAGGAATCATCGCCTTGTTCGAGGCAATAATGTCGCTCATGTACGGACTGATGAAATCACCAAAGGTGAGGAAGACCTGAACGAACTTTGGCTTAATCTTTGATGAGACGAAGATCATGCTGTCGCAGGGAGTGGTGCCTGCCGGATCATAGCTTGCGGGGTCATAAGTGGTGGTGTCGCAGCTCCCCATGGCGGTGCTGAGTTTGGCGAGCATTTGGGTCATCCCCGGTGCGGCCGGATCGGCGTTGCTGAGATTCGCGGCCAGGGCGGCGCTCTTATCAACACTCAGATCGTAGAGGGTGTTCACACCGCTGCCATCGCCATAGCGGGTGGTGAGTGCATCCCAATTCGATTGGAAGGTGGGGACAGACGCCATTAATGCGGTTTGTAGAGCCAGTAAATCCGTCTGGCTGGGGGCCGCGATGGCCGCGTAGGTAGCCGCGGCACTGCCGACCGGCTCCATGGCGTGGTGTGCCGCAGTGATGTTGTCAAATAAATAGCTGATGCCATTGCTGGTACGCATAATTGACCAGGTATCGCGAATCGCTTCGAGTTCAAGGTGGGCCGGCGTTAAATCAGCCGGATATGTGACGATACCGGCATAGTAGTCTGAAGCCGTGGAGATATTGGCATCGACACTCCCAAAGTAGGCACTCCAGTCCAGATAGGAGCCGTAGGCGCTTTTATAGTTTGTCCAGAGAGTTGCTGTGCGGCTAAGGGTATTTTCGGCATCTGCTGTCAGCCCGGCGCTTGCTGCCGTGAGGTTACTGTAGAACAGTGCCGGTACGTAGCTCTTCTCGAGTGTGGCCGCATCATTTTCAAATGCGGCCGGGGTATCGTCGCTTTCATCGTCCCCCAGAATATTACAGCCCAGCATGGAACTGCTGAGCAGTGCGACGGTTAGGACTTCCAAGTGCCTTTTCATTATGACTTCCTCCAAATTGTGGGTGTTGCCTGATTTTTTGTAGAAAAGAAGTGAACCGGTAGAACTTATTATTTTGTACAGCTTATTATTTGGTTCCGGATAATAGCAGAATCATCGCTTATATCCATTCAAAAAGAATGGTTATATGGGGCGTACGGCATTTTGTGGTTCTTTGTCGGTGGGGAGAGGTTGCACGGCGAGCGGTACGGGGGATGTCATGGTCTGTGTCGGTTTTGTGACCACTCGCCGGCTGAAGAGCCGGGCGGCCCCCGGCGTGATTACCCGGGGGCGGTGATGGTTTAGCTGGTTCCAAAGCGGCTGGCTCCATACCCCCCGCTGGAGCTAATGTGTCCACGATAGAGCTGCGGCAGCTCTTCCACGACTGAGTTCTGTACCGAGGGGCGCGCTAGAAGCTGCGCCGACCAGGCCTGCATCTTCGCCATGCCATCCAGCAGTCCCATGGGGTGCCATTGCTCCAGCAGAGCCAGGCGCATAAACAGCGGCGCGTAAGCGGCATCGACCAGGGCGAACGTCTCGCCATTAAAGTACGGCCCTGTCAGTTGCGCGTTCACCACAGCCAGCTTGTCGCGAAGCCCCTGCTCGGCCTTGTCGCAGGCCTCCTGCTCCTTGGCCATCACCATATTGAACTGTTCCATAAAGAGGGTGGAGGCAAATTCGATCCAGGCACGGTTGTGCGCCTTGCGTAGCGGGTCAGACGGGTGCAGAGAGGGCGGGTTGACCTCATCCAGATACTCCATGATCACTGCCGATTCGAACACCACCTCATCGCCTACCTTGAGTAGCGGCACCTTGCCCAGTGGCGAGATGGCGCTGAACCAGGGCGGCGGCTCTTTAAGATTGATATAGGTGATGTCGTAGTCGACGCCCTTCTCCTGTAGCACGATGACTGAGCGCTGGACAAAGGGGCAGATCTTGAAGCTGATGAGTTCCGGTTTCATTTTTTAATTTTCCGTCTATCAATGTTATCGGGACATCATAGAAAGAGCGGGCGGTAATGGCAACTAGAGAGCGCCTAGGGTATTTGTTGAAGCTTATCAAGAACTCCCCGCCCGAGAGGGCGAGGAGGTAGTGCAGGGGTAAGCCAAGCTTAGAAGGCCAGAAGGGCCTGCAGCAGGGTTTCGCTGTAGTCAGTACCGGTATCGAGGTCGATACTGGAGTTCTCAATCGAGAATCGGACATTATCCGCATAGTTGTAGTTCACACCAATGCTAGTGGTTGTATAGTCCTTGGCACTGAAGTTGTTATCGCTGTAGTTCATCATACCGAGGCGAACTCCCCACGCCGCATTTGGCATTACTTGAACCTCTAGAGAGTTGCTAGCCAGATCCATGTTGACCATCGTCATGGTGTCGGTTCGGTTCCTGATCTGGAACTCATAGTTATTAACCATTGAGAGCAGAACCTGTGTGTCCATACCGGCAATCTGGCCTTGTGCCTGGATGTCGAAGCCGTTGCTGGTAATTTCATGATTATTTACATTGCCAAACCATGGAGCTAGAGCACCCGTTACAGGGTTGATACCTGGAGCCTGAGGCATGTTCTCAAACAGAGCAGAGGTTGTTCCAGTGGTGGTGCCGCCAATACCGAAGGTGCCGACAGACACATTCCAGCCAGCGATGGCGGGGGTGTCATAGGTAAGACGATAGAGGGAGCCCCAGGTACCGTGGGTATCCAGGCCACCATTGCCATAGGTGCTGTTGAAGCCCAGGGCACGAACACCCGCAGCTACTTTCAGTCCCTTACCGCCATAAAAGGCGACAAGGCCAGAACTTGGCCCCTTACCCAAGCCTAGACCGATGGCTTGTATAGCATTGGTGCGGGCGCTGTTGTCGAACATCGCCAGCTCCTTGTGCAGGCCTGTGTTATGGCCTTCAATCGCAATAAAGGAACCGTGACCCTGGGCACCGAACAGGGAGACTCCAGCGTTACCTGATGCGACAGGGCGGGAGTAAGTTGTTTGCAGGTGGATAAGGCCATCGCCATTCCACAGGGTGTTTGCGCCCATGTTCTCGGCAAACTTTCCACCCACTATGATTGCAGAGCCTGCAGGGATGGAGAGGGTGCCGCGGGCATTGGTTTTGTCGGTTTTGAGGTAATTGGATTTGACGCCAATACCGGCATTGATAGCGAGTGGCACGGAGGTGCCCAGATCACCGCCAGTGATCATTGACTTGTTGCCACCGGCCATAGTGTAACCAGAGAGCTTGAAGCTGCGGCCAAAGCTGTTGAGCATGGGCAGGCTCTGATTGTGGCAACCCATACAGTTCATATCCATCTGGCGGGCGAAGGCCGGGGTGGCCTGTGCCTCGAACGCTACCGCGCTGAGGCCGACAACGGCCGCCAGTGGGGCGATCATTTTTCTTGTTAGTTTCAACATGTGATTAAGTCTCCTGTAATATTTATATTTTATTTTTTCCTACTAGCGAGTAGGCCTGCGTAGCACGGCGTTGCACCGATCCTTTACAGACTTGAGTAATATAAGGGAAAACCCTGTATTGATAAAGGGTTCTCTCCGATTCTGGGGGAAGTCAATCTATGGGCTGGGGTTGGGATAACGGGTATGAATCGCCTCAATGCCCTCCAGTAGTTCCTCGCCCAGGATGGTATCGGTACTGGCGATGTTCTCTGAGAGTTGCGCCGGCGTCGTGGCCCCGATGATATTGCTGGTAAGAAAGGGGCGTGAGTTGATGTAGGCCAGTGCCATCTGTGCCGGGCTCAGGCCGTGTTGCCGTGCCAGCGCCGCATACTCTTTGGTGGCCGCGAGGGCCTGCGGATTGGTATAGCGGTTGTAGTCGGGCCAGCGGTTGATGCGGTTCTGCGGCTCGCTGTTGCACTCGACATATTTACCCGAGAGCACACCGAAGCCGAGCGGTGAATAGGCGAGCAGCCCTACCGACTCGCGGTGCGCCACCTCGGCCAGTCCCACCTCAAAGCTGCGATTCAGCAGGCTGTAGGGGTTTTGCACACTAACCACCTGTGGCAGGCCAAGCCGTTCGGCGACCTGGAGGAATTTCATGGTGCCCCAGGCGGTTTCGTTAGAGAGGCCGATGGTGCGAATCTTGCCCGCATCGATCTGCTCCTTGAGCACAGTTAGCGTCTCTTCGATGGGGGTAAAGTCGTTGGATTCACTGTACTCATAGCCGAGGCGCCCGAAGTAGTTGCTGGCACGCTCAGGCCAGTGCAGCTGGTAGAGGTCGAGGTAGTCGATCTGTAACCGTTTAAGGCTGGCGTTGAGCGCCGTCTCAATGTGATGACGATTAAATGCCGAGTGACCGCCACGGATGTGGTCGACCCAGCCGGGGCCGGGGCCGGCGATCTTGGAGGCGAGCACCACATCATCTCGCCTGCGGCGTTTTTTCAGCCAGCTGCCGATGATCGTCTCGGTGCGTCCATAGGTCTCCGGCTTGGGGGGGATGGCATAGAGCTCGGCGGTATCGATAAAATTGACGCCGTGCTCAACGGCGTAGTCGAGCTGAGCATGGCCCTCGGCCTCGCTGTTTTGCTCACCAAAGGTCATGGTACCCAGACAGATCAAACTCACCTCGATGTCACTGTTTCCTAGTTGTCGTGTTTGCATAGCGTCGCTCCGATTATCTTAAAGTTCTGTTCAAGCGCCCCAAGAGAAGTGTTGTAGGTCTTACCTCATAAATAGTAAGTGGAACGCCTTCTCCCTGCAGCTTTGTTTTGTACTGGCGGAGCTTGGGTAGCACAACCGTATAGATAAATTGGGGTTATCGGGGGAAGGCTGATAAAATCGCCTTTTATCTGTCGGAATTCACGTAATGCCCCTTAACCTCTCCCGCCATATCCCCAGGGTTGGCTTTGTCAGCCTTGGCTGCCCCAAGGCTACCGTTGATGCCGAACGCATCCTCACCCGCCTGCGCGCCGAAGGTTACGAGATCTCCCCCAGCTATGACGAGGCCGAACTGGTGATCGTCAACACCTGCGGCTTTATCGATGCCGCGGTGGAAGAGTCGCTGGATACCATCGGCGAGGCGCTGGCGGAAAACGGCAAGGTGATCGTCACCGGCTGTCTCGGCGCCAAAGAGGGCGTCGTTGAAACCGCCCACCCGCAGGTGCTCGCCGTCACCGGCCCCGACTCCCTCGACCAGGTGATGGCTGAGATCCACAAGCACCTCCCCCCCAGCCACGACCCCTTCTATGACCTCGTCCCGGAGGGGGGCATTAAACTCACCCCGCCGCACTACGCCTACATCAAGATCGCCGAGGGGTGTAACCAGAGTTGCAGCTTCTGCATCATCCCCTCGATGCGCGGCAAGCTGGTGAGCCGCCCCATCGGCGAGATTCTTGAAGAGGCCGAAAAGCTGGTCAACGACGGTGTGCAAGAGCTGCTGATCGTCGCCCAGGATACCGCCGCCTACGGCGTCGATCTCAAATATCGCACCGAGTTCTGGGAGGGTCGCCCCCTGAAGAGCGACATCGAAACCCTGGTGCGCCAGCTCGGCAACCTCGGAGCCTGGGTGCGGCTGCACTACATCTACCCCTACCCCAAGGTCGATAAGCTGGTGGAGCTGATGGCTGAGGGGCTGGTGCTGCCCTATCTCGACATTCCGCTACAACACGCCAGCCCGAAGATCCTCAAGGCGATGCGCCGCCCCGGTGATGTGGAGAATATCCTCAAGCGTATCGCAAAGTGGCGTGAGATGATTCCGGAGCTTGCTCTGCGCTCCACCTTTATTGTCGGTTTCCCCGGCGAGACCGAAGAGGATTTTGAAATGCTCCTCGATTTTATGCGCGAGGCGAGACTGGATCGTGCCGGCGCCTTCGCCTACTCACCGGTGGAAGGGGCGGTGGCCAATGAACTGGCCGAGTCGGTGCCGGAGGATGTTAAACAGGAGCGCCTGGAACGTTTCATGGAGCTACAGTCCGCCATTAGTGCCGATAAACTGCAGCAGCGTGTCGGCAATAACTACACCGTGATCATTGACGAGGTACACGACGGCGAGGCGATTGGTCGCAGCTACGCCGAGGCCCCCGAGATCGACGGCGTGGTGGTGATTGAAAATGGCGAAGGGCTGGAGCCGGGGGATGTGGTGGATGCCACCATCGTGGCGGCGGATGAGCATGATCTTTTTGCGCGGGCGGAGCTGGGATAGCTGAAGGCACGCGGAAAAAATTTTCTTTTGAGCTAAAAAAAGGCCCGCTTTCGCGGGCCTTCTTATTTCGACACGGCTAAGAGAGGCTTAGCCTTTCTTGGCGATCATGTCGTGGATGATGGGGGCCAGGATAATCTCCATGGCGAAGCCCATCTTGCCGCCAGGCACCACGATGGTGTTGGGGCGGGACATGAAGGAGTTGTCGATCATGTTGAGCAGCATCGGGAAGTCGACGCCAAACTTCTTCGGGTCGCGGAAGCGGATGACGATGAAGCTCTCATCCGGGGTGGGGATGTCACGCGAGATGAAGGGGTTGGAGGTATCAACCGTCGAGATGCGCTGGAAGTTGATGTCGGTACGTGAGAACTGCGGGGTGATGTGGTTCACGTAGTCGGGCATGCGACGCAGGATGGTGTCGACGATGACATCGGCACTGTAGCCGCGCTCGGCGCTGTCGCGGTGGATCTTCTGAATCCACTCCAGGTTGACGATGGGGACTACGCCCACGCCAAGGTCAACGTTGGCAGCCACGTCGGCATCAGCGGTCTTGACCAGGCCGTGCAGACCCTCGTAGAACAGCACGTCGGTCTCTTCGCTGATATCTTCCCACGGGGTGAACTGGCCGGGTGCGTAGGTGTTGCCATCGTTAAGACGAGCGCTGTGGTGTACCGATTCCTCATCGCTGTGGATGTAGTAGCGGCGCTGGCACTGTCCGCTCTCACCATAGGCCTTAAAGGTGTTGGCGAGGATGTCGAAGTGGTTGGCTTCGGGGCCGAAGTGGCTGAAGTTGCCATTGCCTGCAGCCTCGGCCTTGGCCACGGCCTCTTTGAAGGCAACGCGATCCAGGCTGTGGTAGCTGTCTCCTTCGACGACCAGAGGGGTGATCTCCTGGCGAATAAAGATGTGCTCGAAGGCACGCTTGACGGTGGTGGTACCGGCGCCGGAAGAACCGGTTACTGCGATAACAGGATGTTTAACAGACATAGGTCTACTCCAAAACTAACTTAAATTCTTTTATTTCAGCAACTTAGAAATTTTGACCGCACATTTTATCTGAAACGGTGGGGGGAGTCTCGGAAAAAAAAGGGTTTTCTCGCTACAAATGCGCTTACTTATTGATTTTGAATGATTTTGTAGGATCGGTGCCCGCGTCGCGAATGGTTGGATAAGGCCCTATTCGGTCCGGCGGCGTGCAGCCTACAGCCGGTTGGCTTAGTTTTTTTCGCGGGCGATGGCGCGATAGCCGATGTCGCGACGCATGAACATGCCGTTCCAGCTGATCTTGTCGGCCAGCGCATAGGCCTTCTGCTGCGCCTCGCTGACGCTGTTACCCAAGGCGGTGGCACACAGTACGCGACCACCGGCGGTGACGACCTTGCCGTCGCTCTGGGCGGTGCCGGCATGGAAGATCTTGGCATCGGCGGAATCGGCACCGTCAAGGCCGTTGATCACATCGCCCTTGGCGTAGTCACCGGGGTAGCCGCCAGCCGCCAGTACGACACCCATCGCGGCGCGTTCGTCCCACACGGCGCTGGCAGTGTCGAGTTTGCGATCCAGCGCGCTGTTGCAGAGTGCCACCAGGTCGGATTTAAGGCGCATCATGATCGGCTGGGTCTCCGGGTCACCGAAGCGGCAGTTGTATTCGATGACCTTCGGTGCGCCCTCGGCGTTAATCATCAGGCCGGCGTAAAGGAAACCGGTGTAGGGGTTGCCCTCGGCGGCCATCCCCTCGACGGTGGGGATGATGACCTCTTTCATAATACGGTCATGGATCGCCGGGGTGACCACCGGGGCGGGGGAGTAGGCCCCCATGCCGCCGGTGTTGGGGCCGCTGTCGCCTTCGCCCACGCGCTTGTGATCCTGGGAGGTGGCCATCGGCAGGATGTTCTTACCATCGACCATGACGATGAAGCTCGCCTCCTCGCCCTCCAGGAACTCTTCGATCACGACGCGGTGACCGGCCTCGCCAAAGGCGTTACCGGCGAGCATGTCGCGTACCGCCGCCTCGGCCTCTTCCTGCGTCATCGCGACGATCACGCCCTTACCGGCGGCCAGCCCGTCGGCCTTGATGACGATGGGGGCACCCATCTCTTGCAAATAGGCCAGTGCCGGATCGATCTCGGTAAAGTTCTGGTAGCCGCCGGTGGGGATGTTGTGGCGGGCGAGAAAATCCTTGGTGAAGGCCTTGGAGCCCTCCAGCTGTGAGGCCCCCTTGCTTGGGCCAAAGCAGCGCAGACCGGCGGTCTCGAAGGCATCGACCACGCCAATCACCAGTGGTGCCTCGGGGCCGACGATGGTCAGGTCGATGTCGTGCTCTTTGGCGAAGGCGATCAGCTCGTCGACCGCCTCGACGCCGATGTTGATGTTCTCAAGCTTCGCCTCGCGGGCGGTGCCGGCGTTGCCGGGGGCGACAAAGACGGTCTCCACCTCGGGCGACTGTGCCGCCTTCCAGCCCAGGGCGTGCTCGCGCCCACCACTTCCGATCACCAGTACCTTCATTGCTCTGCCCTTGTCTCGTTGTTGTTGGTTCCCGTCGCCAGTGTTGTGGCATTTTCAATGCGCGGGTTGTTGCTGCTGATGTAGCGGGCGCTTTCGTAGAGGCCACGGGTAAGTGCCTCCATCTGTTGCGCCTGCTGCGGGTATTGCTCGATCAGGTTTTGCCGCGGTTCATCGCTGTGGATGCGGTGCAGCTGCTTGCCCTCGCCCTGTAGCGGCATGCGGAAGTAGAACTCCTCATTGACCACGCCAATGGTGGTGTTGGCCGCGTGGGCGATGATAAAGGCGTGGCGGTCATTGTCAAATGCCGGATTGAACAGGTCGCGCCCCAGGGTGGTATTGATGTGCGGCTGGCCGCTAAGGCTGGCCAGCGAGGTAAACACATCGACTTCGCTGGCGACGGTGTTAAGTACCTTGCCCTCGGGGATCAGCACGGGGTTGTAGATAACGAAGGGGACGCGGTTCATGCCGAGCCCTACCTGGGTATCGGCCTTATGGGTGTGGATACCGGCATTCCCGGCGATACCGTGGTCGCCGAAAAAGGCGAACAGGGTGTTGTCGAAATAGCCCGCCTTTTTCACCTCGCGCATGAACCAGCCGATGCTGTGATCCATAAAGCGGTAGGAGTTGAACTCCTCCTCCGATTCAAAGCCGTGTTTCGCCAGCATCTCGGCCGTGGCGCTCTTTAGCTCAAAGCCCTCATTGTCTTCGGGGATGGTGTAGGGACGGTGGTTGCCGGAGGTCTGGATCACCGCGACAAAGGGTTTTTTCTCGTGCTGCAGCACCTTGTGCGCCTCTTTGAAGAGGTCGAGATCAGAGATCCCCCAGACATCCACTTCAGGGGAGTCGTAGCTTCCCTCCTCGTGAATCTGCAGGTCGCGAATATTGTTGCCCAGCAGGCCACGGATATTGCCCCAGCTGGCGCTGCCGCCAAGGAAGTAGTGACGCTCATATCCGGCGAACTGATCCATCACCACCTGCTGGTTGACCACCCTGGGGTTGCGCGAGGAGGTCTCGCCCAGCTGCACGTCGGGGATGCCGGTGACGGCGGCAAATACCGAGCGGGCGGTGCCGGTGGTCGGGGTGTAGAAGTTTTTAAAGTAGAGGCCGTCGGCGGCCACCGCATCGAAGTAGGGGGTGGGGTGTAGTGGGTTACCGGAGAGGCCCGACTTGTAGGCGGCGAAGGATTCGAGGATCACCACCACCACGTTATAGGGCTTGTCGGGGTGTTGCGCGGGCACCACCTGGCGCAGGTAGTTGAGTATGTCTGCATCGTGATGATCGACCGCCAGATAGTCGGCAATCTGTGGATAGTAGCGGCGCGCGGCCTTTTCATCATAGAGCTGCCTGTGGGCGTTGACATAGGTCTCATAGAAATAGAGCACCGGATTAAAGGTGACCGAGGAGGCGAAGCTGTGACTGCTGAAAAAGGCGTCGGACCAGCGCAGCGGGTAGGCCGAGATCTTGCCGTAGAGGCCGAATAGCACTACAAAAAAGGTAACGGAGACCATGCCCGCCTTGCGCCAGCCCCGTAACGGCTGGTGGGGGCTGGTGGCATAGCGGCGTAACAACTGGCGTATCCCCAGGGTGACACCGCTGAACAGCAGCAGCAGGGCGACAGACCAGGGCACCACCGGGTAGCTCTGCCACACCATCTCCAGCGAGATCAGCGGGTTGGCAAGAAAACGCAGCGCGCTGGAGTCGAGCCGCGTATGCAGGTAGGCGAAGTGGCTGAAATCGGTGACGTAAACGAGTACCGTGATAATGGTGGCGAGCAGCAGATAGCCCAGCCACAGGCCGCGCCCCACTCGTCCTTCAAACGGGCTTAGCGGTCGCAGCCAGCCGAGCAGCAACAGCGGTAATACGATGAGCAGCGCCAGGCGCAGGTCAAACTTCAAACCGAGGTAGAGGGCCTGCAACAGATCGCCGCCCAGCAGCGGGTCATTGGGGTTATCGAACAGCTGCCAGAACACCAGCCGCGCCGCCGAGAAGGCGAGGGTATAGAACAGCACCAGCAGGGCGGCAAGTCGGGTCAGGCGGGGAAGTCGGTTCATCGGGTTCTGTCAGTTGGTAATCGCGGTTCAAAAGCAGCCGGGATTGTATCATAGGGCGGCATAGCGGTATGGTGCGCTACGTGCAGTTGGTCACGGGATCGGGGAGAAAGTTCCCCGCGCAACAGGATTTGGCGGACGGGTGAGGGCGAAGAGATGGGTGTAACAGGTTGGCCGTGGCGCGGTGTGCGCTGGATATTTCTGGGCTTTCTGCTGCTGGTGCTGCTGCTTAGCGCCGGGCGCATGGGGCAGGTCTACCTTGATAGTCGCCTGCAGGGCGAACGCGGCCCCTACCTGCAGATGCCCGCCGCGGACGGCATGACGGTTCGCTGGCAGAGCCAGAACGCCGAAAAGGGGGTGCTGCGTTACGGCACTGCCCCCGACCAGCTCGACCAGCAGCGCGAGGGGCCTGTAGCCAAGATCCATGAGCTGCGCCTGAGCGGATTGAAGCCCGACAGCCGTTACTACTACAGCGTGGGTGGGGCGGTACATGCCTTTCGCACCGCACCGCTACCCGGTGCCAAACGTCCGCTACGCCTCTGGGTACAGGGCGATCCGGGCCGCGCCATCCCCTCCACCCTGCAGGGACGCGATGCGGCAATGCGGTGGGCCGCCGCCCACCCGCGCGCGGGCCTGCCCGATCTCGACCTGTGGCTCACCACCGGCGACAACGCCTACAGCTCCGGCAAGGATGCCGAGTTCCAGCAGCACCTGTTCGACACCTATCCGAAACTCCTGCCAACGGTTCCCTATCTGCCCGTACACGGTAACCACGATGCTCGTCGTAACACCTTCTATCAGCTCTTCACCTTCCCCACGGGGGGGGAGGCCGGTGGCCTGCCCTCCGGCAGCGAACATTTCTTCTCCATGGACTATGGACAGCTACACCTGATCTTCCTCGATACCCACGATGGTGACCTCGATACACAGAGCGCCATGTTGCAGTGGCTGCAACGCGACCTCGCCGCAACAAAACAGCGCTGGATCATCGCCTTCATGCACCACCCGCCCTACAGCAAGGGCTCACACGACTCCGATGACGACGGCGACAGCCGCGGGCGCATGCGTCAGGTACGCGAAAATGTTGTGCCGCTGCTGGAACAGGGTGGCGTAGACCTCGTACTGTTTGGTCACAGCCACGTCTATGAGCGCTCACACCTTATGGCCTGTCACTATGGGGAGTCCGAGTCGTTTGCCCCGGCGATGAACCTGCAAAGAAATGAACAGGGCCGTTACACCAAATCAATCAACCGACAATCGCACAGCGGGACGATATACAACGTTGTCGGTTCCAGTGCCTATGCCGATTATGGTGATCTCGATCACCCTGCTATGGCTGTTGCTAAGCGTGAGTTGGGGTCGTTGATGATCGATGTGACAAAGACCAAATTGAGTGCCAGATTTCTCTCGCCCGCTGGTGTCGTGCTCGACCGATATGAGATAACAAAAGATGTTGATAGCGAAGTGAAACAGCAAAATTGCAGTCAGCAGCTACACTAGAAAACGTATCCAATGAATAGCTGAGGTGGGAGACAGGACCGTGTTATGTAATCCGAATTGCTTCTGCTGAACATCACACCGTTTCATGGTGTGAGGGTGTCATTATGGTAATAAAACTCTTCAGCCTTTTATCGATTTTATACTTTTCGGGGTTATTGCTCCTGTCAGGCGCCGTGAGCGCCGATGATGAGCGAGGGGCGCACTTTATCAGCGTACAGCTGGAGAATGACTCGATTAATAATAAGAATGATGGCTACTATACCAATGGTATGGAAGTTTCGTTACTGCGTGGTGAGGAGCTCCCCCTGAGTGGCTGCAGTCCGTCGCGAATTGGATACCATTTTATCAAAATGGCACCGACCTGAATTTTGTTAGCTACTCTTTTGGTCAAAAACTATATACCCCTTTAGAAACAGAGGTGGATACACTCGTGGTTAATGAGCGCCCCTATGCGGCTTATCTTTACGCCACGATGGCGATCATGTCACGCATTGATCATGATGAGCGCTTTGATAGTGGCAATATGTTAGAGCTGACGCTGGGACTGGTCGGGCCCAGTGCATTGGGGGAGGAGACACAAAACACGATTCACCGCTTACTCGGATATGATCGATCCTATGGCTGGGGCCATCAACTGCAGGACGAGCTGACTATGGGTATTACCTACTCAAGACTCTGGCGTATGGTGCGTAAGGCTTCTGCTGGGCTGGAGTATGGTGTTAATTCCCACCTCACCTTTGCACTCGGCAATGCCGAGACCTATGGCTCAGCTGGACTTATGTTGCGGCTGGGTGACAACCTCCGGCGAGACCTTAATCCCCCCAATATCCGCCCATCCTTTCCCGGTGTTTCATATTATCAATCACTGGAGGGCGTCGACTGGTATGGCTTTCTGGGCCATGAGGTACGTTGGGTAGGTAGAGATATTTTTCTCGATGGTAATACCTTTGTTGATAGTCACCGTGTAGCTAAAGAGCCGTGGGTCGGTGATACACAGTACGGTATCGTCTTTGTACACCGTGATATTCGCCTGTCGCTAAGTACTACGGTGCGTACTCGTGAGTTTAAGGCGCAGCAGGAGGATAGTACCTACCGGGCGATTAATGTGTCGTTCCGTTACTGAGTGTGGAAGTGCGGCAGGTGTATAGGGACGAAAAAAAGGGCCGCATCAGCGGCCCTTTTTCATGGAGTGGCTTCCGATTTAGTGCCGGAAGTGGCGCATCCCGGTAAACACCATCGCCATACCGTGCTCGTCGGCGGCGGCGATCACCTCATCATCACGCATCGAACCGCCGGGCTGGATCACCGCGGCGATGCCTGCCTCGGCGGCGCTGTCGATGCCGTCGCGGAAGGGGAAGAAGGCATCGGATGCCATCACCGAACCCTGCACGGTGAGACCCGCGTGTTCGGCTTTAATGCCGGCGATACGCGCGGAGTTGATGCGGCTCATCTGGCCGGCGCCGACGCCGATGGTCATGTTCTCGTTGCCGTAGACGATGGCGTTGGACTTGACGAACTTGGCGACGCGCCAGCTGAACATCAGGTCGGCCATCTCCTGCTCGGTGGGTGGGCGCTTGGAGACCACTTTAATCTCGTTGGTCAGCAGCAGGTCGTTGGATTGCACCAGCAGGCCGCCGTTAACGCGTTTGAAGTCGAGGGTTTCCAGTGAGCCGTCCCAGCTGCCGCACTCCAGCACGCGCACGTTTTTCTTTTCCGAGAGGACTTCCATCGCTTCCTGTGAAACTGTCGGCGCGATGATCACCTCGACGAACTGGCGGTCGATGATGGTGCGGGCGGTGTGGCCATCGAGCTCGCCGTTAAAGGCGATGATGCCGCCGAAGGCGGACTCGGGATCGGTGCTGTAGGCGCGGTCGTAGGCGGTGACCATGTCCTGACCGATGGCAACACCACAGGGGTTGGCGTGTTTGACGATGACGCAGGCGGGGCCTTCGTCGAACTGCTTTACACACTCCAGCGCGGCATCGGTGTCGCCGATGTTGTTGTAGCTGAGCTCCTTGCCCTGCAGCTGGCGGGCGGTGGAGATGGAACCGGCAGGGGCGTTCTGCTCGACAAAGAAGGCGGCCTTCTGGTGCGGGTTCTCGCCGTAGCGCATGGTCTGCACCTGCTGTACCTGCAGGTTGAAGGTGCGTGGGAAGTCGGACTTCTCCTCACCGGAGACCAGCTTGCCGAGGTGGTTGGCGATCATGCCGTCGTAGCGGGCGGTGTGCTCGTAGGTCTTTACCGCGAGGTCGAAACGGGTCTCGTAGCTGGTGGCGTTGTTGTTGGCCTTCATCTCGTCGAGTACGCGGCCGTAGTCGCCCGTATCCACCACGATGGTGACATCCTTGTGGTTCTTCGCCGCGGCGCGAATCATGGTGGGACCGCCGATGTCGATGTTCTCGATGGCGTCTTCCAGGGTGCAGTCGGGCTTGGCCACGGTCTGCTCGAAGGGGTATAGGTTGACCACCACCATGTCGATACCGCCGATGTTGTGTTCGGCCATTACCGCATCATCACGGCCGCGACGCCCCAGGATGCCGCCATGGATCTTCGGGTGCAGGGTCTTGACCCGGCCATCCATCATCTCGGGGAAGCCGGTGTAGTCGCCGACCTCGATCACCGCGATGCCGCTATCGGCCAGCAGTTTGGCGGTGCCGCCGGTGGAGAGGAGTTCCACGCCGAGCTCGCTAAGCTCTTTGGCGAAATCGACGATGCCGGTTTTGTCGGAGACGCTGATCAGGGCGCGTTTGATGGTGTTCATCTTCTCTTCCTGTAGGCTGAGGCAGCCACCGGGGCGGGTGCCGGGTCAAAATGGGTTTGGGATTATTTATCGAGCTTGTACTGCACCAGTTTCTTGCGCAGGGTGCCGCGGTTGATACCGAGAATTTCTGAGGCGCGGGTCTGGTTGCCCTTGGCCTCCTGCATCACCTTCTCCAGCAGTGGCTGCTCCATCTCGCTGAGAAATAGCTGGTAGAGCTCGCCCGCGGAGTGGTCACCGAGATCGTTAAAATATTTATCCAGCGCTTTGCGCACACAACCATTTAGCGGGTTGTTACATTGATGATCGCTCATGCGGCGATCCCCCGGGTATCAATGAGTCGGGCAAAGAACTCTTTGGTCATAATGAGTTGTTCTTCGGCGCTATCCACGTGGTTGACCGCCTGGCGGAAGGCACCGCCGTGGGCCTGGCCCTTGCTGTACCAGCTGATGTGTTTGCGCGCCATGCGTACGCCGGTGTATTCGCCGTAGAAGTCGTAGAGGTTATCGAGGTGGCCCATCAGGATGTCGCGGACCTCTTCCAGCCCCGGTTCGGGCAGGATTTCACCGGTCTCCAGGTAGTGGGCGATCTCGCGAAAAATCCAGGGGCGGCCCTGGGCGGCGCGGCCAATCATCACCGCATCAACACCGGTGGCATCCAGTACCTGCTTTGCCTTTTCCGGGGTGGTAATGTCGCCGTTGGCGATCACCGGGATGGTGAGCGCGGATTTGATCTCGGCAATGGTTTCGTACTCGGCATCGCCCTTATAACCGTCGGCACGGGTGCGGCCATGTACCGCGAGGGCCTGGATGCCGGTGTTCTCGGCGATGCCGCCGATGGTCACACCATTGCGGCTGTCGCGGTCCCAGCCGGTGCGGATCTTCAGGGTGACGGGCACCTCGGGCACGGCGGAGACGACGGCATCGAGGATCTGGCCTACCAGTACCTCGTCGCGCAGCAGCGCGGAGCCGGCCTGTACATTGCACACCTTCTTTGCCGGGCAGCCCATGTTGATATCGATGATCTGCGCGCCGTTGTCGACGTTGTAGCGTGCCGCCTCGGCCATCAGTTTGGGGTCGGCCCCCATGATCTGTACCGAACGCGGCTCGATCTCACCCGCGTGGTTGGCGCGACGTTTGGTTTTGTCGCTACCCCACAGCAGGGAGTTGGAGGAGACCATTTCGGAGACGGCCATGCCCGCGCCCAACTCTTTGCAGAGCTGGCGGAAGGGGCGGTCGGTAATGCCCGCCATCGGGGCGAGTACCAGATTGTTACTGAGTGTATAGGGGCCGATTCGCATTACGGTGCCGATCGATCTTGTGTCAAAAGGGGCGCTAATGATACCGACTTAGGCGGTTGGCATAAAGTGTTATTGGTTAAATTTTAATCAATAAAAGCGGAATTCGAAGCCGACAGCGTTATTACCGGGATCGACAACCTCCAACATTAGCGGGATCTCGCTGTTGGCGGGGAAACTGTCGTTAGTGAGTTTGGGGATGTATTGCTGCGGGGTGAAGTGGCGGCGTGCCACCACCTGCTGCTCGATATTGGTCATCAGCACCTCGATCAGCGGGTAGGGCTGGGCGAACTCGGCACGATTGGCCAGAGTGGCGGTGATCAGCAGGCTCTGCTCGTAGTTGGGGTGAAACTGCATTAGGTGCTCGGAGAGCTCAATGCGGCCCAGATCGCGGCGTGGCGGCAGCACGCAGCCGGTCACCTCACACATGGTGGTGAGCAGTGGTCGCAGCTGCGGGTTTTCCACCAGCTGCAGGCGGAAGTAGTAGAGGTATTGCAGTACCAGTGCGGCACACATCAGCACGATACCCAGCCCCCACAGCACCGTTCCCTTGCCGGAGCCCTGGCGGGCCTGCGTCAGTTCGGTGGGGATGGCATAGCCGCTCGGGGCGGCGGGCTGACTAAGCACCAGCTCATCCTCAGCAAGGGACTCCGCCACTGCTGGCGCGGCGCTAGCTGGCTCTATCATCACCTCAGGGGCGTGGTGAAGGGCCACCTGTATTGAGGCCTCCTCGGCAGCCTGCTCCTCGGTGGGTGAGAGCATGTGTTCCAGCGGCTCCCCGGAGAAGGGGGCGAGCGGATCGGCGGCAGATTTTGGTGTGGCAAGCTCGACAGGTTCAGGCTCATCGGGGAGCAGTACCTCGTCCAGCGCACTCTCTTCGTCGGGTTCTGTCAGCAGTTGTTCGATGGCCTCAGCGGCAGGTTCCTGTTCCAGTATCTCCAGTAGCTCGCCCTGCTCAGGGAGGGCTGTTGCTGTCGTGCTCTCGGCCTGGGTTAGCTCCGCGGCTTCATCGCTGACGACCTCCGGCTTCTCCTCTTTGAAAAAGACGTCGAGTTCGTCATCACTGACGATAGACTCTGCCACGCGCTCGTCGGCACTCAGCGGTTCCTCCTCTTCGAAGAAGGCATCAAGCTCGTCATGGCTGAGGATGGACTCTGCCGCGCGCTCGTCGGCACTCTCCGGCTTCTCCTCTTCGAAGAAGGCGTCGAGTCCGTCGTTACTGACGCTGGACTCTGCTGCGCCCTCTGCCGTACTCTCCGCTGTGTTCGCTTCAAAGAAGGCGTCGAGCTTATCTTCGCTGATGTCGAGACTGTCGACCTCAAGTTGTGGTGAGGACTCTTCTTCGACCAGCTCAACAGTGAGCTCTTCGTCGAAGGTCTCGGCGGGTTCTACCTTGAGTTCAGCGTTATCGACCTCGACCAGCGGCAGGGTTTCTTCCTCTAGCGGCTCTACACTGAAAATGTCATCAAAGGTCTCGACAGGTGCTTCGCCGGTCTCCTCGACCCCGATCAGCGCTGGGGTCTCACCTTTAACGGGCTCAGTGCCAAACAGCTCCTCGATAGAATCAAGGGCGGCACTGATGACATCCTCCCCCTGCGCGGGGTGGGCACCCACAGACGGTAGGTGAAAGGGGGCCTCAGGCGCAGTTTCGTCAATGGCCTTGGGGCTCTCTCCCAGTGCGTCGAGCCAGGCATCGACCCCCGGCGTTTGCGGCTGCGGGGCTTCAGTCTCCAGCGCAAATGTGGTCGTGTCGCTGTTTGTTGTGGACTCCTCCAGCTCGTCGATAAAGCTGCTCAGGGTATCCTCGTTTGTTGCTGCGGGCTCCACTGCCGGCTCATCGAACAGGGAGGTGAGGCGTTCCTTCTCATCGTAGGGGGAGGGATGCGTGGTTAGCGGTTTACTCGCCGGCTCTATAGGTGCGTCGCCGCCAACGGGTTCTTCCGCTAATGATTCCGGGGTAGCTTGTTGTTCGGGGGGACGTGCTGGTGCAGGCGTTTGCGGTGGCTCTTCGGCGGCTGGCGCAGGCTCAAAGAGGTTATCCAGGGCGTCGAAGGTGGTGTTACAGCGACTGCATTGCACTTTGCCCGCAGCGGCCTTCAGCTGATTGATGTGAAGGCGAAAGGCGGTTTTGCACTCGGGGCACTGGGTCAGCATCTGATGGATTCGGCCGCTATCGGTTCTGGGGTCAATTAAAGTCAGTTTTCATTGTACGTTGGAACCACAAGTTAGCCTAATTTTCCCGCCTATCCAAGTATCGAAAGCGGCTGATTTTCGTTATGACATAGTGACTTACCTTATCGTGGCACAGAATTTGGCCACACTGAAGGAGGGGGGCTTGAATAGTGTCTGTCAAATATCAATTAGGGGGGGCTGTTCAGTCATATCTTGTCACCATTGTTCGTTTTAGCTTAAGATTTAGGGCCTGCTACTCAATTAATGAGTCAATCCAATAATTACTTACCTCTTTGGAGCTAAAAATGAAAAAGCAAAATGGACTTATCGCTGCGGCTGTCGCGGCAGCCCTCTGTTCCCCTGTTTACGCCGCTGATGTCACTGTCTCCGGTGCGGTAGAGGTTGAGGCTGCGATGGCCGAAGATTATGCTGGGGTTAAGACTAGCGACATTATCGTGGCCACCGCCGCTGTTGGTGTGAATGCCCAGCTTAATAATCGCGCTTCGGCCACGGTTAATTTGCTCTATGAAGGGGACGATGCGGCATTTGAAGGTACCACCTTCGGCTTGGATGAGGCTTATATCACCGTGCAGATGGACAAGATGAGTGCACTCACTGCCGGCCGTATGTATGTGCCCTTCGGTACTTTCGATAGCAATATGGTCTCCGACCCGCAGACCCTGGAGCTGGGTGAGACCTCGGAGACCGCCCTTATGCTGGGCTCGACGGGTAGAAACTTCAGCGGTTCAGTTTACACTTTTAATGGTGATGTTGAGGAAGATGCCGAAATTGCCAAGGGTGATAATGCGGCACTCTCGTATGGTGCCAATCTAGCCTTTTCCAACGACAACCTGTCCATGGGTGCAAGCTACATCTCCAACATCGCCGAGAGCGGTGCCCTTGAGGCCGCCGGCACTAACGTTAAGTCTGCCGTTGCCGGTTACGCTGTCAGCTTCGGCTTCACTTCGGGCAACGTCAGCGTGATTGCCGAGCATGTTGCTGCTTTAGATAGCTTTAAAAATGGCGACCTCGGAACTTTTGATCACGACGGCGATCCCCTTACAGCGGAAGTTAATAACATTTCCAACGAAGAGCAACCGCGTGCCACCAATGTTGAAGTGGCCATAGCACTGGCCAGCGGTAGCACCATTGCCGCCGCCTATCAGGTGACCTCTGAAACTGCCTTCCTGGGCATGCCGAAGTATGTCACCTCGGTTGCCGTTTCCTTTGAATTGATGAAGGACGTTAATATGGGCATCGAGTATGCCAGCATGGAAGACTTTAAGGTCAACGGCAGCGAGACTGCCACTGCCTTTACCGCACAGCTGGCGGTTGAGTTCTAAGTAACTCGCCCCAGCATAAAAAAAGGCCGCGTTGGTAAATAACCAACGTGGCCTTTTTTATTGTCTGCAGAAAAGCTTATCGGCGCACACCCTCCAGGCGAATCCAGCCATCCAGCTCAATGGCCGGGGCCATCTTAAACCACTCCCCATAAACCTCACGCAATCCCTCGGCCTGTTCCGGTAAAATACCCGACAGCACCAAATCTCCGCCACGCTTTACCCGCTCGGCAAACAGCGGCGCCAACTCCGCCAGAGGTCCGGCGAGAATGTTAGCGAGCAACAGATCGGCAGGCTCCTTGGGTTCATGCCCCGGAAGATAGGCGTGAATCTTTTCGCTGACATGGTTGCGTCGCGCATTTTCATCGCTTGCGGTGATCGCCTGCGGATCGGTATCGACACCAATAACCGAGGCCGCTCCGAGTAATGCCGCACCGATGGCAAGGATGCCCGAGCCGCAGCCGTAATCGATAACGGCTTTATTGCTAATTTCGTGGCCATCCAACCACTCCAGACAGAGCCGTGTGGTTGGGTGGGTGCCGGTACCAAAGGCGAGCCCAGGGTCAAGCAGAATATTCACCCCGCCGGTATCGGGGGCCTCAGTCCAGCTCGGCACGATCCACAACCGCTCACCAAACTGCATCGGTTTGAAGTCATCCATCCAGGCACGCTCCCAGTCCTGATCTTCAAGCTCTTCCAGACGAACCTCCGGCAACTCACCACCGAACGCATCGCGCAACTGTTCCTGTACTGCATTCATATCAAAACTGTCGTCGAATAGCCCCACCACATTCGTCATCTGCCACAGCGGCGTGGCCCCGGGTGGTGGCTCGTAAAGCGGCTGATCGGCGGCGTCCTGCATGGTGACCGAGGCGGCACCGAGCGCCTCAAGCTGCTCGCTAATGCTTTCGGCATGTTCCTTGGTGGTGTAGAGGGTGAGTTGTTGCCAGGGCATGGGGTGGTCTCGTGTAGTTTTGATTTGAGGAGTTTATCACTTGCAGTGTAGGCTGGGCAGCCATGCCCAGCAGGACGGTGTGACACTGCGAGCCTTAGCGAAGCAATGCCAGCACAAAAAAAGGGCGACTAAAAAGCCGCCCCTCTTATCAAACAACCAACACTAAACTCACAATCCCAACTTCTTCTCCAGATAGTGTATGTTCGTCCCCCCTATCTCAAAGTTTGCATCGGAGATTATCTTCCGATGTAGCGGGATATTGGTTTTGATCCCTTCGATGATGGTCTCATCCAATGCGGTGCGCATGCGGGCAAGCGCGGTCTCACGGCTGGGGCCGAAGGAGATCAGTTTGCCGATCATGGAGTCGTAGTGTGGCGGTACGGTGTAGCCGTTGTAGATGTGAGAATCGACACGGATACCAAGGCCACCGGGCATATGTGCGCGCTCGATCTTGCCGGGTGAGGGCATGAAAGAGTCAGGGTCTTCGGCGTTGAGTCGACACTCTACGGCGTGGCCGCGAATGACGATTTGGTCCTGGGTATAGCTGAGCTTTTCGCCGGAGGCGATGAGAAGTTGTTCACGCACGATATCGACACCGGTGATCATCTCGGTGACTGGGTGCTCTACCTGTACGCGGGTGTTCATCTCGATGAAGTAGAATTCGCCGTTTTCGTAGAGGAATTCGAAGGTGCCGGCACCACGGTAGCCGATGTCGATACAGGCCTGGGCACAGCGTCCGCCAATTTCGTTCCGCAGCTCTTCACTGATACCGGGGGCGGGTGCCTCTTCCACTACCTTCTGGTGACGGCGCTGCATCGAGCAGTCGCGCTCGCCGAGGTGGATGGCGTTGCCGTGGGTGTCGGCCAGTACCTGAATCTCGACGTGACGCGGAGTCTCGAGGAATTTCTCCATATAGACCATGTCGTTGCCGAAGAAGGAGCCGGCCTCGGACTTGGTCAGGGAGATGGAGTTGAGCAGTGCCCCCTCGGCGTGAACGACGCGCATGCCACGGCCACCACCGCCACCGGCGGCCTTGATGATGATCGGGTAGCCGATCTCGCGAGCCAGTCGCATGTTGGTATCGGGGTCATCACCCAACGGGCCGTCGGAGCCGGGCACGGTGGGTACACCGGCCTTTTTCATCGCCTCGATGGCGGCGACCTTGTCGCCCATCTCACGGATGGTTTCGCCCCTGGGGCCGATGAAGACGAAGCCACTCTCTTCTACACGCTCGGCAAAGTCGGCGTTTTCGGAGAGGAAGCCGTAGCCGGGGTGGATGGCCTCGGCATCGGTGACCTCGGCGGCGCTGATAATCGCCGGGATGTTGAGGTAGCTGGAGGTGGAGGGTGGGGGACCGATACAAACCGTCTCGTCGGCAAGGCGCACGTGCTTCAGGTCTTTGTCGGCGGTGGAGTGCACCGCAACGGTCTTTACACCCAGTTCGCGGCAGGCGCGCTGGATACGCAGGGCGATCTCGCCCCGGTTGGCAATTACTATTTTATCGAACATGGCTCGCTCGCAGGGTACGTGGCAGATGAATGATTATTCGATGATGAACAGTGCTTGACCGAATTCGATGGGGTCGCCGTTTTGGGCCAGGATGGCTTTAATCACGCCCGCCTTGTCGGCTTCGATCTGGTTCATAATCTTCATCGCCTCGATGATGCAGAGGGTGTCACCGACACTGACGCTCTGACCAACCTCAACGAACGCCTTGGCGCTGGGTGAGGGGGCGTTATAGAAACTACCGACGATGGGCGAGGTGACCTGATGACCACTGGGGGTGGCGGAGGCGCTATCGTCTGCGGCAGCGGCAACTGGTGCGGCGGCAGGGGCAGGTGCAGCGGCAAGCGGGGCTGGGGCCGCTGCGTACATGGTGGGTTGATTCTGGCTGTTGCGGCTGATACGTACCGACTCTTCGCCTTCGTGGATCTCAATCTCGGCGATGCCGGACTCTTCCAGCAGTTCGATCAGTTTTTTTACTTTGCGAATATCCATAGTGATATACCCGTTTGAGTTATTAATTTACGTTATTCGGAGAGGCGGTGAATCACCGCCGCCAGTGCCAGCTCGTAACCCTGGGCCCCGAGGCCGCTGATCACGCCGCTGGCGATGTCTGAAAAGAAGGAGTGTTGTCGAAACTCTTCACGTGCGTGAACGTTTGACAGGTGGATCTCGATAAAGGGAATCGCGACCCCCGCTAGGGCATCGCGAATGGCGACGCTGGTGTGGGTGAAGGCAGCAGGGTTGATGATGATCCAGGTGACGGCCTGCTCACGTGCCAGGTGAATGCGCTCCACCAGTTCGTGCTCGGCGTTGCTCTGGAAGGTATCGAGTTTATGGCCCGCCGCCTCGGCCTGCTCCAGCAGGCGGGCATTGATGCTCTTTAAGTCATCATTACCGTAGTGGCTGGGCTCGCGCACGCCAAGCAGATTGAGATTAGGACCGTTGAGTACCAGTATGTTGGCCATCGTAGGAATTCCTGCGTTTACCTTTGTCGTAAGTACAAACCGCTTTTACTTATGTTTGTTTGCGGCCATTTAACACTGTTGACGTCAATTTCCACCACGTTTGGCGGATTTCCGCCCCTTCACCGGCAGTATCTGGCGACATTTTGCCTGATAGGCAGGATGTTGTCCAGAAAACTTAAGTTGTCGGCAAGATGAGCGAAGATATTCGCAAGATTACCGCTATTTACCTGTGACGAGTGTCACAAAAGCTTGATTTTAAGGGAGACAGGGGGGAGCCCCCTCCCCCGTTGTTGCGCCCTGTTATTGTGCAAAGGCGCGCTGGACGTGGTCGGCGAAGGTGGTGGCCTCGGTGTAGCCGACGATGCGGTAATCGCTCAGCTCCGCTCCGCTGCGGTCATAGAATATGATGCCGGGTGGGCCGATAAGGCGGAATTGTTTCAGCAGCGCCTGGTCGGCCTCATCGTTGGCGGTCACATCGGCCTGCAGGCTGACAGTGTTCGACAGCGCAGCCAGCACCTGCGGATCGGAGAAGACATACTTCTCGAACTCCTTGCAGGAGACACACCAGTCGGCATAGAAGTCGAGCATCACCGTCTTGCCCGCGGCGCTGGCAGCCTTCACCTCGCGCTCCAGGTCGGCGATGGTCTTTACCTTCTTAAATTGCAGGTGTTGCGGCTGTGCCGCAGCGCCACCGGAAACCGCCAGCCCCCTGAGTGGCTGCAGCGGGTCGGTGTTGCCACCGGCCAGCCCGACCAGCATCAGGCCACCGTAGATCAGCAACACCAGCCCCAGCCCCTTCCACAGTTTGTACCAGCCGGAGGCCCCCTCCCTGATTGCATCGATAGCACCCATGTAGACCGCCGAGATGATCGCCAGCAGTGCCCACAGCAGCAGGGTGATGCTGGCGGGGAGGATGCGCTCCAGCATCCAGACGGCTACCGCAAGCAGCAGTACACCGAACACTGCCTTGATCGCATCCATCCAGCCGCCGGCACGCGGCAGGAACTTACCCGCTGAGACGCCGATGGCCAGTAATGGAGCACCCATGCCGAGGGAGAGGGCAAACAGGGCCAGACCGCCGAGTACCGCATCGCCGGTCTGGCCGATGTAGATCAGCGCTCCCATCAGCGGCGGTGCTACACAGGGGCCGACGATCAGCGCCGAGAGCAGCCCCATAATGGCGACGCCGAACAGGGTGCCACCCTGCTGCTTGTTACTCACCTCGGTCAGTTTGCTCTGCAGTGCTGACGGGAGTTGCAGCTCATAGAAGCCGAACATGGAGAAGGCGAGGGCCACAAACACGGCGGAGAAGCTGATGAGGATCCACGGGTTCTGGAAGGCCGCCTGCAGGTTGGCCCCGAATAGCCCGGCGACTACCCCGGCTACGGTATAGGTGAGGGCCATCGCCAGTACGTAGACCAGCGACAGGGTGAAGGCCTTGCGGGTGGTCAGCCCTTCGCCCTGACCGACGATAATGCTGGAGAGGATCGGGATCATCGGGAAGACGCAGGGGGTGAAGGCGAGCAACAGACCCATGCCGAAGAACAGGGCGATAGTGGCAAAGGTGTTACCACCGGCCAGCGAGGCGGCGAGGCTATCCTGCTCAGAGAGCGGCGCACTCGGCTTGCTCGCCGCAATCGGGGTGATAGCGCTGCCAGCAGCACCGGTAGCCATACCCGCTGGTAGCGCGATGGTCACGCTCTTCTTCTGCGGCGGGTAGCAGATACCGATATCGGCACAGCCCTGATATTTGACTTTAAGTGTTACCTCGGTGGCCTCCAGCTTTTCACGCAGCAGCGGCAGGGTGACATCGATGGGGTGGTGGTAGACCTCGATCTTGCCGAAGAACTCATCGTCCTTCTCCTCACCCTGGGGCAATTGTGGCTGACCCAGGGTGACGCCCTCGGCATCCTCCAGGCTGAAGCTGAACTTATCTTTATATAGGTAGTGGCCGGGGGTGATGTCCCAGCGGGCAACTAGGGTGTTGCCGTCGATGGCGATGGCAGAAAAGGGGAAGGCCCGTTCCGGTGTCAGAACTTCCCCCTCGTTGCTGTCGCCGAGCCCAAGTCCAAGGCTGTCACTCAGGCCGCCCAGGCTTTGCATCGGTGTGCTGGTGAGGGCAACCGGCAGGGTAACATCGAAGGTCTGGCGCTGTGGCGGGTAGCAGACGCCAATATCGGCACAGCCCTGAGAGGTGACGGTGACGTTGATGCTCTCGGGGGCGCTGCCCAGCCACGACACTGGAATGCGCGCCTCTACAGCGTGACGATAGGTCTCGATCTCACCGAAGAACTCATCCTGCTTGACCTTGCCGGGGGGCAAGGTGGCCTCGCCCAGCGCTGCCCCGGGGGTGTTGCTCTGGAATTTAAACTTGCTGCGATAGAGGTAGTAACCCTCGGCGATATCCCAGCGGGCGATGAGGCTGGTGTCGCTCTCGGCCTCGACACTGAGGGCAAAGGCCACCTGCGGATCGAGCAGTTCCTCCTCTTCCTGTGCCACGACAAAGGGGCTGGCGAGCAGTAGCAGGAGGAGGTTAAGTAGTATCAGGGGGAGTTTTTTCATGTGTTGTTACCCAGTTGTGTGTCGATCCAGTTCAAATACGGGGCCAATCCCTCCTCGATAGGGACAGCGATCAGTTCAGGGAGTTCGTAACTATGACTTGCTCGCAGCAGCTTCTCAAGCTCGCCGAAGAGATCGGCACGGCTCTTGATCAGCAGCAGAAACTCCTGCTCGCGCTCCATCTTGCCCCGCCACTCGTAGAGCGAGACCACCCCCGGCACGATGTTGACGCAGGCGGCCAGCCGCGCCGTGAGCAGTTTTTCTGCCAGCCCTTCGGCCTCGTCCATTGAGGGGCAGGTGGTGATCAGCAGGCGGTAGTTCATGCTCTCTGCGCTCCGGCTTATCTCAGCTATCGCCACCGAGCTTACATGGTGGCATGTGGGAGGGGTATACTACCGGCCTTTCAATAACCTTGGCTAGACGCGTGTTTCGCATACTGTTCGCACTATTTTTGCTGATCCCCCTGCTGGAGATCTATCTGTTAATCAAGGTCGGCGGCATCATCGGTGCCTGGCCTACCGTCTTTCTGGTGGTCTTCACCGCCGTGCTGGGGGCCTTTCTGCTGCGTGTACAGGGGCTGATGACCCTGAATAAGGTACAGCTTGCGCTGGGCCGTGGCGAGGTGCCGACGATGGCGATGCTCGAAGGGGTGGTGCTGGTGCTCTGCGGGGCGCTGCTGCTGACCCCGGGCTTCTTCACCGACGCCCTGGGCTTTCTTGGTCTGGTGCCGCCGCTACGCCAGGCCTTTATTCGTGGTGTGCTGGCGCGCGGCATGGTGAGTGCCATGGGCGGGGCCTATAACCGGCGGCATCCGCAGGCCAATGATGGCGGCCAGCAGACCCTTGAGGGCGAGTACCGCCGCGAGGATGATTAAGGCCCTTTCTCCCCGGCCTTAATGAAGAAATCTTCACCTCCTTTGTCGAGTAGCTCTTGACTATTCTGCTTTGATACATATTATTAGCACTCTCGCGAGGGGAGTGCTAACAACCCAATCACTCCCCCCGATGACCCGCCGCCATACTGCGACCGGGCGTATCGTTTTAATTTGATGACGTTTTGTAAGGAGCAATAAATGAACATTCGTCCGCTACATGACCGTGTGCTAGTTCGCCGCGTTGAAGAAGAGACCACCACTGCCGGTGGCATCGTACTGCCCGGTTCCGCCGCCGAGAAGCCCAACGAGGGCGTGATCCTGGCCGTGGGTAACGGCAGGATCCTGGAGAATGGCGACGTTCGCCCGATGGATGTGAAGGTCGGCGACAAGATCATGTTCGGCCAGTACGGCGGAACCACCGTGAAGGTCGAAGGCGAAGAGCTGCTGATGATGCGTGAAGAAGACATCATGGGTGTCATCGAGGCCTAAGTGGCCCTGCCACCATCAACGAATACAAGATTTCTAGAGGAAGTTTGAAATGAGTGCAAAAGAAGTAAAGTTTTCTGATGACGCCCGCCAGCTGATGCTCAAGGGTGTGAACACCCTGGCTGACGCGGTGAAGGTTACCCTTGGTCCCAAGGGTCGTAACGTGGTTCTGAACAAGGCCTTCGGTGCCCCCACCATCACCAAAGATGGTGTTTCTGTTGCCAAAGAGATCGAGCTTGCCAACAAGTTCGAGAACATGGGCGCACAGATGGTTAAAGAGGTCTCCTCCAATACCGCTGACATCGCCGGTGACGGTACAACCACCGCGACCGTGCTGGCCCAGGCTATCCTGCGCGAAGGCATGAAGGCGGTTACCGCCGGTATGAACCCGATGGATCTGAAGCGTGGTGTTGATAAGGCCACCATCGCCGTGGTTGAGGAGCTGAAGAACCTCTCCAACCCCTGTGAAGATACCAAGGCGATCACCCAGGTTGGTACCATCTCTGCCAACTCCGATGACCGTATCGGCCAGATCATTGCCGATGCCATGGAGAAGGTAGGGAAAGACGGCGTTATCACCGTGGAAGAGGGTTCTTCCCTGCAGGACGAGCTGGACGTGGTTGAAGGTATGCAGTTCGACCGTGGCTACCTCTCCCCCTACTTCGTCAACAATCAGGAGAAGATGGTTGCCGAGCTGGAGAACCCCTATATCCTGATGGTCGACAAGAAGATCTCCAACATTCGCGACCTGCTCCCCGTACTTGAGGCCGTTGCCAAGTCAGGTAAGCCGCTGATGATCATCGCCGAGGATGTTGAGGGCGAAGCCCTGGCGACTCTGGTGGTTAACAGCATTCGTGGCATCGTTAAGGTTGCCGCCGTTAAGGCCCCGGGCTTTGGCGACCGTCGCAAGGCGATGCTGCAGGACATGGCGATCCTCACCGGCGGTCAGGTGATCTCCGAAGAGGTGGGTCTCTCTCTGGAGACAGCCACTATTGAGATGCTGGGTAGTGCCAAGCGCATTGTGGTCTCTAAAGAGAACACCGTGATCGTTGACGGTGCCGGTGAGCACGCCGATATCGAGGCACGCGTTGCCCAGGTTCGCGCGCAGATCGCCGAGACCTCTTCTGACTACGACAAAGAGAAGCTGCAGGAACGTGTTGCCAAGCTCTCCGGTGGTGTTGCCGTGATCAAGGTCGGTGCCGCTACCGAAGTTGAGATGAAAGAGAAGAAGGACCGCATCGATGACGCCCTGCACGCTACCCGTGCCGCGGTTGAAGAGGGTGTGGTTGCCGGTGGTGGTGTTGCCCTGGTACGCGCGCTGATGTCTATCGGTGAGCTCAAGGGTGCCAACCACGATCAGGATATCGGTATCCAGATCGCCTGCCGTGCGATGGAAGAGCCGCTGCGTCAGATCGCCACTAACGCCGGTGACGAGGCCTCTGTGGTCGTCAACAACGTCAAGGCCGGTAAAGGTAACTACGGTTACAACGCCGCCTCTGGCGAGTATGGTGACATGATCGAGATGGGTATCCTTGACCCGACTAAGGTTACCCGTACTGCGCTGCAGAACGCGGCCTCTGTTGCCGGTCTGATGATCACCACCGAGGCGATGATTGCCGAGATCCCTGACGAGGGCGGTGCCGCTGGTATGGGCGGTGGCGATATGGGCGGTATGGGCGGCATGGGCGGCATGATGTAAGCCCGGCTAACCCGCCAAACCCTTAAAAAGGCCCCACCGGCAACGGTGGGGCCTTTTTGTTTGTTAGGATAAAGGCATGCACATTAAATCACTTCTCTTTCCCTCACAGGCGCGTGATTTTCGTGGGCTGCGCTGGCTCAATATTACCCTGCGTAGTTTGCACCTAGTGGGTATGGCCGGGATGGCAGGGGCTTATCTCTTCCAGATATCACAGAGTACCTTGCTTCCGTTCTGGCTGATCACCGTCTATTCTGGTGTGGTGTTGGTGGGGCTGGCGATCTGGAGCAACGGGCGTTGGCTACTGCAACTGCGTGGGGCGGTGATTCTGGTTAAGCTGCTGTTGCTCTGGTCGTTGCCATGGCTCGATAGGGTGATTGCCGACGGTGCGGCCTGGGGCTTTATCGTGATTATTCTGCTTTCATCGCTGATCGCCCATGCCCCGGCGAAGGTTCGATATCGTTTTGTGGTTCATTTAAGCGGTGTTGCGGCGCTATAATGCGCGCCACATCGGCGAAGAGCGATATTTTGTAACAAAGTCACATCAACATCCCCGGCTGCCGGGGCCACGACGATAGTCTCGCAGAATCCCCTCATGGAGGAGAGAAGATGAACATTCTCGCAGTAATAGGCGTCTGGTGCCTGTTTGTCTGTGCCGCCTTCGCCTGCTGGCTCTATTGCCGGGGCAGTGTTGAGGCTCGGCTGGGCGAGCTAATGGCCCACTGGGTGTTTGTATTGGCGAGCAGCATAACGGTATTTTCTCTCGGCTCGATATTTCTGATCGATCACCCGATAGAGGACGAAGGCTCGCTGCTGTGGATCGGGGGGCTATGGTTCGGTCTGAGCGTTGGCTTCGAGCTGTTGCTGTGCCGTGTGGTGCTCGGTATGGAGTGGTCGCGGCTCTTTCGTGATTACAACCTGCGCCGGGGCCGACTCTATCCACTGCTGCTGGTAACCGTTTTTTTTACCCCGCTGACAAGTTACCATCTCTTCTTTAGTTAAACCCTCTCTCTTGATACAGGTGCTGTCATGATCGACCTCTCCGTGAACTATAGTCGCCGCGTGTTGCTACGTTTGGTGATTTTACTGCTGCTGGCTGTGGCACTGATCTTTGTCGGTTTGCGCGAGATCAGCGAGGTCTATTTCAGTAACCAGCTGACCGATACCGGCCTGATTATCAACGGCTTTATCGCCGCCCTGTTCGTGCTGGGCACGGTGAAGATTGTGCTGGTGCTGATGCGCTATCAGGCTGAGGAGTCGGCACTTAAGCAGGTGGCCGATGCGCTGGAGGAGGGGGATTATCAGCCCGAAAGCGAGGTCTCGGCACAGCGTCTTATCGCACAGCGCCTGGCAGCGATCCGCTCGCTCAGCAAGCGCAACGCCCCGGTGGACCACAGTGCCCTCGCCGCGACGCTGCTGGCGAGCGAAAGCACTCGCATCAGCTTTGCCCGCTTCGTCAATAACACCCTCATTCTGGTCGGTGTCTTCGGCACCATCGTTTCGCTCTCGATGGCGCTGGTGGGAGCCTCCAACCTGCTGAGCAATGTGGAGAGCATGGCCGGGATGGAGCAGGTGATCCACGGCATGTCGACCGCCCTCTCCACCACCATGACGGCGATCGTCTGTTACCTCTTCTTCGGTTATTTCTTCATCAAACTCACCGATGCCCAGACCCATTTGCTGAGTGCCATCGAGCAGGTCACCACCCTGCACCTGCTGCCGCAATACGCCCACTCCAGCGACACCATGCTGCACGAGGTGGCGGGTCTGGTGCGCAGCCTGCAACAGGTGGTCACGCAGATGCAGCAGGCGCAGGGCGACTATCTTGCCGCCGGTCAGGGCCTGCGTGAGGTGGTCAGTGCCGTTAATCAGCAGGTGACGCCGATGGGGCAAAACATCGAGATCATCAAGGGCGTGTTGCACGAGGGCTTCCGCCTGCCGCCCAGGGACCGTGAGGAGACTTGAGATGGGGTCTTTCGTCGACCTGCGCACCAACGGCAGCAGCGATAGCAGCCACGGCGGATTCTGGCCCTCCTTCACCGACATCATGATGGTGGTGGTGATGATCTTTATGTTCGCCAGCGTGGTGTTGATCCTGCGCAACTGGGATCTGGTGCAGGAGCTGCGCTCCACCATGGCGGCGGAACAGCTCGCCGCCGAGATGGCGCGTAACGTCACCGAGACCAACGCCACCCTGGAGGAGCAGCTGGCGCAGGCGCAGTATCAACTCTCCGAGCTGCGGATGAAGAATCTGCAGCTGGGCGAGGAGAATACTCAGCAGCGTGACACGCTGGCGCAGAAGGATCAGGAGCTGTTGCAGCTGGGCACTCAGCTGCGTGATAGTGAGGGCGCGCTGCAACGCGAGGCACGTCAGCGTACCCAGCTGGCGCAGCAGCTGGAGAAGAGTCAGGGCGACCTGGCCCTGCTGAATGAGCAGTACGCCCAGCAACAACAGCGCCTTAGCGGTGTCACCACACAATTCTCGGAGCTTGAGCAGAGCCATCGTCAGCAGTCCGAGCAGCTGAGCCAGCTCCAGCAGGAAAGTTCGACGCAGGGCCAGCAACTCACCGGTCTGCAGCAGGAGTACGACACCCTTAAGGTGAAGTACGACAAGCTGGTAAAACCGGCACGTACCGCTAAGGGTAAATATGTGGTCGAGGTGCGTTACGAAAAGCGTGACGGCAAGGCGACTATCCGCCTTAAGGATAAGGGCGACGCGCAGGCCAAAGTGGTCAGCAACAAAGAGATGCACAATAAACTCGCGGTGCTGAAAAAGGCTCACCCCAAGAAACTCTATATCAAGATCATCATCCCCGCCGACAGCGGTCTCTCCTATAACGAGGCGTGGCAGTTTATGAAGGGGTTGCTGGAGAAGTATGATTACTACTACCAGTCATAGTTGGTCGTAGCCACCTCATCCCGCTGGTACAATTGATCTTTTGTCCACGGCGGGGGTGAAGGTGTCCAACTCACAGGGTCTATCGACGGCATTACCTGAGCTGTTACAGCAGCGGGCTGAACAGCAGTGGCAACAGCTTTGTGACAAGCTTGGCGATGACAATCCCGTTGCCGATGTGGCGTTGCAGGCCGAGACGCAGCGGGTGCTGGCGCTGAGCGAGTTTGTGAGTCAGTGTTTGCAACGCGATACCGCGCTGCTGCCGGGCCTTATCTCTAGTAACGATCTTTTTACCTCCTATAGCGAGACGCACTATTGCGACTCTCTCCCCGCTCACCTTGAGGGCTGTGGCGATGAGAAACAGCTGGGCGAGGCACTGCGCAAGTTCCGCCGCCGCGAGATGGTGCGTATCGCCTGGCGTGACCTGGCCGGGCATGCCGATCTTATCGAGACCACTGCCGACCTCTCCCACCTGGCCGATGGCTGTATTGATGGTGCGCTGAGCCTGCTCTACGAGTGGCACTGCGCGCAGTGGGGCACCCCCTTCAGTGTCGATGGCGAGCAGCAGCGGCTGGTGGTGATAGGCATGGGCAAGCTCGGTGCCTATGAGCTGAATTTCTCCTCCGATGTGGACCTGATCTTCTGCTATGACGAGGATGGCGAGACTCAGGGTGGGCGTCGCTCCATCTCCAATCAGGAGTTCTTTATCAAGCTGGGGCAGGCGCTGATCCGCACCCTGGATGCGACGACCGCTTACGGCTTTGTGTTCCGGGTCGACATGCGCCTGCGCCCCTTTGGCGAGTCGAGCGCGCTGGCGGTCAGCTTCGATGCAATGGAGAACTACTACCAGGTACACGGTCGGGAGTGGGAACGTTACGCCATGATCAAGGCGCGGGTCTGTGCCGGTGACAAGGTGGCCGGTGCGGAGCTGATGGCGCGCCTCAGGCCCTTCGTCTATCGCAAATATGTCGACTACGGTGCCTTCGAGTCGCTGCGCGAGATGAAGGGGATGATCGCCCGCGAGGTGAAGCGCAAGGGGATGGAGGACAACGTCAAGCTGGGTGCCGGCGGTATTCGCGAGGTGGAGTTCATCGGTCAGGCCTTCCAGCTCATCAAGGGGGGGCGCGAGCCGACACTGCAACGCCGTCGTATCCTCACCGTGCTGGAGGCGTTACGCGGCTTCGGCCTGCTGCCCGACTTTGTGGTCGATGAGCTGGTCACCGCCTATATCTTCCTGCGCGACACCGAGCACCGCATTCAGGAGTGGGCTGAGCAGCAGACCCACATGCTGCCCACCGATGAGGAGGGGCAGGCGCGTCTTGCCTGTGGCATGGGCTTTAATAGCTGGGCCGAGTATGAGCCGGTATTGCGCGACCACATGCGCCGGGTGGATGAGCACTTTCAGCAGGTCTTCGCCGCGCCGCAGACCGAGCATGCCGAGAACGACGCGCAGGACCTGACCGGCCTGTGGCAGGGCAGTATGGATAGTGAGCAGGCGCTCACTACTTTGCAACAGCTCGGTTTTAAAGAGAGTGAGGAGATGTTGCGCCTGCTCGGTCAGGTGCGTGAGGGCCGTGAGGTGCGCTCAATGAGTGCCCAGGCGCGGGTGCGGCTAGATCACCTGATGCCGCTGCTGCTGGGCGCGGTGGGGCAGGGGCGTGAGCCCGATGAGACGTTGCGCCGCCTTTTGCAGCTGCTGGAGAAGATCGGCCGACGCAGTGCCTATCTCGCCCTGCTGGTAGAGAACCCGATGGCGCTGTCGCAACTGGTGCGCCTGTTTGGCGCAAGCCCGTGGATCGCCTCCCACCTCAGCCGCTTCCCGCAGCTGCTCGATGAGCTGCTGGATCCGCGCACCCTCTACGCCCCGCCCAAACGCGAGGAGCTGGCCAACGAGGTGCGCCAGCGGCTGATGCATATCCCCGCAGAGGATCTGGAGGCGCAGATGGAGGCGCTACGCCATCTCAAACAGGCCCATGTGCTGCGCGTTGCCGCCGCCGATGTGATGGAGGCGGTGCCGCTAATGGTAGTGAGCGATCACCTCACTGACATCGCCGAGGTGATGGTGGGGGCCGCCTTTGACCTTGCCTGGCGTCACCTGGTGGCGCGTCACGGTCGCCCCGAGAGCTGTGATGAGCGGGTCTGCGATACCGGCTTTGCGGTGATCGCCTATGGCAAGATGGGCGGCTTTGAGCTCGGCTACGGCTCGGACCTCGACATCGTCTTCCTGCACAGCAAGGAGAGCGAGGGTAAGGCGACTGGCGGTGACCGGCCGCTGGATAACGCCGTGTTCTACGCCCGTCTCGGTCAGCGCATGATCCATATCCTCAACACCCGCACCGCCGCCGGTGAGCTTTATGAAGTGGATACCCGACTGCGTCCCAGTGGCGCCTCCGGCCTGCTGGTGAGTAGTGTCGATGCCTTCGGCGACTACCAGCGTGACCAGGCCTGGACCTGGGAACACCAGGCGCTGGTACGCGCCCGCTTCATCAACGGCGATGCGGGGATCGCCGCGGCGTTTAACAAGGTACGCGGCGAGATCCTCACCAAAGAGCGCGATATTGAGAAGCTGCGAACCGAGGTACGCGAGATGCGCGAGAAGATGCGCGGCTCGCTCAGTAAGGACAGCGATGAGCTGTTTGACCTCAAGCAGGGCCACGGCGGCATCGCCGACATCGAATTTATGGTGCAGTACCACCTGCTGGCCCACTCGCATCAGTACCCGGAGCTTATCGAATACTCTGACAATATCCGCCAGCTTGAGGCGCTGGCCCGCGTCGGCCTGCTCAGCGAGGAGCAGGCCGAGCTGCTCATCAATACCTACCGCAGCTACCGCGGCCGAGCACACCGTCTGGTACTACAGGAGCAGAAGGCGGTGGTATCGCGTGAGGAGTTTGTCACGGAACGCAGCGCCGTCGAGGAGATGTGGCGTAATATCATGGAGTAATGGACCTGTTCCTGTTCCACCGCCGCCGCCGCCTGTGTATGATTGGCGGTTCTGTAATTTGCTAGCACAACCACCCTTTTTGAGGAGAGCAACACATGACAATGGATGACCGCGACGGCGTCATCTGGCTGGATGGCGAGATGGTCCCCTGGCGTGAGGCGAAGACCCACGTCCTGACCCACACCCTGCACTACGGCATGGGTGTCTTTGAAGGTGTGCGCGCCTACAAGACCGACAAGGGTGCCGCGATCTTTCGCCTGCAGGAGCATACCGACCGTCTGTTCCGCTCCGCCCATATCATGAATATGCCGATGCCCTTCGATAAGGAGACCATCAACGCCGCGACTAAGGCCTCGGTGGCCGAGAATAACCTGGAGTCGGCTTATATCCGCCCGATGGTGTTCTATGGGTCAGAGGGGATGGGACTGCGTGCCGATAACCTCAAGACCCACGTCATGGTTGCCGCCTGGAGCTGGGGTTCCTACCTTGGTGCCGAGGGGATGGAGAAGGGTATTCGTATCCGCACCTCCTCCTACACCCGCCACCATGTCAACATCACCATGTGTAAGGCGAAGGCCAACGGTAACTACATGAACTCCATGCTCGCCCTGCAGGAGGCACTGGCCTGTGGCTGCGACGAGGCAATGTTGCTGGACAACGAGGGTTACGTAGCCGAGGGTTCCGGTGAGAACATCTTCCTGGTGCGTGACGGCGTGATCTACACCCCCGACCTCACCTCTGCCCTCGACGGTATCACCCGCAACACCATCTTCCAGATGGCCGAGGAGATTGGGGTACCGGTAAAAGAGAAGCGTATCACCCGCGATGAGGTTTATGTCGCCGACGAAGCCTTTTTCACCGGCACCGCTGCCGAGGTAACGCCGATCCGTGAGGTCGACAACCGCAAGATCGGTATCGGTCGCCGCGGCCCGATCACCGAGAAGCTACAGAGCATGTATTTCGATCAGGTACATGGACGCCGCGACGTACATCCCGAGTGGCAGACTCTGGTTAAGTAGGGGCAAGGCAGATGGTCAGGCAACATGAACAGCTCAAGCAGCCCAATGCGGTCAACCGTTACGAGGTGAGCGTCAAAGATCTGCCCCTGCATTGCCCGATGCCCGGTATGGCGGTATGGAACTCCCACCCCCGGGTATTCCTTGATGTGACAAAGACGGGGCATGCGCGTTGCCCGTACTGTAGTGCGGAGTATGTGCTTGTTGGGTGAGCACCATACAGCAACACCATTAAGCCTGCTGTGGTAGCTGTTTAAGAGATAACGTGGTGGATGGCGGGGGTTACGTCCGTCACTCTCAAATCGACATACGCATTTCCCTGGTTATCTATACTCCATCACGTTTTTTACCTTGCCCCTGACAATTGTCGCCCTTACAATGGCGTTCATCAATTGAACACCAAAACAGAATCATGTTAGAAGACTCTATTCGATACCAAATACTGAAGGCCATAGAAGAGAAACCGTCTATGAGTCAGCGCGAACTTGCGGCACATTTAGGCGTAAGTTTGGGAAAGGCGAACTACTGTCTAAAAGAACTGGTAAAAAAAGGTCTGATTAAGGCGGGTAACTTTACGTCTAATCCTAACAAGAGAGTTTATGCTTACCTGTTAACACCAAATGGTGTTAAGGAAAAAAGCATGGTTACGTTGCGCTTTTTACAGCGGAAGATGGATGAGTATGAACGGATCAAACAAGAGATCATCCAATTGCAGTTTGAAGTGCAACAAGCGCAATCAGCCAGCGAGCAACAGTAGCAATTTCAGACTGGCGCCCCAATGCTTTGTCGATAGATTCTCTTAGAGAAAACAAATGAAAAATATCTATGTAACCCAGCCATATTTACCTCCACTTGAGGAGTTTATCCCCTATCTGGAACAAATTTGGGAAAACAAGCAACTCACCAATAACGGGCCATTTCATCAGCAACTTGAGAAAGCTTTGTGTGAATACCTGGGGGTTGAGCATATTTCACTCTTTACCAATGGCACCATTGCACTGGTAACGGCGCTGCAGGCGCTCAACATTAGTGGTGAGGTAATTACTACCCCCTATTCTTTTGTAGCCACCGCACACTCCCTATTATGGAACAACATCACGCCAGTGTTTGTTGATATCGACCCGCTGACGATGAATCTCGATCCCGAGAAAATTGAAGCCGCTATCACTCCGCGTACATCAGCGATACTCCCTGTTCACTGTTATGGAAATCCATGTAATGTTGAGCGTATTCAGCAAATTGCCGATAGCCATGGCCTGCGTCTGATTTACGATGCTGCACATGCCTTTGGTGTTAAATACAAGGGGGAAAGCCTGCTGAAACACGGTGAGCTTTCCGTGCTCAGCTTCCATGCGACCAAGGTTTTTAACACCTTCGAGGGAGGGGCGATTATCAGCCAAAATGCTGAGATGAAGCAGCGTATCGATTACCTGAAAAATTTTGGTTTTGCTGATGAGGTAACTGTGATGGCCTCAGGAATTAACGGCAAAATGAGTGAGCTTAATGCTGCGTTTGGCCTGCTCCAGCTGAAGCATATTGATACTGCGATAGAGAAACGTCGCGCAATCTATGAACAGTATGTAAAGGTTCTAGGGGGTGTGAACGGTATAAAATTGCCGCAGCCAGTTTCTGATACGGTGAATAATTACTCCTATTTTCCGCTGCTTATTGAGAAGGAGTACCTGGTTTCTCGGGATGAGATTTATGGCCGGCTTCGTGAAGACGGGGTTTATTGTCGACGCTATTTCTATCCATTGATTAGTTCGATGCAGATGTATCAGGGGCTTGATACATCAAATGCGTCTAACCTGGAGGTGGCAACACGTATAGCCGATGAGGTTCTTTGTTTACCGATATATCCAGATCTTGGTGAGGGCGATCAGCAGCGTGTTATCGATACAATTATAAAATGGAGTGATACCTGATATGGCTGAACGTTTTTTGTTAAATGGTAAAACTTCCCTGGAAAGCACAATGTCCTTCGGACGTAACCACGTCGTGAGTGGTGATGCCTGTTTAGAATATGAGATTTCGGGTGTCTCCAGTCTGGTTAACGCGGGTGAGGGTGATCTTTGTTTTTGTGACAGGGAACCTGACGCTGAGTTTGAAATGCAGTCTGACGGGGTAATCGTCCTGTCGAATTTTGAGCTAACTCCAGTGCTAAAGCAGCGCTTCCCTGGAGCTATTTGCATCGCTATGCCAGACCCGCGTGCAGTTTTTATAGACCTGTCTACCAGTCTTCTTAATTCTGGAAAGCTTCAAATAAGTGATGCCGTGCCTCGTCCGTTCGGAGTTGAGCCCAGTGCGTCAATAGGGGCACACACCGTTATTCATGCTGATGTACGGATCGATAGGGGCGTGAGTATCGGCAATCATTGTGTTATCCACCGCGGCACCTGGATTCAGGAAAATGCCGTGATACGTGATCATGCAGTGATCGGCTGTGATGGCATTAATGCTTATCGCGGCCTTGATGGGCGACAAAGAGGATTTCCTCACCTGGCCAGTGTGGTTATCGGTAAGCATACGCAAGTTGGTGCGGGCACCGTAATACCGCGTGGAATTCTAAGTAGTACCGTAATTGGTGAACAGGTTGTAGTGGGGAATCTCTGCAATATAGGACATGGTGCCGTCATTGGAAACGATGTTTGGATGTCTGTGGGAACTTTGGTAGGGGGACACACCAATGTTGGAGACAGAACAACATTGGCGATGGGGGTTGTCGTGCGTGACAATCTTGATATTGGTGAAGACGCCCAAGTGGGTATGGGAAGTGTGGTTGTGCGAAACGTGGAGTCAGGTGCTTCTGTTTTTGGGAATCCAGCGCGTTCTATCTCGGGTAAATTGAAGGCGGGTCCTGAAAGATGAATGAAATAGACAGATATAAGGGCGACCGCAATTACATACATGCTACAGATGAACTGTTGTATGCAGAGCCCTTGATACAGGACGCAGAAATGTTCACTTTTACCGCACGTCAAGTGGGCACCTGTGTGGCGCGTTGGTTTGACTCGAGTGAGGCTGCTGTCGATGGTTGGGAAGCAATCGCTCGTTTGATTGTTCATACTCCGGAGGGGGGGCGAAAAACATATGAATGTCGCCAGGACCTTTCGCGCCCAATTACCACCTCTGTTGCATTTGATGAGGATACGTTGATGGAGCCTGCAGTGCTAGAGGGTGAAAGACTCAAGTTCAATCTGACGGGTTCCTTTACGCTATGGGAGTACCTCTCTACCCTGCAAAAGCTGTTACTACAGAAAGTCATTGGGCATCAACAGTGGTATTTCGTTCGGCTGAAACTAGAAGCGAAAGCTTTTGCGAATATGAATAGTAAATCCCTAAAAATGTGGCTGCGCTACAGTCAGCAAAAGGGCCCATTATATATTTCCGAAATTGCTGTGAATGATGACGTGGTGGGTGAAATTGCTTACTCAAAACGTTAATCGTTTAACAGCTCTCTGATACGTCATCCTGATAGCATTACATCACTATGCGCGCTGGGCTGCTGCCGTCGCATTTACATGGTCTACGGAACTTCTATTTTTTCCTGTCGGATGGTCGAGGTGATGAGCAATAGCTATAGGCTAATAATTGGAAAACAAGAGTGATTCACACTAAGGTTAACTTCTGAATGCAGGGAATGAACCGAAAGATAGGCATCGGCGTTCTATGGAACCTCGGCGGACTGTTTATAAGTCGTGGTGCATCTATGGTGTTTACGCTCTTTCTGGCTCGATTTCTGGCGCCGCAGGCGTTTGGCCTCATTGCCATGATGATGGTCTTCTTTGAGCTTGCGTCTGTGTTAGTCGAATCGGGTATGGGTCAGGCCTTGATTCGTAGCAAGGAAGTCAGTGTCAGCGACCTGAATACGGTCTTCTATGCAAATATGTGTTTTAGCCTGCTTGCTTATCTCATGCTGTACCTTGGGTCTCCTTATGTGGCCGGTTTTTATCAACAACCGGAGCTTGTACTGCTGGTTCAGATTACCGGTTTCGTCGTCTTTTTTAATGCACTAAAAGTTGTACAGACTGCTGTCCTGACACGTGCAATGAATTTTAAAATGCAGATGAAGGCGAACACTTTGAGTGCCGTGGGGAGCGGGGTGATTGCTGTTGTTGCCGCATATCTGGGAGCCGGTGTGTGGAGTTTAGTTGCACAGTTGTTGTCTGCGGCCGTTATATCAGCACTTTTTCTCTGGGCTGCAAGTGTTTGGCGTCCTTCTCTGAAATTTAGTCGTGAGTCATTTAAACGCTTGTTTGGATTTGGTTTACATTTATTAATAGAAGGATTTTTGACGGTACTGTTTCAAAATTCCTATGTCTTAGTTATTGGACGAGTCTTTAGCGCGGAGATTACGGGACTTTATTTTTTCGCAAGAAAAATAAGTCAGTTAGTCTCTGAACAGCTGACTGGGGCTGTACAACAGGCCACTTTCCCTGCCCTGGCCACGCTGCAAGACAATGATGAGGTACTGAGACATAAATATCGCAGACTTATACAGCTTCTCATGTTTATTGTTGCCCCCATCGTGCTTTTTCTCGCCGCTGTGGCAGAACCTTTGTTCGCTATACTTTTCGATGAGAAGTGGAAAGGGGCTGTGCTCTATCTTCAATTGCTGTCGGTGATGGCGGTACTCTTCCCACTGCATGCAATGAATATTAATCTGCTTAACGTCAAGGGGCGTTCAGATCTGGTACTGAGAGTCGGCATCATAAAGAAAAGTGTCGGCCTGTTGATGTTGCTGATTTCTATTCCTTTTGGTGTAGCAGGCATCATTATCGGACAGGTTATTAGCTCGGTTCTGGCGCTGATACCCAACACCTACTATTCTGCAAAACTGATCAATTACGGCCTCAAAGAACAGCTCCTAGATGCATTTAAGCCAGTGCTGGTGGCGTTTATCTCTGCCGCACTTTCCTGGTGGCTTGCCACTGCCATCACTCTTCATTTGCTAACTAATATACTCACGGGCTTAGTGTCTGGTTCGCTTGTTTATCTCGTTGGCTGCTGGTTAATAAAGGCAGAGGGATTTGTCTGGATTGTGGGCAAGTCCAGGCTTTATCTGAGTAGGACGTGATGGTGTCTAATAAAACATTGATTAAATCAGACCCGGCTGCTAATAGGAAATATATTATTTACACTCCTTTGTATGAAGAAAATACAGGAGGAGTGATTGTTTTGCATAAATTGTGTTCCATGTTACGTGAGCAGGGGGGGGATGCTTCGATATGGCTACTACAAAAACCACACATAAGTGAATTTCGTACACTGCGAGGGTGGATTAAACTATTGCGTTGGTGTCTGGCTGTACAGCCAAAGAGCTTTCTGAATCATATAGATCTTACGTCACCTTATAGGTTGCCCATTGCGAAGAGAAAAGATATTGCTGAGGCTATCATTGTCTACCCTGAAATGGTTAGTGGGAATCCGTTAAATGCCAGCCATGTAGTTCGATGGTTTCTTAATAAGCCGGGCGCACTTACCGGTAGAATTGAGTATGGAGTGGATGAACTATATTTTTACTATCATATACACTTTAATGATGAGGAACTCAATTTACATGTAGAACATCATTTGAATGTTATTGAATTCATGGGCGATGTTTACAGGCATGTTAATAAAGAACGTCGCTCGGGTAGTTGCTATATGGTTAGAAAGGGGGAAGGAAGGGCGCTCGACCAGCATGCTGAAGGGGCTATTCAGATTGATGGTATGAGTCACCAGCAGATTGCTGATATTTTTAATCAATGTGAATATTTCATCTCGTATGATCTTTATACTATGTATTCTCGATATGCCGCAATGTGTGGCTGCATCCCGATAGTGGTGCCGGAAGAGGGGTTGACAAAAGAGGCGTGGCGGCCTGATATCGAAAACCGATTTGGAATTGCATATGGCTGGGATGATGTAACGTGGGCTACTGAAACTCGTGATGATCTAATTCGGGTTCTTGCTGAAGCTGATGTTCGTTCTAGAAAATCGGTAACTAAATTTATTGAGACATCACAGGGATTTTTCAAAGAAAAATAGTGAGGGGAGCCTAACGAATGTTATTGGTGCTAACATTGAAATCAGTGCATAAACGTTCTGGTGCTTACTGCATGACATCAAATGGCTGACTCTTGGGGGACCGTTTATCCACATATCTGCAGACATGTTTTATTTGTATGTGTTTACCTGTTCAGTAGTACATTTAACAGTAAAAATGGCCCTACTATGATGAGGTATATTATGGAGAAAAATGAAGGTTTTATTCTTTCAGATGATGCGACCGAAAGTAGATCACTGGTCACACTCTGCCAGCTATAATCATCGTACAATGATGCAATGTTATCGGAATATTCTTTGAGTTGTTGTTCGCCTGAAATGAATAGTGTTAGGTCATCTTTCAGGTTTTCCTCACTGGTTGTTATGCCTATCTGGTGTTCCTTTATTATCGGTCCCCAGTGATCGTCCCAGTTTTGAATGATGGGTAGTCTTGCGGATATGCAGTCGTAATTCCGCGTTCTCGCCGCATAATCATTCTCAATTGACTGGTTTGCCCAGACAATTCCGGCATCCAGCCCAGACCAAACCTCAAGCCTGTCTTTATACTCAATCCAGGGTAAAAACACGAAGTTCTTCGTGGTGTTGTGTTTCAGGCTTGCGATGTATTGCTTTATCTCTTGTGTCTTATGTGTGTCGACACCAAAAAACACCAATCTGAGATTCTCATTCTTCGTCGCAACCGCTGATATGGCTTCCACTATGGGTTTGTAGTCGAACCAGTCCCATAAGCCTCCTATCCATCCGATAAGGATGTCGCTATCGTTTATTTGGTTGTCGCTCAGTCTTGTTAGGTGGCTCCGTGTTTTTGACTCAACGACCGGTTCAGCCCCATAACTCAATGTCTTTATTTTATTAATTAAATGCAAATTTCCGCTACTGGCAGACAAGCCCCGGTATAAATCCTGCTGACGCTTATTTGCAGCGATCACGGCGTCGCAGACGATTATTCCAAACAATGTTCTGAAGAGATTGAATGCAATTTTTATCGCGGAAGCTCGCTTCTGCGGAACCATGTTTGAGGCGGTGAATAGCTCAAGCCAGTGAGGAGCATAGTTGTCGAGTAGGACACGTTTGCCTTTGGCTCTGCTGATTAACGCAAGTAATAAGATAAATGGCCCGCCACCGTGCAGCATTATTACGTCAGCAGACAGAAAAGCCTTGAGCAGGGTTAGCTTGTTATGAACGGTGACAAACTTGACCTTTCCTTGTGGCTGACCGCACGCTCCTGCGATAGTGACATCGTTTCCAGCTACTACCAGTTGCTCTGCAATTTTGATGTATCGTATCTCAGGTCCCTTCAGCTTTTTTGTGAAGTCACCTTTGTATAGAAGTAGCCACTTAGTCATTTTTTCTGATTCGGTCTGTGTATTGGTTAGTATGTTGGATTGTTTTCGTGAATGTTGCTTCTGCAGTTTTGGGTGCTTTCACTATGGCAGGCTCAATCTCCGGCGTATAATTCCGCCATCTCGTGCTCATGTATTGTTATCACTCGATATGCGATATAGTAATAAAACTTTAAGAATGAACAAGATAGCATGATACATAAGCACTTATCCATACTCGGCATTCGCGGCATCCCTGCAGCCCACGGCGGTTTTGAAACCTTTGCCGAGCAGCTGGCCCTCTATCTTGTTGCGCGCGACTGGCAGGTCACCGTCTATTGTCAGGAGCAGGGCAGCGGGGCGATCTATGAGACCGAGTGGCAGGGGATCCGGCGGGTGCATCTCCCGGTCTCCGGCGAGGGGGCCTTCTCTACCATTCTCTTTGACTGGAAATCAACGCGTCACGCAACGAAACATGCGTCTCAGGTTCTCACGTTAGGTTACAACACGGCAGTTTTCGGCCTGCTCTACCGCCTCGCAGGCATCAGCAATGTGATCAATATGGACGGCATTGAGTGGCGGCGAGAGAAGTGGGGGCCGCTGGAGCGGACATGGCTCTATCTTAACGAGTGGGCCGGGGCCAAACTGGGCAATCGTCTGGTGGCGGATCACCCACAGATAGCCTTGCATCTGCAGCAAAAGGTGAGCGCAGAGAAGATCACCATGATCCCTTATGGGGCGGATGAGGTGACAGAGGCCGATGTCAGCCTATTAGCCTCTTATGGCCTTACTCCAGGCGGTTATGCCATTGTGATTGCCCGCCCCGAGCCGGAAAATTCTATCCTGCCCATCGTGCGCGCCTTTTCGCAACGCCAGCGGGGGTGTCGCCTTGTGGTGCTGGGCCGATATAGCGATGAGGTTCCCTATCATTGTGAAGTGCGTGAGGCGGCGGGGCCGGAGGTGGATTTTGTGGGTGCTATCTACGATGCGCGGACGGTGCAGGCGCTACGGTTCCATTCGTGTCTCTATCTGCATGGCCATACGGTAGGGGGGACTAATCCATCGCTGGTTGAGGCGATGGGGGCGGGCAACCCCATTCTGGCGCATGATAATCACTACAATCGCTGGGTGGCGGGTGAAGGGCAGAGTTACTTTTCCGATGAAGCAGATTGTGAGCGCAAGCTGACGGCCCTGCTCGACGATGCGGCGACATTGCAGCGGATGAGTGAGGCGGTGCGCCAGCGCCACCGTGCGCACTTTACCTGGGAGCAGGTGTTACAGCAGTATGAGCAGTTACTATTGGGTGTCAGTTAACAGACTATCTCTTATCTCTATGTCAATAATGCAATTATGGCTTATCGCGGTATTCTAAAAGAGCATGCGGGCGCATTGAATGCGGCGCTGCATCTGGTTGACTGGCTGGCTATTGCCCTGGCCTCCTGGGGGGCGTTTGTCCTCTATCTTGGTATCACGTGGATGCCGGAGAGCCACATGATGGTTGTGCTGGTGGCGTTGTTACTGTCCGCTATCCTGTTCCCCCGTTTTTCGGTGTATCAGGCGTGGCGCGGTGCCTCGGTGCTTGATGAGGTGCGCACCATTTCGCTGGCCTGGGGGACGGTGCTGCTGGGGCTGATGTTTCTCGCCTTTTTCACCAAAACCGGGGCGACCTTTTCGCGTGGCTGGCTTGGCGTCTGGGCACTAACCGGCTGGGTCTCGCTTATCACCTGCCGTGTCATGTTGCGGTTGTTGCTGCGGTGGGCGCGTAGTCGCGGTTTTAATCAGCGTCGTGTGGTGATCGTCGGTGAGGCAGAGTTGGGCAGCGAGGTGATAAAACGGATTCAGGGAGCACCCTGGATGGGGCTGAATGTAGTGGGCTTTTTCTCCGGGGAGGATGCGGTAGCTGCGAGCGCACATCCCGATGTCCCACTATGCGGTGGACTGCCCGAGGTGGCATCGTTTGTTGCCGGGAATGATATCGATCAGGTGTGGGTTGCCATGTCACTGCGTGATGAGGATAAGCTACGCGCCCTGCTGCATGAGTTGCGCTATTCCACGGTAGATATTCGCTTTGTCCCGGATCTGTTTGGCCTGCGCCTGCTCAACCATTCGGTGATGGATGTGGCAGGCCTGCCGGTGATCAACCTTTCGGTCTCACCGATGACCGGGGTTAATCGCTGGGTCAAGGCGGTCGAGGACTGGGTGCTGGCCCTGGTTATCCTGCTGCTGGTGAGTCCGCTGCTGCTGCTGATCGCGCTTATCGTCAAGCTCTCCTCTCCGGGCCCTGTGCTATTTAAGCAGAAACGGTATGGTTGGGAGGGTAAGGTCATTACCGTGTACAAATTCCGTTCTATGGTGCTGCATCGTGAAGAGGATGGAGCGGTCACCCAGGCCAGTAGGAATGATAGTCGCATTACCCGTGTGGGGGCCTTTTTGCGGCGTACCAGCCTGGATGAACTGCCGCAGTTTATTAATGTGTTACAGGGGCGCATGTCGATTGTCGGGCCGCGTCCCCATGCGGTAGCCCACAATGAACACTACAAGGCCCTGATTGATGATTACATGAAACGCCACAAGGTCAAGCCGGGCATTACCGGCTGGGCGCAGATCAATGGCTGGCGTGGTGAGACCGACACGGTCGATAAGATGGAAAAGCGAGTTGAATATGACCTCTACTACATAGAGAACTGGTCATTGTGGTTTGATCTGAAGATTATTTTTCTGACGGTTTTTGTTGGCCTCGCGGGTGAGAATGCCCGTTAGCTTTTCTCTGCCCTGTTGCAGCCGTCGATAGGGGGCCGGTGGTCACCGTGTTATTATCGCGCGCTGTACAAAAAATAGATAAGGGATAAAGGCTGAGTGAACGATTTAACTGAACAGGGTGTCGCTAATGGTGATGCCCCCAGATGGCTGGTTTGGTGGGTCAGGGTTCTGGTCTTTCTATTCCCCGTTTCGGTTGCGACTGTTGGCTGGGGCAGCGCGATCTTTTTCCTGTTACTGTTCCCCGCACTCTACTACGGACGTGGCTGGTCAGCGCTCCAGCAGTGGGAGCGCCGCCTGCTGCTGGGCTATGTGGCGGTGTTTGCCGTGATGTCGCTCAGCATGGTGAATGCCGAAGAGTATCGTGAAGGAATAAAGGCGCTGGATCGTTATCTGCGGTTTGTGTTGATGATACCGATCTACCTGATGTTTCGCCGTTTCGATTTTCGCCTGGGGCGGGAGTTCGCGCTTGGCGCACTGCTGGCATGTGTGTTGATGATGGCCCAGGCGATTTATCAGGTGACGTGGCAGGGGGACACCTTTGCTACGGGTCATTATCATAAAATCGTCTTTGGTGATCTCGCTGTGTGGTGGGCGGCCGTTGCGGCACTGTTTGCGGTAACGCTGACCAAAGAGTGGTTAACCAGGATTGGGATTGTGGTGCTCATCGGCATGGCCCTCTATGCCAGCCTGCTATCACAGACGCGGGGGGCCTGGCTGTATGTGCCGCTGATCCCGGCGGTTCTTCTGTGGGCTTACTGGCCTCGTCTTCAGCTCGCACGCAGCACACTGATTGGCGCTGTTGTGGTATTTCTCGCCCTCACGGCGACACTGGTGATGCAGTCCGACCGTTTGCGAGGCGGTATTGAACGTGGTGTTAGTGAACTGCAGGCCTTTGAACAAAATCCCGCTGCACCGACCTCGTGGGGGGTGCGTATAAATCTGTGGCGTAACGCCCTGCTTATCTTTAAGGAGTCGCCACTACTGGGCACCGGAGTCGGTGATTTTCAGACCGATATGAAGCGCATGGTTGAAGACGGACGCTCCCTAAACCCCTATGTCTCCAAGTTCGGGCATGCCCACAGCATCTACTTCGATACCCTGGCCAAGGGGGGATTGCTGGGACTGGTGGCGACCGTAACGGCGCTGCTGCTGATACCGTTTATTCTCTTCGTAAAGGCTATGCGTCGGGCCGAACGGCCCGAGGAGATATTCTATGCCACCGGCGGGGTGTTGTTGATCGTCGCCTTTACGACATTTGGTGTGAGTGAAGGGCTGTGGTCGCGCAACCCCTTCGTTAACACCTATGCGATCTCTCTGCTGGTCTTTCTTGCCGGTATGGCAAAGGCGCAGAGCGCACGCTAGGCCTTGATAATCTGCCCGGCAGGCTCGCGGTAGACACCCCGTGAATCGACAATCAGCCCTGCGTGCGGTTTGATTAGCGCATAATCAAATTTGGCATGGTTGGTAGTGACTACGCCGTAGATGTCGATATCCATGCGGTCGGATGCCATCTTCATCTCGTCGACTAGACCGATATTCACCGCATGGTGGATATTCTCCTGCCGCTACAGCCTACTCATCTCGGCGGCACGTTTCGAGATGAGGGTGACCATCCGCTCGACCCGCTGCCGATAGAGGGCGATTCCATATAATCCTGGCGCAGTATGCCAATGGTCGCGGTTTTATTGTTGAGTTTAGTGAGTAAATTCATGCCTCTAGCCCGTCACTAACCTGTAGTTGTTGCGTACTAGAGCAGATATTAAGGGGTAAAAAGCGGTATACTAGGGCGTTTTTCCAGGGCGTGAAATGTGGTGGCGTGGTGACTCAGATACTCTCTTTTGAAAATGCGCAGGTACTCGTGGTGGGCGACCTCATGCTGGACCGTTACTGGCACGGGGATACCTCACGGATCTCCCCCGAGGCCCCTGTGCCGGTGGTCAAGGTGGAGGATATCGAGGAGCGTGCCGGTGGTGCCGGTAACGTCGCGCTGAATGTGGCGGCCCTCGGTGGCAGCGCCGCGGTACTCGGCCTGACCGGTCGTGACGAGGCCGCCGATGCGCTGGCCCGCACCCTGCTCAACGCCGGTGTGGAGTGTCACTTCGAGCGGCTGGAGGGCTTCCCCACCGTGACTAAGTTGCGGGTGCTAAGCCGCCACCAGCAGCTGATCCGTCTCGATTTTGAAGATGGCTTTCCCGGCTGCGACAGCAGCGGACTGCTCCGGCGCTTTGCAGAGAATATTGAGGATGCCGGGGTAGTGGTGCTCTCCGACTACAGCAAGGGCACGCTGCGCGAGTCGAGTCAGCTCATTGCGATGGCGCGTGCCGCCGGCAAGCCGGTGGTAATCGACCCCAAGGGCAGCGACTTCTCCCCCTATCGCGGAGCCACCGTGATCACCCCCAACATGAGTGAGTTCGAGGCCGTCGTGGGCCACTGCGCCGATGATGCGGCGGTGGTCAGCAAGGGTGAAGCGCTGCGCGCCGAGCTAGAGCTGGATGCCCTGCTGGTGACCCGTAGCGAGAAGGGGATGACCCTGCTGCAAAAGGGCGAGGAGCCGCTGCACATTCCGACCAAGGCGCGCGAGGTCTACGATGTGACCGGTGCCGGTGACACCGTGGTTTCGGTGTTAGCTGCCTCGCTGGCCGCCGGTAACTCGCTGCGCGAGGCGACGGTACTGGCCAATCTCGCCGCCGGTGTGGTGGTGGGCAAGCTGGGTACGGCCAGCGTCTCGGTACCCGAACTGCGCCGCGCGATGCGCGAGCAGGACGAGATGGATCAGGGCATCGTCAGCGAAGAGAAGCTGATCGCCCTGGTGCAGGAGGCACGCGCCCACGGCGAGACGGTGGTGATGACCAACGGCTGTTTCGACATCCTGCACGCCGGTCATGTCACCTATCTTGAGGAGGCGGCACAGCTTGGCGACCGCCTGGTGGTTGCAGTCAATGATGATGCCTCGGTGAAACGGATCAAGGGTGAGGAGCGCCCAGTCAACACCCAGAGCAAGCGGATGCGGGTGCTTGCTGCCCTCAATTGTGTCGACTGGGTGGTGGGTTTCGATGAGGACACCCCGACCCGCCTCATCTGTAACACCTCCCCCAATATTCTGGTCAAGGGCGGCGACAACGACCCGGAGAATATCCCCGGTGGCGACTGTGTGCGTGATGCCGGTGGGCAGGTGATGGTGATGAGCTTTGTCGATGGCTGTTCCACCACCAGCATCATCGGAGCCATTCGGGCCTCGGAAAAGAAGTAACGGGGATGACGACAGCGGGGCAAAATCTTGCGGTCGATGTGGCGATCTTCGGCGGTGGCGTGGCCGGGCTGTGGCTGCTCAACCGGCTGCGCAAGGCCGGTTACCACGCCATTTTGCTGGAGAGCGACCGGCTCGGTGCCGGGCAGACCCGTTACGCCCAGGGGATCATTCACGGTGGCACCAAGTATGCGCTGACCGGCAAGCTGACCGGCTCCTCCGAGGCGATCATCGAGATGCCCGCCCGCTGGCGCGCCTGCCTTGAGGGTCATGGCGAGCTCGACCTCTCGGCGGTGAAGCTGATGTCTGACCATCAGTACATGTGGTCCACCACCAGCCTCACCTCACGCATGGCCGGTTTCTTTGCCAGCAAGCTGATGCGCTCACGCACCCAGGCGCTGGAGGGGGAGGCGCGCCCGGCGCTGTTCCGTGACCCGCAGTTCAAGGGGCAGGTCTATCGTCTGGATGAGCCGGTGCTCGATACCGCCTCGTTAATCGATGCACTGGCAGCGCCTCTGCGTGACTTTATCTTTCAGGCCGATGGTTTGAAACTGAATGGCGATAATCCCTCTGTTATTGAGTTAAGTGGTGGGCGCACGGTTGAGGCAAAACGGCTGGTACTGAGTGCCGGTGCGGGTAACGAGGCCTTACTGCAACAGCTGGGTCGCGAGAAACCAACGATGCAACGCCGTCCGCTACAGATGGTGATGTTGCGTGGCAAGACGCTGCCTGCCGGTGTCTATGCCCACTGTCTCGGAGCCAACGCCCTGCCGCGCATCACCATCACCAGCCACCTTGATGCCGCGGGCAATACGGTCTGGTATATCGGCGGCCAACCGGCGGAGGAGGGGGTGGGGCGCAGTCGTGATGTGCAGATCGCCGCCGCCCGCGAGGAGCTGTTCAAGCTCTTTCCATGGATCGATTTTTCCGCCTGCGAGTGGGGCACCCTGAATATCGATCGTGCCGAGCCGAAGATGGCCGACGGCTCACGCCCCGACGATGTGTTTGTTGATGAGTGCGATGGCGTGATCACCGCCTGGCCGACCAAACTGGCACTGGCCCCACGCCTGGCCGATGCGGTGGAAGAGTTACTAAAAGGGATCAATCCATCCGGCAGCAACGAGACGGTCGACTGGCCCCATCCGGCATGTGCGCCGCTGCCGTGGCAGGAGAATGAGAAGTGGAACTGAGAACATTAGGTTCAACCGGCATCAAGGTCAGTCCGCTCGGGCTGGGCACGGTGAAGATCGGTCGGGATCAGCAGGTGAAGTATCCCAGTGGCTTTAAGATCCCGGACGATGCGGCAGTACGCGACCTGTTTGACCTGGCCTGGGAGCTGGGGATCAACACCCTCGATACCGCCCCCGCCTATGGCAACTCCGAGGAGCGGCTGGGAAAGCTGCTGCCCAATCGCCACGACTGGGTGATCGTCGGCAAGGTCGGTGAACTCTTTGAGCGGGGTGAGTCGAGCTTTGACTTTAGCGCAAAATATACCCGCATGAGTGTCGAGCGTTCACTGCGTCGTCTGCGTCGCGATGTGATCGACATGGTGCTGGTGCACTCCCACGGCGATGACATGGCGATCATTAAAAATGAGGCAGTCTGCGACACCCTGCTGGAGTTACAGCATGAGGGAAAGATCCAGGCCGTCGGCATGTCGACCAAGACCGTCGAGGGCGGCCTCTGGTGCGTCGAGAACATGGATGTGGTGATGGCCACCTATAACCCGAGCTACACCGATGAGTTGCCGGTGTTGCAGCGCGCCGCAGAATTGAACAAGGGCGTGCTGATCAAAAAGGGGCTGCAGAGCGGCCACGCCGACAGCGCCGCCGGTGGTGGCGGCGTAGAAGAGGCGCTGCGTTTTGTCTTCGCCCAGCCTGCGGTAGACAGCGTGGTGGTCGGCACCATCAACCCCAAACACCTGCGTGAAAATGTCGCCATTACCGAACGGGTGCTGCGCGGCTGAATATGGCAAGGTCCTCAAAGATCCTCATCGTCGGTCCCGCCTGGGTGGGGGATATGGTGATGGCGCAAGCGCTCTATAAACACCTCAAACAGCGTGAACCCGACTCTCTTATTGATGTCCTGGCACCCGCCTGGTCGCTGCCGCTGCTGGCACGCATGCCCGAGGTTAGGCGGGGGATCGAGATTCCGATGGGCCACGGCGAGTTTGGCCTGGGGGCGCGTTACCGCCTGGGCAGGAGTTTGCGTGATGAAAACTATGACCGCGCCATCGTCCTGCCGCGCTCGTTTAAGGCCGCACTCATCCCCTTCTTTGCTAAAACCAGGCAGCGTAGCGGCTATCGGGGAGAAATGCGTTACGGTCTGATCAACGATATGCGCACCTTAGATAAAGCGGTGTTGAGTAAAACGGTTGAGCGTTATCTGGCACTGGGTTTTAACAGCGACGAGCCGTTACCGCCACAGACCATTCCCACCCCACAGCTGAGAGCCGATAAAGAAAACAGTATGGCCCTGTTACAGCGCCTAGCGTTGTCTGAGGAGGGTGCGGTGGCACTGCTCCCTGGTGCCGAGTACGGCCCGGCCAAGCAGTGGCCTATAGCCTATTGGGCTGAGCTGGCGCAGAAGTTACAACAGGCGGGAGAGGCAGTGTGGATCCTCGGCTCGCAAAAGGACCACGCCAACGCCGAGCAGATCGTAGAACTGGCCGGAGATGGCGTGGTGAATCTTTGTGGTCGTACCGAACTTGTTGATGCGGTGGACCTGCTTAGCGTCTGCCGTGCCGCCGTCAGCAATGACTCGGGACTAATGCATGTGGCCGCGGCGGTAGGGATCCCTGTCGTCGGCATCTACGGCTCCTCCACTCCGGACTATACTCCGCCGTTGAGTGAGCGCGCGGCGGTGGTTTACCATCGGCTTGAATGCAGCCCCTGCTTTAAACGGGTGTGCCCTCTGGGGCACAGCGATTGCCTGAAGGGGATTAGTGTCGATGAGGTGTGGGTGCAGTTAAATAATCAGTTGAACGCGGGAGTTGAATAGAGCCATGGGACAGATATCTGCAATCATTATCGCCTTCAACGAGTCGAAGCATATTGCCGACTGTATCGTCTCCGCGCAGCAGGTGTGCGATGAGGTGATCGTGGTGGTCGATAGCAAGACCAGTGACGATACCGCGGCCATTGCCGAAAAGTGCAGGGCCAGGGTGATGCATCAGGAGTATCTGGGGGATGGCCCGCAAAAGGCGGTAGCGGTGCCGCAGGCCAGTAATGAGTGGATCCTTGCGCTGGACGCCGATGAGCGCCTGGAGAGCGATGCGGTCGAGGTCATTCAGCAGATCGATTTAAGTCGCGATGATGTCGATGCCTACGCTTTTCGCCGGCGCAATTTTGTCGGCGATCACTGGATCAAGGCGGCGGGTTTCTATCCCGACATTGTTACCCGACTATACCATCGGCAACGTGCCGGATACCTGCCGAAGAAGGCGCACTCCAGCGTCAGGGCCGATAATATCGTGACCCTCAGGGCACACCTGAGGCACTTCACCTATCACGATTATGCGCACTGGATGGATCGCATCAACAAGCTCAGCTCGCGTGATGCCTGGGCGATGTACGAGCGGGGAAAACCGGCCTCGAAGAGCGCCCCGGTGACCCATGCCGTGGTGGCGCTGCTGCGTAAGCTTATTTTTAAGGGCGGACTCTTTCAGGGCGTCGATGGCATTACCGTGGCGGCAACCACCGCCTTTCATGCCTATATGAAATACCTCAAACTGAATGAATTGCATGCGCAGAAAAATGCTGAACGCGAGAGAAATTAATGAAGGTTCTTGAACTCTGTCTCTCGCCAGACCTGGGTGGTCTGGAGCTCTATATGTACCGCTGTGTTACCTCTCTGCAACAGGGCGATGAGGTGGTGGCCGTGGTTGCACCACACAGTCGCCTTGAGCAGCGCCTGCAAGTAGACGGCATAACGCCCTATCTTTTAAACTGGCGCAACAAGGCCCTGCCCCTGCTGGCGGCACGACGCCTGGCGGCGATCATCGATCGCGAGGCGGTGGATGTGGTGCATATGCACTGGGGTAAGGATATGGCACTGGCCGCCTTCGCCAAGCGCTTTTCCCGTCGTAAACCGCGCCTGGTCTCAACCCGGCAGATGCAGATCACGCGCCCCAAGCGCGACTTTTATCACAACTTTATCTACCGCCAGGTTGACCTCAATATCACCATTACCCGTTCGCTGGCAGAGGCGATGCGAGACTTTTTGCCACCGTCGTGCCGTGAGCGCGTCACCCCCCTCTATTACGGCGTGGCTGCGCCGCAGGATTTTATCGACAGCGAGCAACGTGATGCGATGCGCGCTGAAATGGGAGTCTCGCAGCAGACCTTTCTGGTCGGCCTGATTGGCCGGGTTAAGCGCTACAAGGGGCAGCATCTGCTGGTCGAAGCGGTGGAGCGTCTGCTTGCCGAGGATGAGGATGTGGCGGCGGTGATCGTGGGTCATGCGATGGAAGAGGGTTATCTTCGCGATCTAAAGCAGCGGGTTAAGCAGCAGAAATTGGAGCAGCGGATCATCTTCCGGGACTTTACCGACAACGTGCAGCAGCTGATGCAGGCCTGCGATACGGTGGTGTTAACCACTGTGGAGGAGACCTTTGGCCTGGTGCTGGTGGAGGCAATGCGCGCCGGGGTAGCGGTGGTCGGCTCAAATCGAGGAGGTGTCCCCGAGATCATTGATCATGGTACTACTGGTCTACTCTTTGAGTCCGGCAGCAGTGAGAGCCTCTATCAGCAGTTGCGCCGTTATTATGATGAGCCGAGTCTACGCGTGAGCCTGGCACAGGCCGGTAAGTGTTTTGCCGATGAGCAGTTTGATGAGCAGCACCATTTTCCTGCCCTGCGAGGGCTGTTACAGCAGGTTGTTTCCGCAGACAAAGCCTAAGCTCTTTTCGTTCTAGTCACGATGAGAGGAAAGTCTCACTGATGCGTCGAGCCGCCTCGTTGATATTAATCGCACTAACATCTTCGGCAGGACCCTCTTGGGGCGGCGTAAAGGCGAGACGTTTATCGGGCGCATTGAGAGTCTGCCAGCGCAGCGGTGTGGCAGAGCGGTGGCGTGGATAGAAGGCGGCTGTAGGTCGGTCCAGCGCGGCGGCAATATGTAGCGGTCCGGTTGAACCACTGATGAAGATATCGGCCAGTTGCAGGGTTCGGCTGAAGGCCTCAAGCCCCTCAGCGGACGAGTAAAGCACTGCTGTTCCACCGCCGTTACGAATGTGCGTGGCGACCTCGTTGGCACATTTCTCTTCACCGGGACCGGCACTGATACAAAAGGCCAGTGTGGCGACCGCATGGAGTTGCAGTGCAAGCTGTGCATATTGAAGTGGTGAGAGGTTATTGGCTGACCCCCCCGTGCCGGGATGAATAAAGATTAGTTGTGCTGCGGGATCGATAGCGTGCTGTTGAATAAATATCTCTCTCAGCGTCGTGGTGTCGTTATCAATTTGTAGCAACGGGCGGGTGAGCTGGCCTGGCAGATAATCGTTCTCGGCATAGTCCGGCGCAAACGCCCTGTCAGCATCAAGGTCGGTAAGTAGTTGCAGGGCCAGGTCAAGATTGTAGGCATACTCCGGTTTCTCTGAGCGGGAACGGCGCTGTTTTAAACGGTGGTTATAACAGAGCTGTGCCAGCTTGGTGGCCGGGGCGAGGCGATAGGGGATTCGGGCAAGGCAGCCGGCAAGGGCGATGCGTCCCGTTGAGAAGAGGGTGAGCATGGCATCGAATTTTTCCTGGCGCAGTTTTCCCGCCAGTACCAGAGCCCCTTCACCCTCATCAATGAGCAGTGCATCGATCCAGGGGCAGAGTTCAGCCATCGATGCCGTATACTGCGGCACGAGTGCGGTAATATGGGCCTCTGGCCACTGCTGTTTTATCAACGCAAACGTTGGCCAGGCGAGCATAAAGTCACCCAGTTTATCGTTGCGGATAATCACGATTCTCATTGGCTCAAGACTACTATTTGTTGATACTTACGACCAGTTGTCGGTGGCATATTGTGACATTGTCGCCGATCCATTTCCTGTGAATTAACGTGAATGCCGAATGAACATCGAAATTATTATCGCAAATTACAATAAGCCTGAATTCCTGAATCTGGTTCTGGATGGGTTTTTACGGCAAACCGATCAGGATTTTTTCATCACTGTTGCTGATGATGGCTCGGGAGCTGCGATTGCCGAGGTGGTAGAGAATTTTCGCCAGCGCGGCTTGCAGTTAAAGCACCTCTGGCATGAGGATGAGGGGTTTCGTAAGAACCTGATCCTGAATAAGGCACTCAAGCAGTCCGCTGCCGACTATATTATTTTCATCGATAACGACTGCATTCCCGAGCCCTCCTTCATTGCCGATCACCGGCATGTGGCCCGTTCAGGCTATTACGTTTCAGGTCGGCGGGTGAATCTGGGTAAGGCGTTGACCGAGCAGATTATTGCCGGTGAATATCCGGTGGCTCAACTCTTTAAACCGTTATCACTGCTGTTGCTCGGCTTGCGTAAACAGGTGCGTTACGCTGAGCTGGGGATGCAGTGGCCGTGGTTTGTCAGTCGCCTGTGGAGTCGCAAGCCACGTCCTCTGCTGGGATGCAATATGGCGATGTGGCGCGAGGATCTGTTACGCATTAACGGCTTTGATGCCGGGGCGACTCGTTATGGCCTGATTGAGGATACTGATGTTGAGTGGCGTCTGGAGGCAGTCGGGGTAAAGGGGAGTAGCCTGCTGGGCAGGGGTTGCGTGTTTCACCTAGACCACCCGACTCGCAAGAGTGATGACACCACCAATAAGGAGTATATGCTGGAGAAACAGCGCCGCGGCGAGAGCTGGGCGAAACAGGGCATCGACTCAATTGTCGATGACTAACCCTTGTCGGCGCGCGATGCCTGAAGAAAACGCGGCCAATGTTGCTGCGCTGCTTCGGCGTTAAATATCGCCTTTAACTGCTCCTGATCCTCGGCGGCCATGTCGCGCTGCCAGTCCTTCTTGCTGGGTCGCACCTTGGCAAAACCCTCAGCAAGTTCGCTACTTCCGAGTCCAAGGTACTCAGCCAGCACAGCCCCTAGCGCCTCCTGGTTTCCGATCAGATCCTCATAGTGAACGATGCGCAGTTTTTCCGCTGGAACCTTTCCCAGCTCGTTATTCAGATACTCCAGAGAGCCGCGGATCTTGTTGGCGTGTGCCATCAGTCCGCCATCGAAGCGCGAGTGCGAGAAGACCGCAGCAATCGGGTCACGGTAGAGACCGATGAAGTAGATCTCATCGGCATGCGGGGCGACGATCTGCTGCATCTCATCGAGTTTCCACTGTCGCGCCAGATCGCGGTAACGCCCTGCCGGGAAGGAGTTGTCCTCAATGATCACCCGTACCTGACTGGCATCCACTGCCCTTTTCTTCTGGTCACGAAAGAAGCTGTTGAGATACCAGCGGAAGACCCCGCGCAGAAAGCCGAAACCGGGCGGATGGACGTGGCACCAGATCTGGTTAAAGCCACGCTTCATGCGCTTTTTATAGCTAATCACCTCGCCATTACTCTGCTGAATCATGGCGCTGTTGCGAAAGGCGGTCTCAATAACCGGGTGCAGCCCGTGGTGACCAACACCTTCAACACCGGCTACGAAGACATAGATAAGCTTGCCCTGGGACATTATTGTTTTCTCTCTTCCTGAATGACGGAGGGGTTAGTCTTTCAGCAGTTGGCTAAAATACTCGATGGTTTTGGGCAGCCCCTGATCCAGGGTGATCCCCGGCTCCCAGCCCAGCTTCTCTTTTGCCAGGGTGATGTCGGGGCAGCGCACCTGCGGGTCATCCTGCGGCAGTGGCTTATGTATCAGCTTTGAGCTGGAACCGGTCAGCGCGATCACCTTCTCCGCCAGCTCCAGGATGGTGAACTCACCGGGGTTGCCGGTGTTGACCGGGCCGGTGAAATCATCGGGTGAATTCATCAGTCGCACGAAGGCCTCGATGAGGTCATCGACATAACAGAAGGAGCGGGTTTGCTGCCCCTCGCCGTAAATGGTGATGTCCTCGCCGCGTAGCGCCTGGATCACAAAGTTGGAGACCACGCGCCCGTCGTTGGGGTGCATGTTGGGGCCGTAGGTGTTGAAGATGCGGGCGATCTTGATCTTCACCCCATGCCGGCGATGGTAGTCGAAGCAGAGGCTCTCGGCGGCGCGTTTGCCCTCGTCGTAACAGGAGCGGATGCCGTGCGGATTGACGTTGCCCCAATAGCTCTCCGGCTGCGGGTGCACCTTGGGGTCGCCGTAGGTCTCGGAGGTGGAGGCGTGCATGATCTTCGCGCCACAGCGCTTGGCCAGCCCCAGCATATTCATAATACCGAGAACACTGGTCTTCATGGTGTGAATGGGGTCGTGCTGGTAGTGCGGCGGTGAGGCGGGGCAAGCGAGGTTATAGATCTCATCCACCTCGAGGAAGATCGGCTCGACGATGTCGTGGCGAATCACCTCGAAATAGGGGTTGCTCTCCAGGTGGCGGATGTTATCGCGGCTGCCGGTGAAGAAGTTGTCGAGACACAATACCTCGTGCCCCTCGTTGAGCAGGCGCTCGCAGAGGTGGGAGCCGAGAAAACCGGCACCGCCGGTGATCAGGATGCGTTTACGCAGGCTGTAGTTTTCCATGCTTACTCTTCCACGATGCCGCGACCGATGCCGCTGTAGTGAATCCCCTGTGCCACCATCTGCGCCGGTTCGTACTGGTTACGTCCGTCGAAGATCACGGGGGTCTTCAGCTTCTCCTTGATCTGCTCAAAGTTGGGGGTGCGGAACGGTTTCCACTCGGTCACCAGCACCATGGCGTCGCAGCCCTCCAGCGCATCGTACTGATGTTCATAGAGGTTGATGCTGCCATCTTCAAACCACTGCTCGGGCAGCTCGCGCTGGAACAGCTCGTTGGCGACCGGGTCGTGGGCCTGGATTTTTGCGCCAGCCTCGATCAGCGAGCGCACGATCACCAGCGAGGGGGCCTCGCGCATGTCATCGGTGCCGGGTTTAAAGGCTAGTCCCCACATGCCGAAGGTGAGCCCTTCGAGCTTGTTGCCGTAGTGGGCCTGGATCTTCTCGAACAGGCGATGCTTCTGCGCCTCGTTGCGGCGCTCAACCGCGTCGAGCAGCCATGGGGCCATGCCGTTCTCGTGCGCCATGCGCTGTAGCGCCTTCACATCCTTCGGGAAGCAGGAGCCGCCGTAGCCGCAACCGGGATAGATGAAGTGGTAGCCGATGCGCGAGTCCGAGCCGATACCGAGGCGCACATTCTCCACATCCACGTCGAGCTTCTCACACAGCGCGGCGACCTCGTTCATGAAGGAGATCTTGGTGGCGAGCATGGCGTTGGCGGCGTACTTGGTCATCTCCGCATCACGTACCCCCATTGAGACGATTACCTCGTGGTTGCGCATGAACGGGTGGTAGAGCTCGCGCATCATGGTCTCGGATTTTTCATCGTTAAAGCCGATGACTACGCGGTCGGGGCGCATGAAGTCATCTACTGCGGCTCCCTCCTTGAGGAATTCGGGGTTGCTGACCACATCGAATTGAATATCGCTACCGCGCTTCTCCAGCTCGGCCTGCACGGTGGCGCGCACCTTGTCGGCGGTACCTACCGGCACGGTCGATTTATCGACGATGACGTTATAGGGCTTGACCATATGCTGGCCCAGCTCGGCGGCGACGGCCAGCACGTATTGCAGGTCGGCGGAGCCATCTTCGCCGGGCGGGGTACCGACGGCGATGAAGTGCATATCGGCATCCTGTACCGCGTCTTTCAGTGAGGTGGTAAAGCGCAGACGGCCCTCGCCGTAGTTGCTGGTGACCAGCGGCTCCAAACCCGGCTCGTAGATCGGCAGGATGCCGTTTTTCAGCCCCTCGATCTTCGCTTCATCCACATCAACACAGGTGACACTGTGTCCCATTTCGGCAAAACAGGTGCCGGTGACCAGGCCTACATAACCGGTCCCTACGACGACGATATTCACGTGTTCGGATTCCTCAATATTATTTGCGCGACACACTGGGTAAAAACGCCGCCGATCATAGCATGAAAAGCGGGCCGGACTCAGCGCAACTCGGCGAAGCGTTTCAGCTCTCCGCTAAAGAGCAGCGACTGCGAGGTGTGGGTGAAGGCGAGAGCGCGTTGCTGCATCGCCATGGCCTCATCACCACAGGGGTGAGTCTGTTTACTGTTGAGCTGCCGGGCCAGGCTGAAACACTTCTGCTGCTGCGGCTCATTGATCGGGAACTCCAGCCCCTGCTCCCCCTCAATCCAGCCCAGTATCCCCTGGTGGTAGTAGTCGCTGAAAGGTGGGGGGGACCCTGCCTGTAACAGTGAGCTGCCAGTGAAGTGGCTTGGGATGGTGAGGTTTAACAGCTGCAACAGGGTGGGGGCGATATCGCGCTGGCTGGCGATCTCATCGAGCATCTGTGGGGCGATCTGCGGCGCCAGAATGGCGAAGGGGAGCAGGTGCTGTTGTAGCGGCTGCGGTGGTGTTGGCCCCGAATGGTCAGCGACCAGCACGAAAATGGTGTCCTTCAGTTCTGGGGTGTTGCGTACTGCGCTAATGAACTCCCCCAGTGCGGCATCGGCAAAGTGCAGTATGTTGCGGTAACGGCCAGCCTGGTTGTCGGTCGGCCCAAGCGGCACGATGCCCTCCGGCAGCTGGCTGTCGTGGGTGGAGTTGGTATTGATGCCGACCAGAAAGGGTTGCGGCATGCGGCGCATCTTCTCCAGGGTAAAGCGGTAGAGATCCGGGTCCTGGTAGCCCCAGCTGTTCTGCGCATATTGCTGTTTCTCCCGGCTCATCTCGCGCTTGCCAAAACTCTGTTTAAAGCCGAGCAGCTGGGCAAAGGAGCCGGTGCCGCTGGTCTCCTTGTTGCTGGACTGGAAGAAGGCGGTGTGCCAGCCTGCATCGCGCAGGATCTCCGGCAGGCAGTCGTAGTTATAGTTTTGCAGCTGGCTCTGGGCCACGGTCTGACCCAACGGATTTTGCGTTGAGCAGAAGGTGGCGAACATCCCCTCGGTGGTGCGACTGCCTGCGGCCATCATGACGCGGGTGCTGAGGCCCTGGGTACGCAGTTGATCAAAATTGGGGGTGGTGACGATGTCACTGCCGTAGGGGGCCATATAGGCACCGGACCAGCTCTCCAGCAGGATTAGCACCACATTCTGTTGCCGTGGCGAACCCGCGATCTCCGGCACCGGGGCGCTACGGTAGAGCTGGCGCAACAGTGCCAGCTGCTGCTCACTTGGCGGCGTGGAGAAGAGCGGGTTGACCGAGTAGGGGGTGACGGAGGAGAAGAGCGCGTTATAGGCCCCGTTCAGGGCGAGGGTCGCCTGCTGCGGGTCGCCGATGCGCTGCGCATGCAGTGGCTCCAATGGCACCGACTGGGTGCCGCCGCGGACCATCATCACCGAGAGCAGCAGCAGGGGGAGGGTCATTGCCCCGGCGGCGAGGCGCTGACGCAGGGTCTCTGCTGGCGGATGGGAAAAGCGTTTAAACAGCCACCCGGTACAAAACCAGGCAAAGAGGATCACCAGTAACTGCCCGGCCACCGGCAGCAGGTAGGTGGTGATCGCCGCGCTGGCGAGTGCCGCGCCGGAGTTCAGCCCCTCGGTCAGTTCGTAGCCGAGGTGGCGACCCGCCTCGCCATAGTAAAGGGTGTCGGCACCGTGCAGCAGAATTAGCGCCGCAGTGGCGAGAAAGGTGGTCCAGCGCAGTGTGGCGGCAAACCCGCGCCGTGTTAGCAGGGCCAGAAGCTGTGCCGCTAGGAAGGCGAGCAGGGCGAAGATGGCGCTAATGGCGAGGTCAAAACGAAAGCCCCACAGCAGGGTGTAGAGTAGCTCAAGCGGCCCCAGTTTCTGCTGTAGTTCGCTGTAGTGCAGTGCAAACATGCCCTTCTCAAGCAGGGCGAAGGTGAAGAGCGTAGTGAGGCTGAGGAGGAACAGGCTAAGGCGCTGCAACATGGGGATGGGGTCTCTTATTTTTCGGCTAACAGTTGATCAAGAACTGTGGTGACATCTGACACATGGATCCTGTCCATGGTTCCCTCGTCACGTACCCGCACCCCCCAGGGCAGCTCAGCCAGCGGCTTGCCATACTTCTGTTGTACCGCCTCGGGGTAGCGGTTGACCACGCTCTGCGCACTGAGATAGGGGCGGGCGCGGTCCGGATTGGTACAGGCATAGAGGCCGATCACCGGGGTGGCGACGGCGGTGGCGAGGTGGGCCGGCCCCGCATCGGGGGAGATCACGGCACGGGCCCCTTGCAGTACGGCCAGCAGTTGTTTGAGGTCGGTCTGGCCGATGAGGTTGGTGACCGAGCCGATGAGCTTTGCCATGTCGAGACTGGCCACAATCTCGGCCCCGTATTGCCACTCCAGACGGCTCGGGCCCCCGCACAGCACCACCTTAAGGCCGTGCTGCAGAATCGCATGCTTTGCCACCGCCGCATAACCGCGGGGATTCCAGTTGCGATAGGCCATGCTGGAGCAGGGGCTGATGACGAGGTACTCCCCCCTTGGCAGTCGTTCGGCGGCAAACTTTTGGGCGGACTCGGGGATCGGGATATCCCACTTTAGCTCCTGTTCGGAGATCCCAAGCGCCTCGGCAAAGCCGAGAAAAGAGTCGACGACATGTTGGTTTTTAGCCGGGGGGATCTTATGGTTGGTAAACAGCCACTGCAGATCCTTGGCCCGCTCGCGGTCGAAACCGAGACGGATCTTTGCCCGCACCAGCAGGCTGGCGAGACTGGCCCGCAGTGACATCTGCATGTGCAGCAGAACATCGAACTGTTTGCCCCTGAGGGCGCGGCGTAGATCGGCAAAGGCACGCCATCGCCGTGCCTTGTCAAAGATGATAAAGTCCACGCCCGGAATGTCGCCCACCAGCTCATGTTCGCGCTTGCCGATGATCCAGGTGATCGCGGTCTCGGGCCATGCAGCCTGCAGGGTGCGCAACAGGGGCAGCGTGTGGCTGATATCGCCGATGGCGGAGAGACGCAACAGACAGAGGCTTCGCGGCGGCGAGCTTAATGGTAAAGACATTTAGATGAAACCGATCCAAATCGACACAGAAAGAAGCCACATCCTATATGATGCCGACACTCTCGGCCAACCGGATGACGCATTTTTTGAGCCGCAACACTGGGCCGAGCGCCAGCAGTTGCTGGGTTCGGCACCCGGTCGGGGGACTACGGTCTTTGTGCAGCAGGGTGAGCGCGTCTTTGCCCTGCGTCACTACTGTCGTGGTGGCGTGCCGGCAAAAATTTCCCGGGATCGATACCTCTGGCTGGGGCTGGAGAAGTCCCGCCCGTGGCGCGAGTGGACGCTGCTGCTGGAGCTGTTTCGCCGCGGTCTGCCGGTGCCGCGCCCGCTCGCGGTAAGGCTGACACGTCACGGCCTGACCTATACCGCCGACATCGTCACCGAGGTGATCGACGCCCGCCCGCTGGCCGAGTGGCTGTGTGAGAGGCGGCTGCCTGCCGCACAGCTGGAGCAGGTGGGGTCATGGCTGCGCCGCTTTCATCTGGAGGGGCTGTTTCACGCCGACCTCAATGCGCGCAATATCCTGCTGGACGAGGCCGGTAAGGTCTATCTGATTGACTTTGATCGTAGCGAGTTGCGCCGTGGCGATGAGGGGTGGCGTAGCGCCAACATGGAGCGGCTAAAGCGCTCCTTGATGAAGTTCCGCCGTAGCGAGAAGAACTTTGCCTTTGACGATGAGGACTGGAAGGCGGTATTGCGCGGTTATAAAACGGCGGCTCCTACGACTTGATATGGTTTTGCAGGATCGTCAGGTAACGCGCCACCACATCGGCCTGTTTTGCCACGGTGGCGCGGGCGTTTTCTCCCCACGCCTCGCGCTGTTCATCATTACTCAATAATTCGTTAAAGGCCTCACCCAGCTCTTCAACCGAGGCGATCTGTACCATTCCCTTGCCATCGAGCAGCAGGCGACACTCGTCGCTGAAGTTCTCCATATGCGGCCCGCTGATCACCGCCCGGCCCAGCGCCGCAGCCTCGAGAATATTGTGTCCGCCCTTTGCCACCAGTGAGCCCCCCATGAAGACCAGCCTGGCCCCGGCCATCCAGCTGCGCAGCTCGCCAAAGGTGTCGACGATGTAGAGCTGCGTTGCCGCCCCGGGCTGCTCGCCGCGGCTGCGCACCGCGATGTTGAGCTTAAAGGTGGCAAGGTCGTCAAGGATGGCGGCGAGCCGCTGCGGGTGACGCGGCACGATCACCAGTAGCTCGTCGCGCCGGGCCTGCTGCCACGCCTTGACGATCAGCCGCTCTTCCTCGTCGCGTGTGGAGGCGGCCACTACATAGTCGCGCCCCGCTTCGATGGGGGCGGGCGGCTCGTCGTTCACGGTGGCAAATTTGATATTGCCGATCACCTGACACCGCTCCGCGCTCGCCCCGAGTTGAAGAAAATTTTCTCTATCCTCTGCACTGCGGGCGAGGATCTGCGCGCAGCCCTGCAGGCAGCCGCGGTAGAGCTGGCGCAGCCAGCCGGGAGCCCTTAGCGTCTTCTGCGAGAGCCGGCCATTGATGATGAGCAGTGGTGTCCCGCCCTCATTACAGAGCTGGTAGAGGTTGGGCCACAGTTCGGTCTCCATCATCACCCCCAGTCGCGGCTGGCACTGGGCAAGAAAGTGCTGCATCGCATAATGCCAGTCCATTGGCAGGTAGGCGTGAACAACGCCGGCGGGGAGTCTGTCGCGTGCCACCGCGCCGCTGCTGGCGGTGTTGCTGGTGAGCAGGAGTGGCAGCCCGGGTTGCTCGCGGTGCAGCGCCTTGAGCAACGGCAGCAGGGCGTTGACCTCGCCGACCGAGGCGGCGTGAAACCAGACCGGCTGTTCGGCAAAACGGGGGTGGTGCAGACCGCGACGTTGCCGCGCGTAGAGGTCGTCCCGATAGCGGTGTCCTTCGCGAAAGAAGCGCCAGCGCAGGTACGGGGTGAGCAGCCACAGCAGGGTGCGGTAGATGCGCATGGCGGTCTGCATTTAATAGAAACCCGGCTCGCCCTCGGGGCGGGTCTTAAAGCGTTTGTGAACCCACAGGTACTGGGCGGGTACGCGGCGTATCTGTTCTTCGAGGATGCGGTTGGTGCGACTCGCATCTTCCAGGTCGTCACCGCTGGGAAAGTTCTCCAATGCCGCTTGCAGGCGTATTACAAAGCGGCCATCGGCCAGCCTCTCCGAGGTGTAGGGCACGATGGGGGCCTTGGAGAGTCGCGCCATGCGTGCCGTGGTATTCAGGGTGGCGGTGGGAACGCCGAAGAAGGGGGCGAACACCGAGCGCTCGCGCCCGAAGTCCTGATCCGGGGCGTACCACACCACCTTGCCCTTTTTCAGGTTGCGCAGAATGGTGCGCATATCGGTGCTGTTGAGCAGGTCATCGAACAGCCGCTTGCGCGAGTGGGCGAGCACCGCCTCGAAGAGTGGATTACGAGCCGGTTTGTAGATCGGTTGCAGCCCCTCCACATGGTAGGCGAGAAAGCGGCCGCTGATCTCCAGCGTGGTGTAGTGGCCACCCAGCAGGATCACCCCACGCCCTTGGGCACGTGCCGCCTGCAGATGCTCCAGCCCTTCGATCTGGTAGAGTGGTTTGAGGCGGCGGTCACTGCCCCACCAGCTCATCCCCCCCTCGAAGATCGAGATCGCCGAGGCGCGAAAGGTGTCGCGAACCAGCTGCTCACGCTCGCTCGCCGCCATCTCGGGAAAGCAGTGGCGCAGATTGATATCGGCCACCCGGCGGCGGCTGTGGATGAGGTGATAGAGCAGGCTGCCGAGGGCGGAACCGAGGCGGATCTGTAGTGACCAGGGGAGCAGCGAGACCAGACGCATCAGCCCCAGCCCAAGCCAGGTCGGCCAGTGGCGGGGGGCAACAAAGCGTGAAGGGATAAAGGCCTGCGGTGCAGCCATAGTGGGGTGGCAGCCGCTAGCGCAGCTTGATCATTACGCCGCGACGTTCGGCCATCTTCTCGCCGATCTGGTTCAGCTCATCGCGACCGAAGATGTGTTGCGCCATGTCGAGCAGATCTTCGTTTTCCTTGCGTACATGGGCACGATAGGTGTCGGCGAACTGCTGCGCCAGCTCCAGGAAGGCGGCGCTATCCTCGATGGTGGCAGGGCGGGCCAGCAGCGCGGCCAGCGGCTGCCACAGGGCGTCGATGGTCTCGTGCTCCTTCTTCAGCTGGTGTACCCGGTCGGCCAGTTTGAGGCTCTGGCGTGCCAGGCGCGGGAACAGGTCCTGCTCCTCGTCCTGATGGTGGTGCTTGCCCGCCACCGAGAAGTATTTGTGAACCTGCGCGGCGGCCTCTTTGGCGTCCTGGTCGATGCCTTTATCGCCGATATGGGCGGCCAGCTTCTCCAGCGTATCGCAGTGCTGCAACACACGTTCATGACAGGCGCGAAGCAGACCCAGCGGATCGCTGAAGTCGGGTGCGGCGGGGGGGAAGGGTGAGTTCTCGTTCATGGGGCCGATTCTATCAGGGCTTGTAGATAAAGGTAAAAGGGTAAAAGGCTGCGGCTTTACTGAAGCCAGCCGTTAACCAGCGCGATATCCTCTTCGCTGAGCGAACCGGCGGCCTGCTTTAGCTTGAGGGTGGCGAGCAGGTAGTCGTAGCGTGAGCGAGAGTATTCACTCTGCGCCCCGTAGCGCACCTGCTGGGCGTTAAGCACGTCGACGGCGGTGCGGGTGCCCACCTCAAATCCGGCCTGGGTGGCCTCCAGTGCGGTCTGGGCCGAGGAGAGGGCCTGCTTGCGCGCCTTCACTTGACTGATCCCGGCGGTAACGCCCAGATAGGCACTGCGCACCTCGCGCACGGTGGCGCGGCGCTGACCTTCCAGTGAAGCCTGGGCCTGGGCGAGCAGGGCGCGGGCCTCACGGCTCTGCGCGGTGGTGAGGCCGCCGGAGTAGATGGGCACGCTCAGCTGCACGCCGATGTTGTTATCCGTGGCTTCACTGCCAGAACCATTGTAGTTATCTGAGTAGCTGTGGTTGGCCACCAGATCCAGGGTGGGGTAGTGGCCAGCCTCACGGCGGCGTAGCTCCTCGGCGGCGGCACGGGCGGCGGCCTCGGCGGCGATTAGCGATAAATTCTGTTCACGCGCCTTTTCTACCCATTGGCCGATGTTGGCAGGGTCGGGGGTGAGTAGCGGCATCTCCTCCTGCAGCGAGGCCGGGGCCAGCGGCTCCTGGCCGGTGATTTCGCGCAGCTCCTCGCGGGCGATATCAAGGCCGTTGCTGGCGGCGATCTCGGCGGCGACGGCGGCATCGTAGCCGGCCTGTGCCTCATGCACATCGGTGATCGCGGTGAGTCCCACCTCAAAGCGCTGCTGGGTCTGGCGCAGCTGCTGGGCGATGGCGCGCTTGGAGGCCTCGGCGGTGGCAAGACTGTCCTGGGCACCGAGCAGGCTGAAGTAGGCGCTGGCCACGCGCAGGATCAGTCCCTGGCGGGCCGCCTCATACTGGGCGTTGGCCTGGGCGATACCGGCATCGGCCACCTTCAGCTGCTTGTAGTAGTCGTGGTGGTAGAGGCTTTGGCTAAGCTTGATGTTGTAGCCGTTGGACTCGTAATCATTGGTGCTGGTAGTGCCGGCACTCGTGTTCTCGGTGGAGTGCTGGGTGACATTGGCACTGGCGTTGATCTGCGGCAGCAGGGCCGCACGGCTCTGCGCGCGCCCCTGCTGGGCGGCCTGATTACCCGCCTCGGCGGCGCGCAGGGTCGGGTCATTCTGCTGTGCCATGCGGTAGACATCGAGCAGGTTTTCGGCGTGGAGTGAGCTTGCCCCCAGCAACAGTGCCGAGGCGGTAACGAGCTTCAACAGTACGGGTTTCATTTACATCCCTTTGCAGTGGTTCAGTCAGCGAAATAATGACCAAGTCTACTACCAAAATGGTCAGACTTCCGCACAATATTAGCGATTACTTATATGTTGAGGGTGTGGTGTGGGGATTCAAGACTAAAGTGCGGAAAGCGTGCCCGGGTTCACGGGCACACAGCAGCGGGCGTTAAAACTGGAACTTCTCACCGCTGGTGACATTTTTTAACGGGGCCTGCCAAGTATCGAATACTACCTCTTCCTTCCACTCGTTGGCGTTAAGGCGGGTAATCAGCTTGGCGGTCATTGAGGGGCCTTCGCCGATAATTGCGAACAGGCGGCCACCAATCTGCAGGTCCTGCTTATAGCTCTCGGGCAGTGAGGGGAGCGATCCGGTTATGGCGATCACATCGTAGGGCTGATTGTTGCTCCAGCCGTTGGCGGCGTCTCCCACCTTAATGCTTACGTTCTCCACGCCGTGCTCGGCCAGTCGTTTACCTGCCGCGAGCGCCAGCTCTTCGTTGATCTCAACCGAGTAGACAAAACTACCGAGCCGGGCCAGCAACAAGGTGACAAAACCGCTGCCGGTGCCGACCTCCAGTATGCGATCTGCGGGCTGCACCTGTAGCGCCTGCAGCATGCGCGCCTCAACGCGGGGGCACATCATGTGTTCACCGTGACCGATGGGGAGCTCCATATCGACAAAGGCGAGATTGGGTGGGTTGGGGGCGACAAAGTCTTCACGCGGGCTGCGCATCACCAGGTCCAGCACCTGAGGGTCCAGTACCTCCCACGGACGGATCTGCTGCTCGATCATATTGTGGCGCGCCTGCTCGATGTTCATGTCGGCCATGGTTATCCCCTGTCTACGCTAATCTGGTTTCTTAATTCTGCAGCAAAGAGTAAGCGTATGTGCTGAGACAGGCAAGGCCATGCCAGGTAATGGGCGTATAAGCAGAGCCTGCGATGTAAGCGCTTGCTTATCTCTTAGTGCCTTGTTTTATGTGGGTTTTCTGTTTCTGGATCAAAGGCTTACTTGAATATTCGGGTATATTCGGATACCTTTAGCGGTTACTGCTAGGGGTGTTGGAGCCGTTTGCGGCAAACAACTGAGAAGAGACCCTTTGAACCTGATCCGGTTAGTACCGGTGTAGGGAAGCTGGTCGCCCCAGTGCAAAAGGGCGCTCAGCTCCCGTTTTTGGAGTATCCACCATGAGCGCCATCCCAGAAGAATTCCTGAAAAAGACCTCGCAACTTTCTGAAGAGGTCACCAAGCCGTTCCCCAAGTCGAAGAAGATCTATGTTGAGGGTTCCCGCCCCGATATTCGCGTACCGATGCGTGAAATCAGTCAGGACGATGCGATGACCTCCGGTGCCCCGGAGAAAAATCCGCCGATCTTTGTCTACGACACCTCCGGACCCTACACCGACCCGACTGCCACCATTGACCTGATGGCTGGACTGCCCGCGCTACGTGAGCAGTGGATAGAGGAGCGCGGTGATACCGAACTGCTCGACGGCCCGACCTCTGAATATGGTGCTGCGCGCCAGGGTGACCCGGAACTGGCGAGCCTGCGTTTTGAGCACATCCGCAACCCGCGCCGCGCCAAAGCTGGGCAGAATGTTTCGCAGATGCACTATGCGCGTAAGGGGATCATCACCCCGGAGATGGAGTTCGTCGCGATACGCGAGAACAACAAGCTGCAGGAGATGAGGGCTGACCCCTCTTATGAAAAGCTGCTGCGCCAGCACGCCGGTGAGTCATACGGTGCCAATATCCCCGAGGTGGTGACCCCCGAGTTCGTGCGTGACGAGATCGCCGCAGGACGTGCCATCATCCCTTCCAATATTAACCACCCGGAGCTGGAGCCGATGATCATCGGCCGCAACTTCCGCGTGAAGATCAACACCAACATCGGCAACTCTGCCGTTACCTCTTCGATTGAGGAAGAGGTGGAGAAGCTGGTCTGGTCCTGCCGCTGGGGCGGCGACACCCTGATGGATCTTTCCACCGGCAAGAACATCCACGAGACCCGCGAGTGGATCCTGCGTAACTCGCCGGTACCCATCGGCACCGTGCCGATCTACCAGGCACTGGAGAAGGTGAACGGCGTCGCCGAAGACCTCACCTGGGAGATCTTCCGCGATACGCTCATTGAGCAGGCCGAGCAGGGGGTCGATTACTTCACCATCCACGCCGGTGTGTTGCTGCGTTACGTGCCGCTCACCGCGCAGCGCGTTACCGGTATCGTCTCGCGTGGTGGTTCGATCATGGCCAAGTGGTGCCTGGCACACCACGAAGAGAGTTTCCTCTATACCCACTTCGAGGAGATCTGCGAGATCATGAAGGCCTACGACGTCGCCTTCTCCCTAGGCGACGGGCTGCGTCCCGGCTGTCTTGCCGATGCCAACGACGCCGCCCAGTTCGGGGAGTTGGAGACCCTCGGTGAGCTGACAAAGATCGCCTGGGCCCACGACTGCCAGGTGATCATTGAGGGCCCCGGCCACGTGCCGATGCAGAAGATCAAGGAGAACATGGACAAGGAGCTGGAGGCCTGTCACGAGGCACCGTTCTACACCCTCGGTCCATTGGTCACCGACATCTCCCCCGGTTATGACCACTTCTCCTCCGGCATCGGTGCGGCGCAGATCGGCTGGTACGGTACCGCCATGCTCTGCTACGTCACGCCCAAGGAACACCTCGGCCTGCCGAACAAGGAGGACGTGCGCGAGGGGATCATCACCTACAAGGTCTCCGCCCACGCTGCGGACCTTGCCAAGGGTTTCCCCGGTGCACAGGTGCAGGACAACGCCATGTCCAAGGCGCGTTTTGAATTCCGCTGGCTCGACCAGTTCGCCCTCGCCCTCGATCCGGAGAAGGCGATGGCCTTCCATGACGAGACCATGCCCAAGGAGGCGCACAAGGTCGCCCACTTCTGCTCCATGTGTGGGCCGAAATTCTGCTCGATGAAGATCTCGCAGGAGGTACGCGAGTATGCAGAAAAAGGGATGAATGAAATGTCGGTGAAGTTTGTCGAGGCCGGGGCGGAGATCTACAAGGAAGTCTAAACGTAGGGTGGGCACAGGGTATTTGTGCCCACGTGCATCGTCGACCAATTCCACCACGCGTGGGCAGATGAAGCCTGCCCACCCTACCAGGTGGCAACGGCGTTTCTGTGAGCACCACATTCGTGATTAAAATGACTTCAACCGCCATATGGACTACACCCATTAGTACCACCTAGTTAAGCATGGTTTGTGTGAACGTGCGGAGTTGTAGCTATTTTCGATGAGGCACCGCTATATCGATGAGGGGGTGTATCCGTTGGCTTGGGAGGCTGGGTAGCTTGATTTTGGTGATGAGGGGTTTGGGGAGTAAGTGCCCTGCAGTCCAGAGCCGTGGTGATTGGGGCGTTAGCCGTTTTTGCCGTTGAGATCGCTTTTTTAGCTGAAAGAGCCTATAGAGCAGGGTAGTGGAAGGCTTCTGCCCGAACGAAATGGCATAACACAAGCCGGCATGAAGCCGGCCTTTTTGAACTGCCGCAAGGCAGTGGTGTTACGAGACTTACTTCTCTTCAGTCACAGATTCGATAGCCGCTGCTGCATCGTTCGCAGCATCGGTTACTTCTTCTGCGGCTTCAGTGGCAGTCGTTACGGCTTCTTCAACAGCGGTAGCGGCTTCTTCAGCAGCGGGAGCCATGGCGTCGGCAGTAGCAGCTTCTTCTTCAACAGCAGGAGAGGCGGCATCGGTAGTAGCAGCCTCTTCAGCAGCTGGAGCGGCGACTTCTGCAGGGGCTGCAGTTTCAGATTTGGCTGCAGAATCCTCGCTCTTGTTACAGGCGGAGATGGTTAGGGCCAGGAGAATAGTTACAAGTGCTGAAAGTGTTTTCACAATAAATACCTTATTTTGTTGAGTTATCACGAGTGTCAGTCAAACAGGCGATAAGTTACGTTGAATTTTACTGTTTGTAGGTGATTGATGTCACACTATGGGGTAATTCTTACGATGCAAACAGATGGGGTTGCCTCAGCCTTAACCCCATGGTCAGGACCTTTTGGTGCACATTTTTATTCTCTGGGCCGGATAATAAGAGAATCCCCACTAGCCGGTTTCCCGGCTTAATCTGCAGAACCATACCGACATGAATGGTTATTATTGACCGTAGTTGTTGCTTCTTTAACGGTATAATCCCCCATCGCCGCATTTATAATCCTTGAGGTAGTGAAATGGTCAGTCTGGGCAGAACCTACGAATTAGAGGTAGTGAAAGAGGTCGATTTTGGTTTTTATGTGAATGCCGATGACCTCGGTGAGGTGCTGTTGCCGCGTAAGTTTGCGCCGCAAGGTCTGTCACCCGGCGATAGCCTTGAGGTGTTTCTCTATCTCGACTCCAACGGTCTGCCGGTGGCTACCACGCAAACCCCCAAGGTGCAGGTGGGTGAGTTTGCCTATTTAACTGTGGTGGATGCCACCGATGTGGGAGCCTTTCTTGACTGGGGTTTGGACAAGGACCTGCTGGTGCCCTTTGCCGAGCAGCACCGTCCGATGGAGGCGGGGCGCTCATATCTGGTTTACCTCTATATTGATAAGAACGATGGGCGCATCGTGGCCTCCTCCAAGATCGACAAGTTTCTTGATGATGACGCACCTCATCACTTTAAACCGGGACAGGCGGTAAATCTGATCATCGCCAATAGTACCGACCTGGGTTACAAGGCGATCATTAATCATAGCCACTGGGGTGTACTCTATAAAAACGAGGTGTTCCAGCGACTGAGCTTTGGGCAGAGCATTAAGGGCTTTATCAAGCATGTCCGCCCTGACGGTAAAATCGACCTAAGCCTTCAGGGCGGCAAGGTGACCCGTGACAAATATTCTGAAATCATCATGAGCTACCTGGAAAACCAGAACGGCTTTGCGCCGGTCCATGATAAGTCTGATCCCAAGGTGATTTCCGAGCTGTTCGGCATGAGCAAGGGGGCGTTCAAGAAGACCATTGGTGGCCTCTATAAGCAGAGATTGATCACAATAGAGAAGGATGGTATTCATCTGGTGGAAGAGTAATAAGCCGTAACTCTGTTGCCCAGTTTTATCTATTAACGTATCAGTCGCTCACCCCATGAACGCCATTACTCCCCACATCGATTTTACATCGCAAACCGTTGACGGTGTCGAACAGTGCCGTCGCCTGTTCCACGGTCGCGGTCATGCCTGGCCCGGTTATGAACACATCAACATCGACTGGCTGCCGCCGGTGGCGCTGATCACCCTCTATCAGGAGGAGGGGGATGAGCGGCTACAGCCGCTGGCCGCAGCACTTTATCAACAGCTGCCCGACTGCCGTTCGGTGCAGGTGCAGTACCGCTGCCGTCGCATGGCCCCCTTCGAGCTGTTGTGCGGTGAGGCGATTGATGAGCTGGTGGTAGAGGAGAGCGGACTGAAATATTCACTGCGAATCGGTAGCACGCAGAATACCGGCCTGTTTCTCGACATGCGCAATGGCCGCGACTGGGTGCGGCAACACGCTACGGGCAGACGCGTGCTGAACCTTTTCTCCTACACCTGTGCCTTCTCGGTGGCAGCGCTGGCTGGTGGCGCGCTGCGGGTGGTGAATATTGATGTCAGCAAGGCGGCGCTCAATCGTGGGCGGGAGAATCATCGCCTCAATCATCAGGAGCTGGATAAGGTGGTGTTTCAGGGGATCGATATCTTCAAATCCTTCTCGCGTATTCGTCGTCACAGCCCCTATGAATTGCTGATCTGCGACCCGCCGAGCCTGCAGAAGGGACGGGTGGATATTCAGCGTGACTATAAAAAGATCATCCGTCGTATCCCCGAGATCATGAGTCCCGGCGGCCAGCTGATGCTCTGCCTCAACTCGCCGTTGCTGGATGAAAACTTCTTATTGGAAACGGTGGCCGAGGAGTGCCCTGACTGCCGCTTTGTCGAACACCTTGCCAACCCCGAGGTGTTCAGGGAGGCGATGGCGGGGCGCGGGTTAAAGGTGATGGTGTTTAGCTACTTGCCGGCCTGATATCCAGCGGGCTAGAGTTGTTAGTTAAAAATATCTTATTGTATTTTCAGAAAAATAAAACAGGGAGTTTATCGCCATGTCAGGTGTACCGCGGTGTTGAGATTGACGCGCACTCTTTCCACGACCTTGCTGCTAACACTGCTCGCCTCTACCCGCCTTGAGGCCTCGGTCAGCGTACTCAATGATTCGCCGTGTGGGGAGCACTATCGCCAACACCATTCGGGTGGTGCTGGCCGCAGTGAAGAGGCGATGGCGCGCGAGCTGTCACAGCTTCAGCAGTTTGCCGAGCGGGCGCTGGCCTACCGGGAGAAGAGCATAGCGTTTTACCGCACTATTGCGCAGAAGATGGGCGGGGGGGAGCCGCTAAGCGGTGCCGACCTCGACACCCTTAATCGGGGCATGGTGGAGCATCTGGCGATCCGCCAGCAGTTACTCACACTGGCCCATGCCCACGAGTGCTGGCCTGCCCTTGGCCAGGCAGAGCGGCAGGCGGCGGGTATGAGTGAGGTGCAGCAGCTTAAGGGGGTAATGCTGTCGCTCTCCGCCGCCTTGCTGCTCTACGACAATTACCTGCTGGCTATCGCTACCTTTGATGATAACGCCAAATTGCGACGACTCCTTAACGCCGAGGATAGCGGCTATCACATCACCATGAATGAGCTGCAAAAAGTCTCGCTCTCCTATGCCTCAATAGAGAATCGCAGCAAGACGCGCAACGCGATCCGCTTTTATGAAAAACAGCGCGAGGAGTTTGCCGCAGAGTTCAAGGCGGACCACGATTTTGCCTATCTCGACCTGCTGATCACCTCCAGCCCCTCTTATAATATGACGATGAAGTGGTCCCCCCTCTACGTCCTGGGTAACCGCCTCGACCTGTTCGGTGAGGTGACTACCGACCTTCTTAGCCAGTTCGCCAACGAGGGGGTGAACCTCTTTAGCATGGCCTTTGGCAATACGCTGGGGCTGGTCGAGATGCGCAAGGGCAAGCTGTTTGGCAAGGAGTCAATCTCACGCGAGGTAGCAGTGCAGTTGCAGCCGGGGGATATCCTGCTGGAGAAGACCCCGTTTCGCCTGACCGATCAGTTTATTCCGGGCCACTGGGGCCATGCCGCGATCTGGATTGGCCGCGAAGACGAACTCAAGGCGCTCGGCATCTGGGACCACCCGCTGGTACAACCACACCAGCAGCAGATCCGCCGCGGTCATGGGGTGGTCGAGGCGCTGCGCAGTGGCGTGACGATGAGTGCGCTACCCCATTTTCTTAATGTCGATGATGCCGCGGTGTTGCGGCAGCGTGGGCTTGGTTCGCAGGAGCGCAGAGAGATCGTGCTACAGGCGCTACGCCAGATCGGCAAGGAGTATGACTTTAATTTTGATGTGGAGAGCACCGACAGGATCGTCTGCTCCGAGCTTGTCTATGTGAGTTATACCGGTCAGTCGTGGCCGACCGAAAAGGTGCTGGGGCGCAGCACCATCAGCCCTGACAATGTGGCGCGGCGCGCCCTGGATCAGGGGCCGTTTGAGCTGGTGCTGTTTTACCACGATGGCGAGGCGGTGGATAAACAGCCACTGCAATTGATGCAGCGGCTGATGATGAATTAACGGCGGTTATTTGTCGGTGATAACGGTGAGCGATTGGGTGTGTAATGGATACGGAAATGGCAAAACGGCAAAGCGGTGAAATCACCGCCAACCTCGTTGATATTGAAAAACGCGTCGTCTTTTATGGGCGCGTCGTCTGGCAGGATGGCGTCATCACGAAGATTGAGTCGCTGGGGCCGGAACGTGCTGATGCACCCACCCTCTCCCCCGGTCTGGTCGATGCCCACGTACATATCGAAAGCTCAATGCTGACCCCGGCGGAGTTTGGTCGCCAGGCGGTACGCCACGGCACGGTAGCGACGGTCTCCGACCCGCATGAGATCGCCAATGTGCTGGGTATTGATGGGGTGCGATTTATGCTCGCCTCTGCCGCCGCCTCACCCTGCAGGATCTTCTTCGGTGCCCCCTCCTGTGTGCCTGCCACCCCGTTCGAGACGGCCGGGGCGCGTATTGAGCTGGCCGATATCGCTGTGCTGTTTGATGAGCCGCAGGTGGTCGCCCTCTCCGAGATGATGAACTTTCCGGGGGTACTCGCTGGTGATGCCGGGGTGATGGCGAAACTCGCGCTCGCTGATGAGCGTGGCTACCCGGTGGATGGTCATGCGCCGGGGATTAAGGGTGATGCGGCCCGGCGGTATGCTGAGGCGGGGATCACCACCGACCATGAGTGTTACACCATCGAGGAGGCGCGGGAGAAGATCTCCGCCGGTATGGTGGTGCAGATCCGCGAAGGGTCGGCGGCACGAAATTTTGCGGCATTGCATCCATTGATTAGTGAATCCCCTGCGTCGGTCATGCTCTGTAGTGATGACAAGCACCCGGATGACCTGTTGGCCGGACACATCAATCACCTGGCCGCCCGTGCCGTGGCGCTGGGCCATGACCGTTTTGATGTGCTGCGCAGCGCCAGCCTCAATCCCATCCGCCACTACCGGTTGCCGGTCGGCACCCTGAAACTGGGCGAGCCGATGGATGCGGTGCTGTTTACTGACCTGTGTGAATTTGAACCCCTGGTTACCTTTGTCGGCGGCGCCAGAGTGGCCGAGGGCGGGGAGTCTCTGCTGAAGGCTCATCGTGACGATGCCATTAACCGCTTTAGCGCGACGCCTGTAAATAGTGAAGCATTACGCGTGCCGGCCAGCGTTGCTGAAACGGTGCGTGTGATTGAGGCGATGGACGGTGAGCTGGTGACCAATGCACTGCAGATGGAACCGAAAATTGTGGGGCAGAGCATTGAGGCTGACCCGTCACGCGATATGTTGCAACTGATGGTGCTCAACCGCTACCAGCCCGATACCAAACCGGCGCTGGCCTTTGTGAAGGGCTTTGGCCTCAAGCGCGGCGCACTGGCCTCCACCGTGGCGCACGACTCGCACAATATTATCGCCGTCGGCTGTTCACGCGAGGAGATCGCCCGCGCCGTGAATGCACTGGTCGAAACGGGTGGCGGCATCGCGCTGTGTGAGGGGGAGTCGGTGCAGAGGCTGGCGCTGCCCGTCGCCGGTTTGATGAGTCTTGAACCTGCCGAGCAGGTGGCACAAAGTTATTCGCAGCTGGATAGCGCCGCCCGGTCTTTGGGCTCAACGCTGCGAGCGCCCTATATGACGCTGTCGTTTATGGCGCTGCTGGTGATCCCTGCGTTGAAGCTGAGTGACCAGGGTTTGTTTGATGGCGAGCGGTTTGCCTTCGTACCACTCGCCGTTTGAGTGGAAGTTTTAAGGCTAGTGTTCATTGCCTAAAAAACTACCGGACTGTTTCTTATCCTTCTTTGCCGCCTTCTTCTCTTTAGCGGTCATCGCGGGCTTTTTCTTATTCTCTTTATTACTTTTTTGTTCTTTGCTCATGGTGTTCGCTCCTGATTCAATGGATCTGGGATGTCAGGTCAAACTGCGTAACTTAGTCCTGCGGAGCTAAATTAGTGTTGTCCTGATGATGCTTTACTAAGGTATTGAATATCGAGAAAGCCGTTCGTCCTGTGGAACCACGGGATATTCTGTTATGAAGCAGGTGAACTGCCTGGGGGTAGATGGCAGGTGTTGACCACTCTAGCATGAAAAGAGGGGGTGGGTGGGATTGTTTTGTGCGGGAGTGACTTTCTAACGCGTTGATTGTCAATGTTAGAATAGGTGGTTTGGTGTGCGACCGGAGGGGACTTAAGGTAATCGTCGATATATAGTCTGGAGAACACCCAGGAGCAGACATCAACGTTCTATTAACAGGCATACCGTAGTGGCCTGCATTTTGTGCGATTTTGCACAAAATGTTCGCCGCGGAGGTATGTCCTTGTTGAATTGTGTTATATGTATTGCCTTCATGGTGACGAAAATCCTCGTTGAACAACCTCCTTTACGAGGCGTCCATTTGTTGCATACGACGACAAAAGCATTCTCAAGTGATATGGCGACGCATAACTCTCTGGCAAGTTGAGTATTAGATCTAGTTTATCGTCATTATCTATGTCACCTGCCCATATTATGTAAAACCCTGTTGCACCTTCATAATTCCCACGTTTATCAAAAATAACCTGTGAAATACCATTATGAGACAGCGTAAGTATATGATTATTTCCGACAAAGTTATCATCAAGGTTTGTAACTTGCCGTAGAATGTACTTATTAGAACCCAGCTTGATTTCTATACTCTCGTCAGTTTCAGGAATAACCACGCCGCCAACAAAAGTATGATTCTCGTGCTCTCTAAATGAGTTTTTTGTTACTGTTGCTGAATCAATAACCCCCTCACGTAATCTTGGGCCTTTAATGAGTATCGTTGGTTTTGAGTTCTTTTCGTCAACACCCTTTGGATTGAGGTGTACACAATGATCATAAAGATCATCAACGCCTGCGACTTTCTTTGATTGAACCAGATCAACTTTTAATGATTTCGCAAATGTGTCTTCATTGCTATTTGTTATGAAAAGAGCATTCCACTTTTCAGGAGTCGGGATTGGGTCATCCAAATGGCATCCTTCTATAAATAAGTCTAATTCATTATTTGCATGCGCAATGCTTGTGACTGAGAATATGGCAACGACAAGTGAAATATAGATATTAATCAACGATGCAATCCTCTCCATATGTTCTTTTACATATAACGCTTTGCTAACCCAAGCGCCGCGGAAGTGTGGGTGAAGCACCTTGTTATGTGCCATTAGTCCCATGTGCCATTTTCTTCAAGAAGAACGTTTGTCCCGTTTTCAATAACTTGCAAAAGTCCTTGTTCTAAGACTTTATATGTAATGTTGCCATTTTCGAATACATACCCTACAAATCGACAGGGACTTCCGTCGGCGCATGTTGTATGTAGGGTTGTTCCATTTAGCTCTATAGAGCGCCTTGTCTTTTTAGATAACCCAATGTATTTTACAGTTTCACAAGTCACATGCCCTTCTGGGCACTGTTGAGATATTGTTATAGTAAAATTCGTTGTGTTTAGTGTTTTTGTGTAGCCAGCGTACCCAAGAGCAGGAAACAAAAGCGCTATGCATAAAGAAGTTACCATTTTTGTCATTGCTGTTTTTCCTTTTGCACAAAACAAGCACCGCTCCGTCGGTCGGCTTGAACTGGTTGTTAGAATGCCCGAATTCATATACTAAGTGCGACATCCTATTTAAAAGGTGAGGCGAACTATGATAATAAAGTGTTTTCTCTCCCGCCAAGAAGTGAATTCACCTTATGACATATCAACAGCTCACCTCGAATGATAGGTATATATTG
>JBFFMJ010000012.1:0-93171 GCA_041554195.1 Thiohalomonadaceae bacterium
CTGATTTAACACAGCAGCAATGTGATGTGATCGCTCAAAAGCTTAACAGTCGACCACGTAAACGTCTTAACTTCAGAACGCCAGAGGAATGCTACTATGGTTAGTGACTACATTTGTCGCAGTTCAAACTTGACACTAAGCTGCATTAATGTTCTGGGTAACTCACCCTATAATGGACTTTAACAAAATCATTGGGAAACGCCGTAGCTTCTGCCTCCTCTAATTTAATTTCATAAGAGGTCGCACCAAATAAGGGCTTTCCTTTTCCCAATAGAACAGGAACTCGCGTGATTGTAACTTCATTGATAAGTTTCAGCTCTAAAAACGCCTGAATAGTCCTACCCCCATCAATATAGGCATGCTTATACCCTTCTTGCTCTAACTGAGTAATCAATGCTTGCAAGTCGCCCGAATAGATCTCCACCCTATCCTTCATGTTCTCGGGAGGCTCTTTTAATGTATTGCTAAGGGCAATGATTCGAGCCTCTTTATATGGCCACTGCTCAGGGGTTAGTTGAAAGCCTGAAATCACTTCCATGGTGCTTCGCCCCATAATTAAACAGTCAACAGAGCGTATAAAATCATCAAACCCCATATCGGCATTTTCACCCATGTCAGCCTCTTTGTTACCAGACGATTCCAGCCAGTCAATGCTACCGTCTTCTCTTGCGATAAAACCATCGACACTGGTTGCAATGTAGGCTGAACATTTCATTGTTGGATCCTGAGGGTTGTTATTGGGGGATAGTGCGAGACCTGACTGAATCATGATGTAGGGTGCAATAACCGCAGGGCATTGCACCGTTTGGATGGGACACATGCGGCGCAATGCACTTCGTTTATTGCGCCCTACGAGCTAACGACTCGTCAGCGACCAAAGGCGACATTAGACAGTAACCCTCACGGAGTCCGCAGTAGCTTCATCAGCAGACATAACGCTGAGCTAAACTGACCGCTGGAGCGGTGCTTGTTTTGTGCGATTTATGCACAAAACATGTGCCGCGGAAGTGGGTCGGTTTGAGCGTATTGTTATAAGGCAAGTTCGTCACTTTGTTGCACCCCTAAGAATGGATGTGAGTCGTCTAGCTCCAAGTATTAAATATAAGGAAACACAGAACTCTACAGCGGTGGCTAACATTGCAGCTTTATTCTCGATAGTCATTATTGGGCTGGCGATTAACTCTCTGGAGTTAAAAAACACAAGAGATGACCAGTAGATAGCATCTGTTACCGCATAGTAGATAAAGTAAAAGCCAAGCAAAATAATGCCAAGCATATAAAGTTCATCTGATTGCAGGGACTTGTGCGATACCTCTGCCTCTGGTGGCGCATAGATTCTTTTGGCTATAGTGCTTGGAAAGAACCAGAATAGTGCGCTTGTTGCCATGGAGGCTGCACACGTAAGGTAAAGTGCTATTAAGTCTTTTGTGTGAACGGGATCATCAATTACCCATATAGCAGAGAAAATCTCTCTTGCTGTAGAGAAAAAGAGCAGGAGAGCAAAGACTCGCGCAATGAGCGCCACTATATGTACAGGATTCATTGTTTTGCCTTATAACGCAAAACTAAGCCGACCGCCGTAGCGGCATGTATTTTGTGCTATTTAAGCACATAAATTTGTGCCGCGGAGGCGGGTCGGCTTGAGTGCATTGTTATATTCACGCAACATCATGCACAGCCATCATAGCCGTAAAAGAAATATATTATCGTTGGTTCATCACCTAAATCATACTTTAGCTTGTAGTATGTAGATTCCCCACCCGCAGGATCATCGCTCTCTTCAATAATTACAGGCTGATGGAGCAATAATAAATCTTTTAATTCAGCTGACACTATCCTGCGCCATGCTGTGCAGCCAATCTTTATTTCACTTATTTTGATTATAGATTCAACATTGGAGTGACTTAGAGTTACACCTTGAATAATAAGAAAAGGGAACCTGATAATACCATTAAGTTTTGTTTTAATTGGAAGTGTCTCGTGCTTTCTAACAACCTTATATGAGTCTCCATCAGAGATTCTATTCATCAGAAGTTCTTCTGACTCTAACTCAGACATCATTTTGTTTTTGACAGGGTCTGAGGAATATGGCTGTGACAAATAATGAATTGGCCACCATTGCCCAATTACAGTCTCTACCTTGATCACTCCGTCATTTCTGTCTTTGTACGTGACCTCCATATAGACCCGATCTTCACAACCACAGTCTGCAAGTGTTACTGAGTGGAAAAGTACAATGCACAGCAATAAAATAACTTTAATTGACATATCCTCCGACGCTAACATTTAGAATATAACGCCATGTTAAGCCGACCGCCGTAGCGGTGCTTGATTTTGTGCTACACAGCACAAAATAAGTGCCGCGGAGGTGGGTCGGCTTGAACTATTTGTTAGCGTTTTGTTTGGCATTTTCTATTTTGTCATAGTAAGGCTGCAGCCACTCTTTCACCCAGCTGGGATGAATTTCGGCAGCCTTATTGAAGTTTGAAAGCGCAGACTCGTGATTTCCTAGTTCATACTGAGCCTTGCCCATAAACCAATACCCATAAGCGTCTTTTGGTTTTTGCTGTATTTGCTCTTCACACAGTCTAACTACCTCGTTGAAGTCACCACCTTCAAAGAAGGTATTGACTGTTTCATAGAATTTGTTTCCCATCAACTTCCTATATTCTTTAACAACAAGGATTACTGTTTTTATTACATACAACGTGATGGCCGCAGAAGCTAAATACACCAGCAACCATAAGGCACTATTAATTTCGTTTAGTAGTACGGCATTCATGTCCATTTTATTACGCTAACGCCGAGCTAAACCGACCGCTGGAGCGGTGCGGATTTTGTGCGATTCTGCACAAAATTTGTGCTGCGGAAGCGGGTCGGTTTGAGCGCCTTGTTAGCTGATGGCGTATAAAAAGTGGGATGACCATTCCGGGCCACCAGGCTTAACTGATTTTGATTGTGCGCCTGTTCTTGCACTGAACTCTCCATTTTCCCCTTCCTTTTACCGACGTTACACCTTTTTCTTCTTTGTTGCACCTTCAGGATAACTCTGTAGATCAGTGAGCCACCCTTATGGCACGACCTTGAATCTGATGCTGCTTTCACTACTGCTGAATAATTTATTCTCTTTTACAGCTAACGCCAAACTAAGCCGACCACCGTAGCGGCATGAATTTTGTGCTATTTAAGCACATAAATTTGTGCCGCGGAGGCGGGTCGGCTTGAGTGCATTGTTATGTTTATGGTAATTCCCAATAGCATGTTATATGGAACTCCTTATTATTCACAATAATTGCGCCTTGATGTTGGCTGGCAATAAGTGAGAATTGAACATCTTGTGCGGGCTTGGTTGATATATTGATCATGTTTCCGGATGCTTCACCTGTCCATGAGAATGATGTGATAACGATGTCTTTATTATAATAAATTGACACAGCATCTTGATACCCTTCTTTGAACAACATTACATCAGCTAAGAAATTTTCACCGCTTTCGGTAGAGCCAACATGAATCATGACACTGTATGGGCTGCCTGTGCAGTCTAATGTGTTGGTTGCATAACACTGGGGTGACATTGCAATGGCAAATGAAAACAATGCTATATTTGCTGTATTTTTAAACATAACAGTATATTAGATCGCTTACTCAGTATTGGTAATACTGCGTAAGCGGCCTATCACGTATGAATGAGGGTAGTAAAAAGACGGCATTTCCATGCGTTAACAGTAGGTTAGCGTCGTTCCCTCAACCTTTTATTATTCAATACTACCGATAGTGCCATAGTTTATCTGATTAAACATAGGGCTTTTCCACAAATCATCAGGGCACCGTTAATGACTGCTATTAGGCTGATTGCAGCCAAAGTAGTCTATCAAGCATAAAGACCGCTTATGGCCGTCACCTGACGATCTCCCCTCCATCCATATATCCGACAAAGGGTAAAAACACACCTCAATTCACTACAACGGTCAAAAAACCTACCCTCCACAAAACCCCAACCACTCCCGATAATTCCCCTCATCCGCCGCGGCCACCACACTCCTCTGCTTAAGCTTATTCACCAACACCCCCTCACCCTCCAACGTAGACGCATACCCCCCCGCCTCGGCCAGGATCAACTGCCCCGCGGCATAGTCCCACAATTTCTGTCCGCCATGCAGGTAGACATCGACTCTGCCGGTGGCAACGTAACACCAGTCCAGCGCGCCAGAGCCAAGATTACGTTGTGAACTATAAGGCGGTTGTGAGGCGACTTTAGCGGCAAGCTCGGGGCTGAGACGTTTGAGATCGATAAGGGCGATCCCCTGCTTCAGTGGTCGTGTTGACCTGGGTGCGCTTAACGGCTCACCATTGAGCCATGCCCCCTTGCCTTTTTCTGCGGTAAAGGTTTCATCGCGTAGCGGGTCGTGAATGATAGCAAGCACCACCTCGCCCTGTTTCATCAGCGCCAGCGAGACGCAGAAGTAAGGGATCCCGGCGGCGTAGTTACTGGTGCCATCCAGCGGGTCGAGTAGCCACAGCCCCTCCTCGTTATTATCGAATAGTTGCTGCTGCTCTGCGGCGCTCATCTCTTCGCCCAGCAGCGGGATCTGCGGCCAGTGCTGTTCAAGCACTTTAATCATCTGCTGTTGCATCGCCAGGTCGGCCTCGGTGACGATGCTGCCATCGCTTTTCAGGCTGTGTGTGACCTGCTTAAATCGCGGTAACAACTCCTGCTGTGCCGCCGCCCGAATGATCTGTTCCAGCTCTTCTCTCATAATTCCAATACCAATAAAAAAGGGGGAGTGCCGAAGCACTCCCCCTTTTTATCACATCTACTTCTGTCGATCAGACCTGACCCATCACCGAGAAGCTCTTGATGAAGGGGCCGGCCATGCGCGGGTCTTTCACCATCGCGGCATAGTCACCCACGTTGAACTTGAGCTTGCGGGTGGTGTAGGCAACGCCCAGCCCCATCATGCCAATGCCCTTACTCATCCACTTGCCCCAGTTGTCTGAGGACGCACGCAGATCCCAGCTAAGCTCTTCGCCGTTATAGGCACCGGCGCTGGTCGCCTTGCCATTCTCCACAACGAGCACACCGGTAGGTGCTTCATCCCCATCGAAACCGTAGCCGATGGTGGAGTTAAAACCGATCTGTGCCAGTGCATCGGAGAGCTCCGGCTCACCATTCCACTGCTCGGCAAAAGACTTCATCCACTCATCAGAAAATAGTTCAGCCATGGTACTTCCCTCACTTTTTTGGTTGGTTATTTATGCTGTAATTATTGTTATTAACCCAGCCAATATAGGGGTAAACCCTAAGCCCTGCAACCACAAAAAAGCCGGGCATTGCCCGGCTGATTATCTATCCGATGAACACCCGCGCGTTGCGGAACATGCGCATCCATGGGCCATCCTCGCCCCACTCATCGGGGTGCCAGGAGTGCGACACGGCGCGGAACACCCGCTCGGGGTGCGGCATCATGATGGTGAAGCGACCATCGTTGGTGGTGAGACCACCGATCCCCAATGGTGAGCCGTTGGGGTTGGCCGGGTAGACCTCGGTGGGGTCGCCGTAGTTGTCGACATAACGTAGCGCGGCAAGGTGTTTGCGCAACACCTCGCTTGGCTCGTGCCCTTCACGAAACTCGGCACGTCCCTCACCGTGGGCTACGGCGATCGGCATCTTCGAGCCTTCCATCCCCTGCAGGAATATAGAGGGTGACTTCAGCACCTCGACCATCGAGACGCGCGCCTCGAACTGCTCGGAGTTGTTGCGCACAAAGTGCGGCCAGGCATCAGCACCGGGAATGAGGTCGTGCAGATTGGACATCATCTGACAGCCGTTACAGACGCCGAGGCCGAAGCTGTCTTCACGAGTGAAGAAGGCCTCGAACTCATCACGGGCACGCGGGTTGAAGAGGATCGACTTGGCCCATCCCTCACCGGCACCGAGCACGTCGCCGTAGGAGAAACCGCCGCAGGCGACCAGACCGTTGAAATCTTTCAACGAGACGCGACCGGCGATGACATCGCTCATGTGGACATCGACCGCGGCAAAACCGGCGCGGTCAAAGGCGGCAGCCATTTCAATCTGGCCGTTTACGCCCTGCTCTCGCAACACCGCCATGCGCGGCCGCTCGCCCTTGTTGATAAACGGCGCGGCGACATTGTCATCAATGTCATAGCTAAGCTCTGCACGCAGACCCGGATCATCACCATCAAGGATGCGGTCGTACTCCTCCTGCGCGCACTCGGGATTATCACGCAGGCTTTGCATCTTATGGGTGGTGGCCGACCAGGCACGTTGCAGGTCGATACGCGACTCATCCAGCAGCGTACGTTCCTCACGTTTGATGAGGATGCGGTCATTATCGTTAAGCGAGCCGATGACAAAGCTGTGGTGACCCAGTTCATACTCACGCAGCACCGACAACACCTCTTCGGTATCCAGGTGATGCACCTGAATCACCGCACCCAGCTCCTCGCTGAAGAGGCTGGCGATGATGTCGCCCTCAAGCTCGCTGATGTCGACATCGATGCCGGTGTGACCGGCAAAGGCCATCTCCGCCAGGGTGGTGAAGAGACCACCATCTGCACGGTCGTGGTAGGCCATGATCTTGCGCTCGGCGCTGAGCGACTGAATCGCGGCAAAAAAGTTTTTCATCAACTCCGCATCATCCAGATCAGGGGCGTGGTGGCCCACCTGCTTGTAGACCTGTGCCAGACAGGAGCCACCGAGGCGGTTTCTGCCCTTGCCAAGGTCAATATAGATAAGGTCGCTGTCGCCCTTGTCGCTGCGCAGCTCCGGGGTGAGGGTCTTGCGCACATCGGAGACCGGGGCGAAGGCGGTGATGATCAGCGACAGCGGAGCGGTCACCGATTTCTCTTCGCCTTGATCACCCTCGGCGTTCCACACCGTCTTCATCGACATCGAGTCCTTACCCACCGGGATGCAGATCCCCAGCGCCGGACAGAGCTCTTCGCCCACCGCCTTGACCGCCTCATAAAGACCGGCATCCTCACCGGGGTGACCCGCCGGGGCCATCCAGTTGGCGGAGAGGACGATATCTGAAATCTCATCCACCCTGGCCGCGGCCAGGTTGGTCAGCGACTCGCCTACCGCCATGCGTGCCGAGGCGGCGTGGTCGACCAGCGCCACCGGGGTGCGCTCGCCAATGGCCATCGCCTCACCGGCATAGCTGTCGTAAGACGAGGCGGTAACGGCACAGTCGGCCACCGGCACCTGCCACGGGCCAACCATCTGGTCGCGATTGACCAGACCGGTAACACTGCGATCACCGATGGTAATGAGGAAGGTCTTGTCGGCGATGGTCGGCAGCTGCATCAGGCGGTAGGCCGCCTCTTTGATGTCGACCTGACGGGTATCAAAATCTTTTTTCTGGAACGGCTTGTGCTGTACATCGCGCAGCATCTTCGGCGGCTTGCCGAGCAGCACCTCGAGCGGCATCTCGATGGGGTTATTTTCAAAGTGGCCGTCGCCCAGGATCAGCGTCTGCTCGGCGGTCGCCTCACCGATCACCGCGTAGAGGGCGCGCTCACGCTCACAGATCGCGACAAAGCGCTCCATATCCTCCGGCTTGATGGCCAGCACGTAACGCTCCTGCGACTCGTTACACCAGATCTCCATCGGTGCCATACCCGGCTCATCGTTGGGGATGGCGCGCAGCTCGAACCTGCCGCCGCGACCGGCGTCGTTCACCAGCTCCGGCATGGCGTTGGAGAGGCCACCGGCACCGACATCATGGATAGAAACAATCGGATTGGCATCACCCAGCTGCCAGCAGCGGTCGATCACCTCCTGACAGCGGCGCTCCATCTCCGGGTTGCCACGCTGTACCGAGGCAAAATCGAGGTTCTCGGTCGACTGGCCCGAGGCCATCGAGGAGGCGGCACCGCCACCCAGACCGATCAGCATCGCAGGCCCGCCAAGCACCACCAGCTGCGCACCGGGCGGGATGATGTCCTTCTCCACGTGTTCGACACGGATGTTGCCAAGACCACCTGCCAGCATGATCGGCTTGTGATAACCGCGCACCTCATCCCCCTCGGGGCCGGGCACCTTCTCCTCGAAGGTACGGAAGTAGCCGTTGATCGCCGGGCGACCAAACTCATTATTAAAGGCGGCCCCTCCGAGCGGGCCGTCGATCATGATGTCGAGGGCGGAGACGATACGACCCGGCTTGCCGTAATCGGTCTCCCACGGCTGCTCGAAGCCGGGGATCTTGAGGTTGGAGACCGAGAAACCGGCCAGCCCCGCCTTCGGCTTGGAGCCACGGCCGGTTGCCCCCTCATCGCGGATCTCACCACCGGAGCCGGTAGCAGCGCCGGGGAAGGGGGAGATGGCGGTGGGGTGGTTGTGGGTCTCCACCTTCATCAGGATCGCCATCTCCTCCTTGTTGTAGCTGTATTCAGCCGAGCCCGGCGCGGGAAAGAAGCGACCTGCCACCGGCCCGGAGGTGACCGCCGAGTTGTCCTTATAGACGGAGAGGGTCTTGCCGGGGTTCTTCTGGTGGGTGTTACGGATCATGGCGAACAGCGACTTCGGCTGCTCCTTACCGTCGATGATCCAGTCGGCGTTAAAGATCTTGTGGCGGCAGTGCTCCGAGTTGGCCTGGGCGAACATCATCAGCTCGGCATCGGAGGGGTTACGCCCCAGGGCGATAAAGTTCTCCACCAGATAGTCGATTTCATCGCTCGCCAGTGCCAGGCCCCACTCGCTATTGGCGCGCTCCAGCTCCGCCTTGCCGCCACCCAGCACATCGACGGTGCGCAGCGGCGCGGGCTCATGAGTGGCGAACAGCCCCTCGGCCTCCTCCACCCCATCGAGCACCTGCTCGATCATGCGGTCGTGGATCAATGCCGCCAGCTGCGCCCGGCCATGGTCGGAGAGCGGTGCGCCGTTCTCACCGGTGGCATAGTAGGCGACACCGCGCTCCAGTCGTTTAACCGACTCAAGGCCACAGTTGTGGGCGATGTCGGTCGCCTTCGAGGCCCAGGGGGAGATGGTGCCGATGCGCGGGATCACCAGCAGCAGCGTGCCCTCGGGCTCTTCGCCCTGGATGCTGGGGCCGTAGGTGAGGATCTTCGCCAGCGTCGCCTGCTCGTCGGCACTCAGCTCACGTTCGCTCTCGGCGAAGTGCAGATACTCGGCGTAAAGATGCTTAAGCTCGGGGGCGCTGTCGGCGGCACGCGCCATCAGCTTATCGAGACGGAAGGGAGAGAGGGCGGGGCTACCACGCAGTACCAGCATCTGAGGCGACCTAATAAGGTTGTTAAGTGAGCCGGCAATTTTACTGGAAGCGGGCCACAACATAAACCGCCAAGATGCAGGAAAGGCCACCAATGCTATAATGCCGCGCCCCAATCATGATGCGATACCGACTATGTCTGAACAGAACCTCCCCCACTGTGGCCTGATGCGCCGCCTGGCCGCGATCCTCTACGACGGCATGCTGTTGCTGGCGCTACTATTTATCAGCAGCGCCCTGCACCTGGCGATCAGCGGCGCTGAAGAGGCCTCGACCACTCCGGATCTTATCCGCACCATCCTCATTGTGCTCGCCAGCTTCGGCTTCTTCGCCTGGTTCTGGCTACATGGCGGTCAGACTCTGGGGATGCGTGTTTGGCGGATTCGCATACAACGCCGTGGCGGTGGCCCGATTACCCTGTGGCAGGCACTGCTGCGTTTTCTCGTCGCCATCGTCTCCTGGCTGGCCCTTGGCATGGGGTTCATCTGGTCGCTGTTCGATAAGGAGAAACTGACCTGGCATGACCGCTATTCGATGACCGAGCTGGTGGTACTGCCCAAGGAGCAGGCGCGCAAATAGCGGGGGAGATTTAACGCCGGTTAAATTCGATGAGTTCACTGCTGACGGTACTGCCGTCCTCATCCTTTTCGATCTTAACCGGCAGGTAGTCGAACTTCTGCGCCACCCAGATAAAGGTGGTGCCCTTCTGTAACTTGAGGCAGTTAACTTTACCCAGGCTCCCGGTTTCTACGGGCTCCTCGGCCAGCACCTCAAATTCATACTGTTCCAGCTTGCCGCGGTCAGCCACCGGGTAACGCAGCTGGCGTAGCCCTTTTGCCAGATCGCGTCGCAACGGCAGTTGATACATGTGCTTATCAAAGGTGCCCGCCTCCACCGCCAGCTCGGTAACCTTACCGTCGCGCAACGATTTCACAATCCCCGTCTGCCAGTCAAAATCGAGCCGCTCGAAGGCCTCCTTATTGTTGCCGCTGTAACGATAGGTGTAACTGAGCGGCATCAAGGCTCCACCCTCGTCGTGCCAGATACTGCGCTCGGTAACCTTGTCGCTCTTCAGCCAGGAGACCAGACCGGTGGTATAGGCCACGGTCTGCAGGGTCTGCCGTCCGTTGGTGCTGGCGGTGAGCTGCTGCGTCATCTCGCCAACCTTAATACCGTTGTAGTTCACCTCATACTTCACCGCGTAGGGGGGAAAGACATCGGCAGCGACCACAGGTTCTGGCGCTGCTATTTGCGGCGCGGGTAGCAGCTCACTCTGCGGCGGCACGACCAGCGGGATGGGGGCTTTTTCTAGCGCCTCGGCGAGGGGCTCTTCACCGGCACTTAACCAGATGGACCACAGGCAAAATCCTGACAATAACCAACGCCTCACCTTATTTGTCTCCCCCTATCATCCGTGCCATCAGTGTACACGCCGCATTAACTGAAACCAGATCAGGTAGACCAGCAGCGTCGGCGCACCGGCACTGATCAGCGGTGTAATATCGAAGATCAGGCCGAGTCGTGAAAACATGCCGTTTACCAGATAGAAGCCGACCCCGAGCAGGCTTCCAATCATGACCCGCTGACCAATCGTCACGGAACGTAACGAACCGAAGACAAAGGGCAGCGCCAGCAGGATCATGCCGCCGGTGGCCAGCGGGGTGAACAGCCGTACCCACATCGCCGTCTCGTAGCGTTGCGCCGCCAGGCCATTGTCGTGCAGGTAATCGACAAACTCGAACAGCTCCCACAGCGCCAGATTCTCCGGCGGCATGGTCGCCACATTGACCACTTCCGGAGTAAGGGTGCTGGGCCAGTGCTCCTGCTCCACCTGCTGGAGCTCCACCCGACTCTCCGTGAGCAGGGTTCGAGTTACCTGGCGAACCTGCCATCCGTCATCCTCAAACTCGCCCTGCGGCGCATAATCGATGGCAATCAGCTGCAAGCCGTCAAAACGGTAACGGCTGATTCCACTGGCGCGGCCACCGGGGAGGAGGCGATTAATATTAATGAAGTCCTTACCGTCACGCGCCCACAGACCATCACTGGCATTCAGGCTAACACTCTCGGCAAAGGCTGAAAGGCGCTTCGCGTGGGCCTGTTTTTCCAGATAGGGGGCAAAGGTCTCCCCCATCAGAACCACAAACAGGATCAACACAAAGCCGGTCTTCATCACCACCATGGACAGACGTTTAATCGACACCCCGGCGGCACGCAGCACCGTCAACTCGTTGCTGCTCGCCAGTGAGCCTATCCCCAGAATGGTGCCGACCAGCGCCACCAACGGAAACAGCTCGTAGGCCTGACGCGGCATCAGCATCAGGCTGTAGAACACCGCATCGACCGAGGTGTAGCGCCCCTTGCCTACATTGCCCATCTCCGACATCAGGGTGCTGAAAAAATAGAGGGCCAGCAACACCAGCAATACCATCGCCACATGACTCAGCAGGGTGCGCCCAATATAGCGTTCGACTATCTTCATGTGCCCTTGCCTTCAGCCGTGCGACGGGGTCCACGCACCCGCTGCTGCGACCATACCAGCCAGCCCAGCAGGGCGAACGCCAGCAGGTGTACCCACCACACCCCAAGGATGGCGGGCACCTCGCCCTTGCCCAGCGAGGAGAGCCCTACGGTAATCAGGTTGTTATAGACCACATAGAGGAGGATGCCGAAAAACAGACCGGCATAACGCCCGCGCCGTGGCGAACTTTTGCTCAGGGGTACCGCCAGCAGGGCCAGCAACAGTGTGGTGACAGGCACCGCCAGACGCCGATGCAGCTCGGCGATATCACCACTGTCATCGGAGCGCCACAAAGTGGCACTGGCGATGGCATAACGGGGCCGACTGGAGGGCACCACCTCCTGATCGCGAATACGAATACCGTGCTCGGCAAAACGGGTGATGCTGTAGTCACGCTGACCACGCACGCCCTCATAGCGATAACCGTCCTCCAGCACCAGAAAACGGCTGCCGCTTTTTTTATCGGTACGCTCATACGCGGTGGCGGCGCGCAACACATACTGCTTGTTCTCCTGCTCGCCTCGACCCTGTACAAACAGGCCATAAAGCCGCTTTTTCTTCGCATCGTAACGCTCGACATAGATGGTGGGGCTATCCGCGCCAAAGCTGTTGAAACGCCCCGGCACAATACCCGCGATCTCCTGCCGCGCCCCGGCCTCATCAAGTAGCTGCGAGCTTTTATTCTCGGCCCAGGGGGTGAAGAACAGGGTCAGATACCCCACCACCAGCGCCACCACCAGCGCCAGCATGCCAACGCTGGAGAAGAGCCGGCCCGGCCCCGCACCACAGGCATTAAGGACGACGATCTCGTTATCCTTATAGAGTCGGCTGAAGGTCAGTAATACCGCGATGAAAAAGGCGAAGGGGAGAATAAAGACGATATTGCCGACCCCCTTCAGGGCGAACAGCGAGAAGAGGATGCGCGCAGGGTAGTCGCCCTCCAGCGTCTCGGTGAGCAGACGAATAAAGGTGCCGCTAAAAAACATCACCACCAGCAGCAGGCTGACGGCGAAAAAGGTCAGGGCGATCTCACGGCGCAGATAACGCTCAATAATCATGCGTAAACATTACCTGCTAACAGTAGGGAAAAAGAAAAACCCTGCACAATCACCTCGACATCGGTATAAAATCGGTTAACTGTTAAGTCTACGCTATCGCACTATGCGACAAAACACCTGCCGTCATCTAGGAGTCATAATGGAGTTCATCGCCAGCACCGCTACCCCCGGACAATCCTCCAGCGCCTGCCTCATCCTTGGTATCTATGAGGGCAACAAACTCACCCCCGGCGCGGCCCAGGCCGATGAGGCCTGTGGCGGCCTGATCAAAAAGGTGCTTAAGGGGGGCGATCTCAAGGGTAAGCTAGGCCAGACCCTGATGCTGCACCACCCCGATGGTCTCGCCTGCCAGCGCCTGCTGCTGATCGGCTGCGGCAAGGAGAAGGAGCTGAATGACCGCAACTACCGCAAACTAAGTGATGCCGCCGCCAAGGCGGTGATCGCCAGCAACGCGAAGGATGCCCTCTGCACCCTGGCCGAGCTGCCGCTAGCCGACAGGGAACTGGACTGGAAGGTACGCCAGAGCATCGAGGCCTTCGGCCAGGCCAGCTACCGCTTTGAGCAGATGAAGAGCAAGCAGCCGGAAGATAAGCCGTCACTACGCAAGGTCAACTTCCCCTATAACAGTCGTGCCGAAGGGGCGCTGGTGAAGCTGGGGATACTACAGGGGCGCGCGCTTATCGCCGGTATGGATCTCTCCAAAGACCTCTCTAATCTGCCGGGTAACATTGCCACCCCCACCTACCTGGCCGACCAGGCAAAGGAGTTGGGACGCAGCTACCCCAGCATCAAGACCACAGTGCTCGAGGAGAGGCAGATGGAGAAGCTCGGCATGGGCTCCCTGCTCTCGGTCTCACGCGGCTCGCGCCAGCCCGCCAAGCTCATCGTCATGGAGTACAAGGGCAGCACCGTAAAAAGCAAGCAGAAGCCGGTGGTACTGGTCGGCAAGGGGCTCACCTTCGATGCCGGGGGTATCTCCATCAAGCCCTCCCCCGGTATGGATGAGATGAAGTACGACATGTGCGGCGGGGCCAGTGTCTTCGGCACGATGAAAGCGATCGCCGAGATGGAACTGCCGATCAACGTGGTCGGCGTAGTGCCCAGCTCGGAGAATCTGCCGGACGGCGATGCCAACAAGCCGGGGGATATTGTGACCTCGATGTCGGGCCAGACCATCGAGATCCTCAACACCGATGCCGAGGGACGCCTGATCCTCTGCGACGCCCTTACCTACTCGAAGAAGTTCGACCCGGCGGTGGTGATCGACATCGCCACCCTCACCGGTGCCTGCGTTGTCGCCCTCGGCAGCCATGCCGCGGGACTGCTCAGCAACAACGAGGCGCTGGCCGCCAAACTGCTGGAGGCGGGCCAGAAGTCGGGCGACCGTGCCTGGCAACTGCCGCTGTGGGATGAGTACAATGAGCAGCTGAAGAGCCCCTTTGCCGACATGGCCAACATCGGTGGCAAGGAGGCGGGTACCATTACCGCCGCCTGCTTCCTCAGCCGCTACACCAAGGATTTCACCTGGGCCCACCTCGATATTGCCGGCACCGCCTGGAAGAGTGGCAATGATAAGGGGGCCACCGGTCGCCCGGTACCGCTACTGACCCAGTATCTCATCGACAGGGCTAAGGGCAACTAAGTCTCTAGCCATGACCAAAGTAGATTTTTACGTTCTGGAGCAACACCACCACGAGGCGCGCCAGCGCTTCGCCTGCCGCCTTGCCGAAAAGGCCTGGCAGCAGGGCAACCGGGTCTATATCCACACCGGGGGTGCCGAGCAGAGTCAGCGCCTGGACGAGTTGCTGTGGACCTTTCGCCTCGGCAGCTTCATCCCACACGCACTGGATAGCGACGACAGCGACGAGACGGTGGCGATCCACATCGGCCATGGTGATGAACCCCGGCATCACGACCAGGTACTGATCAATCTCGCCCCCGAGGTGCCGCTCTTTTTCAGCCGCTTCGAGCGGGTGGCCGACCTGGTGGATCAGGATGAACAGACCCGCCAGCAGGGGCGGCAGCGATTTCGCTTCTACCGTGATCGCGGTTATCCTCTGGAGAACCACAGCATTAGTGCCGGACAGCGATAAATGAGCGACAACGACAACCGTTTCACCGAACCACACTCACCCGGTGAGTTACTGGGCGAGCTCGACTCGCTCAAGGCACTGCTCGACGAGGGGCACGAAAGCGTTATCCCCTACACCTCAGTTAACGAAATCAGTTCAGTAGAGGACTATCTTCAGCTCAAGCAACAGGCCGAAAGTGCCGGTATGGGCATCGAAGATTATCTGCATCAACAGACCGAGCTACAGCCAACAGAGGACACTGTTGATGAACTCGAACTGCTCGACGACGATGAAGCTATCCCCCTTATGGATGAAGTCTACCTCGTCGAGGAGCAGAACGAAGAAGCGGGTGACGAGCTGCTACGGGAGGTGGCCGAGGAAGAGCAGAGGCACCCCCCCTCAACCGACAAGGCCACCACGGTTGAGGAGTATTTTGCCGCCGTAGCCGCGGCCAAACGCCCAGCGGAAGTTGCGAAGGCCAAGCCGCCCGTGTTGGATGAGGGGGTAGCCACCACCAGCCATGATGAAACTCTCCCCGTACTCGACGAGATCGTCAGTCACGATGGAGCCATCCCGGTACTGGAGGAGGTATTTAACACCGACGAGACCATTCCGGTGCTCGACGAAGTCGCCACTGACCGTGTGTCCGGCACTGAAGAGGTGATGAGCCTTGATGAGATGCAGCAGCTGGTTGACCTTATCGTCAGCCGCAAACTGGAACACATTAAAACCGATCTGGAAAAAGAGGTAATGGGCGAGTTGCAAAAACTGCTGCCTCTCTCCACCTATACAAAATCCTGACCCCCCGCATCATCGGCCCGATTTCACTGGGCCAAACACCCCGCTATTGCGCTATAATCCCGCTCTTTCGAGCCATCCAACTGAAAGACAGAGCAGACTGCCCGACCATGGACAAGACCTACACCCCGCACGCTATCGAACAACGCTGGTACCAGACCTGGGAAGAGAACGGCTACTTCAAGCCCTCCGGCAAAGGGGAGCAGAGCTACTGCATCATGATCCCGCCACCCAACGTCACCGGCAACCTGCACATGGGCCACGGCTTTAACAACACCGTGATGGATACCCTGGTGCGTTACCACCGCATGAAGGGCGACAACACCCTGTGGCAGCCGGGCACCGACCACGCCGGTATCGCCACCCAGATGGTGGTGGAGCGCCAGCTGGGGGCCGAGGGCAAGACCCGCCACGACCTGGGGCGCGATGCCTTTATCGAGCGCATTTGGGAGTGGAAGAAGGAGTCCGGCGGCAACATCACCCGCCAGCTGCGCCGTCTCGGCTCCTCGCTGGACTGGAGCCATGAGCGCTTCACCATGGACGAGGGGCTGAACGAGGCGGTGAAGGAGGTCTTTGTGCGCCTGCACGAGGAGGGGCTGATCTATCGCGGCAAGCGACTGGTCAACTGGGATCCGGTGTTGCACACCGCCGTCTCGGATCTGGAAGTTATTTCAGAAGAGGAGCAGGGCCACCTCTGGCACTTCCGCTATCCACTGACCGATGGCAGCGGTCATCTGGTGGTCGCCACCACCCGTCCCGAGACCATGCTCGGTGACTCGGCGGTGGCGGTACACCCCGAAGATGAACGTTATAAGGCGATGGTCGGTAAGACCATCACCCTGCCACTGGTGGGTCGCGAGATCCCGATCATCGCCGACGACTACGTCGACCCCGAGTTCGGTACCGGCTGTGTAAAGATCACCCCGGCCCACGACTTTAACGACTACCAGATGGGGCAACGTCACAACCTGCCGATGTACAACATCTTCACCGTCGACGCCCACATCAATGATGAGGCCCCGGAGAAGTATCGCGGTAAAGAACGTTACGAGGCACGTGATGAGATCGTGCACGACCTCAAGGCACTGGAGCTGCTGGAGCAGATCGACGACCACAAGCTGATGGTGCCGCGCGGTGACCGCTCCGGCACCGTCATCGAGCCCTACCTCACCGATCAGTGGTTTGTAGACCTGACCCGCGAGGTGCAGGAAGATGGCCGCCCCGGCGGTAAGGCCGAGATCACCCAGCCTGCCATTGATGCGGTGCGCGGCGGCGACATCAACTTCACCCCGAAGAACTGGGAGAACACCTACTTCCAGTGGCTGGAGAATATTCAGGACTGGTGCATCAGCCGCCAGATCTGGTGGGGCCACCGCATCCCAGCTTGGTACGACGAGCAGGGCAATGTCTATGTCGGTCGCGATGAGGCCGAGGTGCGGGAGAAGCACACCCTTGGTGCCGAGATCACCCTGAGGCAGGACGAGGATGTGCTCGATACCTGGTTCTCCTCCGCGCTGTGGCCCTTCTCCACTTTGGGTTGGCCGGAAGAGAATGAGCGCGTAAACACCTTCTACCCGACCAGCGTACTGGTCACCGGCTTCGACATCATCTTCTTCTGGGTCGCCCGCATGATCATGTTCGGCAAGAAGTTCATGGGCGGCCAGATCCCCTTCAAGGACATCTACATCCACGGCCTGGTACGCGACTCGCACGGCCACAAGATGTCCAAGTCCAAGGGCAATGTACTCGACCCGATTGATCTCATCGACGGCATCGAGCTTGAGGCGCTGGTCGCCAAGCGTACCGCCAACATGATGCAGCCGGAGCTGGCGAAGAAGATCGAAAAGCAGACCCGCGCCGAATTCCCCGACGGCATCCCCGCCTTCGGCACCGATGCGCTACGTTTCACCTTTGCCTCGCTCGCCTCCACCGGTCGCGACATCAGTTTTGATTTAGGTCGTGTCGAGGGCTACCGCAACTTCTGCAACAAGCTGTGGAACGCCACCAACTACGTGTTGATGCAGACCGAGGATAAGGACTGTGGTCAGGACGGTTCAACGGTTGAGCTGAGTCCTGCCGACAAGTGGATCATCTCGCGCCTGCAACAGACCGAAAAGACGGTAGTTAAGGCCATCGAAGGCTACCGCTTCGATCTGGCCGCCAACGCCATCTACGAATTCACCTGGGACGAGTACTGTGCCTGGTATCTGGAGCTCTCCAAGCCGGTACTTTATAGCGACAGCAGTGCCGAGGCCGAGAAGCGCGGCAGCCGCCGCACCCTGGTGCGCGTGCTGGAGACCATCCTGCGCCTCGCCCACCCGATCATCCCCTACATCACCGAGGAGATCTGGCAGAAGATCGCCCCGCTCGCTGGAGTGGGTGGCGATACCATTATGCTGCAACCCTACCCCGAGGCCGATGAGTCGAAGATCGACGAAAAGGCCGAGGCCGAGATGGCGTGGGTGATGGAGTTCATTGTCGGCATCCGCAAGATCCGCTCCGGCATGAACATCCCGCCGAGCAAGGCGCTGCCGATCCTGCTACAAAATGGTTCGGCCCAGGACATGGCGTGGCTCGACGCCAACGAAGTCTTCATCAAGTCACTGGCCAAGACCGAGACCATCACCTGGCTGGCCGAGGGTGAAGAGGGTCCCGATGCCGCCACCTCCCTGGTCGGCGAGATGAAGCTGCTGGTACCGATGGCCGGTCTCATCGACAAGAACGCCGAACTGGCGCGCCTTGGCAAAGAGATCGACCGACTGGAAGGCGAAGTCAAACGCACCGAGGGCAAGCTGAATAACGAGAAATTCGTCGGCAAGGCCCCCGAGGCGGTAGTGCAGAAGGAGCGCGATAAACTGGCGGACGCCAAATCCTCGCTGGCCTCACTGCTGGAGCAGAAGGCGAAGATAGAAAGACTGTAATATTTATATCAGCACTTTAAAAAAAGCGGGCATTGCCCGCTTTTTTTAATTATGACGAAAAATCACCCCTCCCTTTCATCATTACTAACCACTGCGGCAGTCTCCAGGCCTTCGCTCTTTTTGCGTTGATATTCGCCAATATAGTATTCGGTAACGGAGAAGACGATTAGCGCAAAAATATATTCCGCACTAAAACTCAATATCTCGAAGGTACGCTCGCTTACCAGTGGCCGATCGGCCAGCAAGCCCCAGAGGTTAGATGCCTCACGTGTCTCCACCAAACTCTCAACCAATTTGGTCGAAAGCATCGCCACACCCAGACCAGCCGCATTGCCGCTGAACGTGGTACGACAGCGATGAATCCAGTTTTGCTGGCGATGAATCTTAACTATCTCACCCTTAAGACGACTAGAACCCGTGCCAACAGCAGGTAACACCCATTGTCGTATCGCATTAAAGATCATGACCAGCCAGCGCTTAACTCCGGGCAGCAGATGTTGCCGCAAAAGTTTCAGTAATCTGGCAACAAATGCAGCTCCCTGGCCCATCCAGTGTGTTATGCGTTTCTCATCTGAAACTATTTGTGGTTCACTCTCTTTCACAACTCCACCTGATACAAAATAATGTAGAGGCGTAGCCTAACCTCTCTCTATTTTACTTCCACTGGGAAACCGACATTTTGTGAATGCGATCATACATTCATCTCGTTGAATCTAGCAGATTCCAGCTGTGTGGCAGCCAAGGAGCTGATACAAGACTCTTCCCCTAACCTTCATGGGAGAACATTAGCCCGTAGGTATGATTAGCGCAGCGTCATCGTAGGCATGTAGCAAAGTCCTCTGATTACGCTACGCTAACCGGAACCACCTTATTTCAGATTAATCCTCCTCCGCCTCACGCATCCGCCGCTGCCGCTCCTGCTCTTCGGCAAAGGCGGCCTTTATCTCCTGCATTACCACATCAACATCGGCGGCCTCTTCACTCTCAGCAAACTGGCCCGTTAACTCAACATCCGGGGTAAGCTCGCCATTTTCATAGAGCGCCCAGATCTCTTTGGCATAGTTGGTTTGCATCAATTCTGGAGCGTACTGGGCGTAGTAGGTGGTCATGTTGTTGACATCGCGCTCTAGCATCCACTGCGCATTGTTATTGCCGGCGGCATCGACCACCTGCGGCAGGTCGATGATCACCGGACCGTATTCATCCACCAGCACATTAAATTCTGAGAGGTCACCGTGTACCAGCCCGACACAGAGCATGCGCACAATGTATTGCATTACTAGGGCATGATCTTCCAGCGCCTGCTCGGCGGACATGGAAACATCGTTGAGGCGCGGAGCGGGCTGCCCGTCATCACCGCTGATCAACTCCATCAGCAACACACCGTCAAAACAGCCATAGGGTTTAGGGACGCGCACACCGGCATCAGCGAGCCGATAGAGTGCATCCACCTCGGTATTTTGCCAGGCTGCCTCCTGCTCGCTACGACCAAACTTGGAGCCCTTCTCCATCGCACGGGCACGACGGCTGTTACGCACCTTGCGCCCTTCCTGGTATTGCACGGCCTGTTTAAAGCTACGTTTATCGGCCTCCTTGTAGACCTTGGCGCAGCGGATCTCGTTACCACAACGTACCAGGTAGACAGCGGCCTCCTTGCCGCTCATTAGCGGGCGGATAACTTCATCTACCAAGCCGTCGTCAACCAGCGGCTGAATTTGTTTTGGTGTTTTCATTACGCCCTTTTACCGTATCCAGGTAGGAGATGAATAGAGTCGAACTGTCATTATTTAACGTTCCCCATTATCAAGCCGCAGTGATAAAAAAGTCCGCCAACCATAAACGGTGCGCGGACTTAGATCTATCGACAAGTCAGTTACATTCTTTTCTCTATCAGTCTGACATTTTTATTTCAATTTTACCCGTCGAGTTGTGCAGGGGTGTTACGCCTGGACCTCAGCCACTGGTCTGGCGTTACCGGGGATTAATGGACAGAACTCGCCCTCTCCACCCATGCGCTTGTAGATATCAGAAAGCGCCATATCCTCGGTGGCAAAGATATTCTCCTGACCGATATGCTCGAACAACAGAGTCTGACGCATTACGTGCAATACCTGCCGCTTAAGCCCACTGAGCACCAGCGTGATGTCATGATCCTTAAGGCGCTGGTTGAGGTGGTGCAACACCTCTTCACCGGAGGCGTCGAGCTGATTAATGCCATCACCCACCACCAGAATATATTTGGCATTGGGCTTGTCAGCAACCGCCGCCAAAATGGTGTCCTCGAAGAAGGAGACGTTGGCAAAGTAGAGTGAGCCGTCGAAACGGATGACGATGATCTTCTCATCGGTAGGAAGGTCCGGGTGAACCGCGAGGTCCCGCAACGTGCCGTCCTCATAACGACCAAGGTGGGCAACGCGGGGGCTCATGGTACGGTAGAGATAGAGCAGAATCGAAAGCCCGGCACCGACCATGATCCCCTGATCCAGGTGCGGGGCAAAACCCAGGGTGGCGAGGAAGGTTACGACGGAGGCAATACCATCATGCTTGCTGGCGCGCCAGGCGTGCTTCACCGCCCTGAAGTTAATCAGGCCAATGACCGCCATGATGATGACCGCGGCCAACACCGCCTTGGGCAGGTGATAGAGCAACGGCGTAAGGAACAACAGGGTGATCACCACCACCACTCCGGTGAAGACCGAGGACATACCGGTCTTCGCCCCGGCACCCAGATTCACCGCGGAGCGGGAGAAGGAGCCGGAGGCGGGATAGGATTGGAAGAAACTGCCCGCGATGTTACCCAAGCCCTGACCGATCAACTCCTGATTGGGGTCGATACGGTCCTTGGTCTTGGCGGCCATTGCCTTGGCGATGGAGATCGCCTCCATGAAGCCCACCAACGAAATGACAATAGCGCTGGAGAAGAGCGTCATCATCATCTCACCGCTAAACGCGGGAACCTGCATCGAGGGCAGACCCTCGGGGATAGTGCCGACCACACTGCCCGGCATCATCTGCTCATAACCGATCATCCAGCTAATGATGGTGGTACCGACCACCGCCACCAGCACTCCCGGCACCTTGGGATAAAACTTTTTAAAGCCCCACAGAACGAGGATGGCTGAAACACCGAAGATCAGGGTGGGGATATGACTATCACCGACCTGCAGGATCACCCCCCAGATATCATTCACAAAACTCTCGGAGCGCTCCTTGGTGACACCAAATATTTTATTGAGCTGCGAGAGACCGATAATCATCGCCGCGGCATTGGTAAAGCCGACAATCACCGGGTGGGAGAGAAAGTTAACGATAACGCCGAGTTTGAATACCCCAAGGAAGAGCTGAAAGGCACCCACCAGAAAGGCCAGCAGGATCGCCAGCGGTGCGTAAACGGCAACCAGTTGCTCCTGGCTCATACCGCTGGGATCGCCAACCAGGGGAATAATTGCCGAGGCGGTCAGTAGCGAGACCACCGCCACCGGGCCGGTCGCCAACTGTTTGGAGGAGCCAAACAGTGCCGCGATGATCACCGGCATGAAGGAGATATAGAGACCGTAGTAAGGGGGCAGTCCGGCCAGCTGGGCATAGGCCATTGATTGCGGTATCAACACCAGGGCGACGGTGATTCCGGCAATAAGATCGGCATGCAAATTTGCCCCTGTTAGTTGCCACTCAAGAAAGGGGAGAAATCGCTTAATCTTGTCCATGCTTATACCTGCAAATTGCTTTGGCGGAGGGCTTCTGGATATGACATGACCCGGCCCAATTAGTCCCCCTCCATGCTATCAGAAAGCGATCTTTGGGGCCATTAACCCTCCTGTTCTGCCAGCTCTTCCCAGCGCTGATAGGCCTGCTCCAGCTCGCTTTTGAGCTGCTCCATCCGCTCAGTGGCCTGGGTAACGGCATTGCCATCCTGCTGCTGATAGAAGCCGGGGTCACCCATTTTCTGCTGTAGCTCCTCCTGTTCGGCCTCCAGCTCAGCGATGCGGTCAGGCAGCAGCTCCAGCTCACGCTTATCCTTGTAGCTCATTTTGCTTTTTTTCGATGTCGTCGCCTGCGAGCGCGAGGCCTCGGCAGGCTTCTTCACCGCGCCAGCCGTCACCTCACAGCTGGGGCGCTGGCGCAGCCAGTCGTCATAGCCGCCGACATACTCCTTCAGCTGGCCATGGCCCTCAAACACCAGCGAGCTGGTGACGACATTATTGATAAAGGCACGGTCGTGACTCACCAGCAGCAGAGTGCCCTGATAGTCGAGCAGCAGCTCCTCGAGCAGGTCCAGGGTCTCCACATCCAGGTCATTGGTCGGCTCATCCATCACCAGAAGATTGGAGGGCTTGGTGAAAAGCTTGGCCAGCAACAGGCGATTGCGTTCCCCACCGGAGAGTGACTTCACCGGGCTGCGCGCCCGCTCCGGGGTGAACAGGAAGTCCTGCAGGTAGCCCATGATGTGCTTGCTCGCGCCGTTGATCTCGACCCGGTCGCTGCCCTCGGCCACGTTGTCGATCACACTCGCCTCGTCATCAAGAATCGAGCGATGCTGATCGAAGTAGGAGACCTCCAGCTTGGTGCCCAGCTTCACCGTACCCTGCTGCGGCTCCCGTTCACCCAGCAGCACCTTGAGCAGGGTGGTCTTACCGACACCGTTGGGACCGAGGATCGCCACCTTGTCGCCACGCATAATGGTGGTGGAGAAGTCGCTGAAGATCGGCGTACCATCATAGCTAAAGCTAAGGTTCTCCGCCTCAATGACCACCTTGCCGGAGCGCTCGGCCCCCTGCATCTGCATCTTCGCCGTACCCTGACGCTCGCGTCGCTCCATACGCTCGTTACGGAGTGACTTAAGGGCTCGCACCCGCCCCTCGTTGCGGGTGCGCCGCGCCTTAATACCCTGACGGATCCAGGTCTCCTCCTGGGCCAGTTTTTTATCGAACAGGGCATTTTGTGTCGCCTCGGCATCCAGCGCCTCCTGCTTGCGAACCAGGTAGGTCTCGTAATCGCCGGGCCAGGAGCTGAGTACGCCGCGATCCAGCTCGATAATGCGGGTGGCGATGCGTTGCAGAAACATTCGGTCGTGGGTAATGAAGAGCAGCGTCCCCTGCCAGCTGAGCAGGAACTCCTCGAGCCAGGCGATGGCATCGATATCAAGGTGGTTGGTGGGCTCGTCGAGCAATAGCAGCTCAGGCTCGCTCACCAGCTCACGGGCCAGCAGCACGCGGCGCTTGAGACCGCCGGAGAGATCGGCAAAATCACTGTCGGCGGGCAGATTCAGGCGCGACAGCACCGTCTCCACGCGCTGATTGAGTGTCCAGCCATCCACCGCCTCCAGCTTGTGCTGAATCTTCTCCAGCTTCGCCAGCAGCTGATCAGTGCAGGACTCGGCCAGCTGATGGCTGACATCGTGATACTCGGCCAGCAGGGCACCACCCTCCCCCAGGCCGCCCGCCACCACATCGAACACCGGCCCGCACAACTCATGCGGCACCTCCTGAGTAAGACGCGCCACACGCAGCCCCTGGCCACTGCGGATGACCTCACCGCCATCGGCCTGTAGCTCGCCGTTAAGCAGCTTCATCAGGGTTGATTTACCGGTGCCATTACGTCCCACCAGACAGAGACGTTCGCCCGGCTCGATACTCAGATCGACACCATTCAGCAGGGGCGCGCCACCAAAGGCGAGCGAGATATTACGCAATGTTAACAGGGCCATGGGATTCTCAAATTTCAGGGATTATTCAAACTCGGCGCACATTGTACGCCCATATCGGGGCTAACGGTGGTAGTGCAGACGCAATATTTCCAGCGCCTCATTGAGGGCAAGCATCTTTGCCCCCTCACCACCACGGTCAGGATGGTGGCGCATTACCAGTCGCCGGTACTGCCGCTTCACCTGCTCAAACCCGCTGACCTCATCCAGCTCCAGCACTGTTAGCGCGGCAGCTACCCGCTCAGGTTCACCCAGTTGCATACGCCGCCAGAAATCGTCTAGCAGCGCTACCACGTCGGCCTCACCGGTCTTATCGAGGTTGTCCAGGTCAAGGTAGTAATCACGTAGCGGGTCGGCCTCACACAGGGCCCCATCGCCAGCCTCATAATCCGCCAACTCGATTAACAGGGCCGAGATACGTAACAGCGCACGTTGCTCAAGATGCAGACGATCACGCAGGCGGTAAAGGGAGTGGAACAGTAGAAAGTGGCTCTGAAACAGGCCGAGGTGGTCACCCAGCTCCAGGCGGGGAAACAGGGCGTACTCTTCGTCACGCAGCCGTTTCAGTAGCTGGTATTCACTAATGCCGTCAGGATGCTGACTTAGCAGTGTCAGACATGCCTGTTCAAGAAACTCCTGCCGCGGGTGGCCTTGCGGCATTAACCGATATTAAGCATCACATTTCCCTTCCATAACAGATAGGCGGGGATGGCTACTGCGGCGGCAAGGGCTATGTAAAACAACCAGGGACAAAAGGGGCCGGGGATATGCTTACATGCGGCCTGAAGCTTACAACGCTTACAACTCGACATTCTGTGGGCTCCAATAGCAAACAAACACCTTCCATGGTATTTTCCGGAAATCCTGTCCGAAAAAAAAGGGTTACGTTTTCGCGTAACCCTTTTGAGTATATGGTGGGCCGTGGGCGACTCGAACGCCCGACCAATTGATTAAAAGTCAACTGCTCTACCAACTGAGCTAACGGCCCTGAAGAGCGGCATATCCTACCGGAAAAACGAAAAATGGCAACCCCCCGCCATAAATATTTTTATACTCTCTCTAAATGGCCTCAAGCTTACGGAAAGCACTCGGCAGCAGACGCAGATCAACCAGTGCTGTCAGCAGTGTCTTAACAAAAGTCGCTTCCTCTTCATAGACCATTTTGTAGTACTGAATCTTCATCGTCAGGGCGCTGCCGTAGACGATAGAGATGAAGGTAATGATGGAGCCGATGGCCAGGGTGGAGACCCCGGTGATGCCCTGGCCAATAGTGCAGCCCATTGCCAGCACACCACCAAAGCCCATCAGGATGGCTCCGATAAAGTGGGCGATAAAATCACCCATGGAGTTAAACCACTCGATGCGGAAACCCTTGCTGATGATCGACCAGAGGAAAGAGCCGGCGATCACACCCAACAGAGTCATAATACCCACCGTCATCAGACTGAAGCTAAAGCCACCGATGGCGTAACCGAAGCTCTGGCCCATCGGGTTGATAAAAGTGAAGGACTGCGCCGCCAGAGGACCACCGGCGGCGGGCTTACCCTCCTCCGACTCGGCCAGCATGTCCCACTCACCGTAGTATTGGGTCATCGAGTAACTACCCTCGTCCGGTACCTCAACCACCATATTGGCACTGACATACCACAGCGCCAGCACCGCCAGACCGACCATCACGCCAGCAAGGATGTTATCGAAGCTGCCACGGAAATCGGACGACTTAAAGGCGTAGACAAAGATAGCCGCCACCAGCAGCAGACCGATCCAGAGACGTGCCGTGGCGGCATTCTCGGCACCGAACAGGCTACCCAAATCCTGACCTGCACCCATGTCGATCCCCATCGGGTTGGTCCAGCCGTAGAACAGCGTGGAGTAGAGGGTGGCGTCAGAGCCGGGGAAGGGGTTGGTCATGAAGTAGGCGATTACCCCGATAACCGCCAGCACCACGATGGATTTGAGGTTACCACCACCGATGCGAATCAGGGTTTTGTTACCGCAACCCGAGGCGAAGGTCATGCCGATGCCGAAGGTCAGTCCGCCGATCAGATGCTCAATCCAGTTCAGCTGGGCACCGCGATAGGGAGGGAAGGTCGGGTCGAGTACCAGCATACCGCTGCTCTCAAGGATGGTCACACCCAGCAGCGCCACCGCCATTGCCAGCAACCAGGCGCGCATACGGCCCCAGTCACCGATATTCACCATATCGGATACTGCACCCATGGTGCAGAAGTTGGTCTTGTTGACCACCGCGCCCAGTACCAGGGCAATGATGAAGGCCGACCACAGCAGCATCGACTGTGCGTCGAAAAAATTCTCGAATACCATCTTAAAACCTCTCTAGACTCTCTTTGGATTGTATGGCGACATTCTATAGTTATAACGTTTAAGACTAGCCTATCACCGATTAGACAGCTATCGGGGTTTTCCCTGATAACGGGTGGGATCGGCCAGACCCGCCGCAGCAAAGCCCTCGGCGCGCAACCGACAGGAGTCGCAACGACCACAGGCCAAGCCCTCATCGCTGGGGTTATAACAGGAGACGGTCATACCGTAATCGACACCCAGTTTGGTGCCCTGGCGGATGATCTCCGCCTTGCTCAAATCGATTAGCGGCGCGTGGATAGTCAGGTGCTGTCCCTCCACCCCGGCCTTGGTCGCCAGGTTGGCCATCGTCTCAAAGGCCTTGATGAACTCGGGACGACAGTCGGGATAACCGGAGTAGTCCACCGCATTAACGCCGATAAAGACATCATTAGCTCCCAGCACCTCGGCCCAGGCCAGGGCCAGTGACAGAAAGACCGTATTACGTGCCGGGACATAGGTCACCGGGATCCCCTCACCGCCGCCATCCGGTACATCAATGGCATCATCGGTAAGGGCCGAGCCACCAAACTGACGCAAATCCAGCTGTACGGTACGATGCTCGGCCGCCCCCGCGTGTTCCGCTACCGCATCGGAGGCCTGTAACTCACAATGGTGGCGCTGCCCATAGTCAAAACTCAGGGCATAACAGTCGTAACCCGCCGCGCGGGCCATCGCCAGAATGGTGGCCGAGTCGAGTCCACCGGAGACCAGAACAACCGCTTTTTTTGTCATCACTACAAACCTCTATAAAACAGAAACGGCAACCAATGGCTGCCGTGTTCTAACCCTAAACTATTATATCCCTACGACTAACGACTTTAGGCTATCTACCCTGCTCATCCCCCCACAGGATCTTATGTAGCTGCATCTGAAAACGCACCGGTAGCTGATCTTCGATAATCCACTCAGCTAGCTGACGCGGCTCAATAATACCAAAGGCCGGAGAGAAGAGTACGCTGCAACGCTCATTGAGCCGATACTTTTGCAGCACCGCCACCGCCCAGTCGTAGTCATTGCGATCGGCGATCACCAGTTTGACCTGGTCAGCTGCACGTAGCAGGGCGATATTTTCATAACGATTACGCGCCGCCTCACCGGAGCAGGGGGTCTTCAGATCCATCACCCGGCTCACCCGCTCATCCACCCCCGAGATATCGAGGGCACCACTGGTCTCCAGCGAAACCTCGTGGCCCGCATCGCAGAGTCGGCGCAGCAACGCCAACACCCCCTTCTGTGCCAGCGGCTCGCCACCGGTAACACAGACATGGCGGGTGTTATGTGCCGCCACCGCCGCGACAACCGACTCAATACTCATACTCTCACCACCGGTGAAGGCGTAGCTGGTGTCACAGTAGTTACAGCGTAATGGGCAGCCGGTGAGGCGTACAAACACCGTGGGCCAACCGACTGCATCCGCCTCGCCCTGCAGCGAGATAAAGATCTCGGTGATTCGAAGTTTTCCCGTGACCGCTTCACCCGTGGCGTCGGGTGTGAGATCAGCTACCACTCTTTTTCATGCGCCGGAGTTGATTACGGGCCTGACCCGCCTCGGTGGAATCGGGATAGAGTTCGATCAACTGCTCCATCATCCGCTTCGACTCGGCGGGCTTTTTCAGCTCCTGATAGCAGTAGCCGATTTTCAGCATGGCATCGGCACGTTTGCCGCTACGCGGATGGTTTGCCAGCAGCGCCTGATAGTCGCTGATCGCCTGCGTAAAGTCGCGCCGCGCATAAGCGGCTTCACCTAACCAGTACTGTGCAATATGGGCATAACGGCCATTCGGATAGTGGTTAAGAAAATCACGAAACGCCGAGGTGGCCTGCTCGTAACGTAACTCACGCAACAGGTCGAAGGCCTTCTGGTAGGCTACACGTTCCTCTGCCAGCTGCTGCGGATTGACCACCACGGCAGGGGCTGCTGTAACCGGTGCCGCCGTACCGGTGCTGGCGGCAGGTGTTGTCGCAGGCACCTTATTGGTCGTCGTTAGTGGTGCACTGGTGAGCGGTGTTGGCGTCGTTGCACCATTCACTGGCGGAGACGCTGGCGCGACACTGGCTGCCCCACCCTCGCGCTCCAGGCGTGACATACGACGGTCGATATCAAGATAGAGTTCACGTTGCCGACTCTTCATACCGTTGGTCTGGTATTGCTGCTCTTCTAGCTGGCCGCGTAGCTGCTGCACCTCAAGTTGCAGGGCATCGACGCGCTCCATCATCTCCAGTAGCGACTGACTCTCCAGTACCCGCTCCATGCGCTCAAGTCGCTGCTCAACGGTCTCGGCCAGCAGCGGCGCACTAAAACCCAGGGCCAGTGCCGGCAGAATCAAAATTCTCGTTATTACTTTCATCAATCAATATCCCGAGTAGAGCAGTTGTACACGACGGTTAAGACGCCACGACTCTTCATCGTGGTCAAAGGCGAGGGGGCGCTCTTCACCAAAGCTGATCACCTGGATCTGCTCTCGCGATACCCCCTGCAGGGTCAACACCCGCTCGATCACCTTGGCGCGGCGCTCGCCCAGTGCCAGATTAAATTCCCGCGAGCCACGCTCATCGGCATGCCCCTCCAGCACCACGGTGACATCACGCACCTCATTCATGAAGCGGGCATGGGTGGCGAGGGCATCACGATCATCCGCGCTCAACTCGGCACTGTTATATTCAAAATAGAAGGTGCGCCTAGATAGCGGCGTGTTGGGGTCGTTCAGCAACTCGGCTATCGGCCGGCCACTAAATTCATCCATCCTGTCGGCAGGGCGAGTCACCGCCCCGTCATCACCAACTGCCGCGCCATCCCGTTGGTCGGCACCGATACTGCGCTCATCCACCGGCACATCACCGCCACGCACATTCTCGCCACCGGTACAGCCCTGCAACAGCACCATCCCGGCCGCCATCGCAAACAATCCAAAGACTTTCACCTTCATGGTTATTCCCCTATTTCAAAAGATACGGCGACCACGCCGGTTCACGCACATCGCCGCGACTCAGCCCCAGACGCTGGTGAGCGCGACCATCGACGGAGACCGCCTCCAGCACGCCACGACGGTTACGCTCGGAGGCGTAGATAATCATACTGCCATTGGGCGCAAAGCTGGGGGACTCATCAAAACGGGTGTCGCTCAACACCCGCATGGCGCCCGTCTCCAGCTCCTGCACCGCGATGCGAAAACGTTTGCCATCGCCGTGGACAAAGACCAGCCGTTTGCCGTCGGGCGAGAAGGAGGCCCGCGCATTATAGACCCCTTCGTAGGTGACACGTTGCGGTCTGCCCGCGGGGCGTCCGTTCTCCAGCGCCAGTCGATAGATTTGTGGTTTACCGCCACGGTCCGAGGTAAAGAGCAGCGATTTGCCATCGGGCGCAAAGGCCGCCTCGGTATCGATGCCGCGACTGTTAGTGAGGCGGGTCAGGGCACGGCTGCGCAGATCCAGCAGATAAATCTCCGGGTTACCGTCATGTGACAGGGTGAGTGCCAGTTTACGGCCATCGGAAGAAAAGCTGGGGGCAGAGTTGAGCCCCTTAAATTCGGCCAGCAGTTCGCGCTCGCCACTAGTCACATTCTGCACATAGATGTGGGAGCGTCCCTTTTCAAAAGAGACGTAAGCGAGGCGCTCACCATCCGGTGACCAGGCTGGTGACATCAGCGGCTGTTGCGAGGTCAACACCACCTGCTCATCGTGGCCATCGGCATCGGCAATGGCGAGACGGTAGCTGCTCTCCTTGCCGCTGCGCTCCAGCGTGACATAGGCCACATGGGTGTTGAAGGCACCGCGCTGACCGCTCAGCTTTTCATAGACGATGTCGCTGATCTGGTGGGCAACACGACGGATGCGCGAAGCCGCGGTCGGGATGGAGTAGCCGGTCAGCTGCACCCCGCGCACCACATCAAACAGCTGGAACTCCACTACGAGCTCCCCGCCTTCGCGCAACTGAGTTCGCCCCACCACCATGTGCTCTACCCCGGCGGCGCGCCAGGCGGCAAAATTGATCTCCTTGCCGACATGTGGATGCTGCGGCATCTGTTTTTTATCCAGCGGTGCAAAACGCCCGCTACGCGCCAGGTCAGCCGCGATGATATCCGACACATCAGTGCGGCTATCCCCCCCCGCCAACCAGCCAAAGGGCACCACGGCGATGGGCAGTGCGCCCTCTGTCCCCTGCGTAATTTCGATCACCAGCCGCGCCTGTGCCTGCCATGACAGCAGCAGCAACAATGCAGCCACACTTCGAGTAATGAATTTCATCGTTACATTACGGTTTAAAATCAAACTGTATCTCCCTCTGGAATAACGCGGGATCGGCCGGCATAGGCAAGGGGGATGCCTTGCGAACTGCCGACTCGACCGAACGCTGGAAGGCGGTATCGCCATCACAATCGGTCACCCGTACACCGACAATATCGCCGCCGGGGATCTGGTTAATCAGTACACTACACAGGGTGCCTGTGCTGCCTGGTGCACGCAACCAGTTGCGCTGCACCTTGTTAGCGATGTCACTAATATACTGCAACTGCTGCTGACTAAGCTGTTGCTGTCGCTGTGCTCGGGTCTCTGCGGCGAGTCGCTCCGCCTCGGCCTTGGCCTCGGCATCCATCTGCCGCTTCAGCTCTGCCTCACGACGCTGCTTCTCGGCTTCTTTCTGCTTGCGCTCGGCCTCATCCTTGAGTTTCTTCTCCTGTTTTTTCCGCCGCTCTTCAGCAAGACGGGCTTGCTCTGCCTCTTGCTGTTTTTTCTTCAGCTCGGCCTGCTGCTTCTGCGCCTCAAGTTTTTTGCGTTTCGCATCGGCCTGGCGCAGTTTCTCTGCGGCAATCTCTTTGCGCTTCACCTCGACCTGACGCCTTTTCTCCGCCTCGGCCGCCCTGCGCTTCTGCTCCGCCGCCTCTTTCTTACGCTGCTCCTCGGCCTCGCGACGGCGTACCGGCGCCATCGCTGTGGCCTCATCCACGGCGCGCGCCTGGATGATCGGCTTGTTCACCGCCACCGCCGCGGGCTTCGGACGCTCCCACATGGTAAAGGCCAGTATGCCCACCAGGATGAGGTGCACCACCACCGACCCCAGAACGGCAAATAGCCGATCAGTGAGCATCAGCACCCTCGGGGCTTTCTGTCATCAGACCCACACTCGGCACCCCGGCCCCCTGAATCAGCGCCATCAACGCCACCACCTTGCCGTAAGCTACCAGACGATCGCCCTTCACATAAACCGGTAGCCCGGGCTGCGCCGCCAGCACCGTCTGCATTTGCGCCAGCAGCACCTCGGCCTCCAGTGGCGCATCGGCAGTCCCGCCAAGCGAAAGATAATAGGCCCCGCTAGCATCTACCGTAACGACCAGTGGCTCACGATCATCCTGCGGGATCGGTGTCGAGTCGGCCTGCGGTAGATCCACCTTCACCCCTTGGCTCAGCATCGGTGCAGTGATCATGAAGATCACCAGCAGCACCAGCATCACATCGATATAGGGGACTACATTAATATCCCCCATCAGACGCCGTTTTTTATTTCCCGTTGCCATCGTTATTTGCTGTGCGCCTGACGTTGCAGCAGGGTGGAGAACTCTTCCTTAAAGGTCTCGAAGCGATTCTCTATACGCTCGACATCATTGGCAAAGCGATTATAGGCAACCACCGCGGGGATCGCCGCGAACAGCCCCATCGCGGTGGCGATCAGTGCCTCAGCGATGCCGGGAGCGACCATCGAGAGGGTGGCGTGTTGCGCACTACCGAGGGCGCGGAAGGAGTTCATTATCCCCCACACCGTACCGAACAGACCGACATAGGGGCTGGTGGAGCCTACGGTGGCAAGAAAGGCAAGACCGGCCTCCAGCTTGTCGACCTCACGACTCATGGCGACACGCATCGAACGCTGCGCCCCCTCCACCACCGCCATCGGCTCGACCCCGCCCTGCTTGCGCAAGCGGGCAAACTCACCGAAGCCTGATTCAAAGATAATCGCCAGCCCGTCCAGGCTCTTGCGCCGCTTATTCATCTGTTTATAGAGTTCCACCAGGTCGATGCCGGACCAGAAGCGGTTCTCGAAGGTCTCGGCATCCTCACGCGAACGCTTGATCTGCCGCGCCTTTTGCAGGATCACACTCCAGGAGGCGATGGAGATCAGCAGCAGCAACAACATCACCAGCTGCACCAGCAGACTGGCGTTGGCGAACAGGCTCCACAACGACATATCCGTACTCATTCTTATTCCTCAGCCCATGTTATTAGCGGGGTTTGCTTCATCGATTCTGATTTCAAACGCCGGCCTGCGTAGATAGACCGACTCAGAGCGAATAAATTCCACATTCACTCATCGCCGTTGGAGAAACGCTCCATCTCCTTCTGCCGCGTTGCCTCCTTGCCCTCGGGCGGTGTCATCCCAAAGTGCAGGTAGGCGCTGTTGGTGGCGATACGACCGGTGCGGGTGCGCATTAAAAAACCCTGCTGGATAAGATAGGGTTCGAGCACATCCTCAATGGTGCCGCGCTCCTCGCCGATCGCCGCGGCAATGTTATCCACCCCCACCGGGCCACCATCGAACTTCTCGATAATCGCCAGGAGCAATTTGCGGTCCATCATGTCAAAACCGTTCACATCGACATCAAGCATGTCGAGGGCGCGTCCCGCCACTTCGGCTGAGACCCTGCCGTCGGCCTTCACCTCAGCATAGTCACGCACCCGGCGTAGCAGACGGTTGGCGATACGCGGGGTGCCGCGTGAACGGCGCGCGATCTCCTTAGACCCCTTCTCATCGATCAGCACATCAAGGATCTTAGCTGAACGTGAGACGATGTGGGTGAGATCGGCGGTATCGTAAAACTCCAGCCGCTGTACGATACCGAAGCGATCACGTAGCGGCGAGGTAAGCATCCCGGCACGGGTGGTGGCACCGATCAGGGTGAAGGGGGGCAGGTCGAGTTTAATCGAGCGGGCCGCCGGGCCTTCACCAATCATGATGTCGATCTGGTAGTCCTCCAGCGCCGGGTAGAGTACCTCCTCAACCACCGGGGAGAGGCGGTGGATCTCGTCGATAAACAGCACGTCGTGGGGTTCGAGATTGGTCAGCAAGGCGGCGAGGTCACCGGGGCGCTCCAGCACCGGGCCGGAGGTCTGGCGTACGCTTACCTCCAGCTCATTGGCGATGATGTGAGCCAGGGTGGTTTTGCCGAGACCCGGCGGGCCGAACAGCAGCACATGGTCCAGCGCCTCCTGGCGTTTGCTCGCCGCCGAGATGAAGATCTCCATCTGCTCGCGCACCTTGCGCTGGCCGACATAGTCCGCCAGTAGTTTGGGGCGAATGGCGCGATCCTGCGCCTCCTCCTCGTGCTTCGGCTCGTTGCTGATCAGGCGATCGGTTTCGATCATTATCGTTATAGCCTATCCGGTTTGTAGTTGTCCGTATCTTACCGCCTGGCAGCGCCGGTTTCCGCCCCTAAATAGGCGAAATGCGTACCATGACTACTTTTTCACCGCCTGCTTCAAAGCGGCACGGATGATCGCCTCGCTATCCAGCCCCTCGGTATCCAGTTTGCTGATAAGACGGCTCGCCTCCGGTGGCTTGTAGCCGAGGGAGATCAGGGCGCTGAGTGCATCCTTCACCGCATCGACCGCCGGGGCCATGACCGGGGCAGCCCCCTCGCCCGGCAATACCGGGGCAGGCTGCCAGTCATCGAGGCGATCCTTCATCTCAACAATCAGCCGCTCGGCGGTCTTCTTGCCGACACCGGGCAGACGCACCAGGGAGGCGCTATCGCTCTCCTGCACGCAGCGGGCGAACTCATCGGCGGAGATCCCGGAAAGGATAGTGAGTGCCAGCTTGGCCCCCACCCCGTTGACCTTGATCAGGGTGCGGAACAGGGTGCGCTCGGCGAGGGTGGCGAAGGCGAATAGCAGGTGGGCATCGTCGCGCACCACCAGGTGGGTATGCAGCGTCACCTCCTGTCCTAGCTCGGGCAGCTGGAAGATGGTGCCCATCGGGGCTTCCAGCTCATAGCCGACGCCGCCCACATCAAGTAGCACAAAGGGGGGCTTTTTTTCCGCCAAAATACCGCGCAGGCGACCTATCATCTATAACGTCCTCTTCGGCTTCCGCGCACACCTTCAAGGTGGCTCAGGGTCTGGCTGGTGTGGTTGTGGCACAGCGCCACGGCAAGGGCATCGGCGGCATCTTCCTGTGGCATGCCGGGCAGTTTGAGCAGTGCCTGCACCATGTGCTGCACCTGGGTCTTGGCGGCATTGCCCTTGCCAACGGTGGCCTTCTTTATCTCGCTCGGAGTGTATTCGCTGATGTTCAGCCCCTTCGACATCACCGCGCAGATCGCCGCCCCACGGGCCTGGCCGAGCTTGAGGGCGGAGTCCGGGTTGCGGTGCATAAAGACCTGTTCGATGGCGACCTCCGTGGGGGTGTAGATCTCGACGATATCGCAGAGACCATCAAAGATGGTCTTAAGACGACCGGCGAAGTCACCGCTGCCGGCACGGATGCAGCCGCTCTCGACGTAGCGCAGCTTGCTGCCCTCCAGCTCAATAAGACCAAAGCCGGTAATGCGTGAGCCGGGGTCGATGCCAAGGATGCGGGTCACCGCCATTTACCCAGCCCTTAGCCCAATTGGGCCATCACCTCGTCACTGAAGTCGGCGTTGCTGTAAACGCTCTGCACGTCATCCAGGTCCTCCAGTATATCGACCAGGCGCAGCACCTTCTCCGCATCCTCGACACCGAGATCGACGCTCACCGAGGGCTTCTGTGTGATCTCGGCCATCTCCGGCTCAAAACCGGCGGCGATCATCGCCTCCTTCACCGTGGTGAACTCTTCCCAGGCGGTGGTCACTTCGATGGAGCCGTCGTCCTGGGTGACCACATCCTCGGCACCGGCCTCCAGCGCAGCCTCCATGATCGCATCCTCGTCGGAACCGGCCGGGTAGTGCATCAGGCCGATCTTGGTGAAGAGGTAAGAGACCGAGCCATCGGTACCCAGATTACCGCCCGCCTTGGAAAAGGCGTGGCGCACCTCGGCCACGGTGCGGTTGCGGTTGTCGGTGAGACAGTCGACCAGCACCGCAACGCCATTGGGACCGTAGCCCTCGTAGCGCACCTCATCGTAGTTCTCGTCCTCACCGGCACCAGCACCGCGCTTAATCGCGTTCTCCACGGTGTCTTTCTTCATGTTCTGGCCGAGGGCCTTGCTGACCGCATCGCGCAGGCGCGGGTTGCTGTCGAGGTCAGGCCCACCCATCTTGGCGGCGACCACCAGTTCACGGATCAGTTTGGTGAAAATCTTACCGCGCTTGGCGTCCTGGGCCGCCTTGCGGTGCTTGATATTGGCCCATTTACTGTGTCCAGCCATGAAAAAAACCTCTCAACATGCATGCATAAAGTTGCACGCATTGTAGCACCTTGTGCCCCGCTTTCGCAGGGCCACCGCGGCGGTGCTAGGACTCCTCGTCGCTGAGAAACAGGGCTGTCTGATCGAAGGGATTCTCCTCGGGCTCATCGAACAGCAGTTCATGCTGACCGATGCGGATGATGTCGCCAACGCTGAGGCGCTTCTGCTGCACCTTCTCATCATTAACGAAGAGGCCGTTGGTGCTGTTGAAATCGATGATGGAGACGGCGAAGGCACCATCAAAGTATTCGTCAGGCTTGAGGCTAAGCACCGCATGAATGCCGCTGATGGTGGGGTCATCGAGCTGGATATCGTTATCGGAACGACGCCCGATGGTAATACGCTCCTTCGCCAGATCGAACTCCTTAAGAGTGAGACCATTAAGACGCAGTGTCAGTTTTGGCATGCTTCCCTCCTTACAGACTCTCGATGAAACTAAGACGGGCATCGGCAATGGCGATCTCATCACCATCTTTCAAGAGTCTCGGCTCGGCCTTGAGCAACATCCCATTCACCCTGGTGTTGAGCACCTTGCCGGCCAACGACACCGGTAGCAACTCATAACCATCGGGGGTATGGAGAATCACCGCCACCTGCACTCCGGGTTTACCCAGAGCGGTGCGTTTTTTCTCAATGGGCATCACCTCACCCGCACGCGGGCCGTTGAGGAGCTTCAGTGCCGCCCTTGGTGGCTCCTCCTTCTCCTCATTCGGCTCGGTATACATAATCATGGTAGCGGCAAAGTCCTGCACCTCCTCATCAACGAAGCAGATTTCATGACTGCCGATCTTGATCACATCATTGTGTTTGAGTGGTGACTTGGAGATGGGGTGGCCGTTCAGCCGGGTGCCATTTGTACTATTAAGATCCGTAATCGTTGGCTTGGGTTGGAGCAGGATCGCCGCGTGCTCGCCACTGACCACCGGCTCGTTGAGCATAATATCATTGCTTGAGTTTCGCCCAATCGTGATGCGCTCTTCCTGCAGCGGAAAGTCGCGCACATTCATCCCATTGAGGCTAATTACCAGTTTTGCCATCGTACTCTCCTCACTCCCAGACCCGAATTACTATAATCGAAATATTGTCTTCGCCACCGCGTTCATTGGCGGCATTAATTAAATTCTGCACCACGGTGGGCAGCGGATCGTCGTCAACTAACAACGCGGCGATCTCTTCATCACGCAGGCGATCACTGAGGCCATCGGAGCAGAGCAGGTAACAGTCCCCTCCCGCCGTCACATCTTCGTTCATCTCCACCTCAACACTGGCCTCCAGTCCGAGGGCACGAGTAATCACATTCTTCTGTTCCGAGCTACGCGCCTGCTCGGCATCGATCATCCCCTCATCCACCAGCTCCTGCACCAGCGAATGGTCACGGCTGAGCTGTTGCAGCTTGCCATCTCTAAATCGATAGAGCCGAGAATCACCCACATGGGCACAGTGCAGGGTCTGCCCGTGCAGGCTCACGGTGACCACCGTGGTGCCCATGGTGTGCAGTCGCGGCTGGCCGATGGTCTGCAGGTAGATAACACTGTTCGCCTGCGCCACCGCCGCCAGCAATCGCTGCGCCTCGTCCACCGAGTCAGCGCCCTTTAATTGCTCGCCGATCACCTCGACGGCGATGGCGCTCGCCACCTCACCGGCATGGTGCCCCCCCATGCCATCGGCCAGCACCGCCCAGCCCTGCTCGGCATCCCAAGCAATAGCATCCTCATTGTGCTTGCGCACCCGTCCGGCATCCGTCAACCCAGCCATCTTCCATGCGGACATGCTTTAGCCCCCCCGGCAACGTTTTAGCGCCGCCGCCACCTCGCCGGCAGTTTGGTAGCGCTTTGCCTGCTCTTTTTGCAGACATTTATTGATAATACGGGTCAGGCAAATGGGAATGCCCTTGCGATACTTGCCCGGCTTGGGGTGGGGCTGATTGGCGATCTTGAACATCAGGCTGCCCAGTGACTCGGCCTCGAACGGCAGATGCCCGGTAGACATCTGATAGAGCGTCACCCCTAAAGAGAAGATGTCGGCGCGCCCGTCCACTTTTTTGCCCGCCACCTGCTCCGGCGACATATAGGAGGGGCTGCCGAGCACGGTGCCGGTCTTGGTCTTGCTAGAATCGGTAAGGCAGGCGACGCCGAAGTCGGTTACCTTGACCACCTTCTCCGCACGCTCATATACAATATTCGCCGGTTTGATATCGCGGTGTACCACACTCTGCTTATGCGCATAATCCAGCGCCTCGGCCACCTGCTCACTGATCGCCATCACCTCTTTTAACGGCAGCAGGCTCTTCACGCTGGTAAAGGCGGAGAGGTCCTGGCCACGCAGATAATCCATGGCGATGTAGGCCAGCTCCTGCTCCTCGCCGATGTCGTAGATGGTGACGATGTTGGGGTGGTTGAGGCGCCCGGCGGTCTCCGCCTCGCGATAGAAGCGCTGCTTCACCTCTTTAAGCTCCTGTCCCTCGAACTCGTGCGACAGGGCCATGGTCTTGATTACCACCTCGCGATTGATACGCGGATCCTGCCCCAGATAGACCAGTCCCATGGCGCCGCGGCCGATCTCCTTTTCAATGTGGTAGTGACCGAGAGTGGGGTTTTGCAGCCCCTGCGTCGCCTCCATCACTACGGTACCACCGGGGGCGGCCTTGCCCTGCGCGAGTACGATACGCTCCCCCATCTCACGGTTGCGTTTAAGCCGCTCGCCAACATCACGGAAGTTACGCGCCATGCGTTGCAACTCCTCAAACAGCGACACCGCCTTGTTAAACTGACGCTTGCGCTCAAAATCGAGGCCGAGGTTATAGAGTTGCTCGCGCAGGGCCTCATTGACCAGGCAGCGACGATATTTCTCCCACGCCTGCTCCAGCTCGCCCTGCGACTGCAACATGCGCCCCAGCTGCATATTGGCGGTGGAGAGCTCCTGCAACAGCCCCACCTCACGTAGTGCAACACGACGCTGCAAGGTCACCACGACATAACCGACCGACAGCAGCAGGATCGGCACCATTAGCGGCAACCACTGCGAGAAGAGCAACAGGAAGACCGCCTCGGTATTGAGCAACACAAACAGCAATAACAGTGAGGAGAGCAGACCCGAGGTGAGACCCAGACGCGGTAGCAACAGCATCAGGAACAGTGCGACACCGAGCAGGGCACCATACTGTGCCCACATCGCCCAGCCCGGCACCGTCACCTGCTGGCCGCGCAACAGTGCATCCAGTGCCACCGCATAGGGGGCGGCCAGGGCGGCATCGCCGAGCAACACCGTTTTTCCCTTGAGTGACTTTGTGTCGATTCCGCCCCCGATAAGATCCGCCAGCGAATAAATGGCGATCCCGTCACTATTGCCGATATCCACCTTCGGATAGTAGCGCAGCGCCAGCGCCTGCCCCGCCTGGCGTTGCAGAGTACTGGGCAGCAAGCGGTAGAGCAGCGAGGTCAGGATGGCGTCATCGCTGCGCGCCGCCGCGGCAATGGCAGTGAAAGGTTCACCGGCAATCACCACGCTGCTTCCCTGCGCCGCCTGCAACAGGGTGTCGAGGGGGGCCGAGGTGAGTGTCACCTGCGGCTGCCCTGGCTGAACGATAAAACGGGGGTAATCGGCGGTGCTGTCCTGCTGCGCCACTTCAGCAGAGCTGGTGAGCCAGACATTGTCGGCACGCCGGATCGCTGCGGCGAGTCTGGCACTGCCGTCCATGGCCTGAAGTACCGCGTTCCGCACCTCATCCTCACCGACACTCTCCTGCTGCTCCAGCTGGCGTAGCGCGGCATCGTTGTCACGTACAGCGAGCGGTGCCAGCAGGGCGACACGGCGGGCAGCGCGCAAACGCTCCACGGCAGCGGCCAATGCCGTCTGTGAGACCTCCGCGCCACTATCCACCACCAGCACATTGCCAGAACGCTCGGTGGCGGCGGTACGCGCCAGCAGCTCTTCGTAGTAAGCCCACTCAAGGGGATCGAGCAGCGCGGTCTGCGCCAGGCCGTAGCCAAGCAGCGACAACAGCAGGCCCGCCAGCCAGTAGCCGCGGCTACGCAGGGTAAATCGCCGTTGTTTTGTGCTTACCGGCCACATGAGTCGAAGAGGATTCCCGTTTGCATTCGTTATTATTAGGCTGTCCTGTCGAGGACATCACGGCAAGTGTGCCAGAGAGTCACCGTGAAAACAGGAACTGGTTCAATATACCGCAGACGCACTGACCGGCATGACAAGCCGATGGCTAGTCGCGGTAAAACTGACCGTGTTGCAGAAAATGGGCGACCTGAAAGGCCGTATGCGAAGAGAGCAACAGACCGAAGTGGCTAAGGTGCAGGGAGAGGTGATCGCTCTGCCCATCCAGCGGGGTCTCAACCAGCGCCACCGTACCGTCATTGGGACAAGGTAAGCCCCGAAAAATCCAGCCAACACCCATGGAAAGGGTTCCTGCCAGAGAACCCAGGTCCCGTCCACCTTCCCAGGGAGGAAGCTCCCCCCGCAGGGCGGAGAGACTGAAGCCCAACAGGCGGCGCAGCAGGCCGCTACGACTGGCGCGGTGTGCCACATAACTGCCCTGATGCGGTGTACCCAGCGTCACTACCCGACCAGGACGCTGCGCGGGGAAGTCAAAGAGCAGCCGCCGCACCACCAGCCCACCGAGACTGTGCGCCACCAGATGCACGGTCTCACCTGCCACGTATTTGCTGAGGTAATTATTCAGCCGTTCGGCGTTGGCGGAGAGGTCGCGCTCCACAGTGCGATAACGGAATTGATAAACACGATAGCCCAATTTTTGCAGGCGACGGCGCAGCAGCCACATCTCCAACCCGTTCATCCACAGGCCGTGGATCAAGACGATGCTCTCAGACACCACCTCAGAATTTAAGGCTGGTATTTTAGGCGGCGACAATGCCCAGCGCCTGACACTTCTCGCGCAGGATCGCCACCTCATCCTGACGAAAGGGTAGCGCCGTGCCCACCCCCCACACCGGACCCGGCCAGGCCTCATCGCCCTTGTAACGCACGATGTGGTGCAGGTGCAGTTGCGGCACCATATTACCGAGGGCCCCGATGTTGAGCTTGTCGCCATTAAAGCCCTCCATCAGAAACTGCCCCAGCTGTGAGGACTCACGCAGCAACTGCTGCTGATCCTCAACACTTAGCTGATAAATCTCGGTGATCGCCTCACGGCGCGGCACCAGGATAAACCAGGGGTAGCGGGCGTCGTTCAGCAGCAGCAGGCGCGACAGGGGAAAGTCCCCGAGCACGATGCTGTCCTTCTGGAGTTGCGGGTGTATGCTAAACGGTGTCATTTACTTTCCACGATTGGCGATTATAGTCTGCGTCCCGTTGAGAATAGCGATTGCCACCCTCCCGCGTCAAAAGCGACTCAACAAGCGCAGCACAAACTCACCCGTCCCCCCTGGTAGTAGCTCAGGTATTTCTCCGCGAAGAGGTTTAGAGAGAAACGAACCTGATTCACAACAGCAGGCAGATTTCTGCTACGGTGCGAAATTAAGCCTGAATAATAACCGCGGTTAACAAAAAACCATAAGGTAACGCACCATGCGTAAATACATCCGCCTGCTCATCATGTTGCTGATCTTTGCAGGCATCTTTCCCTTCACCTTCCCGTGGAAGGACGGCAAACCAATGCTCTCCTGGTCTGATATCCGGATGCCCACAATGCCGGAAATAACACTGCCTAGTCTGCCCGAACAGGGGGAGGCCACGCGTGAATCCAACCACCCCGTCACCCTCTACCGCTGGCAGGGGGCCGACGGCAGCACGCAGTTTGGTAGTGAGCCACCGGCCGAAGGGATCAGTTATGAGGTGGTCGAGGTCAACCCGGATGCCAACCTGATCCAGGCCCTGCCGCCGGGCGAGGCCCCCGTGGAGGCCAAAGAAAAAGCGGGTGGCAACCGCACCACCTCCCTCCCCTCCCCGCTGACGGTCTCCCCAGGCGAGGCGATACAGCTAATGGAAGATGCCAGGAAGATACGGGAGATGTCAGAGGAGCGCCTGCGCCAGCATGAGGCGCTAGCGCAGTAGGCGGGGATTACTTTTTGTCACCCGCCTTACCAATAGTGTGCAATGGCACCACCACATCGCCCTGCGGCTGTGGCTCATCGGTAAAGCGCGGGCGGGCATCCATCGAGCGCCCCCCCTCCGCGGCCAGTTCCTGTTCACGCTGACTGACCAGCACCAGGCAGTCACGCAAGCCGCCGATGGTGTTATCAGAGAGCGGATGCTTAACCCCCGGTTGGGTGGCGGTGTCCTTAATCACCTCGGTCAGCACGCGCTTCACCGCGCGCAGGATATTCTCTTCTTTCGATGGGGTCTGATCACTCATAATTTCTCTCCGGGACGGGCTAGTAGCAGGCTGCGAGTCTACAACAGAACCACCACACAGCCCAAAATGCCAATTGCTGCAAAACAGATATACTGAGGGTGAATTCCACGGAGACAAGCCATGACCGCCGTTTTCCTTGATCGAGACAGCCTGAATCACGACGACCTCGACTTCTCCTCACTCCAGTCTACCTTGGCGGATTGGCGGTTTTACGCCGATACCCAGCCCGAACAGACGGCCTCACGCATCGCCGATGCCGAGGTGGTCGTCAGCAACAAGGTGATGCTGGACAAGGCGGCCCTGGAGGCCGCCCCTAAACTCAAACTCATCGCCATCGCCGCCACCGGCACCAATAACGTCGATCTGAACGTCGCCGCACGACGTGGTATCAGCGTCTGTAATATCCGTCGCTACGCCACCCCCTCGGTGGTACAGCACGTCTTCGCCCTGCTGCTCTCGCTCACCCGCCATCTCAACGACTACCAGGCGGCCGTGCGACGCGGTGACTGGCAACGTAGCGGGCAGTTCTGTCTGCTCGACTACCCGATTCGCGAGCTCGGCGACCTTACTCTGGGCATCATCGGCTACGGTGAGCTGGGACGTGCCGTAGCCGACACCGCCGAGCGCGCCTTCGGCATGCGGGTGCTACTCGCCCAGCGCCCCGGCGGCCCCGCACAACCGGGGCGTATCGCACTGCATGAGCTACTGCCACAACTCGATGTTTTGAGCCTGCACTGCCCCCTCACTGCCGAGACCCGGGGCCTTATCGGTCGCGAACAACTGGCGCTGATGAAGCCCGATGCGCTACTCATCAACGCCGCCCGCGGCGACATTGTCGATGAGGCGGCCCTGGCCACTGCCCTGCTTGGGGGCAGACTTGGCGGCGCCGGCATCGACGTACTGAGCGAGGAACCGCCCACAGCCGACAGTCCACTATTGCAACAAGCCCTGCCCAACCTTATCGTTACCCCACACATCGCCTGGGCCAGCCGTCAGTCACGCCAGCGGCTACTGGATCAACTGGCGGAGAATATTGCCGCCTTTGTCGCCGGGCAGCCACAAAATCTTGTTACCGAATAACCAAAGGAAACCCCATGTCACCCTCCCTCCCCCACGCCCTGCTCTTCACCGCCCCCGGCTGTCCCCACTGCCCCGGCGTCAAGACAGCACTGCAAAAACTGCAACAGGAGAAGCTTATTGCTGAACTGGAGGTGGTGGATATCAGCGAGCAGGCCGAGAAGGCGGCAGCGCTGGGGGTACGTAGTGTACCGTGGCTGAAGCTGGGGGAGTTCATCCTTACCGGGGCGCAAACCCCGCAACAGTTGCGGCAATGGGCCGAGCGCGCCGCCGACCCCGCCGGGATGAGCGGCTACCTGGCGCACCTGCTAAAGGATGGCGAACTGGCTACCGCGGAGCGGCTCCTCACCTCCCAGCCGCAACACCTGCACGCCCTGCTGCCGTTACTGGAGGATGCGCTGAGCCCGATTCAGGTTCGGATTGGCGTGAGCGCCCTGCTGGAGGGATTTGAGGGCAGCGCTGCCCTGCGCGAGCTGCTACCCCAGCTGATCACCCTGAGCAAACACCCGGATCACCGCCTGCGTAGCGATGCCTGCCACTTTCTCGGCCTGAGTCACGATGAAGGGGCACGCGAGGCACTGCAGCGCTGCACGGGGGATGACCACACTGAAGTTCGGGAAATTGCCAGCGAGGCATTGTTATCGCTGAGCTGATCCCATATAGCCAGTTGAAGTCTCCCTACAGCAGAGCAAAAATATACAGATGTCTATTCACATGAGAAGCTGACAGGCTAAAAGAAAACAGGATTAACGAGAAGCGTTTTATGGACAGCAATTTTAGCGCAGAGTTACAGACACGCCTGGCCGAACTCCAGGAGATTTTCCATCAACAACTGCCCGGCAAGATCGACGAACTGCAAACAATCTGGCAGGAACTTCGCGACAACTGGACTAAAGAGAGTCTCAGTCAACTCCACCACCGGTGCCACAGTCTGGCTGGGAACGCCGGCACCTTTGGCGCTCATGAAATCAGTCAGCAGGCGCGCACCCTAGAACAACACCTCAAGCGACTTGCCACTGAGGCGATGGAAACCGGCGAAGCCGCGACAACGACAAGACAGCAGTTAGGCCAGCAAATAAACACTCTCGGGCAATATGCCGAAAAGTGGCGACTGACATACAGGCCCCCGATGACAGCGGAGAGGATAGAGGGCAAAAACGTTGACTAACCGGAGAGGCCTGTGACCAGAATCCCTCGAAGGCCGCGCAACCGCCAAAACGATAACGCAGTACCGCTGGCCGCCATCAGTGTCAATGCCCTGAAGGACGAGCTAAAAAAAAGCATAAAAGCGGCTTCAAAACCTATGTCACCAAGCCGAACAATGTGAAGCACTTCACCCGCATCATCAACGATACTCTGTAAAACAATAATGAGAAAAAGAACTATGACATCCGATAGTGAGCTCAAGAAAGTCCTCTACGTAGAAGATGACAAAAGCATTCAACTGGTTACCCGACTGGCCCTGGAGGAGGTGGGGGGGCTGGTCGTCAAGGTCTGTAGCAGTGGCCAGGAGGCCATTGAGGCGGCGGCAGAATTCACTCCCGACCTGCTTCTTCTTGATGTCATGATGCCCGGCCTCGACGGCCCGAACACCCTCTACGAACTGCGTAAATTGACCGTCACCGAACATACCCCGGCTATTTTCATGACGGCCAAGGTACAGCAACAGGAGATAGCTGAACTAAAACAACTCCCCGGCACCATCGAGGTGATCGCAAAACCGTTCGACCCGATGACCCTGGCCAGTCAACTGCAAAAGGCCTGGAGTCACGGCCGGCAAAAAGTGTAAACGGCCCTCTTCTATGCGCCTGACCATCGCCACCAAGTTCAGTCTCTTCTCCGCCGCGTTTATCGCCCTTACCGCCGCCAGTATCATCACCACCTTTTATTTCGGGGGCACCCGCTCACTGCTGACCAACAGCCTCAAGCAGTACAGCACCCTGGCACAGCAGGAGGGGCAGCGACTCAACAGTCTACTCACCGACAGCGCCAACGACATACTGTTTGTTGCCCAGTCACAACCGCTTAGTGCCTATGCCGAGCAGTTAAGCAGTGGCACAACCGGGGAGACCACTACACTCGAAGCGCTCGGTTCTGTCGTACAACAAGAATTTCGCAACCGGCTGGAACACGGCGGAGACTATCGCCAGTTGCGTTTTATCGATACCGCAGGTCGGGAGCGGGTGCGGGTGGACAGACAAAACCACCGCCTGATCACGGTCGAGGGGGCTGCGCTACAGGATAAATCGGCAAACAGCTATGTCACTGAGACCCTGGCCCTGCCACGCGGCAAGATCTATTTTTCCGACATTACCCTCAACCGCGAATACGGCAAGGTTGTCGAGCCACACACCCCCACCCTGCGCATCGCCACCCCGGTCACCGGTAGCAACGGCCAACAGGTCATCGGCATGCTGATCCTCAATGTCGATATCGGTCGCCATCTGCGCCATGTGCGATCCGCCCTGGGTGACGTTAGTGAATATGCCTATATCACCAATACAGAGGGCAGCTACCTGAGTCACCACGACAGCCGTATGACCTTCGGCTTCGACAGCTCTTACGACCATCGCGTTCAAGAGTTGTTACCGGAGCTTGATGCCTTTTATCGCCAACCATTACAACAACATATCGTACTACTACCTTCACAAAACAAGGCCTCCCTGGCGGTCGCCTTTAGAAAGATCCGCTACGACCGCTCTCACCCGGACCGTTTTATCGCCGTCGGTATCGCCTCACCCCGCGAACTCATCCTGAGCGACGAGCTCTCCCTGATCCGACGCAATGTATTCTGGGCCATCCTCCTCACCATCGCCGGTATCTTCACTGCACTGATTTTCTCGCTACGCATTACCCGCCCGTTGAGTGTGATCTCGACCGCAGTACAAAACTTTAGCCATGAGCGCGCCCCCTTTGACCAGCCACCATCCGGTGGCGATGAGATCGCACAGCTGGGCTACAGCATCAAATATCTCACCGACGAGGTGCTGGATAATGAGCACCGGCTAAACGCCCTTAATACCACACTGGAGCAACGTGTCGCCGAACGTAGCCGTGAACTGCGTTCATCACAAAAGATTCTCGAGACGATACTCAACGCCCTGCCAAATCGCATTTTCTGGAAGGATACCAAAGGGAAATATCTGGGCTGCAACCAGAACTTTGTCAAGGATGCCGGGCTGGGAGCCCCATGGGAAATTATCGGTAAAACCGATCACGATATGCCGTGGGCAGAACACGCGGCTGACTACCAGCAGGATGACCGTAGCGTCATTGAAACGGCACAGCCCAAACTGAATATTATCAAACCCATTACGCTCGCCGACGGCACGACACAGTGGCTGGAGACCAACAAGCTCCCGCTGTATGGTGCCGAGGCCCAGCTCATCGGCCTACTCGGCAGCTATCAGGACATCACCGAGCGGCGCAATGCGGAGTTCCGTCTAAGTAATAGTGAGAAACGCCTGCGCAACTCACAGCGCATTGCCCATGTCGGCACCTGGGACTGGGACATCGCAAACAATACACTCCACTGGTCCGATGAGATCTATGCCATCTTCGGGTTACAACGACAACAGTTTCCTGCCACCTACGACGGCTTTCTCGAATATATTCATCCCGGTGATGTTGAGGTGGTGGTCTCTGCTGTCGAGCGCAGTATCAACAATGTAGATTTCCCCTACTACGTCACCCATCGCGTAGTACGACCCGATGGCGAGATTCGCTACGTTGAAGAACAGGGCGAGGTCTATCGTGATGCTAAAGGTCTACCAGTGCGCATGCTCGGTGTGGTGCATGACATCACTGAGAACACCCTGATACAACTTGAACTACACCGGGAGAAGGAACGTACTGAGCGTTACCTGCAGGTCTCCGAGGCGCTGATCGTGGCACTCGATACCGAAGGCCATATCACCCGCATCAACCAGCGCGGCTGTACACTTCTCGGCTACCGGATGGATAAGCTGCGTGGTCGTAACTGGTTCGACACCGTGATCCCACCCGATATACGCGATGAGGTAAAAACGCTATTCGCGACCCTAATGTCCCAGCCACAACCGGCTGATGAAAAAAATCACAGCAGTTATTATGAAAATGAACTGCTCAACCGCAATGGTGAGCGCATCACCATCGCCTGGCACAATACCATCGACTATGATGAAAAGGGTATCGCCACCGGCACCCTCAGTTCCGGCCAGGACATTACTCAGCGCAAACGTATAGAAAAATTCAAGGATGAGTTTCTCTCTACCGTAAGCCATGAGCTGCGCACCCCACTCACCTCAATCCGCGGCTCCCTGCGACTGATTCTAGGCCAGGTAGTGGGTGAGGTGCCACACAGGGTGCTGAAACTACTACAGGTGGCCGACAACAACAGTGAGCGACTGCTCCTGCTGATCAACGACCTGCTCGACCTGCAGAAGATGCGAGCGGGCATGATGTCATTCCACTTCGAGCCACTTTCCCCGCTCGCGCTGCTGCAGGAGGCAGTCGAAAACAACACCCCCTATGCCTCACAACATGGCATCGAATTAACGCTGCATCATGCGCAGTACACCGGGCATGATCAATTCTGCGGCGATCATGACCGGCTGATTCAGGTAATGAATAACCTCATTTCTAATGCGATTAAATTTTCCCCCCACGGCGCACGGGTCGAACTCATCCTCACTGGCGATGAGCAGCAACTGTTGATTCAGGTCAATGACAAGGGACCGGGCATCCCGCCTCAGTTCCATACCCAGCTTTTCGAGAAATTCACCCAGGTCGACAGCTCCGATACGCGACAATTAGGTGGGACCGGCCTTGGGCTGAATATCGCCAGATTGATTGTCGAAAGACACCACGGCACTATCGACTACCACGACAACCCCGGAGGCGGCAGTAGTTTCCGTATCACCCTCCCCAGCGTTGACGCTGATTGTCAGCGCCGACTCGGGTAAACTCACCGACGATTGAAAAATGCCCCAACCGGCACCATTCCACAGACTACCCGTGACACACTACAGAGATCAGACCATGTCCAACATCAGTACCACTGAGCAATTACAGCAACTTCTCGGTGATTTTAAAAAGGATCGGCTGCCAGACATCGAACAGGCGGCAGCCAATGGCGATGTGACCGCCTGCTTCGAGCTTGGCGCCCTCTACGCCAATGGCCACGGCGTTAAACAAAACAGTCAGCAGGCAAGAAAGTGGCTAAAAAAAGCGATCGCCAAAGAGTCGACCGCAGCCCGTACCCTGCTCGCCTGGCTCTACCTTAAAGATGAGTCACTGGGGCAAAGCGATACCGACGCCATTGAGCTGTTCCTCGAGGCCGCCGAGGCGGGCGACAGCGACGCCCAGTGCTCACTCGGCGATATCTATCTTGACGGGGCTGCCGGTATTGAACCCAACCCCAAGGCAATGCTGCAGTGGTACGGTCGCGCCGCCAACCAACACCACCCCAAGGCACAGTACATGCTGGGCAAGCTGCTGGCCGAGGGGAAGCAGGTCGCGCAGAATGACGAGGCGGCATTTCAGTGGCTCACCCTTGCCATCATGAACCAGAGTGAACCGGCGCAAAAAGAGCTGGCGATGCTCACCGCACGCCTCTCCACCGAGCAGCTGGAGCTCTACAAGCAGCGCATGATGGAAAGCATGCCCCAAACCCACTGAGGCGGCCATCGGCTATGGAAGAGAACGAATTTAAAAAGACCTACCGCACGGTAAACAATGCACCGTGCATCTTTGCCAAGGCGATCCTGCGCCGCTGCTGTGCCTGTTCGCGCTCGCAGAAACTCTTTATCGCCGAGCGCGAGGCCGTCGCCTGTAAGTCCCCCGGCGGACGCCAGCGCTGTGAAGAGGTACTGGAGGTGCTGCGCGACAAGGCCACCTTTGCCCTCAAACTCTCCCACATCGACTCCCCGCTTCCCCATGCCAAGGAGTTAAAGGTACAGTGCGGCGGCATGCTCGGCCTGGAGGCCTCGCTCACCCAGCAGAGTAGTGAAGTGGTAGGCGATATTCACCAACTGCTGGAAAAGGCCTTTGCACAGTACGGCGCGGCCGAGACCCTGCCCTATACCGAGGTGGTGCGTACCATCACCGCCTACCAATCCCGAAAAAAGCGCTAGCCTCTCCTCTTCGCAACCATTAATAAGCTTCCGCCCGGAGCGGTGTATAATTTCAGTGCTGTTCAAAGAAATTGCCGGGGGAGAACACCATGTTCGAGGTTGCCGAACTAGGTCATAGCCTGTCTAAAAAAGAGTATGACGAGAAGGTTCCAGCGCTACGTACCGCGCTGCTGACGGTGCAGGAGCGGCTCAAAGAGGCCAATTTCCCGGTCTTGGTGCTGGTCTCCGGGGTTGATGGCGCCGGCAAGGGACATACCGTCAACCTGCTCAATGAGTGGTTCGACCCCCGCTACCTGCGTACCTTCGCCTTCGGGGCGATGAGCGACGAAGAGCGTGAGCGCCCTGAATTCTGGCGTTTCTGGCAGGCCCTGCCGCCAAAGGGGCATATCGGTCTCTACGTAGGCTCCTGGTACAGCCACCCCATCGCCCAGCGGGTGGTCGGTGAATTCAACGATGCCGAACTCGACGGTCACCTGCTGCGCATCAAAAATTTTGAGAAGGAACTGGTGGATGACGGTGCCCTGGTTATCAAGATCTGGCTTCACCTGAGCAAAGATGCACAGAAACAACGACTCAAGCGGCTCGAAAAAAATCCAGAGACCGCCTGGCGGGTCAGCAAACAGGATAAAAAACACCTCAAGCTCTACAACAGCTTTCGCAGCATCGCCGAGCGCGCCCTGCGTGATACCAGCACCGGCGATGCCCCTTGGATCATTGTTGAGGGAAGCGACGAGTACTACCGTGGTATTACGGTAGGACAATATCTGCTGGACCGTATCACCAAGCGTCTGGATCAACACGACGCCATCCACCATGAAGACGTCCCGCCGCCCAGCTCCGAAGTCCTGCCCGTTATCACCCGCGACCTGACCGTGCTCAGCCATCTGAATATGGAGCAGAGCCTGAATAAAAAGAGTTACCAGTCACAGCTGGAGAAGTATCAGGGCAAGCTCAACAAACTGGCGCGCGCCGCGCATCAGCAACAAATCTCCAGCGTCATCGTCATCGAGGGGTGGGACGCCGGCGGCAAGGGTGGTCTAATCCGCCGCATGCTCCCGGCGCTGGACGCACGAACCTACCAGATCATACCGGTAGCCGCCCCCACCGACGAGGAACGCGCCCACCACTACCTGTGGCGATTCTGGCGGCACATCCCACGCGCCGGTCGCGTCACCATGTATGACCGCAGCTGGTATGGGCGGGTGCTGGTAGAGCGGGTCGAAGGCTTTGCCCGTCACGACGAATGGATGCGTGCCTACGCCGAAATCAATGACTTCGAGGAGCAGCTGACCGAGCACGACACCGTGCTGCTGAAGTTCTGGCTGCACATCGAAAAAGAAGAGCAGTTACGCCGCTTCAAGGAGCGCGAGAAGATCAGCTACAAGCAGTACAAAATCACCGCCGAAGACTACCGTAACCGTGAACACTGGGATGAATATGAGCATGCCGTGAACGACATGGTCGAGCGCACCAGCACCGAATACGCACCATGGGATTTGATCGAAGGTAATGACAAGCGTTTTGCCCGCATTAAGGCGCTAAGACTCTATTGTGAAAGGTTAGAACGGGCGCTTGGATAGATGTATTCAGGTGGCAGGATGAATGCCACCTGGTATCAATGTTACCTTGCAACCATCTCATATTTCTCAAAGCAGTCGAATCGCAACCTATCACTAAATAGCTGTTATGAGAAACAGACCTTCTTGGATATCCCAGTAAACTTCCACTGTGATCTACAGACTATCTATTGACTATCCACAAAGGTCGCTGAGGGGGCTTAAGAGATTGGTGAATCGGGGTGGATGCTTATATAGGCCGGAGTCGGCCAGGGGCAGTCATCCCGCCAGACCAATAATTATGTCCGCTAAGAGACAGATTTGAGCCAGTATTTTCTAGTTGCCATGTTGGCAAAGTGATCTATATATATGGAAGTGATGTATGTGAACTCATAAATCAGTATTAACCGAAAGGTAATTCTGCCGTTGCGGATTTCATTAACACGCTAATAGATTAGAGAACTCACTGAAAAAAACTTGAGAATTCAGTTGAATGTTTTTTTGAAATCGCATGTATACCCGCCCAGATAATATATTCCCGCATTTCGCGGGATTGATTAACCATTACTAAAAGAATTTCCTATGTTCGAAACACGCACGGGTAATGCACTATCAAGCAAGTCATCTGAGGCAGCCAATCTATATCAGGAGGCGGTTAATTTAATTCTTGGTTCAGAATCTGGTGCCACCGAGATGCTTGGTAAGGTGCTTGAGATGGATGCTGATTTTGCGTTAGCGGCAGCTGCGCGCTACTACGTGGCACAAGATATTGGTGAGCATGATGCCAAAGTCTACCGAGAACATGCGCAACGCGCTTCAGCGAACGCCACCGACTGGGAGCGTGAGCATGTTGATGTCCTGATTGGCTTGATTGACCAACCTGGAGACACCCGAGAAAAGGCTCTGTCCTACGTCGAAAAGACGCCGGCCGACCTGTTAGTTATTTCACAGTTAACGGGAAACATGTTTTTTTTCGATGGCCCCAATAAACTGGAAACCGTGCTGAATGTATTTGAATCGGTCGAGCATGCGTTAGGTGACGATTGGGCATTCCTGGCCCGCCTGGGGTTTGCCGCGAGTGAAGCAGGACAACGCAAACGTGGACGCGAACTTCTTGAACGGGCATTGGAGATTCGACCTCAGTCACTCTATACCATCCATGGTTTAGCACATATGCTGCATGATGACGGCGCCGCTGAAGAGTCTGCAAAGCTACTTCAGAACTGGCTCGATGAATATGGGGCTGGTGCGCGCGAGGGACAGATGTACGGACATGTCCAGTGGCATCTTGCGCTGTCCGAATGGCAAATAGGCAACCGCGAAACCGCGATGCAGAGGTACCAGGCGTTTTGCGCACCTGAAACCACCACCTGCGGCCCGATTCTGACGCTGGCGGATTGTGGTGGTTTCCTGCTTCGGGATTACCTGCAGACCGGCCAGACTAGCCCGTTGGGAGAAGATGTAATTAATCACATTGAGCGTGTCTGGGGCATGATGGGGCACCCTTTCATCGCGCTACACGTGGCTGGCCTGTACGCTTCAGCGGGAGATATTGCTGAATTGAAACGCTGCGAAGAAATCCTTTCTGCGATGTCAGACGGGGCACACCGTGATGTTTCACTGATATTGATATCCTCACCAATGGATCTTGTGGAAGGTAACTATGAGCGTGCTGCGCAAGCTCTGGCAACACTTTCACCAAGTGCACGTATTGGTATTGGTGGCAGTAATGTCGAGCGAGTACTTGTCGATTTGATCGAGACAAGCAGTAAAACATGGCACTAAACATACATCCATTATTTTAGGGGAAAACTCTAACGCATCAATTCAACAAGGATTCACTATCGTTCGCCCGGACGCTCCTGAACTGCGGCAGACGAGACCCAGTCAAGCTATGATATCCTCTACGGAAGGTGCGGGCAGTCTACAAGGGGAGTACGCATGCTCTTATAACAATGGCTCAATATACGTGCCATTGTGTACGGGTACCGCTGTATGACGACGAACATACTAATGCCCTATTCGTTCCTTAAACCTGTGAGCTAAAAGAACCCCGCCAGCCACAAACGGATCCGCAATCCCCAGCCGGAGGTGTAACCACGGGTGGCAAAACGCACCCGCCCCTCGCTGTCGAGTATAAAGCTGGCAGGTACGGCCTTTACGCCGTACTGGCTTGCGAGCCAACTGCGTTCATCATTGACCACCGGGTAGTCAACACCTTGCTGTTTCAGGTAATCACGCACCTCGTCAGGACTCCCCGACTGCATCGCTACGGTGATAATGGGAACCTTCCGGGCCACGCTATCGACCATCCCCTGCTCCAGCTCACACACCGGGCACCAGCTCGCCCAGAAATGCACTACTGCCGGTTCGCCTTTAAACTGCTGTAGAGAAAAACGCTGGCCTGAGAGTGTTGCGGAGTCAATGGCGGGAGCCACCACTCCTACCGCCTCGCGGGTAAGAAAGGCCTCCACCGCCAACAAGAGCACGAGCAGAATCGCCAACTGCGCCCCCCAGTTTGCCAGTCGTTTTCCCCAACGGGGTGAGGTTGTCTCTGTCTTTGTCATAGCGCCCTGTGTTAGTTTCATCGCTCTACCATCAAACCTGTATCTTACACCGTCGACATAATCATGAGTCACCCGCCACTCGCCGTACTGCTCCCCTTTTACAATGCCGCCGAGACGCTTGCACAGACGCTCGACTCCATTCTGGCACAGAGCTTTACCGATTTTGTCCTCATTGCGGTGGATGACGGCAGCAGTGATGACAGCGCAACAATCGTGCGTCACGCCATGCAAGCCGACCACCGCATTGCATTACACCAGCCAGGGCGACAGGGGGTGGTCGGTGCGATGAATCACGCGCTACGTCACTGCACCGCCCCCATCTGTGCCCGCATGGATGCCGATGACATCATGGAGCCTGATCGCCTGTATCGACAGTACCACTACCTGCAGGCCAATCCACAGATCACGCTACTGGGCAGCCGCGTCTCGCTGTTTCCGTCAGAACAGATCCCGGAGGGGTTTCAGGAATATATCCGCTGGCAGAATAGTTGTCTCACGCCCCGGCAGATCGCCGACAACATTTACGTGGAACTGCCCATCGCCCACCCCTCGGTAATGTTTCGCCGTGACGCTATTGTTCAGGCTGGCGGCTACCGCGACGGCGACTTCCCCGAGGACTACGAACTACTGCTGCGACTGCATCAACACGGGCATCAGATGGCGAAACTGCCGGAGGTTTTGTTGCACTGGCGTGACAGCGCAAGCCGCCTTACTCGCACAGACAACCGTTACTCACGCAACGCCTTTGACCGCATTCGCGCCGACTATCTGGCGCGCGACCCACGACTCCAGCAGGGACGCCCTTTGGCCTATTGGGGAGCCGGACGCAACACACGCAAGCGTAGCGCTCACCTTATTTCGCACGGTCACCCCCCCGATGTGTGGGTAGATATCGACCCGAAGAAGATCGGCAATGTCGTCGCCGGCGCAATGGTTGTCGCCCCCGAATGGTTAAAACGGGAAGAGAAGCCCTTCGTTCTCAGCTATGTCAGCAACCACGGGGCAAGAGAGCTTATTAGCCAGGAGCTGGAGGCCATGGGTTATGGCTGTGGTAGCGATTATTTGGTGGTGGGCTAAGTACATAACGGCCTCGCCAAGCGTGAATAAATCGGCAAGGCCTTAATCACGCCGCAATTTTGCCGACACCGCAATGGGCGTCGGATAACGCAGCATAATCCAGTAGGAGGAGAGGATAAAGCTGAGCAGCGTCACCAGTTTAATCAGATAGGCGGCACGTTCACCAATCGCCCCGCTCTGCTCGGCCAGTACCGCGATAAACAGTGAAAACTCACTAATCTGCGCCAGTCTTACTCCGACCTCCCGCGACATCACCCCACTCTCACCACTGGCAGACAACAGCCGGCGAAAGGCCCAGGGTTTTAGCAACAGCATCAGCAGCGTTAACAGTAGTGCAGGCCAGAACAGTTCCACTGCCAGAGCCGGATTAAAGGTGGCCCCCAGAGAGAAGAAAAAGAGCACCAGAAAGAAGTCACGTAACGGTTTAAGATTTTCCGCGATAAAGGTACTGATAGGATTGGTCGCCAGCGCCACCCCGGCGATGAAGGCCCCGATCTCAGCAGAGAGTCCCAACCACGAGGCCAGCTCAGCAAAGCCAAGACACCAGCCGATGGCCAGTAAAAAAACATACTCCTGAATGGTGTCGTAACGACGCAACAACGGCAGCAGCAGATAACGCGCCCCGAGCAGGGCAGTGGCCACTGTGGCCGGAAGCAGTAACGCCAGCCTTAATACCTGCTGCCACAGGGTTTGCGTGGCATCACCCGTCTGTAGCCACAGCAGCAACACAATCGCCACCATATCCTGCAACAACAGGATACTGATAATGAGACCACCGATATGCTGATGGTGTAGCTGTGTTGTCGGCAGAAGTTTCAAACCAAGGATGGTGCTGGAGAAGATCATCGCCGCGGCGATCAACTGTGCCTCGGCGTGACTGAAACAAAATAGCAACACCACTACATACGAGGGCAAAAAGAAGAGTAATGAGCTACCAATAGTCACTATTAACGTGGGACGCAACAATCGCAGCAGTTGCTGCGGATGCAGATTAAGTCCCAGTAGAAACAGCAAAAAGATCACCCCGACCCGCGACAGTTCACGGATCAATGTCGCATCGTTGACCTGCGCCATACCCCACGGCCCCAGCAACATCCCGAGCACTATATAGGCGACCAGCATCGACTGGCGCGCCGCCAGTGCCAGCGTGGCGATCAGTGCCGCTCCGCTGAAGATTAAAAAGAAGGTAAAGAGGATCGGATCGTGCTGCACCGTCGGCCCTGCCACTGAGAATGAACCCCAAGTATGAACCATCCCTCAGCACTCGCCAGCCGCACTGCTACAGCCGCTGTTATCTCTATCTAGAGTTAGGGGGTCAAAGAGACAGGAAAGGTCGATGCCTATCCGCGCATCCAGTCGAGCGAAGAACGTCACGAATCCAGGCGCCCCATTGAGGGGGGATCGGCGCAAACAGCAACGACGCTAACGCGAACGCCGGCTTACCCTGCTTCGTAATAATGAAAATGAGCCAGGCTCACCCGATGAAGCCTCAACCGCACGCGGTATCGACGACTTCGCCTGTGACCAGAGCAGGCTCTCCCTGCTGCACCAACTGCTTCAGGGTCATCCCATCCAGCACTGTCGCCATCCCCTGATTCAGCTGCTGCATTAACGCCTCGACCTCGGGTACGGAAACGCAACGCTCCTCATTCTCCTGCTGCTCGGCATCGGCTTCACGCAGGATAGTCAACAGATGCACTATGGTGAGATTTTCAGGGTCGTGCGCCAGCAGGTACTCTGGAGTCTCAGAGGCACTCTCCAGCAGCAACCCACGCTGTTGCAGTACACACAGCACCTCGTCAAGATTATCCCCCGGCACATGCAGCTGCTGTGACAGAGCCTCCAGACTCCATGGTCTCTCGCCACTCTCAAAGTGACGGGCGATCCAGTACATCACCAGAATACCCAGGCGCTCGCGAAACAGGGCGCTCATCGGCAGGCGCTGATTGCTCAGGCGCACATGTTCCGGGTGTTGGTAGTAGTAGGCGACCTGCGCCCCTACCAGCAGAATCAACCAGCTCAGGTAGAGCCAGATCATAAAAAGAATGAGAATGGCAAAACCGGAGTAGATCGCCGCATATTTGGTCGAACTGCTGGCAAAGGCGGCAAAGATGATGCCGGTGGTCTGCCACAACACCCCACCCACCATTGCCCCGACCAGCGCCGCCCGCACCTTGACCTTGATGTTGGGCACGAACATATAGACCAGGGTAAAGGCGAGGATGATCAGGACAAAGGGCATCAGCTTGGAGAGCAGCACCACCAGAGAGCCGAACGGTTCGATGGCGATCAGGGCCTGCACCACACTGCTGTTCATTACCGAGGCGGTCATACCGATGGCGGCAAACACCAGCAACGGGCCAACCAGCATTACGCTTAGGTAGTCACTAAAACGCCGCGACAGGCTGCGGGTGACCTTGGTGTGCCAGACATAATTAAAGGCCATCTCAATCTTTTGAATCATCGAGATCACCGTGTAGAGCAGCAGCGCCAGACCTACGGCACCCAGCACACCGACCTTCATATTTTCGACAAAAGAGAGGATGGTAACGACCAGCTCATTACCCTTTTCGCCCAGCGGTGCCACCAGATTCAGCAACAGGGGCTCCACCTGATTGTGCACCCCGAAGCCCTTGAGCACGGAAAAGCTCAAGGCGATCAGCGGCACCAGTGATAACAACGTGGTATAGACCAACGACATCGCACGCAGGTTGAGCTGGCCACTGGAGAGTTCCCGCACCAGCACGAACAACAGACGCAGGGTGCGATAAAAAAGGGTGCGCACACCACTCAGTGCCCCCACATCGGTACGCCACAACTCCCCGAAGAGAAAATTCTCCAGCCGCAGATAGAGGCGCTTAAAATGGCTCATTACTGAATTCCCGTCTTACTCATTATTATTGGAAAATAATATACAACAGATGGACGCGGCAGGGCAGGATTGAAATCAGTGCAATACCCGTGGCTGACGTAGTAATTGTGCCAAACGCTGACGTAACGGGGCGGCATCCTGCGCATCGGGAGCGAGGTCGAGATAGCGGCTGTAGTCCTCGGCGGCGGCACGTGGGCAGTCGAGCAGCTCGTAGAGTCTGCCGCGCTCACGAAAACTGCTGGGCAGGTCGGGGACCAACTGCATGATCTTCTGCTGCACCTGTAGCGCCTGCGCCGGTTTGTCATGTTTCATGTAGGCCTGTTTTAGCCTACGCAGCAGTCGCACCACCAGGTGGCTGTCATTCACATCGGCGACAAAACCCTGTGTCACCTCGTCGCCCGCCATCTCACCAAAGCGCTGTCGCAGCAGGGCGTGAAGGTCTCCCTGCTGCAACTGCACCCCACCCGCCACCGGGTCGATGATCACCCCGCCCAGTTCATCGTGATAGCGCACCAGAAAACGACCGGGGAAATCACAGCCCGCCAGCGGCAGGCCCAGCCAGCGACCGACACAGATATAGAGGATACTGAGCGACAGCGGCTCGCCCGCGCGCTGCTGTAACACCCGGTGCAGCAGCGTGTGGCGAGGGGCAGGGATATTAGCGGTGGTGCAATGAAATTGCAGCACGTTAAACAGCTGGTCGTTAAGCGCAAAGAGAATATCACCCAGTGCCGCCTCCTCCTCCAGACGTTCACACACACCCTCGGCAATATCACGGATGTCCTGTACAGCCGCGTCCACGTTCACCGAATCATCCAGTGCCTGCTGCTGGCGCAACACCTCTACGGCAAGGTAGTCAGCCGGATAGAACACCATGCGGTGCGAAATAGAGGGGAACACCTTGCGACTCATGAGAGGATCACCGATTCAGTCAAACATGATCCGAGTATAGCCAAGAGAGTAGGATAGTGTAGCGGCTCGGCCTGTCGCGCAAGGGAATAACAGCATCGCCGGCCACCCGGCACACCCCATCACCCCGGGTTAACCCCGTGGCAGCGCCTTCCAGCGCTTCTCCAGGCGCGGTACCGAGACCGACTCCAGGGTCTTCAGCCCCTCGGCGAAGAGCGAGACGCGCAGCTCCTCCAGCAACCAGCGAAATTGCAGCAGCTCCCCCTCGCTGCATTGTGATGACTCCTCGCAGCGCTGCCACAGCTTTTGCCACAGAGGTTGCATCGAACGCAGCTGGGTGCGATCACGAATGACATCCAGCTTGAGTTTCTGTTGACGCTTCTCAATCGCCTGCAGATAACGCGGCAGCTGCAGCAGCCACGGCGGCGGGGTGGCGGCGACAAAACCGGGGAAGATCAGCCGTCCCAGCTGGTCGTTAATATCGGCCACGCTCTCCAGCCAGTTGGGGGCAATCGACCCCTTGAGTGCCTTTCGCACGGTATGATGCGATGCCAGCGCTGCCGCCACCGCCTGTTGTAGCGTCTCGGCGCAGGCCACCAGGCACCCCCGTGCGTCCTGCACCAGTGACTCATAGGCGGCACGATCACGCGGCGGCACGGCATCTGCGAACAGCGCCTGTTCCACCGCGGCGGTGATCAGGTCCTCCACCAGCGCCTCGCACTTGCCAAGCGGCATATAGTGCATACACATGGCGCTGTTTTTCTTCAGCTCCTTGCGCAGGTACTTCACCTTGTCCTGCACCGCCAGCATGAACAGCCGCCGTACCCCGGCACGGTGCGCCGTGGCCGCCGCCTCCGCCGACTCGAAGGGGCGCACCGCCACGCTCTCCCCCTCATCCACCAGTGCCGGAAAAGCGCTTAGGGTAAGACCACTGCGCTGCATCGTCACCTGCTCTTGCAGCGTGTCGAAATCCCAGCCGCTCAGACCCTCGCGCTCCCACTCGTAGTGCGACTCAACGTGCAGAGTGGCGCGTACCTCGCCCGCCAGTTCGGCCTGGATCGCCACCAGCTCACGCCCCTCGCTGATCGTCTTGCCCCGCTCATCAACCACGCGGAAATTCATCCGCAGGTGCGGCGGCAGCACAGACAGATCCCACGCATCGGCCTCCAGCCGCACCCCGGTCATGCGCAGCAGCTGGTGGGCGAAGGCATCGAGCAGGTCCCCCTCTTCCGCTCGCAACACCCCGACACAGGCGGAGGCGAAGTTAACCGCCGGGACAAAGTTGCGCCGCAGCGCCTTGGGCAGGCTCTTGATCAGCGCGATCAGTTTATCCTCCAGCAGCCCCGGCACCAGCCACTCAAAGCGCGCCGCCTCCAGCTGCGGCACCGCCGCCAGCGGCACGATAAGGGTTACCCCGTCGGCGGGATGGCCGGGTTCAAAGTGGTAATCGAGCTTAAGTGCCATGCTGCCGACCTGCAGCGTCGAGGGGAAGGCCTTCTCACTGATCGAGGCCTCCTCATCGCGCAGCAGGTCCTCACGCGTCAGATTGAGCAGCTGCGGCGTCTCGCGCTGCGCCCCCTTCCACCACTTGTCAAAGCTCTTGCCGCTGTAGATCCCCTCGGGAATGCGCGCATCGTAAAAGGCGTAGAGCACCTCCTCATCGACCAGAATATCGCGGCGGCGCGACTTAGCCTCCATCTGCTCGACCTCCTCCAGCAGCTGGCGATTTTCGCTAAAGAAGGAGTGGCGGCAGAGCCAGTCCCCCTCGACCAGGGCGTGACGGATAAACAGCTCACGGCTCACCACCGGGTCGATGGGGCCGTAATTGACGCGCCGCCTGGGCACGATCAGCAGCCCGAACAGGCTCACCTGCTCGTAGGCGCTGACCTGTGCCGGGCGCTTCTCCCAGTGCGCCTCCAGGTAGACCCGCTTGAGCAGGTTCTTCGCCAGCGGCTCGAGCCAGGCCGGGTCGATCTTCGCCACATCGCGGGCGAACAGCCGTGAGGTCTCCATCAGCTCGCTGGCCACCAGCCACTTCGGCGGGCTCTTTGCCAGCGCCGAGCCGGGGAAGATCACAAAACGGTTGTTACGCGCCCCCAGATACTCCACCAGCGGCTTGCGCTGCTTCTTACCGCCCTGCCCCTTTGCCCCCTTCTGCTCGCGCTCATCCTTCAGGCCGATATTGCTCAGCAGACCGCACAGCAGGGCGCGGTGGATCGCCGCATAATCGGCGGCCTCCTTTTTCGGCACCAGCCCAAGCTCGCGCACCTGCGACAGTAGCTGACCGTGAATGTCGTGCCACTCACGCATGCGCAGGTAATTGAGGAATTCGGTGCGACACTGCTTGCGCAGCTTGCTGTTGCTCAGGTGGTGCGCCTGCTCGTGGTAGTAGTTCCACAGGTTGAGGTAGGCGAGAAAGTCCGACTCCTCATCGGCAAAGCGTTTGTGCTTTTCATCCGCCGCCTGTTGCGCCTCCAGCGGCCGCTCGCGCGGATCCTGAATGGTCAGCGCCGAGATGATGATCAGCACCTCATGCAGACTGCCCTGGCTATCGGCCTCCAGCAGCACGCGGGCGTGGCGCGGGTCGAGCGGCAGGCGGGCCAGCTTGCGCCCCAGCCCGGTAATGTGGCGGCTCCTATCGACCGCCCCCAGCTCCTGCAGCAGGCGAAAGCCATCGGTAATAAAGCGGCTGTCCGGGGCGTCGATAAAGGGGAAGTTTTCGATATCCCCCAGCCCCATCATCATCATCTGCAGGATCACGCTGCCCAGATTGGTGCGGCGGATCTCCGGGTCGGTAAACTCGGCGCGGGCGAGAAAATCCTCCTCGCTGTAGAGGCGGATACAGGTCCCCTCGCTGACCCGCCCGCAGCGCCCGGCGCGCTGGTTGGCCGAGGCCTGCGAGACCGCCTCTATAGGCAGGCGCTGCACCTTGGTGCGGTGGCTGTAACGGCTGATGCGTGCAAAGCCGGGGTCGATAACAAAACGTATGCCGGGCACCGTGAGCGAGGTCTCGGCCACATTGGTGGCAAGCACAATGCGCCGTCCGCGATGGCTCTTGAAGACCTTATCCTGCTCGCTGGCCGAAAGGCGTGAGAAGAGCGGGATCACCTCGGTGTCGCGCATCTTGTGTTTGGATAACAGCTCGGCGGTCTCGCGAATATCGCGCTCTCCGGCGAGGAAAATGAGGATATCGCCCAGCGGGTCGAGGCGCGCCAGCTCATCCACCGCATCGACAATCGCGGTGCCCATGTCGCCCTCTTTCTCCTTATCCTGCAACAGCGGGCGGTAGCGGACCTCCACCGGATAGGTGCGCCCCGAGACCTCGATCACCGGTGCGCCGTTAAAGAACTCGGAGAAGCGCTCGGTGTTAATGGTGGCCGAGGTTATGATGACCTTAAGGTCGGGGCGTTTGGGCAGCAGCTGCTTGAGGTAGCCCATGAGAAAATCGATATTCAGGCTGCGCTCGTGGGCCTCGTCGATGATGAGAGTGTCGTAGCGTTCCAGCAGCGGGTCGCTCTGCACCTCGGCCAGCAGGATGCCGTCAGTCATCAGTTTAATATGGCTGTGATCACCACCGTGCTCGGTAAAGCGCACCTTGTAGCCGACCGCCGCGCCCAGCGGTGTCTTCAGCTCCTCGGCGATGCGCGTCGCCACACTGCGCGCAGCAATACGCCGCGGCTGGGTGTGACCGATGGTGCCCGCCACACCACGCCCCAGCTCCAGGCAGATCTTCGGCAGCTGGGTGGTCTTGCCCGAGCCGGTCTCCCCCGCCACCACCACCACCTGATGCTCCTCAATGGCCGCGGCAATCGTCACACGACGGGCGCTGACCGGCAGCTCCTCGGGGTACTCCGGCTGCGGCAGCGAGTCCCGGCGCTGCTGCAGCCGTGCCTGCGATTTGGCGATCGCCGCCTCCACCTTCGCCAGCCCCTGGTCCACCGGCTTACCGCTACGCTGGCGTCGCCACAGGCCATCGAGGCGACGGCGCAGCACACGGCGCTCGGAGAGCATGCAGCTGTCGAGCTCGGCGATCAGCTTGTTAAATTGAGGGGTCATGTGGGTAATGTGAATGATGGAGGATAATTGAAGGCGTTGAGATAAATCGACAAAAACAGTTTAGAATTTCATTTTAACCGACATGCTTACCCTATAACAGCAACGGAGAGTCCCCATGCCCCGACAGGCCCCCTCATCACTCCCACTCCTGCTGCTCGCCATCGCGCTGCTTGGCGGCTGCAGCTCCGCCACCGTGGTCAGCAACGACAACGGCCCGACGGTACGCGAGGCGCAGTTCGAGCCCACTGTCGGCCCCAAACCGCGCATCGCGGTCAAACCCTTTGAGCGCAAAACCGCACAGGGGGGTGGCGGCATCGGCAGCGGTCTCTCCACCATGCTGGCCGACTCGCTGTTCAATACCAACCGCTTCATCGTGCTGGAACGCGAGCGACTAGATGAGGTGATGGCCGAGCAGGACCTGGCCGACAGCGGGCGTTTTCGCAGCGAAACCGTCGCCCCCAAGGGGGAACTGGAGGGGGCGGAGTTCATCATCAAGGGCACGATCACCGAGTTTGAGCCCGAGTGCAGCGGCGGCTCGCTACTGCTGATTGGTGCCAAGCAGGCCTGCGTCGCCATCACCCTGCGCATCATCGATGTGCGCAGCGGGCGCATCGTCAACAGCACCACGGTAGAAGGCACCTCAGGCAGCGCGGGCGTAGGACTGGTCTTTACCCGCAGCATGCTTCCGATTGGACTTGGCGCCTGGAGCAAAACACCAATGGAGCAGGCGCTGCGCCAGTGCATCGAAAAAGCGGTCAACCACATCGCCACCACCAAGTTTTGATACGACAGGCGGCAGCACATGCGGCAATAATCGCACTGGCCCTGTTGTTCAATGGCTGCAACGGGGTGCAACTTGTTGGTGGCAAGGACGAGGGCGACACCATCACCAGCGTCATCGCCCAGCCCTATGACGGGCCACAGCGACGGCTCATTGTGGCCCCTTTGCGCGACCACAGCAGCGGTAGCGAATCGATCGCATCGCAATTAGAACTGCTGATCGACGTGGATGAGCCACCCAGCGCCAGTGACATCCTCGGCGGCCTTCATGAACTGCTCACCAACGCCCTGTTCAACAGCGGACACTTCATCCTGCTGGAGCGTGAAGGAGTCGAGGAGCTACTCGCAGAACAGCAGTTCGAGGCCCCGCTTGGCGCCGCGCAACAGGCCACGCTGGAGGGGGCCGAACTCCTGCTGCTGGGAGCGGTCACCGCCTTCAACACCGGCAATAGCGGCGGCCTCACCTTTCCCATCCCCTTCCCGATTGGTGACAACGGTGACTTCGGCGTACTCGATGTCGAGCTGCGCAACGCCTATGTCGCCATGGATTTAAGACTGGTGGAGATAAAGACCGGGCGCCTGCTCGCCACCACCGCGGTGGAGGGACGCACACGCAAATTCGCTGTCGGCCTGGCAGGCCTCTACAGCATCGGCGGCGGTAGCCTAGAGTTACCGGGGCTACTCAGCTTTTACCAGAACACACCGATAGAACAGGCGATGATGAAGATGGCAGTAAGCGCCACCCAAAGTCTGGTAGAAAGCGCCGACCCGGAGGTAAAACGCCTGCGCATGGAGCGCGAGCTTGAAGAGCTTCTGCCCTGACAGATTCACCAGCTGTCATATACTTATGAAATAAGTCATAAATAATTACAGGTTCCCCCCTATGTTTCGTGATGAGATGAATAGCCCCGACCTAAAACTACCTGAGCTTTATATCAACCGTGAGTTGAGCCTGCTCGCCTTTAATCGGCGGGTGCTGGAGCAGGCCAAAGATATGACCATTCCATTGTTGGAGCGACTGCGCTATCTCTGTATCTCCAGCTCCAATCTGGATGAGTTTTTTGAGATCCGTGTGGCCGGGCTGATGCAGAAGGCGGTGCTGGAGTCGGTGCAGGCGGGGCCGGACAATATGTTGCCCTCGGAGCTACTGGAAAAAATCAGCTTACAGGCGCATGAGCTGGTGGCCGAGCAGTACCGGGTGCTTAACGAGGAGTTGCTGCCTGCACTGGATGAGGAGGGGATCAGTTTCATCAAGCGCCAGAACTGGAACGAACAGCAAGCGGCGTGGATTAAAGACTATTACCAGCACGAACTGCTGCCGATTCTCAGCCCTATGGGGCTGGACCCGGCGCACCCCTTCCCGCGCATTCTCAACAAGAGCCTCAACTTTGTCGTTCAGCTTAAGGGTAAGGATGCCTTTGGCCGCACCAGCGGCATGGCGGTGGTACAGGCCCCGCGCGCACTGCCGCGAATGATCGCCCTCCCTGTCGAGGGTAGTGAGACGAGCAACAACTTTGTCTTCCTCTCCTCCATCATCCATGCCCATGTGGATGACCTGTTCCCCGGCATGAAGGTGTTGGGCTGTTATCAGTTCCGGGTCACCCGCAACTCCGATCTGTTTGTCGATGAAGAGGAGGTCGATGACCTGTTGCGCGCGGTGGAGGGTGAGCTGGGCTCGCGCCGCTTTGGCGACGAGGTGCGCCTGGAGGTGGCCGACAACTGCCCCGAGGAGGTAAGCAGTTTCCTGCTCGATCAGTTTGAACTCACCGCCAATGAGCTCTACACGGTAAACGGCCCGGTTAACCTTAACCGTCTGATGAGTCTGCCGGATATGGTTAACCGTGCCGACCTCAACTTCACCGCCTTCACCCCCGGCATGCCACAACGCCTGTCGCACGCCAACGATATCTTTCAGGTCGTGCGCAAGGGTGACCTGCTGCTGCACCACCCCTTTGAGTCCTTCGTGCCGGTGATCGACTTTTTGCGCCAGTCCGCGTCCGACCCCAAGGTACTGGCGATCAAACAGACGCTCTACCGCACCGGTCCCGACTCAGCGGTGGTCGATGCGCTGGTTAGCGCCGCCCGTGCCGGTAAAGAGGTCACGGTAGTCGTTGAGCTGCGCGCACGCTTCGACGAGGAGGCGAACATTGCCTTGGCCAACCGCCTGCAGGAGGCGGGGGCGCACGTGGTCTACGGGGTGGTTGGCTACAAAACCCACGCCAAGATGATCCTGGTGGTACGCCGTGAAGAGGAGAAGCTGCGCCACTATGTGCATCTGGGTACCGGCAACTACCATGCGCGTACGGCCCGCCTCTACACCGACTACGGCCTGCTCAGTGCCGATCCCGATCTGGGCGAAGATGTGCACAAGCTGTTCCTGCAACTCACCAGCCTGGGCCGCGGCAGTAAGCTCAGCAAGATGCTGCAATCCCCCTTCACCCTGCATACCGGGATGCTGGAGCGTATCGAACGGGAGAGCGAAAATGCCCGTGCTGGCAAACCGGCACGCATCACCGCCAAGATGAACGGCGTGGTGGAACCCAACATCATCCGTGCCCTCTACCTTGCCTCCCAGGCGGGGGTGGAGATCGACCTGATCATTCGTGGCATCTGCTGCCTGCGCCCCGGTATCCCCGGTATCTCCGAGAACATCCGTGTGCGCTCCATTATTGGCCGTTTTCTTGAACACACCCGCATCTACTTCTTCCTTAATGACGGCAAGCCTGAACTGTTCTGCTCCAGTGCCGACTGGATGGAGCGCAATCTGCACCATCGGGTAGAGAGCTGCTTTCCGGTGGAAGACAAGAAGATCCGTGAACGGATGATTAAAGAGCTGGACTACTATCTGAAAGACAATACGCAGGCGTGGGAATTACAGAGCGATGGTAGCTACCTGCGCTGTGAGCGCGGCGAGGCCGAGCCGTTGTCGGCGCAGCTTACGCTGTTGCAGTCGATGAGTGAGGTGGAATAATCGTCATAGAACTAAGGTAGGGTGCGCAAAAAGGAGCTCTCCACCCGGCACCGTACTGGCGGCCTTAACTAAACCATTTCCAGAGTAAATTTCACGGCATCCAACATGCCGATCTCCTGCTCCAAATCGGCGAGGGTCAGAGGCTGTGTCTCCAGCCAGCCTTCGGGAAAGCGCAGTTTCAAGCCTCCCTCCTTTGCGCTGAATTTAATCGGCGGCAGGGGCTCGTCGCTGTGGCTGCGATGCAGGAGTACTGCCAGCCGCAATAGTACCGCTAGGCGCATCAGCCGCTCCGCCTCCCCCTCCAGCAGTTGGGAAAATTCAAGCTGCGGGAATTTGCGCCGATGCGCACGCACCAGCATCGCCAACTGTTGCTGCTCACGGTTTGAAAAACCGGACAGGTCAGAATTGGCCAACAGATAGCCCCCATGCTTGTGGTACTGACTATGGGCAATGGCCAGACCCACCTCATGCAGGCGTGCCGCCCAATGCAACAGCTGGCTGTCTGACTCCTGTTGCAGTGACCATTTGGCCGCCACCTGCGCAAACGCCTCGAGCGCCGTTTGCTCAACCCGGGCCGCCTGCTCAGTATCGACCAAATAGCGGTCACTGAGCATCCCGATGGTGCGTTCACGCACATCCTCATGGCGCAGCCGTCCCAGCATGTCGTAGAGCAGCCCCTCTCGCAGGGCCAGATCCGAGACAAACATGCGCTCTATCCGCAACCCCTCAAACAACGCCAGCAACACCGCCACACCGCCGCAGATCACCGGCAGACGCTCAGCCTTGAGACCTTTGAGGGAGAGTGCGTCGATGCTGCCAGCCGCCACCATGGCGTCGGCCAGCCGCTGTAGTGATTCATGGGTGATCCCCTCGTCGCTCCAGCCATTGGCTCGCACCACATCACGTACCGCCTTGATGGTGCCGGAAGCCCCCACGGCCTGACCCCAGCCGATATCCCGGTACTCGCGCTCTATGCTCTGCACCTCCAGACGGGCGGCAATGAGTGCCTTCTTCATCCGCTTCGCGGTGATCTTGCCCTCAGGGAAGAAGCGACGGCTGAAGCTGACGCACCCCATATAGAGGCTCTCCTTCTCCAGCGGCTCAAAATGCCGCCCCAGAATCACCTCGGTACTTCCCCCGCCGATATCAGCCACCAGACGAATATCGTCACTATGCGCCAGACCGTGAGCGACCCCCAGATAGATAAGACGCGCCTCCTCTACCCCGGCGATGATCTCAATAGGGTGGCCCAGCGCCTGCTGTGCCTGTTTAAGAAAGCCCTTGCTACGGGCCTTGCGCAGGGTATTGGTGCCCACGGCCCGCACCGAACCCGACGGAAAGCCCGCCAGCCGCTGGCCGAAGCGCTGCAGGCAGTCAAGGGCACGCTGCCGCGAGGTATCATCAAGATTCCCCTGCTCATCCAGGCCACCGGCCAGGCGCACCATTTCACGCAGCCGGTCTTTCATCCGCAGCTCACCGTCGATCAGCTCGGCAATGATCATATGAAAACTGTTTGAACCCAAGTCTATCGCAGCCAGAAACTGCGGTGCGGTCTGCTCTTCAGCCACCCCTCTCCCCTTTATTGTGCATATCCTTATTATCCTACGTAAAACGGCCCGATTTTGGTACGCCGTAAACGACAAACTGCACCGCAAAAGTCATGGCCCTCCAGAGTGATGGTTTTTTGTAGACAGAATGTATGGTATCTATAGACTTAGTTCTAATTGGCACAGTTCGTGTTTAATAATATTAGAAACCAATAAAATAGCCGTCTACTTAGTTTTCAAGAGGGGTAATACAATCATGTCTATGGTGGAATGGGATGACGCCTACAGCGTCGATATTCAGGAGATAGACGAGCAGCACAAGTGCCTCATTGATATCATGAATGAGCTCTATGTCGCACTCGCCAACAAGTCCAACCGCGACCTGATCGCCGATGTATTGGACAAACTGATCGAGTACACCAAGGTGCACTTCGCGGTGGAGGAGACCCTGATGCGCATCTTCCATTACGAAGACTACGAAGCACACAAAGAGATCCATGATCGTATCGTCGCTAGGGTGCTCGAGTATCAGGGCCAGTTCAAGGCCGGTAACGACAAGGTGGGAATGGAACTGCTGATGTACCTGAAAGACTGGCTATTCGACCACATTAACAAGGTCGACAAGGCCTACACCATAACCTTCCACAAGGCGGGGGTACAAAAATCCTGGCTAAAGAAGTTCTGGTAAGCGAAATTTTTATGCCAAATACAACGGGGCCAATGGCCCCGTTTTTTATTCCGCTAAAAAATATTACTCACTCAAATTCTCTTCAAGAAAACGCTGATAGTTCTCGGCGTTTACCAGCTGCGTGCCATCGCAATTAAACGACAGGCGCACTATCCCCTGCACCATACAGATGGTGGCATTGCGCACGTAGTAATCGGGCATATCGCGTAGCGCCTTCAGACTACCCAACACCTTGGCGATACTCCCCTTATCCATCGGGTGCCAATTCGCATGACGTCGCGAAAAAATATTCTTCCAGTACTCCGGCAGCTTATCGAACATACGGCTATGAATCAGATAATCGTACATCTCGCGCATCCCCTGCACCTTATCCTCGTAGGAGATGGCCGGAAAGTGGCGCGCCACATAATCATCCTCTAGCAGGCGGTTCGCCTCATGGGTCTCTTCACGCAATGGGTCGAAGACCGACTGGGTACGGATCTCGGCACTACTAAAGCCGATGTAGAGACGATAGGTACTGCGCTCGCACAGCAGCTCCAGCAGGTGCTCCTCCAGCTGCGGATAAACCTCATCGAGCACGCTGTGGTAACGCGGCCGATACATCGCCGTCTCACGCAGCGACGGGTCGCCCTTGATCCCCACCTGTAAAAATTCGGCACTCAGGCCGGTGGCGCTGACAATGCTCTCTTTAAGTACCAGCTCTTCCAGATCCATCTCACTCACAACCTCAAAAACAACCCAACATGCCCCGTCGTAAGAATCATGACAGGAATAAGTGAATCTTTAATAACAACCACAATTACCCCCTGCCCCTGCTGGCTTACGTCGCTTTGGCCCGCCGGGACGATTCTTCTCCTCATCGTTAAAGACAAAGCGTCCCGACAGGATACACCCCTTCATCCCCGGATCGCAGGGCCGCTGCTGCACCTTGTCGCAGTTACCCTTAACCTCGTGCGGACAGCCCCAGCCCCCCATATCTCACCTCAATCTATTCGCCAGTTGCGGCGGGAATTATACCTTCATCCCCACCGTTTTCGCCCGATAAACTTGCCTGTTTGTCACCATCGGATACCATAGCAAACAATCCAGCCCGCTGTGCCGGCATAACGACACAGCATCACCGCCTTTAAGGAGTAGCCAAACATGGCCCGCGTAACCGTCTATAGCACCGGCACCTGCCCTATCTGTGACAAGACCAAGACCCTGCTGAAGAAGTGGCAGATCGCCTACCAGGAAGTACGTATCGATCAGGACCGTGAGGCGCTAAAACAGATGCTGGAGCTGACCAACCACGCCCGCACCGTGCCACAGCTGGCCATTGATGGGGAGTGGATCGGCGGCTTTAATGAATTGACCGAGCGTCACATGGAGGGGGAACTGGACGAGCTGATGGAGGGGTAGAGGAAATGTCTAACCGCTGAAATCAAAAAAGGGCGACCCTCGGGCCGCCCTTTCTCATATCCGCCGTGGCGGGATAAGTGCTTATTTCTCTGCCGGTGCAGCGGGAGCAGCCGGTGCAACAGGAGCAGGACCGTAACCCCAGGGAGCGCCGTAACCATAACCTGGGCCGTAACCGTTATAGCCATTGTAACCGTTGTAGCCATTCCAGCCGTTGTAACCATTCCAGCCGTTGTTACCAGCACCATAGGCATTGCCGTTACCACGGCCCTTGCCACTGAAGCTCATGCTGAAGTCGGTGTCACCCATCATGTCACCCCAGCCGTTGCCGTTGCCCCAACCGTTGCCGTTACCCCAACCGTTGTTGTTCCAGTTGTTACCACCCCAACCATTGTTGTTCCAGGGACCACCCCAGCCGTTGTTGCCCCAACCGTTGTTGTTCCAGGGACCCCACCAGGCGTTCGCAGTAGACACAGACAGTGCAGATGCACCGATGATGGCCGCAGCAACGGCAGCTTTTACGAACTTGTTCATTAGATTCTCTCCACATTAGATGTTTTTATGTTGAATTTAGTCTGAAACGATATTTTCAACAGACGATATTAGTATTTTATCAAATGATAATACTGTCAACTTTAGAACCTTAAAAATTTTCTATGTCAACAAGAATATATTTATAGTTTTTCCGAAATAAAAAATCAATAGCACAGAAAAAAAACAGCAACATCGAAGGGGATTGCTCTACATTACAGTCAGTTAAACGGGTACCTGAAGGGCAACATCACCAGGGGCGCGGCAGACTCAGGAGACGATGTAACAACCTGCCAATGCCCCAGATAAACAGCAGCGGCAACACCACCGTCTGCAATACAAAGATCACAATCAGCTCAATCAGGTGCTCACTCACATTCGCTGCCGCCTGCTGGTACTGTTGTATTGTCTGCTCAAAATCGATGTTCGCCAGCGTACTCCGATACCACTCCTTTGCACGCCCCAGCAGAGACTGCTCCTGTGGCAAGGCCGCCATCCCGCTACCGCGATTGATACCCCCTATCTCATCACGCGCTTCGCCAATGCCCTGTGTCGAGCTCTCATACTGCTGTTGCAGAAAGGTGCTGAAGAGTAGCTCACTCCCGAGCGCCACCACCGGCACCGCAAAGCGCAACACCAGCAACAGCAACATGGCGCGATAGAAAAAGAGGCTAATTCCCTCCCATCCGGCACGGCCGCGCCACAGCAGAACCACCGCCAGCGCCATCACCACAGCCAGCAGGGCCGTAAATTGAGGCGAGGCGAAGATCCGCAGCAGCACCTTTTGCAGCCCCAAAGAGGTGGTGCTGGCGAGCATCACCCAGGAGAAGCGCTCAATCAGGTCGTTCACCGGGTCGAGGATCTGTCCCGGCGTGAAATTGATCCCCACCCCGGCCGGCTGTACCGCCACCTCCGTCCCCTGCGCCACCGAGATCACCCCGTTGAGGCTGCGTGCGATGGCAAAGGTAACCAGTGCACGCTTGAAGCCGCTCTCGGTGTAGTGCAGACCAAAGCGGTCGACGCCCCCCTGTTGTGCCAGCCCCAACAGCAATAGCGCCAACAGGGTCAGTACTATTTTATGTTTGTGCTTCATAAGGGCCCCTTCCTGTTTAATACCGCCAGTCTAGCAACCCTCCGTGGTGAGAGACACCTCGCGTCGCGGCAGCCATCGACTATATTTTACGTTGTTGAAGGCAATCACATTTCTCTGGAGGTGTACCATGCATACCGTCAATATTCACATCGATGAGAGTATCAGCCGCGGTGACATGAACGAGCTCTATCAAACACTGATGACCACCCCACATGTATGCAACGTCGAGGTGCGCGTTGCCAAGCCTCACGACATGCTGGTGGAATTCGAGGAGCATCACAACATGCCGATGCACCTGCTTGAGACACTCCAACAGCACGGACTGCACGCCAATATCGTCGGCTGTTAACCACTCTGGAGCAGGATGCTCCACGATTCACACCTCGCCTGAACTGCCGTGGCAGGATAAAATACCTGCTTTCTCGATAGCGGCACTGACACCACTCATGAGCACAATAAAATTTCTGCACCTGCAGGTCGGACAGCAATTTGAATTCCGCGATCAGCACTACACCAAGGTCTCGCCGCTGATCGCCAGTAACAATGCCGATGGCTCACAAAAGATGATCCCGCGCTCGGCGCTGGTCACGGTGGCGTCGGGCGAGGCCCCCCCGGTAGAGAGCAAGCAACAACCACCGCACCCTGCCCTCGCGATACTGGAACGCTACCACCAGCTCACCCTCACCGAGCTATTATCACTGAGCGAGGATGAGGCCAAACTGGGGGCCGCCCGTGCCCGGCTGGAGGGGCTTAAGGAGGAACTAGCAGTAGCGATCCGCCAGCAATAAAAAGGCCGCGACAAGACATTGTTGCGGCCCCCGGCTAACTACCACTCTCGCTATTTACACCTCAACCACCGCCTCCGGCTCTACCGGCGGTGCCATGCGCTCACTAATGGCGTACCAGTCGATACGTCGCGTCACCACCATCACCAGACTCAGCACTGCGAAGATCAGCAGCGAGCCCATTAACAGCGCGTTGTCCTCCGAGCGCAGGATGGCGAAGAGCATGGCGTAGAGCAGCAGCAACACCGCCGTCATCACCCCGCCGTGCCGCCAGGAGTGCAGCACCCCGCTGATGTAAAAACCGATCACCGCGGTAGAGGCGAGCGAGGCGCTGAGATAGGCCAGGGTAAAGGCGATGTGCTCGGAGAGCGAGATCAGCAGCAGGTAGAATACACTCAGCCCCAGTCCCACCAGCAGGTACTGCATCGGGTGCAGCCGCAGCCCCTTCATCACCTCGAACAGGAAGAAGGCGACAAAGCTCAGGCCGATGAAGAGCATCGCGTACTTCACTGAACGCTCGCTCTGCTGGTAGATATCCACCGAGTTAAACAGGGTCACGCCAAAGGTGTCGTTAAGCAGGGCATTGCAGTTGCCCCCCTGACACTCGGCCAGCAGCTGCTGCATGCCACTGGAGAAGGAGGAGATGGCCCAGCTGGCACTAAACTGCTCGGCATCAATGGTGCGCTCGCCCGGCAGGTAGCGACCGATAAAACTCGGATGCGGCCACTCGGCACTCAACTGCACCTCGGTATTCTTGCCCAGCGGTGCGAACTGCAGGGTCTCCATACCGCGTAGCGGCAGCGTGAAGTCGAAGGCGTAGGTGACAGCCGCCACATCCAGCTTGCCCAATGGCGCATGCATACCACTTCGCTGCTTGCCGATCTCCGACCCCGACTGGAACTCCAGCGCCTTGCCCTGCCACTGCAACAACGGTTGCGTCGAGATCCCCCGCACATCACTCACCATTACCGCGAGGTGTGCCGGTTGCCACTCCACCCGGTGACTGGTCGACTTCAGCAGCTCCTGTAACCGCCGGTTGCTAAAGTGGCCAGACAGCGCCAACTCCGACTTATAGACAGGTATCGCGTAAAGACCGCGCTTGCGCTCCTCGGTCGCCACCTCAGCGACAATGCTCAACTGCTCCGGCGCGATGTAGAGCTCGCGCTTCCAGTGATGCGTCTCGGTCTGGTACTGCTTCAGCTTCTCATCCCACACCTTCTTGGTGTAATACTCCTTATAAGGCACCACCAGCAGCGGGCCGACCAGTTTCTGCTCCCCCGTCCAGCTCTCGGCAATACTGTGGCGTACCTGGTAGCGGTAGCTGCTGCGCTCGCTCACCACCCCCTCGATCATCAGCAGCGGGATCATCAGCAATAGGATCAGCAAGCCGATCATCACCATCTTTTTTGTCATTGTACGTTTCATTGCTCCACTCCTTTTTAATTTCTTGGGGAGGAGTGTAATGGGGGAGTGTGTGGTGGGGATGTGGTGGGGATGTGCTGGGGGTGTGGTGGGGGTGTGGTGGATTGTATTTATCTGGTCTGATCCGCAACCAGAGCAGAAGTTAGATGGCTATTCAGCTGAGTCCACATCCTATTACGGACATTCGAGTTAAGTTGATAAGTAGATCTATTTTCACTAACGTATAATTATGATGTTTCCCATCGAAACACGTTTCGCCCTTATAACCGGAGCCACGAGTGGTATCGGGAATGGGTTTGCGCACGTGCTTGCTCGGGATGGAATAAATCTGGTTATCACCGCAAGAGACGAGAGCCGACTTCAGGAAGTAAAGAGTGAGCTCGAAGCCAGGTATTCGATCAAAGTAAAAGTCATAGCCAGGGACCTCGCTAATCCACAAGCCCCTTCAGAAATCTTTGAAATCTTGAAACAAGAGGGAATCATTCTGAACATACTCGTAAATAATGCAGGCTTCAACGTCTACGGTAAGTTCGAAGAAACTGATCTTGAAGAAGAGATAAAGATGATACGCCTTCATATCGTCGCGGTAACCGAATTGACGAAGCTGTTCTTGAAACAGCGCTCTCGGCAGAGGGAAAACATGATACTCAACGTTTCGTCAATTGCGGGGCTCGTACCCGGCCCGCTGGTTTCCGTCCATTTTGCAACACGTGCTTACATTTTGAACTTTTCACTGGCGCTTTCCAACGAACTCCGAGGATCAGATGTACATGTGACCTGCCTTTGCCCAGGCCCAACCAGAAGCGCCTTTTTCGGCCGTGCCGGCATGAATGATGTAAGACTAGCCAGTGGCAAACCGATAAAACTCATGGATGCGCAGGCAGTCGCCGCGATTGGATACAACGCGCTTAAGAAGCGAAAGATGATTGTTGTGCCGGGCTATCGAAACAAGATTTTAGCATTTATGGCTGCGGTTGCACCGCGTAGTTTGGCACTCAAGATAACAAGACTGTTGATGGAACGCCTACCGCAGCACTAACGATTTATCTATACAGGGGCGATAGCTGTTTCGGCTGGATTCCTGTCGATTAGAAATATTCTAGCAATGTCAATTTGCAGGAACCATCTATTCATAGCTGGGGATTCGTCTCAGATTTATCGTTATACTCCTCCTTCAAAGACCTCTACTATCGGGACTTGTGGTATCACCGGATAGAGTTCTGAATGGGCCATCCCCTCATGACGTTTGCCATAGCGAGCAGGTACATCCTGTGTCCAGTCACTTGGGATTATCAACGGTAGTATCAAGAGCGCCCGTAAAATGATACGCCTTGCTCGCGTCGCCCTCCTCACATCCATATTTAAGCCACCCAATACAGCAGACTTGGTCACCGGTTTTACTCCAGGATATCGTCTCTTTATCGACCATAGAATCAGGGCAACACCAGCGACACTCATTCCAATATTGAATTCCTGACCAGGCGCGAAGCCAAAGAAATCTGTCCGATACTCACGAAAGAAATCAATAAAAAAGCGGAAAAAGCCGTAACTAAAGAGGAAAGTGCCAAGCAAGATACCACGAGGTAGTTTCATTCTCCGCAAAACGAGTAAAACCGGCACCATCAATAGATTCTTCAGCCCATCGTATAAGACAACGGGATGACGAAAACCTTCCGCATCAGGAAACCATACAGCCCACCATACATCTGTAACGCCACCAACTATTTGTCCGTCAATAAAATTACCAATTCGACCAACCCCCATAATAAAAGCAGCGGGAAGCACCAGTTCATCTGCCAGGGAAAGGAAGCTTTGCTGGTGGAGCCTACAAAAAATCCAGGTACCGATTATGCCACCAAACAAAATGCCGTGCGTTGACATACCTCCCAGCCAAATCCAGAAGATGTGTAAGGGTTGAGTACCGTAGTATGCCCATTCGTAGAAAATGACCTCTACAGCACGGCCACCGATTAATACACCCAAGGCAACCAGAATACTCAGATCGTAAACTTGGCGTACATCAATACCGATATAACCACGTACGGTTCGTAACCAGTGAAACAAACCCAGAAAGCCAATTGAATAACTTAAGCCATACCACCAGATGTACATCTCTCCTATCTGGCCGATGACTGGATCGATGTTATGAATAAAAGGTTCAAGCATAGTATTTATGACGATGATATTGAGATTAGTATTCAGGATAAAGCTTTCACGGTATTTCTACAGAAACAGGGTCATGCCTTGCGAGTTGCTTACGAAAAAACAAGACCCGCCCCAGCTTTCTAACTTTGCTTATTTTTACACGCCAGTTATTTAAATACGTCCTGTGAAAACCACATTTCAAAATGCCTATCCCGTATTCCTGTTCATGCCTCATAACTAGGTACATATATTAGTTTAATTTCTATATTGTCTCTTAATAACTCCATTGCCGCCATTGCATATTCTTTTTCACGCACACAAAAATACCTAAGCTCCGTTTCTTTTGGCCCCATTGACAACAACTGGATACCCGGCACTGAAAAACCACCTGCGGACAAAATATTTAAGACCTCATTCGATTTTAGTTTCTGCTCGGCATCTCTTACATGCAAATAAACTCTTGAGGTCAACAAAGCCACCTCTTTAGGTGGATTTGGATTTAGCGCAGCTTCCAGCTCTTGAGTCCTTGCTTGAAGTACATCCTTTTCCTGGCCTGTTATAGACTCCACTTGCGCCTTTGCTACTAAGCTTTCCTTTTCAGCCTTTTTCTCATTGTATTCGGCCTGGACTATCGTTAAATAATCTTGCCAACGCTCTCTTAACGTATCTGACCTTGTGACATTCCTAAAATATTGGAGCAAAACGAAGGCGAATCCCAACATCCTCATGTATGGCATGCTCTATATATTTCGCGACTTGCTCCTGTTCCTTTATTTCAATCTCTCTATTTTGGATGTCTTTATTAACCATAAATGCCGTGCTCTTTACTCTTCCTGGGTGATCGCGCTGATGACATAACCGCCGGACTTCTCATCCCGCACCAGTTGCAGCAACTGCTGTGTTTGCGCCGCCTCCAGCAACTCACTGAAATTGCGAAAGCCGTGGTAGCTTTCGCTAAAGCCCGGCTTGCGCCGCTTCAGCGCCTGCTTCACCATCGAGCCCCACACCTTCTCCTCCTCGCCGCGATCGGCAAACAGGTCCGTCACCGTCTCCACCACCAGCTCGAGCGCCTCTTGGCGCTTCTCCTCCTCGCTCGTCACCGCCGGCTTTTTCGCCGCTTTCTTTACCGTCTTTCGCGGTTTCCTCGGCTGCTCCGCCTTGCGCACGAGATCATCGTAGTAGATAAACTCATCGCAGTTCGCCATCAACAGGTCCGAGGTCGAGTTCTTCACCCCCACCCCGATCACCACCTTATTATTCTCGCGCAGTTTGCTTACTAGCGGCGAGAAGTCAGAATCACCGCTGATGATGACGAAGGTATCCATATGCGACTTGGTGTAACAGAGGTCCAGCGCATCGACCACCATGCGGATATCGGCCGAGTTCTTGCCCGACTGGCGCACATGGGGGATCTCAATCAGCTCGAAGGCCGCCTCATGCATCGCCGCCTTGAAGTCCTTGTACCGGTCCCAGTCGCAATAGGCCTTCTTCACCACGATATTACCCTTGAGCAGCAGCCGCTCCAGCACCTTCTGGATATCGAAGGCCGCGTAACGGGCATCACGCACACCAAGCGCAATATTTTCAAAATCACAGAACAGCGCCATGCTTTGGATCGCAGATTTATCACTCATCAGATACCCCCCTCCCTATTTAACCTGACGCTGCTCATAGGCGCGCCCGGCCAACCATAAACCACCGTGCAACTGAACTATAGCGTAGACGAAATTTGCGGAATAGACATAAAAAGGTAGGGGAAACAAGGAGGGATAGGAGCTTCACATGCCACCTTAACAGGTGGCTCTAGTCCCTTTAATCATCGAACGGGACAAGGTGTGATCAGGTGCTCAATTTTAAGGGGGCTGGCCCCTTGGGTTGTTGTAATAATTGCAAATTTTTCACTCCCTCCGTTCCCTTTTATTCTCCACTGTGTCGAAATAATAGTTACGTCCCCTTTTTTTTGGGGAGAAAACACTTATCACACGTCAACAAATAATGGGGGACGAACACCCTGGTACGCCAACGACACTGACAAATCTATCCAGCTATTACAATCGCATCTGGCAAGCCAGAGGGCAATTACATTCGGGGAAAAAGCATTAGAAGGAAGATGGATACTACTAGGTGAAAAAGAATTCTCAGACCTGTACATCAGCCGGACACCTTGCTAATGCATATGGCCTTAGCAGAAATAGAATTACTGCACTAGAGATACTCAGCGAACAGATGAAAATCATTGGCAAAGAGCATCCCTATTATCATGTATTGAAACAGTTAGAGAACAAGTATAAAGCGAAACCAGTCCGTAAAGGCTTCCGCCAACCCCAAACCAGAAGCGGCAGAAAATCAAACAAAAAGAAGTCGCGAAAAAAATAACATTTTCACTCACACCAGTGGAAGTGAGAGAACAGCCACAGCCCCCCCACCCTCACCATTCCGCACCAACACCTCCCCCCCATGCAACCCGGCCACCTCGCGCACAAAGCTCAGACCCAATCCGCTACTCCTGGCACCGCCATCAGATCTCGGCAGCGAATAAAACTGTTCGAACAGCCGCTCTTGCGCATAATCAGGGATACCCGGCCCCTGATCGGCAATGGTGATTTCGCAGCGGTTGTCTGCCACATGACTGCTGATGGCAATGGTGCCGCCCTGCGGGCTGAAGGCGATGGCGTTGTCGATGAGGTTGCTGACGGCCTGCTGGATCAGGAAGCGTTCGCCCTTTATGACAACGCCCTCGGTAAAATCTACTGCCATCGTCAGACTCTTTTGCTGTAACACCGGCTGCTTGTCATTGCACAGCTGTTGCAACAAAGGGGCGATCTCGATCTTCTCGATCTGGTCCAGCCCCTGGCGTTTCTCCAGCGCGGCGAGGCCGAGTAGCTGTTCCACCACCTGATGCAGGCGCTGTGATTCGTTGCGGATGTTACCGATGAAGCGCTGGCGGTCTGGCAGCGGCATCTCTTCATCCAACAGCTCGGCAGCGCCCTGGATCGCGGCGAGTGGACTTTTTAGCTCGTGGGTGAGGGTGTGCAGGTAATTCTCCACATAGTCCTTGCCCTCCAGCTCGGTGCGCATCGCCTCCATCGCCCCGGCCAGTTGCGCCAGCTCTTTTTCGTGCAGCTTCGGCACCGCGACGCGCTCACCGGCACGTACCGCCAGCGCGTAGCGGGTGAGTTTGCGAATGGAGAAGGTGAGCCACCAGGTGATGAAGAGGCCCATGGCGATGGCCGCGAGGATGATTAACACCCCCTTCTCTTCGATGTTGCGTTTTGCCCGCTCGACAAAGGGCTGCACCGTGACGCTAGGTTTGGCCACGGTGATGACGCCGATAATCTCGCCCCGGTGTCTGATCGGTGCCGCCACATACATCACGCTGCTGTAGGGGTCGCCCTCATCATAACGGGTGGTGCGCGCGCCGTATTCGCCGCGCAGGGTGAGGTAGACATCGTTCCACTGCGAGTAGTCCGCACCGACGTCGCGACCACGGGAGTCGTAGAGGACGAGGCCCTGTTTGTCGGTGATGTAGACGATGAGGTTGGGATCGCGCTTTTTCAGAAACCAGATACGGGCCTCCAGCCGGCGTTCAATAAAGCGCTCCATCGCGGCGGCAAAATCGCCATCGGCGATGACACCGGCGGCCAGCTCATCGCTTACCATCTCCGCCAGCAGGTTGCCGCTATCGACCAGCACCTCTTCGAGCGACTGGCGCATGCCGGGCACCAGCTCGGCGGTGAAGGTGCGCATCACGAACCACACCGCAAAGCCGAGCAGCAGAAAGTAGCCGAGGAAGATGCGGACGCTAAGATTCATGCACCGTGCCGCTAATGCTGTAACCCATGCCGCGATGGGTCTTGATCGGGTCGTCGCCCTCACGCACCGCACGCAGTTTGGCGCGCAGCGTCTTGATGTGGGTATCGACCACCCGCTCCAGCGACTCCTCGGCATCGCTCCACACCCGATCCATGATCTGCGGGCGCGAGTAGATCCGTTCGGGTTGCTGTAGCAGCAGCTTGAGCAGCAGATATTCGTAGCGGGTGAGGTCGAGCACGCTACCGTGAAAGGCTATGCGCGCCCGCGCCGTATCGACCGCAAAATCGGTCGTGCTGTTGGCGACAGGATTGGTTGCCGCGCTACGTTTAAGGATGACCTTTACCCTTGCGGCCAGCTCACGCGGGCTGAAGGGCTTGCCCACATAGTCGTCGGCGCCGATCTCCAGGCCGACGATGCGATCCACCTCCTCGTTGCGCGCGGTGAGGAAGATGATCGGGATCTCGGAGAAGCGGCGGATAGTCTTGCAGAACTCAAAGCCGTTGCCGTCGGGCAGGCCGACGTCGAGGATCAGCAGCGCGGTGTCGGGGTGCTGCTGCAACCAGGCCACCCCCTCGCCGCCGAGCGCAAACCACTCGGTATTAAAGCCCTCGCTCTTCAGTGCATAGAGCACGGTATCGGCGATCGCCTGTTCATCCTCTATCAGCAGAATCGTCTGCACCGTCCCATCCCTTTCTATTATTGTTCGTTGAGATAACGCTCCACCGACTCGACCACGCCGATCTCCCCGGCATGGATCGCCTCAAGGTATTTTTTGCGCCACGGCCCCACATGCACCCGCGCCTCCAGGAACTCGCGGAAGATCACCCGGGTGAGCGCACCGCCATTCTCCAGGAAGCCACTCTGCTCAAAATCCCTGATGGCACGTTCACGGTCATAGGCGACGCGCACACTCTCTACCTGCCACTGCCCGGCCTGGAACTGTAACCGTACATAGGCGGAACGCTCATCGTGATCAAAGGGCTGGCCCACCGAGCCGGTATTCACCACCTGGTTGCCGTTATGCAGGCGGCGGAAGGCACGGTGGGTGTGGGAGCCGACAAAGAGGTCGCGCGGGTCACCCAGCCGCTCGATGAGCTCTTCGCCCTCGGTCTCCGGCGAGATACCGTGACGGTCCCCCTTACGCGAGCCATGGGTGATGTGCAGGCTGCCCCCCTCCAGGTCGGTAAGGTCGAGGTGGTCATCCCAGCGGGCGATCTCTTCAATCTTCCGGCCTAGCTGGCGCAGCGCCAGGTGGGCAAAACGGTCGATCTCGTAGGTGGGGCTGTCGAAGTCAGGGGCCACGCTGGATGCCCGCACCAGCCAGTTCTCGTGATTGCCGCGCAGGAAGCGGGCGGCGGGCTGCTCGCGCTGCAGCAGCTGCAACACATCCAGGCTCAGGGGGCCGCGATTGACCAGGTCACCATTGACGATCACCTCGTCGGGCTGCCAGCGGGCGATATCCTCCAGCACCGCCTCCAGCGCGGGGAGATTACCGTGGATATCGGAGAGGACTGCGATTTTCATATAGCCTATTAGACCGTTCAGACCGGGTAAACACAACATACAAAAAATGGGGATTTATCCCGCCTTGCAGCCCGCCACCGGGCAAACCACAATAGGTGTTTTTACCCACAGCGAAGCCCACCCATGGCCAACGACCACATCAAGATCAAAGGCGCCCGCCAGAACAACCTGAAGAACCTCGACCTCACGCTGCCGCTGGGGGAGCTGATCGTGGTCACCGGGGTCTCCGGCTCTGGTAAGTCCTCACTCGCCTTTGATACGGTCTATGCAGAAGGTCAGCGCCGCTACGTCGAGACCTTCTCCCCCTACGCCCGCCAGTTCCTCGATCGCATGGACCGCCCGCAGGTCGACAGCATCGAGGGGATCCCTCCCGCCATCGCCATCGACCAGACCAACCCGGTGCGCACCTCGCGCTCCACTGTCGGCACCATGACCGAACTGAACGATCATCTGAAATTATTGTTCGCCCGCGCCTCAACACTTTACTGCCACGGTTGCGGCCGCGAGGTGCAGCGCGATCACCCGGATAGCATCTACGAGCTGCTGCTCACTGAGGCGGGGCAGAGTGAGCCGCGGCTGGTGGTGACCTTTGCCATCGAGATCCCCCACAACTTCACCGCCGATGAGATCAAGAAGGTACTGGAGCAGCAGGGCTATACCCGTATTCACTCAGAGACGGGGAATGTGATTGAGGTGGTGCAGGACCGCATGCGCCTTAATAAAGATAATCGTGGCCGTCTGGTCGAGGCGCTGGAGCTGGCACTGGAGAAGGGACACGGCAAGGTCACGGTCTATAACCACGATGCACCCTCACAGCAGCCGTGGAAATTTTCCAGCCATCTTCACTGCGCCCCGTGTGATATCGGCTACAAGGAACCCCAGCCCAACCTCTTCTCCTTTAACTCGGCGCTGGGTGCCTGCGACACATGCCGCGGCTTTGGCCGCACCATCGGTATCGACTGGAACTTAGTTATTCCCGACGACTCCCTGTCGTTACGAGAGGGCGCGGTCAAACCGTTCCGTAGCGGTTACTCGATGGAGTGCCAGGAGGACCTGCTGCGCTACGGGCGCAAGAACAAGATCGACCTCGACACCCCATGGAAGGATCTCGACGAAAAGACGAAGCAGTGGGTGATCGACGGCGAAGGACCGTGGGATGGAAAATCGTGGTACGGGGTGCAGGAGTACTTCGACTTCCTCGAGAGCAAGGCCTACAAGATGCACATCCGCATCATGCTCTCCAAGTACCGCAGCTACGACGTCTGCCCCAGCTGTCACGGCGCCAGACTGAAAGACGAGGTGTTCGACTTTCGTATCGGCAGCAAGGCCGAGGCCGACGCGGTGCTCGACCCGGCGAACCGCTTTCGCAGCACAGCCGTCACCATGGACGAGGCGATCTACGCAAGGCTCCCCGGCCTCAACCTGTTCGATGTGATGCAGCTGCCGCTGGAGCGGGCGCAGCAATTCTTCGACAGGCTGTTCAGCAAGCGCAAGAAATCCGCCAATGAATTTGACCTGCTACTCGACGAGATCCGCTCGCGCCTGAAATACCTCATCGACGTCGGCCTCGGCTACCTTACCCTCGACCGCCAGTCGCGCACCCTCTCCGGTGGCGAGGTGCAGCGCATCAACCTCACCACCGCACTCGGCACCTCATTAGTCAACACCCTGTTCGTTCTGGACGAGCCGAGCATCGGCCTGCACCCGCGCGACATTGACCGCATCAACAGCGTGCTGAATCGTCTGCGTGATGCGGGTAACTCGCTGCTGGTCGTCGAGCACGACCCGCAGATCATGTTGCAGGCGGACCGCATCCTCGACATCGGTCCCGGCCCCGGCGAGCGCGGCGGCGAGATCGTCTTTTACGGCACACCGAAACAGCTGCTGCGCGATAAAAAATCCCTTACCGCCAGTTACCTCAACGGCAAGCTGCAGGTCGCGGAATCGAATGACAGCAACCCGCCCGACAACACAACCAAACACCTTGAGATCCTCGGTGCCACCGAGCACAACCTGAAAAACGTTGATATCAGGATCCCCCTCGGCCACATGGTCACCCTCACCGGTGTCTCCGGCTCTGGTAAATCGACACTCGTGCAGGATGTATTGTTCAACGCCCTCTCCAAAATAAAGGGCCGCCCCGAAGAGATCCCCGGCGCGCACCGGGCCATCAAGGGCCACGAATTGGTCGACGATGTGGTGATGCTGGACCAGGCACCAATTGGTAAATCCTCGCGCTCCAACCCGGTAAGCTACGTCGGTGCCTGGGATGCGATCCGCAAGCGCTTTGCCACGGCGCCGCTATCCAAAGAGCGTGACTACAAACCGGGCACCTTCAGCTTTAACTCCGGCAACGGCCGCTGCCCCACCTGTAACGGCTCCGGCTTTGAGCATGTGGAGATGCAGTTTCTCAGCGACGTCTACCTGCGCTGCCCCGACTGCAATGGCAAGCGTTACCGCAATGAGATCCTGGAGGTAAAGGTCGGCGGTAAATCGGTGGCCGAGGTGCTGGAGCTAACGGTAAGCGAGGCGCTGCAATTTTTCGCCGGTGAAAAGGATATTCATAAGGTGCTGGAGCCGCTACAGGCGGTCGGACTCTCCTACCTGAAACTGGGCCAGCCGGTGCCGACACTCTCCGGTGGCGAGGCGCAACGCCTCAAGCTGGCGGGCTACCTGGCAAAAACCGGCAAGAAGAAACAGGCGGGAGATAAGCTGCTGTTCCTGCTCGATGAGCCGACCACCGGTCTGCACTTCGCCGACATCGCGGTGCTATTACAGGCACTACGACGCCTGATTAGCGAGGGCCATTCGCTGCTGATCATCGAACACAACCTGGATGTGATCGCCGCCAGCGACTGGCTCATCGACCTCGGCCCCGAGGGGGGTGACGGCGGCGGCGCGTTGATCTGCGAAGGTACCCCCGCCGAAGTCAGCCAACACCAGAGCAGCCACACCGGTCGTGCCCTGCGCGACTACGATACGGCTCTATCTAATGTAGGTCGGGTTGTAACCCGACAGGCCGCCCGCAAAGCGGGCACAAATTCCATCGAGATCGTCAACGCCCGCGAGCACAACCTGAAAAATGTCTCACTCGAAATACCGCGTGAGAAGTTCACCGTGATCACCGGCGTTTCCGGCTCGGGCAAATCGACCATCGCCTTCGACATCCTCTTCAACGAGGGGCAGCGCCGCTACCTCGAATCGCTCAACGCCTACGCGCGCCAGTTCGTGCAACCCGCCTCACGCCCCGATATTGATGCGGTGTTCGGCATCCCGCCGACGGTGGCGATTGAACAGCGCACCAGCCGCGGCGGCCGCAAGAGCACCGTCGGCACGCTGACCGAGATCCACCACTTCCTGCGCCTGCTGTTCGTGAAATTAGGCGTGCAGTACTGCCCTGAGTGTCAGGTACCGATCGAGCCGCAGTCGCGCGACGCGATCCTCGCCCACCTATCAGGCGAATATCGCAATAAAAAGATCTCCCTGCTCGCCCCGCTGGTGACCAACCGCAAGGGGATCTATAAAGACCTGGCGCAGTGGGCCGACAAAAAAGGTTACGCCCACCTGCGAGTCGATGGTGAGGCACTGCCCACCGCCAACTGGCCGGTGCTCGATCGCTATCGCGAACACAGTATCGACCTGCCGCTGGGTGAACTCATCATCAAACCGGAAAACGAAACTCAATTAAAGGCGCTGCTCGACGCCGCGCTGGAGCACGGCAAGGGGACGGTGCGCGCCGCACTGGTAAAGCGTGGCGGAGCTTACGGCGAGGAGCAGCACTTCTCCACCCACCGCACCTGCCCCAGCTGCGGCACCGGTTTCGAAGAGCCCGACCCGCGCCTCTTCTCCTATAACTCCAAACACGGCTGGTGCGAGAGCTGCTACGGCACCGGCACCGTGCTGCCCGGTTTCGATGAGGAGCAGTCCGGCGAAGAGGGCGAGTGGTTAGAGGCCGAAGAAGAGACGCATACCTGCCCCAGCTGTGAGGGCGGTCGCCTTAACGACGAGGCGCTGGCGGTCTACTTCCACGACTGGAACATCGCCGAGTATGCCGCCTGCCCGGTGGATGAAGCGCTGCCGATCTTTAAACAACTGCAACTGAATAAACGTGAGCAGGCGATCGGTCAGGATGTGGTGAGCGAGATCATTTCACGCCTCGAATTTTTAAAAGAAGTCGGCCTTAACTACCTCACCCTGGATCGCGCCGCCCCCACCCTCTCCGGTGGCGAGGCACAACGGATACGACTCGCCGCCCAGCTCGGCTCCAACCTGCGCGGCGTCTGCTACATCCTCGACGAGCCGACCATCGGCCTGCACCCGCGCGACAACACCCTGCTGCTCAAGACCCTGAAAAAACTAGAGGGCAAGGGCAACACCATCGTAGTGGTGGAACACGACGAGGAGACCATCCGCAGCGCCGAGCACGTGATCGACATCGGCCCCGGTGCCGGGGTGCGCGGGGGTGAGGTGGTACACACCGGCAGCGTCGCCGCGCTGATGAAGAATAAAAAATCGCTCACCGGGCAGTTTCTCGCCAAGCCACTCCAGCATCCCATCTTCGAGCCGCGAGCTGTCGATAAAGAGAATGTTCTGCAGGTGAGGGGCGCCACCCTCAACAACCTCAAGCAGCTCGACATCGACATCCCGCTGCAGCGGCTGATCAGCATCAGCGGCGTCTCCGGCTCCGGTAAATCGACGCTGCTACGCGAGGTAGTAGTGAAGAGCCTGAAGAGCCTTGTCGGGCGGCACAATCAGAAAGGGCGCATAGCAAAAGAGCACTACCACGGCTGCGACAGGCTCGACGGCTGGCAGGGCATCGAGCGGGTGCTGGAGGTCGACCAGACCCCCATCGGCAAGACCCCGCGCTCCTGCCCTGCCACCTATGTCGGCTTCTGGGATGAGATCCGCAAGCTCTACGCCCAGACCGAGGATGCCCGCATCCACGGCTGGAAGGCGGGGCGCTTCTCCTTTAACACCGGCGGCGGCAGCTGCCCCAGCTGCAAGGGCCAGGGGATGACGAAGGTGGAAATGTCCTTCCTCCCCGATGTAAAGACCCTCTGCGAGTCGTGCCACGGCGCACGCTTTAATCCCGAGACGCTGGCACTGAAATACCGTGACAAATCGATCGGCGACGTGCTGGCGATGAGCGTCGACGAGGCGGTCGAATTCTTCGAACACCACCCCAAGGTCCACCACCCGCTGCAGCTGCTGCAGGCGGTCGGCCTCGGCTACCTGACACTGGGCCAGCAATCCCCCACCCTCTCCGGCGGCGAGGCGCAACGCATCAAGCTGGTAACTGAGCTATCCAAGGCCCGGCCCAACGCCCGCACCTTCACCCCGACCCTCTATGTACTCGACGAGCCCACCGTCGGCCTGCACATGGCCGACGTGGAGAAACTGATCCGCGTGCTGCACCAGCTGGTCGATGCCGGCCACTCGGTAGTGGTGATCGAGCACAACCTGGATGTCATCGCCGAAGCCGACTGGTGTATCGACATGGGGCCTGAGGGCGGTGATGCCGGGGGTGAGGTAGTGGTTGCGGGGACGCCGGGGGAACTGGTTAGGGCGTGGAAGCGGTCGGAGACGGGGAAGGCGTTAAGGGGGTTTCTTAAATAGGGGGTTAAAGGGTGCTGATGCCTTTACTTTTGGAATTATCAATTAGGAGCTAGTGCCCGCCATACTATGGGCATCAACCAGAAATGAAAGAGCAATTACTAACCCCATATTTATGGTAGTCTTTTGTACAAATATCAGAAAAGTTACTGACATAGCCATACGGGCAGTTCATCACACCCTAGGCCATTTATAGAGCCAATGACGCCTTTACTTATACTTAGAGCATAAAATATGAGTTATAGCCCTGACATGGAAGCTTCTGCACGACGGCATCTGGAAGCAGCAGATGCACTCCCAGATAAACGACATGATGTCGCGGGATACCTCTTTGGTATTGCCGCCGAGTGCGGAATCAAGGCAATGATGAGAGAATCGGGGTTTCCTGTCCCAGAAAAAAGAGAGGGACCTTATTATCAACATTTCCCTGAGTTACGGACATCACTACGTGATAGCGTAATGCAAGGTAGAAGGTTTCAAGTATTACGCCGTTTCATCGAGGATGATTCATTCATGCAACAGTGGGATGTAAGCATGCGCTATAGCAAGGGGAGTGAAATTAAGCCTGAATGGGTGGAAAGGTGGAAGGATCAGGCTAAGAATGTAGTTAGCTGCATTGGCACATAGTGAAATTACTGATATGACAACCATACGATTTGATGACGGCCTGAAAATATTGGCAACGATAGTTACCGAACAACTCGGTACGGAAGCCTTAAGATTGGGGTCTATTTTACGTGATGCAGATGGACGCTTAAGCTTTTTTTCAGCAAGTCCACTTCCCGAGGACGTACAAGTAAAGCTCACACAATCTTTACATGATGCACTAGGAGCTTACGCGCGCACTGATCGTTCTGTGGCAGATATAGAAAGCTTTGGTGCTGAAAATGTACTAAATGACACTACGGCTCTACGAGTGTCCGTAGATAATCAGATAATTAGACTTGTAGACAGGCGGTTAGTTGGCGCTGATTGGCTACGTGCACCAGCACCCAGCCAGCAAACTATTCCACGCGTTGTTTTTGCCAGTCTAAAGGGTGGAGTAGGACGTTCTACAGCATTGTCTGTAACAGCGGCAGATCTAGCGTCTAAAGGGCTACGCGTATTAGTAGTTGATCTTGATCTTGAGGCACCTGGTCTCGGTGCCATTCTTCTTGACGACAATACACTGCCAGAGTTTGGTGTACTCGATGCCTTAGTTGAAAATGGTATGGGGGGTCTCGATGCAGCTTTTCTAATTGATCTAATCAGTCCTTCTGCACTCGCAGGCGGCCAAGGAAAGATAGATGTAATCCCAGTTTTAGGCAAGCGATCACTTGCCAACCCTAGTGAAATAATGGCAAAAATTTCTCGGGCATATTTGGAAGATATCGGCCCTGGTGGTGAGGTAAAAACCATACTTGATCAAATTCGAGATTTGGTTGATTCATTCTCTGACCCTGAACGTTATGATGCCATCTTGGTCGATGCACGTGCAGGTCTACACGAAACTACCGCAGCGGCCTTCCTTGGTCTGGATGCAGAAATTTTTCTCTTCGGACTAGATGAGCGCCAAACCATGCAAGGTTTCGATGCTTTATTTTCTCACCTATCCCGCCTGCCATATAACGAAGATAATTTACCAGAGTGGCTTAACCGATTGACTCTTGTTCAAGGAAAAGCCCCCGTTGATTCTAACAGTCGTCAAGCATTCACTGATAAGTGCCATGCCCTAATATGCAAGCACATAAATAAACCTATTCCTGTATCTAGCCCTACCCCAATGGGTGAACATAAAGATTTTAAGGATATCCCCTGGGATGACGATCTTCCTGACAGCCTTGTTCTACCTAATGATGATATTCTACCCAACGGAACACTTGCAGTAATGAATGATTCTCGCTACCAAAATTTTGATCCTCTGGCACGCGGCGACCTTCTAACGGAAAAAATATACCAAACAACATTTGGTGACATCCTTTCTGCAGTGCATGCCATAATCCCAAATATTAGCGAGGGTTACACTGATGCTAACAATTGAGGATTATAGCGCACTGCGCCGGGCCATAGCCGATATCTCTGGTGATATATCTAGTGATGCTGTCGGTACCAATGTTGCTCGTCTTGATGAGATCTTTGCTCCTGACACTCATGCAGCGGCATTAGACCCACACACACCAATAGTACTGGGTTCTCGCGGAGCAGGGAAAAGCTTCTGGTCAGGTGTACTCGGCCAGTATGATACACGCACTGCAGCAGCAGAAGCCTACCCAAGACTAGGGCTTTCAAAAGTTGATGTCCAATTTGGGTATACCGGCATTGGTGGCCCAAAAGGAATATCATCTGACGCGATAGATGCTGAATTATCAGAGCACTGCACTCTAAATGAAGCTAAAACGTTTTGGTGGGCGACCATACTTAGTGCCGCTGCACGCTCAAATGGTGATATCACATCCAAACCAGCAGGTTTAATGTCAATTGCTGAGAACTTGCATAAACGGGAAGAAGCACTCATAAATCATGATCTACGTCTGCAAGCTAACGGAAAAACATTACTTGTTGTCTATGATGCCCTAGATACGGTGGCCCGCAACTGGCCGAGAAGACGTTTACTAACAGATGCTCTATTAGAAGTAGTCTGGGCTCTCCGTGCGTATAGTTTCATTAGACCTAAACTCTTTCTTCGTCCAGACCAGATGGAAGACGATTCATTGCGTTTTGTAGAACTACCTAAACTCCGAACTGGCGCAGTAAAACTACGTTGGACCAAAACGGACCTGTATGGTCTTTTATTTTCTCGCCTATCACTTACTTCCGACCTCGATGCAAAAAATGCGTTTAGTGAATTATTACAGGATGTTGGACTAAAACCAGACGATAGGAGTGCTATTCTGTCACGCCGCTGGTCTCTAGTATCAAATGCCACAGACCAGAAGAAAACAATGGCAGTCATAGCTGGACCTTATATGGGACAGGGACGCTCGGCTTACAAGAAAGGTAACACCTATGACTGGCCATTTACTCACTTGTCAGATGCTTTTTCTGAGGTTACACCGCGTAGTTTTCTCGGAATGATGATTGCGGCAGCAAAGCATGACTCACCTCCTGAAACACAGGTTCTTTCTGCCGAGGGTATCCGCCATGGCCTGCGCGAGGCATCAAAAACCCGTGTTGACCAACTGCACCTTGAGTTCCCTTGGATTAAAGGAGTCTTAGCACCATTAGCGGGTATTCTGTTACCACTTGACGAACATGAAATATTCAAGGCATGGAAAGAAGCAAGGACTCTTGATCTCTTATTCGAAGACGCAGAAAAACATCACTATATCCCACCATTTCCTAGTGAGGAGCATCGAGATGAGATACAACTCTTTCTAGCACTTGAGCGCATAGGCGTAATGTTTAAACGCAAGGATGGTCGCTTAGATATGCCCGATTTGTTTAGAGTAGCAGCCAAACTTTTAAAGAAAGGTGCATTAACTCCAATCTCTTAAATAAAGGGGACGGATGGAATATTTTTCAACCAACCCCTCAAACTCAACGACAAAACGACACTGAAACAATTGAGATCAAAGAAAACACTCAACCCGACGATTCAGCCCGAATCTCCGAAAATTTCTCCAGATACTGTAATCGGGTTCAGAACACAGTTTCCTCTAATATTAGGATAAATACTGCTCTGACACTATTTTCGCGTCGCACTCAAAGGGGTAGGAGTCCCACTGCTGTTATTCAGAATTCAATACTACTTCAACCTAAATTTAGGCCATTCTTTTTCTTACGTGACCAACAGTTTTGAGGCAGTAAATCTAGACATGCATCAACTGTACGTTCATATTTAATGCAGCTCTCAAACTGAATGGCTTGTAATTCTGTATCGAATGCATATTCATACCCTTTGAAAATAACAGCATTTCCTCGACGCATTGGCTCTGACATCTGTACTTCCCTTGTCTTTATTTATAAGGTTTGATTCTAACTTCTAATTTAAAAATTTGGGGAATATTAAAATAAAAAACAAAAGGTGACGGAGCGATTACCCCCCTCAAATTCAACGATAAAACGACGCTGGAATAATTGAGGTCAGAGAGAAAACTCACCCCAACACCTCAGCCCGAATCTCCGCAAATTTCTCCAGATACCGCGTCCCCCACCTTTCCAGTTCACTTAGCACCGGCTGCAGGGTTCTGCCGAACTCGGTCAGATCATACTCAACCCGTGGCGGTACCTCGGCATAGACCGTGCGCCTCACGATGCCGTCTCTTTCGAGTTCGCGCAGCTGCTTGGTCAGCATACGCTGTGTGATCTTGGGCAACAGGCGATTCAGTTCGTTAAAACGCCTGGTCGAATCGAGGTGGTAGAGAATCACGCCCTTCCACTTACCCCCTATCGCCTCAATCGCTGCCTCAACAGCACAGTTGAAGACGCATCCCGGCTCTCTCTGTGTCATTAGCGTTTTCCATTAGTATCATTGGTGTAAGTATCACACTGCGCTGTGCGTACTTGTTTTAATGTTCGCAACCAGCATAATCGTTCTCTCCACATCATGACAACAGAAGGAACGGTTATGACACATCCGATTATCGATGACCTGCAGTGGCGTTACACCACCAAGCGCTATGACAGCACGAAGAAGGTTTCCGCCGAAGACCTGGCGGTATTGCTTGAGGCGATTCGACTCAGTGCCTCTTCCATCAACTCGCAGCCGTGGAAGTTTCTCGTGCTGGAGAGCAGTGAGGCCAAGTCGCGCATGGAGCGTGCCGTGGGTGAGGGTTTCGCCTTCAACCTCCCTGCGGTACGTGACAGCTCACACATTATCCTGTTTGCCCATAACCCTTACTACAAGCGCGAGGACTACGCCGAGGTCGTCGATAACGGTATTGCCGATGGCCGCATCAGGGCCGAAGAGCGTGAGGGGGCGTTCGGTGCCTTCGTCTTCGCCGAGATGAATATGGATGAGACGGGGAACAACAGCACCTGGACCCGGGCCCAGGTCTATCTCGCGCTGGGCAATGCCCTGCACACACTGTCACGCCTGCGCATCGACTCGACGACCATGGAGGGTATTGATAGCGACCTTTTAAGTAGCGAGTTTGAGAAGGAGCTGGACGGATACCGCTGCGAGGTTGCCGTGGCCATCGGCTACCGTGACCCGGCTGAGGACTACAACGCAAAATTACCCAAATCGCGCCGCAGAGCAGAGAGTGTATTCGTTCATCTGTAGTTCGCGGCAATAAAGGGGGCGAAGGGATTTAAAACTGTACAATTGGTTGAAACTTTGAATCCCTCCGTCCCATTTTTTTACCGCTCAACCACCTAATATTTCTCACAATCTACACTTGTATATGCATACTGTTTCTCTATTATTCCCCAAGAGTGTGACTACCTGCACTGCATCCATCTGACTGGACGGAGACAATACCGGCCTGTATTTGCAAAGGTGCCAAGATGAAAAAGTTTCTTTTTTCCATGATTCTGCTACTGATCACCTCCATGGCTGTGGCGGAAACTCGATACGTCGATGACAAGTTGGTCATCATGATGCGTACCGGCATGGGTAATCAATTCCAGATCATAGAGACCCTGCCCTCGGGAAGTCGGTTGGAGCTACTGGGCGAAGAGGGACAATATGCCAACGTCCGTAACGAGGCGGGTGAAGAGGGTTGGGTGTTAAAGCAATATCTGACGGCCACACCGGTCGCCAGGCTTCGACTCGCTGCTGCCGAGAAAAAACTCCAAACAGCCCAAAGCAGAAGTGCACATCTACAGGAGCAGTTAGCTGCACTAAAGGCAGAGAAAGGACAACTCGAGAACGAGGTAACATCACTTAACACCCAGGTGGCACAGCTACAGGAAGAACTGACCAGCCTAAGAGAGTCCGCCGCCCGCCCTATCGAACTTGCCGAAGAGAACAGGACCTTAAAGGCGGATATCGCCAATCTGCAGCAGTCAGAACAGCTTCTGCAGCAGAAAAACGACAGGCTGGAAGACAACAGTCAACGTGAATGGTTTATGGTCGGTGCCGCTGTGCTGTTTGGGGGCATCCTGCTTGGGCTTATCCTGCCTATGTTGCGCCGCAAGAAGACGGGGATGTTCAGCTAAAGCAAATGGGGGGGGGAATCTGAGGAATCCCCACAAAATATCCAACCAGATCAACTATTTGAATGGATAAATTAAGATAATTGAATGCATGCATGGTGAATTTGTGATCTCATGAGGTCACCACAACACCAAGAGAACATCGCCATGCATGCCCGTAAAG
>JBFFMJ010000013.1:0-63341 GCA_041554195.1 Thiohalomonadaceae bacterium
CTTACAGTACAGCAGATAGCTATTCACATGGGCCGCCATAGAAGCACAATATATAGAGAGCTGTCCCGGAACAGCTGCCACCACATAGATGGTGCGTATCGCCCAAGCAAGGCTGAAAGCCGTACCAGGACACGGCGTAGTCATTCGCGGCGCAACTCCCACTTTTCAGAGTCTGACTTTACATTGGTTCGTACGTTTCTTAGAAAAAAATGGTCGCCAGAGCAAATTGTCGGACATATACAAAAATACAGGCTCCTGACGCGCTGCATGAGCCATGAAACGATATACCAATATATTTGGAACGACAAAGCCGAGGGTGGGGGCCTGTGGACGCACCTTAGGCAGTCGCCAAAACAGAGGAGGAAACGCTATAAAGCTTATGACAGCAGGGGGCAGCTGGCGAATAAACGGCATATTACAGAGCGTCCACAAAGCGTAGAGTCTCGTCGATACCGAGGGCACTGGGAGATTGATACGGTGATGGGTAGAGGCTCTACTCACTGCATTGTCACCCTAGTGGAGAGGAAAACAGGCTTTGTACAAATTGGCAAATTAAAAGATCGCACAACAGCCTCCTTAAACAAACGAACACTATCTCTGATTAATAGAGATCCAGATTCATTCAAAACGATCACCGCAGACAACGGCACCGAATTCCATCAATACATTAAAATAGAAAAACAATCTAATGTGAAATTCTATTTCGCAACACCATATCACTCATGGGAGCGAGGCAGTAATGAAAATACCAATGGCCTCATCCGCCAATATATCCCAAAGGGAACTAGCATGACTGATTTAACACAGCAGCAATGTGATGTGATCGCTCAAAAGCTTAACAGTCGACCACGTAAACGTCTTAACTTCAGAACGCCAGAGGAATGCTACTATGGTTAGTGACTACATTTGTCGCAGTTCAAACTTGACACTAAGATGCATATTACACCATGTGCTGAATGTCACTAAAAAAGGCGAACGCGAGGACGTAAACGCCTGCAAGTGACACAATGACAAGGAACCATTTAAAGAAAAATGGCGAGTTTATTGTTTTTCTTATTGCCCCGAGACCAACATGAGGTGTGGCATCAGAAACCTCATTACTATAAGCCAGTTTAATTAGTACGTGTGCACTCAATGCCATAATAAAAAGAACTAGCATGGCCTGCCAATTTTTAAATGCGGCTTCCGCGACTGTGAGATCGATGTATTTTAGGTGTGCATAAATAACGAATAATATGACATTTATTGTCATGCCAACTGCGATTGCTATGTATATTATTTTCTTTTGCATTCTAAAGACCAAGCTCAGCCGACCGCCGTAGCGCTTTGTTCTGTGCCTTTGTTAAACAAGAGCCGAAGCTAGCATTAATAAAATGAGCCATGCAACAAGGAATACATACCACTTGACCTTGGCTTTGTTTGATTTTGAAATGTTATCTTCTGAGTTCGTAAAGTAGCCACCTTTTTCTAGCAAAGATACGGCTGTGTCATATTGCCTATCATGTAACACAAAGACACTCTTCTGGTACGAGCCACTACCACGAAGCGCGCTAACGCCTTGATTCCCAATGTGAACAGCTATTCCGTGGGATTTCAGGTGATTAGCCATATCACTTATATAGCCACCATCCATGCTAGTAGTTAAAAGTTTCATCTAATTTTTGTGCACATAACGTTTGAACTCAGCCGACCGGTGCCGCATAGCGACGTAAGGAGCGGCGCGGCACTGGGTCGGCTGGAGTGACTGTTATGTGTTTACACTTCATTTGCCACCTCTATTAAATTTCCGTCAGGATCTCTAATGTAGAATGACAACAGTTGGCCTTTAGCGCCGGTTCTCTCTACTGGGCCTTCAACTACTTTAACGCCCTTGCTGGTTATTTGTTCAACAACCTCAGCAATAGGGGTTTCTGTTATAAAACATAAATCAGCAGATCCAGGCGTAGGGTGGATAGACTTTGGCTCAATATCGCTTCCAACTTTATGAAGATTAATCTTCTCACTTCCGTACCTTAACGCAACTCTACCCTTAGCAAACACCTGTTTCTCCATACCCAGAATTGACACATAAAACGATATTGATGAGTCTATATCGTTTACGGTTAGAACTAGGTGGTCGAGTTTGCGAAGTTCCATGATTCTATTTACACATAACATTAAGTAGCAGGCGATCTTCCCGATACCCCGTCAATTCCGCGTAAAAACGGGCACATCGCCCACTACCCCGCAGAATCCGTGTAAAAACGGGCGAATTGCCCGTATGTAATCAGGTGTCTTGTCTGTATGTAATCATTGAGGGAGGTGTTTGCGGTGGTCTTCACTTCCCTGTGTTTAGCCACTATACCCACACATTTCATACAGTTACAAGCATAAGTCCTTAGCAGTTCCCCATTCTTTCGACCACTCATCTTTGGAGAAATCGGGCGATCTGCCTGTAAACCCGCATTGACAGAGTGATGGGATCAGTTCTCGCATTGTAGTGTCCCTTCCTCCCCCTCAACCTCAATCCAACACCACTCTCCACGCAACCCATTAGAGCTACTAATCGGGTCAAATACCTCACCATCAATCAGAGTGTTATAACTGCCGTTATCTTTCCCCTTAATGGCGTAACCAGGCAGGCCAAGCTCGTCACATGCCTGCCACCAGCCGTACTGGGCACAGACTACACCGGGGGCGATGTTGTTAGTGATGTGTGCGGTGGCCTGCATAGCGGCCTGCTGGGTGTGAATAATTACCCTGTCGCCTTCCTTAATGTTTTTCTCTCTTGCGTCCTGCGGGTGGATCTCGACCAGCGGTGCGGGCATGCGTTTTCGCAGGCTGGGAAGGTTGCGGTGTTGGCTGTGGCAGTAATGCGGCCACTTGCTGCTGGTGAGTTGCAGCGGAAATTGTTCGTTGCTGTTTTGTAGGGCAGAAAAGCGGGGGATGGGGGCATAGCCATTTTTCGCATAACCTTGCGCGAAGATCTCCAGCCGCCGGGTGGGGGTGGTGAAGCCCTGCTGCCGGTAGGGATAGTAGTCGGTTTTGTACTGCAGATTGATCCCCTGCGGTTGGGTGCGCAGCTGCTCGGGTGTGATGCCGCTGGGTGCTAATACATGACGCAGGGCGGCCTGGCGATCACCAGCAAAAAAGTGGGGGTCAAGGCCGAGGCGCCTGGACAGTTCAAAGACGATCTCGGTGTCGTCGCGGGCTTCGCCCTGCGGGGCGATGGCGGGCTGTCGCAATTGCAGGTGTGAGTCGGCCCGCTGTGAGATCTGAAAGCCGGGGTAGAGTCCGCCATGTTCCCACGGTGTGGTGACGGGTAACACGATGTCGGCGTTGTGGGCGCTGGGGTTGAGGAAGAGATCGGTTTGTACAAAAAAATCCAACTCGCGCAGCGCCTCTTCAGCGTAGTGGGTGCTGGGTTTGGTGAGCAGTGGATTACTGCCGAAATTCACCAGAGCCTTTATCGCATAGGGTTGTTGTTTTACCACGGCACGATAGAGATCACGTGAGGTGATCCAGCCCATGGTGCCGGGGCCGAGGGGGCGCTCTTTTAGTCCCAGACATTTTTTGCGTTGTTGTTCCGATAACAGCTCCAGTCCAAACAGATTATTGATCGCGGGCCTGGTGAAGCTGACGTTGCCGCCGGGGGCGTGCAGGTTGCCGCTAAGGGCGTAGAGCAGGGCGATGGCGCGCCCGGTTTGCGCGGCGTTGTCGTGTTGCGCGGTGCCGGTCCAGGTGAAGTAGCTGAGCGGCCGGCTTTGATGCAGCAGGGCGGCGGTGTCGATGAGCTGCTGTTGCGGGATACCGGTGTGCTGTTCGACCTCGTCGAGTGGCAGGCGGCGACACTCCTGTGCATAGAGTGCAAAGGCCGGCTGACAGTGTAGCGTGCCATTGTGAGTGGAAAGGACAAACTCACCGAACAGGGCGGCGTGGTCGAGAACCTTTGCAGGCTTGCTGGTACGGGTATCGATGACCTCTGCCGAGCCGCTCTGTTCGTTCCAGAACAGGTATTGCGTGTCAGAACCTCCCGCGTTCAGATCGGTCTCGGTGAGCAGTTGTTGCGTCGCGCTATTCACCAAAAACGGCCCGTTGCTCCAGCGACGGATAAAGTCGGCATCGAACCAGCCGTTGTCGATCTGCACCCCGGCCAGCGCCATCGCCAGTACGCCGTCGCTTCCGGGTCGCAGCTGTAACCACTGGTCGGCACTGTTGGCGAGGCCGACCCGGCGCGGGTCGATCACCACCAGCCTGGCCCCGCGTTTATGTGCCGCCTTGATGAGGGCGCTCTGTGCCAGCCAGCTGCTCGCCGGGTTAAATCCCCACAGCAGGATGCAGCCGCTGTTCTCGTAATCGGGCATGCCGATCCCTTTATTACCCGTGGTGCCGAAGGTGTCGCCGGGTGAGAAGTCCTTGTGCCAGTTGCAGTTCTCGGTGGCGAACACGGTGTTGGGGCTGCCGAAGGCGTGGGCCAGGCGGTTGATCCAGACAAAGTGATCGGCAATGGCGGTGCCGCTGGGGGTGGTAACGCCAAAGGCGACCGCTTCGGGGCCGTGCTCGGTGGCGATCTGTTGCAGCCTGTCGCTGATGGTTTGCAGCGCCTCGTCCCAGCTGATCGGTTTCCAGCCGGGGTCGGGGTCACCCTTGGGGCGGCTGCGTTGCATCGGTTGTAGCAGTCGGTCAGGGCTGTAGACCAGTTCGGGTGCCGCTTTCCCTTTCAGGCAGAGGTGTTGGCCGGTGGGATGTTCGGGGTCGGGTTCGACGGCAGTGAGCACGCCATCGTTGACCACAGCGATGCAGCCGCAACGCGAGATGCAGAGTGCGCAGTAACCGGGAATGCGTTGTTCGGGCATGGGTTTACCTGTGCATGGGGTGTGAATGCATTGTGGCAAAAGGGTGCCCGCCATGCCACAGCTATCCGTTTACAAGACTTCGGGTAACATTTTTGCGCTGCCCCCAGGCTGAGCTTTGCAGTAGAATCTGCCGCATCGTAAAACAGATAGAGAGTTGTAATGAAAGCCAACGAAATCAAACGCGGCGCGGTGATCGAGGTCGACGGCCAGAAGATCATCGTCAAGCTGGTGACGGTGCAGTCGCCCTCCTCACGTAGCGGTAGCACCCTTTACAAGGTGAAGGGGCAGAATGTGGTGACGCGCCAGAAGTTCGAGCGCAGCTTTAAGGGTGATGAGCAGGTCGGCGAGGTGGACTTTAACAAGGCCCCGGTACAGCTGCTGTTTCGCGATGGCGAGGGCTGCACCTTTATGGATAGCGAGAGCTACGAGCAGTTTGTGGTCGACGATGAGAGCCTGGCCGAGGAGCTGCCCTTTATCAGTGAGGGGCTGGAGGGGATGACGGCGCTGATCGCCGACGGCGTGCTGCTGGGGATTAACCTGCCGGTGACGGTGAATCTGGAGATTGTCGAGTGTTCGCCCGGCATCAAGGGGGCCTCGGCCTCGGCGCGCACCAAGCCGGCGACCCTGAGCACCGGGCTGGTGGTACAGGTGCCTGAATACCTGTCGCAGGGCGAGATGATTAAGGTCAATACCGAGAACGGTGACTACATGTCGAAGGCATAACCGCAGGCGGTTACGACTTTGGTGATAGGGGTCATGCCCTCGCCAGAGGTATATTACGTAACCTGCTGTAATTATTGATTTTATTTTTCGTTCGCTAGAGTTGAGGTTGGAATATTGATATAGATCAATGTTCTACTGATGACAGCTTGCATACTGCACTTCTCGACCTTTTTGAGGGCTTTGAAGTGCGATGAACGATCTGAATATATTCCCCAACTCTCTCGATGCCGCGGTGCAGGTTACGCCCCTGTCTCAGCAGGAGGTCGCCTGCGATCACTGCGCCATGTTCGGTCTCTGCGAGGAGGCGGGACTCTCCCGCGATACAGCGCTGTTGGAGCAGCTGGTGAGCCGTCGCACCGCACTGCCCCGCACTGCCGAATTGTTTCAGAAGGATGCCCCTTTTCACGATATCTATGCCGTAAAGTCCGGCGCACTCGCCGCGGTGGGAGAGGATGAAAAGGGCAAACGTAAGGTATTCGGCTTCTATTTTCCCGGCGATATGCTCGGCCTGGATGCGATCAATAGTGGTCATTACCAGAATACGGTGGTGGCACTGGAGAAGAGCAGTGTCTGTCGGCTCCACTATGAGAGTGCGCCGCTACTGGGCGAATATCAGGCCGGTTTTTATCAGCAGTTAATTCAGGCGATGAGTCACCGGCTGAATTGTGAGCGCTGGAGTTCGCAGTTACTCGCCACGCAATCGACAGAGCAGCGGCTGGCGGCGTTTATGGTCTACCTCTGTTCACAGTTCAAGGCGCGCGGTCTGCCGCATCTGGCGTTTCGTCTGCCGATGACGCGGCGCGATATAGCCGATTATCTCGGTATGGCGATGGAGACGGTGAGCCGTTCTTTTAGCAGCTTGCAGAAAAAGGGGATTGTGGCGTTGCAGGGGCGTAACACGCAGATCAATGATGTGGATGGCCTGCTTGAGATCGCGGGGCTGTAAAGCCCCTCCCTGAGCGTCTGCTTGGCGCGTATTTTTTTCTACTCCTAACCCTCGGCCACGTAGTCGTCGGTGTCGTTCCCTTGTAGCACCTTTCTGTCCTCAAGCTCCATCTTCAGGTAGGTCTGTCTGTTCTGCTCGCTTTCAAAATAGATCTCAATGCCGTTGTCGCCATCCCCTTCAAACACGCAGGGGTGTTGCTCGGGATTGGGCACATCGTGCAGCGTGATGGGGTCGGTGGTGGTGCGGATAATCATGGTGAATCTCCTGCGGTGATGAGTGGAACTACACTGTAGGAATAGCTATTCAGAGTAATTATGTCAAGAATTGGTGGCAGGAGTTTGTACCGGTGCTTCACTATTGGTTGTGGCAGTCCTGACAGAGCTGCGCGGCATTCAGCCGCAGCTGTGCGGGCGTTTTGCCGTGAGGGTCGTGACAGGTGGTACAGCTGACCCTCCCCTCTAGCAAAGGGAGCGACCTGGGCTGGGCGGTGACCGGTTTGATGTTAACCACATGTTCACCCTGATCAAGACGTGCCTGATGGCAGTCGATGCAAAGCTGCGGTAGTGCGGGGTGAATCGTCGCCATCTCCGCCTGGTCGTTGACACTCCCCTGGGCGTGGCAGTCGGTGCACTGGCCGTGACCCTGTGCATACAGTGGGGCGGCAACGCTGAGCAGTAGAATGGAAAATAGGTGGTGCATTGGCAAAGACCTCACGACCGGGTTAATAACCCTGTTATAAGTATAGGAAAGTAGAGGCGACTCTGCGTTGGCGGTTAATCGTCTGTTACAGCATCAACATGAGGGGGGTGATCAGGCCGCCCGAGGCGATCAGTGCGCCGTTTTTCAGGGCGCGTGCGGGGGAGAGACGGTGGCCGTCGCGGATCGCCTTAATCACGCCAACCACACAGGTGGCGAGGAGTCCGGCCATCGCCGCCTCCTGTTGAGGCTGCCCCAGATTGCTGAGGACTAGTCCCGTCATACCACCAATAAAGGCCCCGGCGGCAAAGTGCAGGCCGTTGGGATCGCTGGGTAGTTTGTTTTCGCTCATGGTGGGGTCCGCTTCGCTTTGTTGTGCAGGAGATTTTGCTATTATGCCCTAGGAGCCAATAACAACAAGCACTGATGCCAATAGCCACAGACGGTATTCCATAATGAGAAATCCAAAGTTCACCCTCAAGGCCTACACCGCGGCGCTGATCACGCTGCTTGTCGGTATGGTGTTGAGTGTGGAGCTGGGCGACTGGAACTGGTTTTCTCGCTGCGGCTCACTGGTCGTCGTTAACGGTATTATTCTTACCTCGCATCAGATCATCGAACACATGCAGCACCTCGGCAGACAGCAGCGTCGCGACTCAATGGTTAACCGCGACTGGGCCTCGGACGACAAACAGCACTTTCTGCATGACGACCATGAGATGCGCTGGCGCAGCGAGAAGTACGGCCTCTATATGTTGATTGTCGGCACCCTGGTGTGGGGCTTTGGGGATCTGCTCAATCTGTTATGAGCTTCTCCGGCGATAAGGCACTGCGCAACTATCTGCTGGTGACCGGTTCCTACTGGGCCTTCACCCTCACCGATGGGGCGCTACGCATGCTGGTGGTGCTCTATTTCCACCAGCTCGGTTATGCACCGCTCGATATCGCGCTGCTGTTTCTCTTTTATGAATTCTTCGGCATCGTCACCAATTTATTAGGCGGCTGGATTGGTGCACGCCTTGGTCTGAACCTCACCATGCACCTGGGGATCGGCCTGCAGCTCCTTGCCCTGGTGATGCTGACGGTAGAGCCGAGCACGCTCAGTGCTCCTTATGTGATGGCGGCGCAGGCGCTCTCCGGTATCGCCAAAGACCTGAATAAAATGAGCGCCAAGTCCAGCGTCAAGTTGATGGTGGTGGATAAAGGGGGGAGCCTGTTCCGCTGGGTGGCGCTGCTAACCGGATCAAAAAATGCGTTAAAGGGTGTCGGCTTTTTCCTCGGCGGTCTGCTGCTTTCGTTGTTCGGTTTTCAAAATGCACTATGGAGCATGGCGGCGATGTTGCTGGTCGTCTTGTGGCTCAGCTATCTGATGCTGCCAAAGGCCCTGGGCAAAACAGAGCGCAAGCCGAAGTTTACGCAAATCCTCTCCAGGTCCCGCGATATCAATACGCTTTCGGCGGCACGACTCTTTCTGTTTGGTGCGCGTGATGTCTGGTTTGTGGTGGGGCTGCCGGTCTTCTTTAGTAGCGTGCTGGGCTGGAGTCATACCGCGGTCGGCACCTTTCTTGCGCTGTGGGTGATCGGCTACGGCCTGGTCCAGTCAATAGCGCCGAAGTTGATCCGCCGCACCCACCATGGTCATGGCCCGGATGGCGCTAGCGCTACGCTGTGGGTGATGCTCCTGAGCCTTAGTCCGGCGGCCATCGCCCTGGCGCTACACTTCGGTATGGATGCGACCACTACGCTGATCGTCGGACTGGCGATGTTCGGCATTCTCTTTGCGATTAACTCGGCGATCCACTCCTACCTCATCCTGCACTACTCGGCGCACGACGAGGTGGCGGGTAATGTCGGCTTTTACTACATGGCCAATGCCGCGGGGCGGCTGAGCGGCACCGTGCTCTCCGGCTGGAGTTATCAGCAGCATGGCCTGGAGGGGTGCCTCTGGTGGTCAACGCTATTCTTGTTGCTGAGTGTGGCGCTCTCACGGGGGCTGCCGCGAACCGGCAGCGAGAGAAACAATGGTTAACAGGAAAGGACAACACCATGAATGATCTAAATAAAGCAAAACAACTACTACAAACCATCATTGATCACCATGAGACGAAAGATTACGACTCTCTCATGCCCTACGTATCAGAAGAAGAAATAGAGAAGGCCAGCTGGTTTACGCGTAAACGTTTCATGGAGGTTTGTGAGGCGATAGAGAACGAAATAGGCACAATCACTTCTTTGCAGCATATTGAAACATTGAAGAGAAGAACCTCACTGCTGACGCTGTGGAAAACGAAATATAGCAAAAGCAAAGATGAGGTGCTCTGGCAAGTCACCTTAGATGCGCAGAATCATAAAATAAAATTAATGCATATAAACTGGGAACAACAATAACCAGAACACTGAACAACAACTTAAGAGGGCGCTGCATGCTATTCTGCCGATGCTTATGTCACCACTATGTAGTGGCTGATTATCGGTGAATCAATCGCTAGCCGATGCCGCTGGAAACAGCAGGCGAAATTCAGCCCCCGGTTCCCGATTGATGATGTCGACCTCGGCATGCATCGCGCTGGCCAGTTGCCGTACCAGTGCCAGGCCGATGCCGGTACCGACGGTCTCTCGCGTGAGTTCATTTTCTGAGCGATAGAAGAGTTTGAAGATCTTCTTCATCTGCTCGCGGGCAATACCAGGGCCGTAGTCACGCACCGTAAACCGAACCCCTCCCTTGCTCTGCAGCTGACAGCCGATGTCGATGCGTTTCTGTTCGGCTTTGGCGGAGAACTTAATGGCGTTGTCGACGAGGTTGATGATGATTTGGGTGAAGCTGTCGGCCTCGACGGCGAGCAAGCTCTCGCGAGCCGGTCCGTCGCACGCAAGATGCAGTGTAAAACCGGCCTGTTCAATCTGCGTGCTGACCTTGGATTGCAGCATATCGAGTAACTCGCCAACCTTTACCGGGTGCAGTTCGATATGTTGTTCGTTACGTGTCATGCGTGCCAGCTGCAACACGTTATTGATGAGGCGTGAGAGGCGTTCGCTCTCAGTGTAGATATAGTCGTAATAACCGCGTTTTTTCTCTTCACTGGCCCACCCCTCACGCAACATCTCACCGTACATGCGAATCGAGGTCAGGGGTGTCTTGAGTTCGTGACTGACGGCGGAGACAAAGTCCTGCTGCTGGCGTGCCAGGGTGAGCTGGCCGAGGCCGAGGCGATAGAGCAGATAGAGCCCGCCGCATAATACCAATATCAGGATAGCGCTGAGCCAGGTCAGTACGCGGCCACCGGGGCCGGCAGGTAGGTGTTTGACGGAAAAGATCAATTCCATCTCGCTGAGTGGTGCCGAGAGCCTTCCCTGGTAGAGCAGTGCCCCCTGCATCTCGCTGCTGCTGGCGAGGTAACGTTGTGAATGGTTGCTGGCAAAGGCGGTGAAGATATCACCGCGATAGGCGATGGCAAGGTCGCTCATCTGCGATAGTGAGGTCTCGCGAAACAGCGGTTCGAACAAGCCGCGCAGGAAGCTCTCACGTTCGATGAGTGCGCCCTGAATATAGCGTTGGCCGTTGCGCCAGACCTTACGAAACAGCACAAAGTGCCCGCTGTCGAGCAGACGCATCTCGAACGGGTCGATTTCGCTCTCAAAGGTGGTGATACGTACTGGTACGCGTCGATCCTCGTCGCTATTCGTGCTCTCGCTAAGCTCCTCCTGCGGCAGGATATTGCTCTCCTTGCGCATGCTGCGAGTTGCCATGCTGGGTGCTGCTTTGCGCGGCGCAGGGGCGCTTTGATAGCGTGAGTCGAGTTTGAGATCCTCAACCCGACCCAGTTTACTCTTTACACTACGGCTCTTTTTCTCCAGCTTGCTGCTCGGTTCACTGAGTCGGTCAAAGGCGGCCTGACTCATTACTTTTTTTGTGGGCGCTGGGGCGGCGGTTCCTTCAAAAGCGGCCAGCTTATCGGGGCTGTCGCCTGTTTTCTGCTCATAGTTGAGGGTGGGCTGCGCTACGGCCTCTGTTTGCGCCGGGGTTTCGTTTATTGTCTTGCGCTCGGCATCCATTTTATCGCTAAGGGTGCTCATTGAGCTGTCCTTGCGGCGCGGCTCCTGCTGTTTCGTTCTCTCCCCTTTAAGGGCGATGGACTGGCGCTCGCGCTCGGTGCTGACCAGACGGTTGCGGCTTAATATCTGCTCCAGCTGTGCCTGAAGTTGCTGGCGTCCATGGTGCTCCTGTGGACTGATACCGTAGAGGGCGCTGGCATCTTCGCGCTGCGGTAGTAGCGGGGTGGTGAAGCCCCCTGCGGTATCGATCTGAAAGTAGCCCAGGAGTCCGGGGATTTCGCCCTTTACCGGAAAGGCGGAGAGGGGAGAGCGATGGATAAAGCTGGCCTCTTTGCCCCCGGCGATGTTAAGAAAGTTGTAGTCGGTAAAGGGGCGCGACTCTTCGTTATTAAACAGCTGCAACAGTTTGCGGTCGATGCGCAGTGCCAGCTCCTCGGCCATCACCCGGTGCTGGTGAAAGGCCTCCCACTTGAGCTGGCTGTAGGCCTGGCCGACCAGTAGTGCGGTCGGCACGGTGAGGGCGACAAAAAACAGCAGCAGGCCGAGGCGCAGTCGGTTTTTTGTTAGACCGGCGAGCATCAGTGGCTCAGCAGACGGTAACCGGCACCGCGCACCGTGACCAGATAGTGTGGCTCGCCGGGTGTGGTCTCGATCTTGCGGCGCAGCTTGGCGATATGGATATCAACGGTGCGGGTTTCCAGGTCGATGGTGCGGTCGTAGCCCCATACCTTGTTCAGCAGTTCATCGCGCGGCACCGGACGCTCGCCATTGGCGTGCAGGTATTGCAGCAGCTCCACCTCGCGGCGGGTGAAGTTCAGCACTTCATTGCCGCGCTGTGCACTGAGGTTGCGGGTGTCGACAGTAAAGTCATCGGCCAGGCGCAGCTGCTGTGATTCATCCGCTACTACATGCGCCCGTCGTAACACCGCCTGCACCCGCAGCACCAGCTGAGTGACGGAAAAGGGTTTGGCTACATAGTCATCGGCACCGAGCGACAGGCCGTGGATGATCTCCTCGTCGCTGCCCTTGGCGGTGAGCATAATGATCGGCTGGTCTCTATCCTGCTCACGGATAGCGTTACAGATGGCATAGCCGTCCATGCCGGGTAGCATCACGTCGAGCAGGATCATATCGAAGCGTCCGCTAAGTGCCATCGCCAGCCCTTTGTTGCCCTCCTCGGCGCTCTCTACCTCATAACCATGGAATACAAAGAGGTCGACCAGACCCTCGCGGATCGCCGCCTCATCCTCTACCACCAGTAGCCGAATCTTTCTATTCATAGTGATTTGAGCTTACCAGTAAGTGGTGTTGCCGGCATGTAAAGTTTTTGTAAACAGCGTAGTGAAAGTTTTACCAAAGCCCGCCTACAGTGACACGCCATGCCAGCCTAGACTCTCCTCAATATGTAACGAAACGCAAACCAGGAGGAGATGACCATGGCACTGATTACACGAGTATCACGACTGTTTCGCGCCGATCTGCATGCGGTGCTGGACCGTATCGAAGAGCCGCAGCAGTTATTGCAGCAGGCAATTCGCGAGATGGAAGAGGCGCTGTTACAGGAGGAGCAGCAGCTTAAGTTGCTGCAGCATGAACAGAGTCAGTTGCAGCGTCGTCTGCAGGGGCTGGAGCAGAGCCTGCACAAGAGTGAGGAGGAGCTGGATCTCTGCTTTGAATCAAACAAGGAGGAGCTGGCCCGTAACATTATTAAACGGCGACTGGAGACGGAGCGTCTAGGCAATAAGCTGGCACAGCAGAGCGAGACGCTGGTGGATCGCATCAAGCAGCTAAAGCCGCGCATTGACCAGAACCGTGACGAGCTGCAGGGGATGCGCCAGAAGGCGGAGCTGCTGGCGAGCGAGCAACCTGAATCATTCAGCGGTGATGCAGCCATGAGCGGTGGCGTGGCCGTTGATGACGATGAGATCGAGGTGGCCTTTTTGCGTGAAAAGCAGCGGAGGATGCCGTCATGAAACGCCCGGGATTTTTGCAGGGTGTTGGCGTGGCGCTGCTCGCGGCACTGCTGGGTGAGGTGTTGTTTGTCGCACTCTCTCCGCTGCTCGGCAGTGTCACGGCACTCTATCTGGTGATCGCCTCGGCCTCATTCTTTTACATCCTCTACCTGCTGCGCCATAGCGGGATACGACTGGGACGCATCACGACCCTGCTGGCCTGGTTGTCGATCACTGTTGCCACGGCATGGGCGGGGCCACCACTGATGCTTTACGTATTGATTCACGTGGCGATGATCTGGCTGGTGCGCTCGCTCTATTTTTATTCCAGCCTGCTGCCCGCGCTGGCCGACCTGGGGCTGAACGCGGTTGCCGTTGCCGCGGTGGTGTGGGCCACCGTGCAGTCGGGCAGTCTGTTGCTGGCGCTGTGGTGTTTCTTTTTGCTGCAGGCGATGTTCGTGGCGATCCCCCGCAATATGAATAAGTCGTCGTCTCAAGCGCGTGGTGAAGAGGCCGAGCCGGATCGTTTCGCGCAGGCCCACCGTACAGCGCAGTCCGCACTGCGCAAACTCTCATCCGTACAGTAATCGATGATTAACAGGAGAGATACAATGAAAACGAAACTGATCGCACTGGCACTCACTGGCGTAACCGCTGCAACGGTAGCGCTATTCCCGGTAGTTAAAGATGTGGTGGCGCGACCACTGCCGACCCCTGTGGTGCAGCCTGTGGTATTGCCACCGGTAACACCGTTAAGCAACGAAAGACCGCGTGTCGAGGCGGTATTTGTGCTCGACACCACCGGCAGCATGAGCGGGCTGATCGCGGCGGCCAAGGAGAAGATCTGGTCTATCGCCAATACCATGGCAACGGCACAACCGGCACCGGAGATCCGCATTGGTCTGGTCGCCTATCGTGACCGTGGAGATGCCTATGTCACCAAAGTCGTGAATCTTTCCGCCGACCTCGACTCCACCTATGCCACGTTGATGGACTTTCGTGCCGGTGGCGGCGGTGATGGCCCGGAGAGTGTCAATCAGGCGCTGGATGATGCGCTCAACAAGATCAGCTGGAGCCAGGATGAAAACACCTACAAGGTGATCTTTATGGTGGGTGATGCCCCGGCACATATGGATTATCAGGACGATGTGAAGTATCCGCTGACGCTGGCGATGGCGAAACAGCGCGGCATCGTGGTTAATGCCATTCAGTCTGGCCGCAATCATGAGACCAGCCGTATGTGGCAGCAGATCGCGCAGCTCGGCCGCGGCGACTATTTTCAGGTTGCGCAGTCGGGCAGTGCGGTAGCCATCGCCACCCCCTTTGATAAGGAGCTGGCCGAACTCTCGGCGAAGATGGATGAGACCCGTCTCTATTACGGCAACGCCGAGAAAAAAGCGAAGCAGCGTAAAAAGGTAGCGGCGAGCGACAAGCTGCACGCCGGCTCCTCGGTTGAATCACGGGCGCGCCGCGCCACCTTTAATGCCTCAAAGAGCGGTAAGAAGAACTTCCTTGGTGACAGCGAGCTGGTCGATGATGTGGCCAGTGGCCGTGTCGACATCTCGGCGATTGAGGAGTCGCACCTGCCTGAGCCGATGCAGGCGATGGCCCCTGCCGAGCGCCAGGCGGTGATCGCCGAGAAGGCGGAGCAGCGTAAGGTGTTGCAGGCGCAGATCAAGAGCATGGTCGAGAAACGCAGCAGCTACCTCAAGGAGAAGGTGGAGGCGGAAGGGGGTGCCAAGGACTCACTGGATGAGAAAATCTATAGCGCGGTACGCGAACAGGCGGCGGGCAAGGGGCTGCGGTATGAGTCCGACAGCGCCGCCTATTGATTAGAGTGGCACGCAGGCGATGGCGGGCTTGTCCTCAGTCGAGGTCATACTCCTCGTAATCCCCCAGCATGTCGTTCAGAGCCTTTAACTCCAGGTGGCGTTCAAGCGCCCGCCTGGAATTGCGGTTTCGCTGGTTCCTGTCACGTTTCTCGCGATATCTCTCCTCATCGTCGCTATCGGGCGAGCTGGAGTCATAAAAACTGTTGCTGTAATTTCCTGCCATGGCGGGTTCCTCAATTGAGTGGAGATAGTTGCTTTCTCCGGTGTAGATATTCAATACCTTCTTTTGCCCTGCAAAACAGCCGTGCTGACGGGCGATGAGCTTCTGGCGTCGAATGGTGAGGGGGGTAAAGAAACCGGCTCACTCCATTGAGCCGGGACAGCTTGTTAGCGAATCGTGCTGGTGAGGCATCATGCCAGCAAAACGTTTTCGCCCCCCGCCAGATTGCCTGGTCGGTCCTCTCTTTATTCACTTCTTGTGCGGGTTGCTTACTTGTTCTCTTCAGTCGCGTCAGGTGTTTGTGTGGCTAAGCAATCTGCCATGTAGTCGGCCATCTCTTCACTGCTGACGTTCTCTTCCTGCGCCCACTGCTTGCACTGCGCTTCGGCCTCTTGCTGCGATTCAGCGAAGGCAAGTGGACTGCTAATGAGCGAAACCGCTACGACAAGCAAGGATAATAATTTGGTCATCTCTGGTTCTCCCCATACTGAAAATACGTATTCGCCCGGTAATCGGCACCGAACTCACGGGCTTTATAACCGCTTGCAATAAACTGTGGAAACGAAAAATAATGCATGTCACATACAATATAATTGGCCGTAGAACATGGACCTGGAATTACTAAAGACTTTTCTCGAGGTGTATCGTGTCAGGCATTTTGCCAGGGCGGCTGAAAATCTCTTTGTTACGCCATCGGCGGTAAGCGCTCGCATACGCCAGCTGGAAGAGCAGCTCGGGGTAAGCCTGTTTAGCCGTACCCGTAATAACATCCACCTCACCGAGGCTGGAGAGCGGCTGCTGGGCCACGCCTCCGCAATGGTGAATGCCTGGGATAAGGCCCGTTATGACATTCTCTCCGGGGCAGAGACGGTAAGAAAATTCTCAATCTTGGCGGTTCCCAGTCTCTGGGACACCGTGTTATTGCCCCGTGTGGCGAGTTTACGTGAGGAGAATACAGACTTACTACTTCGTCTTGAGGCGAATACCTCGGATGTTATATGGAAAAAATTGCAGCAGAATCAAGCGGATCTGGGTTTTATTTTTGAGCCGCATGCCGGTCCAGAACTGCAAATCCATGAAAGCGGTAGCCTGGAGCTGGTATTGGTTGCGAACGAACCTGAACAGACACTGGACAAAGTCATCAATGAGGATTACCTCATGGTCGACTGGGGTGGTTCGTTTATGACTCGCCACACCGCCCTGTTTCCAGATGCCCCGGTTCCTGCCATCTGGGCCTCAACAGGGCGCATCGCCTTTGACCTTCTCCTGGCAGGCGGTGGGCGCGGCGGCTACCTGCCAGAGGTCATGGTCAGCAGTGCAGTAAAAGCCCAACACTTATTTAGAGTGGATAAGGCGCCGGTTATCCGACTATCAATCTATGCGGCCTATCCGGTGTGGGCAACAGAACATGAGGATTTGATCAGCGCGTTGTTGGCGTTACCCTGCGCTGTGCTGGATTAAGTGCAGCGGTTCATCGCTGTGCTTGCAGCTCCTCGCGAAGCAGACCGATCTCCTCACGTAGGGAGCGCAGTTCACGCCCCAGGGCATCAGTATCTTCATGTACCACCTCTTCGATATGTTCCAGTTCCTCCTCATGTTCTTCCGTGTGCATGGTCTGCATGGTGTCGACAATGATGGCGATAAAGAGATTGAGCATGGTGAAGGTGGCGATGAGGATAAAGGGGATAAAGTAGAGCCAGGCGTGGGGGAAGACCTCCATTACCGGGCGCACGATCCCCATCGACCAGGATTCCAGCGTCATCACCTGGAACAGGGTGTACATCGAGGCCCCTATAGTGCCGAACCACTCTGAAAATTGCGTACCGAAGATGTTGGTGGCCATCACCGCAAAGACATAGAAGACGATCATCATCAGGGCGGCGATGGATGCGATGCCGGGCACCGCGTGGAGCAGCGCCTCAACCACAAAACGCAGGCGCGGTACCATGGAGATCATGCGCAGCACACGCAGGATCCGCAGCGCACGTAGCACGGCGAGGGGGCCGCTTGCCGGAACCAGGGCTATGCCCACAATGATGAAATCAAAATTGTTCCAGGCACGTTTGAAAAAACCACCGCCAAAGGCAAACAGCTTGATGGCGATCTCAAGGACAAACACCGCCAGGATCAGCTTGTCGGCCAGGATCAGTTGCTCGCCCACTCTCTCCATGATCGAGGAGGAGGTCTCCATGCCGAGAATCGCCGCATTGATCAGGATCAGGCCGATAATAAAATACTGTACCTTGCTGGACTCTATCCATTCACCGGCGCGCTCGCGCAACTTGAGTTCAGGCATGGTGTGCTCCTATGGTTTGATTTGTTGATGACAGCCCCACCAGAGACCACTGCCAGGCTTGAAGGTTCAGACATCGCTGCTGCGGTGATATCGCGCAGGGCGAAGTCGGGCATTACCATCTCTACCTGCAGGTCGATGAGAATCGGCGGTGGGAGGCGGATAGCGCGCAGGATCTCTTCGACCTAGCCCTGATCGCGGTCAACGCTCATGATTTCATAGCTGTTGCGGCTGTTGATTAAAAGCGAATATTCACTCGCCGTTAAGATGGCCAAGTAGCTGCTTTTTCAACGCCTTCGGCAGACCGCTGATGTGCAGGGTATCGCTTTCCACATCGTAGCGTACCCGCTCGTCCAGCTGGTAGGAGGAGAAGCTGATCGCGAGGTCTTTTTCGCGCCCGGCAAACTTGACGTAACGACGCAGACTGCGGCGATCTACCACCACCTCCGGCTCCTCCTCATCGTTGCCACCATTACCGGTGTGGCCGGCCACGATGCGCACAAACTCATCGGGGTTGATCCCCTCTATCGCCTTGGCCAGCCCCTCCAGCTTGACCGGGGTGTCCTGTCCATCCTGCTCAATGCAGTATTCCACCACCTGATTGCGGTACTCCTTCTGCTGTTCCTGTGGCACCTCTTTGGCGAAGGCCTCGACCCCTTCGAGAAAGGCGAGGGTGGCGGCCTCTTTATCAATACCGTTGCTAAAGCCAGTGAGGGCGTAGAAGGCCTCGGACAGCGGCGGGTTGCCGCGAGGCGGGATGAGGGAGAGGCAGGCGTAGTTCTTGCGCTCGCGCCACTCGACAAGGTCGACCTTGATGCCGAACAGACTGGGGCCGCTGTCGATGGCGTAGCTGCTGGTGACCTCCAGCTCGTCGTTCAGGGTCAGTGACTCACTCTGGCGGGCGATGAAGAGGGTAAACAGGTGGTGGTCGAAGGATTTCTCGACGAAGAACAGCAGGTGGACATTCAGTTCGATCTTCGCCTCATCCAGCTGCATCTGCAGTGCCGTGGTGAAGTCGCGGCTAAGGGTGATGAAGTCGAGTTCCTTATCGAGAAACTGGGCCAGCAGTTTTGGCAGCAGCGCTGCCTCGCCCTCGCTGGTGAAAGAGCCGTGTTCGCGGCTGATGCGGGCGAGAAAGCTCGCCTTGAGCTTGGCCAGCAGCGCCTCGCTGGCCCCTTCGGTGGCGAGTTCATCGGCACGGAGCGAGAGGGTGGCAGCGGCGTCGCTGGGGCGTTGCAGGTGATGGGCGATGGCGTGGGTAATAGGCATGGTCTGGGGCGCGCTCTGCGGCTTGAAATCGGGCGACCATTCTAACAGTTTGTAGCCCTGTTGGCCGATACCTTCAGTCGTCCGTATCTATGTCATCATCATCATCGTCGAAGTCGACTATCGCACTGACCTCGACCGGTTCGATGGTGACCTTGGGTTCTGGCGCGTGCTCTGGGATTTGCTGGATGGCTGCGCCACGCGGGGTAAATGTGGCGCGAGTCGTTTCGTAGGCCTGTTGTAGTGAAGAGCTCGTTTTCGCCTCCTCCGTGCTCAAGTCACGTAATTTGGCCTCGACGATATCACGTCGGTATTCGATGATCTGGTCACGTTGCTGGTTGTACAGGTAGAGGGTCTGTTCGTTACAGGTGCTCAGGCTGGGGTCGAGCACCACCACCGAGCTCTTGGCCCCAGCATCCAGAAATTTAAACTGCAATTGGGTATCACTCACGTCGCTATACTCTCGCTAAAAAGTGGAAGACACGAATAAAGTCGAGAAACTAAATAATACCGTTAACTAGCCTTGTCAATGTTTTTTGTAAGCGTGGTGTGAATGGCTGGTACCGTTCTGAATGGTGAGGGGGTAGTGGCAATGATGCTTGGGGAGGCTACCCTGTGGGTATCGACGATAGTTTTTCTTGTGTGTGCTATGGCTCTGCACAATAATCAGCCTATGAATCATGCAAATAATGCAGTCGGCTGGCGTGAGTGGGTCTCCCTGCCGGAGCTCGGGATAGAATGGCTGAAGGTGAAGGTCGATACCGGGGCTCGCACCTCGGCAATCCACGCCTTTGAGGTTGAAGAGTTCTTTGATAATGGGGTGAAGATGGTGCGCTTTAGTGTGCATCCGTTGCAGAAGAGAGTGGATATTGTGCAGACCTGCATTGCGCCAGTAGTCGATGAGCGCATGGTCAGCGATTCCGGCGGACACAGGGAAAAACGCTACGTTATTGAGACACTGGTGCGGCTCGGTGAGCATGAGTGGCCCATTGAGATCACCCTGACCAACCGTGATACGATGCTGTTTCGCATGTTGTTGGGGCGCACCGCACTGGCTGACCGTTTTGTCGTGCAGTCTGAGTCCTCCTATCTCTTTGGTAAGCCTGAACTGTTAAATGGATGATGTTATGAAGATCGCTATTCTCTCCCGCAATAAGAAGCTCTACTCCACGCGACGTCTGGTCGAGGCGTGCGAGCAGCGCGGCCATGAGGTGCGGGTGATCGATACGCTGCGCTGCTACATGAATATCACCTCGGATAAGCCAGAGCTCCACTACCGGGGCGAAAACCTGCTCGATTTTGATGCGGTGATCCCGCGTATCGGTGCCTCGGTGACCTTTTACGGCACGGCGGTGCTGCGTCAGTTTGAGATGATGGGGGTGTTTCCGGTCAGTGAGTCGGTGGCGATCAGCCGTTCGCGCGATAAATTACGGTCCCTGCAGCTGCTGTCGCGTGATGGGGTGGGGATGCCAAAGACCGGTTTTGCCAATTCCCCGGATGATGTTCAGGATTTGATAAAAATGGTCGGTGGTGCGCCACTGGTGATTAAGCTCCTTGAGGGGACACAGGGGATTGGTGTGGTGCTGGCCGAGACCAAGAAGGCGGCGGAGAGCGTGATCGAGGCCTTTATGGGTCTGAAGGCCAACATTCTCATACAGGAGTTCATCCAGGAGGCGGGGGGGGCGGATATCCGTTGTTTCGTCATTGATGGCAAGGTGGTGGCCGCGATGCAACGCCAGGCCCCGGAAGGAGAGTTTCGCTCCAACCTGCACCGTGGCGGCAGTGCTACCCTGGTCAAGCTCACCCCGAGTGAGCGTGCCACCGCGATCAAGGCCGCCAGGGTGATGGGACTCAATGTCGCCGGTGTGGATATTCTGCGATCAGAGCGCGGGCCTCTGGTGATGGAGGTCAATTCATCGCCAGGACTTGAGGGCATTGAGGCGGCGACCCAAAAGGATGTGGCGGGGATGATCGTTGAGTTTATTGAGAAGCGAGCCAAGCCGAACAAGACCCGGACCCGTGGCAAAGGTTAATCACAGGAAGCTGGTGATTGGCGGGGTCACCATTGAGCCGGGAACGCGGCAAAGCATTGATCTACCCGTTGCCAAGCTTCACACCCATACGCCATTGACGATGCCGGTGCAGGTCATTCGTGGCCGGCGTGATGGTCCCATACTCTTCGTTAGTGCGGCGATCCACGGTGACGAGCTGAATGGTGTCGAGATAATTCGGCGCCTGTTGCAGCAGAAGAGTCTGAGCAAGCTGCACGGTGCTCTTATCGCCATTCCTATCGTTAATATCTACGGGGTGATCCACCACTCGCGTTATCTTCCTGATCGGCGCGATCTGAATCGCAGCTTTCCCGGCTCAGAGCGCGGTTCGCTCGCCAGCCGCCTGGCCTACCTGTTTATGAAGGAGATCGTCGCCAACTGTACTCATGGCATCGATATTCATACCGGAGCCCTGCATCGTAACAACCTGCCACAGATACGCGCCAATCTGCAGCATGAAGAGACGGAGCGGCTGGCACGTGCCTTCGGCACACCGGTAATATTGAACTCCGATCTTCGTGATGGTTCTCTGCGTCAGTCCGCTGCCGAGTGCGGCATCCCGATGCTCCTTTATGAAGCAGGCCAGGCACTGCAGTTTGATGAGTTGTCGATACGCGCCGGGGTGCGCGGCATTATTAGCGTGATGCGTGAGCTGGGGATGTTGAGTGCCAGCCGGTCACGCAGTAGAGCCACGATTGAGCCGCTGGTCGCTCGCTCATCCCAGTGGGTGCGCGCCCCTGAGAGTGGGATATTTCGCGCCTTTACCGCGTTGGGAACACGAGTTAACCGCGGCGACACTCTTGGCATGATCGCTTCACCCTATGGTGATAATGAGGTTGAAGTCCTTTCAAGCACCAGTGGCCTGGTGATCGGACGCACCAATCTGCCGCTGATCAATGAGGGGGATGCGCTGTTTCATCTGGCCCGTTTTTCTGCGGTGAAAGAGGCGGCTGAAATGGTAGAAGAATTCACCGAGACACACCTTCCTGCTGATGAAGAGGATGGCGCGTATCAGGACCCTCAAATAATTTAACGACGCTTCCGCACGAAACAGTAAGGAAGTTATTTGCTTCTAGCCAGGATTATCCACCTGCTTAGCTCACTATCTATTCTCAGGACTCCCCATGAGTGAAACAGCGCCAGTTGGTGAGGTCGTCGCTACCACACTGCCTCTCGATATGATCATTGCGAATCTTCGCGCTGGTGATGAGCTGGCCGTTAGCGAAGCGTTGGCACTGCTGCATCATGGTGAAATAGCCTCGGTGCTGGAGGCCCTCTCTCCCGATTTGCGGCAACGCCTGTGGGCACTGGTACCCGCAGAGATTGAAGGTGAGGTGCTGCCCTACCTGCATGACAAGGCCCAGGCCAGCATTCTCTACAAAATGGATGATCAGGCGGTGGTGGCGGCGGCCACGGCGATGGAGGTGAATGAACTTGCACAGGTTATCGATAACCTGTCGGAGGATCTTACCGAGACGGTTTTAAATTCTCTGGATGAGGATCACCGCCTGCGCCTGGAGGCCAATATGGCCTTTGCGGAGGGTACCGCCGGTCGCATTATGAGCAGTGATGTGATCAGTGTGCGCGCCGATGTCACCCTGGCGGTGGTGTTGAGGTATCTGCGCCGCTTTACCACGCTGCCACCGCATACCGACAATCTAATGGTGACGGATGAGGAGGGGCTCTATCTGGGTACCATTTCTGTGGCCGAGGCGGTTACCGGTCAACCCGATGTTGAGGTCTCGGCGGTAATGCACGCCGCCACTGAGTGGGTATCAGGGGATGCTACCGAGCAGCAGATCGCACAGTTATTTGAACGTCGTGACCTGATCTCTCTGGCTGTGGTGGACGGTGCAGGTATTCTGTTGGGGCGGATCACGGTGGAGGATGCGATCGACATCATTCGCTCGCAGGCCGACCATGCGCTGCTGGCGAGCGCCGGTCTACGTGAGGAGGAGGACCTGTTTGCACCGGTCATTCCCAGTGCGGTGCGTCGCGGGCTGTGGTTGGGGCTTAACCTGGTCACGGTCTTTATGGCGGCCTGGGTGATCGGGCGCTTTGAGGAGGTGTTGGACAAGATTGTCGTGCTCGCCGTCCTGTTGCCGGTGGTCTCCAGTATGGGGGGGATTGCGGGTAGTCAGACCCTTACCCTGACGATCAGGGGGCTCAGCCAGGGGCAGGTGAGTAAGACCAATCTACGCTGGTTGACCAATAAAGAGGTGCTGGTTGGGCTGCTCAACGGTATTGTCTGGTCGCTGGTGGTAGGAGGGGTGACCTTTCTGTGGTTTCAGCAGTGGGGGATCGCGCTGATCATTGCCGTGGCGATGGTGCTTAACCTGTTTGTCGCCGCGCTGTCGGGGGTGGTGATCCCCATCCTGCTGGATCGTCTGGGTATTGACCCTGCACTCTCCGGTGCCGTGCTACTGACCACCGTGACCGATATCGTGGGCTTTTTAAGCTTTCTCGGTTTAGCCACCTGGTTCCTGGTTTAGCACGGCGGTTATCGTACCGCTGGTAACGATTTAATTATCACCGCCCTGCGGATTGAGGATCCTGACCTCGCGCTGCGGGAATGGGATCGCAATACCTTTCTCCTTAAAGGCATCCCAGATCATCAGCAACAGGTCACCGCCAACCCGGTTGCGGCCATCGTCGATATCCTCCATCCAGAACTCAATCAGGATCTGGATACCGGAGTCAGCAAACTCCTTGATCTCCGCATCGGGCTGTTCCTCAAGGGGGGTGTCCGCACCGCTCAATACCTGCGGATGACTCGCCACCACTTCTTTCAGCAACTTGAACAGGGCGTGCATGTCTGTGTCGTAAGCGACGGAAAATTCCAGGGAGTAGCGCTGCTTCTTATTCTTGTGGGTCCAGTTGATGAACTGCGAGGTGATAAAGCGCTCGTTGGGCACCATCACATCCTTGCCATCGAAGGTCTCCAGGGTGGTGGAGCGCATGTTCATCTCACGAATGGTGCCCGCCTGACCACTCTCCAGCTCCACATAGTCACCGACGGTAAGTGAGCGGTCGAGCAGGATAATGATGCCGGAGATAAAATTGGAGGCAATCGCCTGCAGGCCAAAGCCAAGGCCCACACCCAGTGCGCCACCAAACACTGCCAGGGTGGTGAGGTTGATCCCCATCACCTGCAGCAGCAGCAGGAAGACGACGAAGAACACCACCACCTGTAGCAGTTTGGCAAAGATCTCGCGGGTACCGGTATCCAGCTCCTGCTGGCTGCGAATAATGCGTTGCCCTGCATTGCTGGTGAGCCGCCCCACCCAGAACAGCAACAGGCCGAAGATGGTGACCCTCAACAGCCCATAGGCGGATAACTTGATATTGCCTATCTCAAGCGATAACGATTCGAGATAGGCGGTGACATCATCGAGCCAGCCGAACACCTGTAGCAGGGCGATGGGGATAGCCAGCCACTTGACGAGCGTACGGATGATGGGGCTGCGGATAAAGCGTGTGAGTAGCGCGTAGAGCATGAAAACGACCGCCACACTTTCGGCAATGCGTACCAGCCAGCTTTGCGCTACCGCCAGGGTACTTAGTTCGACGGCGATGCTGAGGGCGAGAATGTTGAATAGCGGAAATAGAAGCTCATTGAATTGGAAGAGCGTCTTGCGCAGGGGGTAAAGTGCACCAGGTTGGGGAGTTGTGCGAAACAGCGGTGAGCGTTTGCGTAACAGCTGGGTCAGGGAGAGGGCAGTGACGACAGCCAGCAGGATCATCCCGGCCTGGACAAAGAAGGCCGGTGTGCTTAGCTGTTGTAGCGTCTGCTCCATCAGCTGGTTGAACCATTCGCTGATCTTCTGTTGAAACACGTTAATTACCCCCTTCACTCTGGGTTGTTATCTTTTGGAGCATAGAGCAGGGGGCGTTGCTTTGGTAGTGCTCTATGGCGTGTTGACGAGCCACAGCCACGCTATTTTTGTTGCAGATTATTCATAAATCTGTCAAATAGCTGAAAATAGTTTAAACGGCGAGAGAGTAATGATGTCGGGCATTAGGGGTTTCAACAGTATTTTATTTATTGCGGATAATGCTCCTGACGAGCAGTACGCCCTGAGGCGTGCTGTCGAGATGGCGAGTCAGTGGCAGGCGCGCTTGGTGGTGATGGATGTATTGGAACTCTCCGCCCTGGAGGGGGATGTGCTGCGCCGGGTTAATCCTACGGTTAAGCTGCAGGAGAGGTTGTTGCAGGCGCGCGAGGAGGCACTACATAGAATGATCTTGCCCTATGCGTCCCTTGGGATGGATATTCGGGTTAGGGTGGGAATAGGCCGTCTTCATACGGAGGCCGTTCGCGCCATCAGTCGTGGTGGTCATAAATTGTTGATTAAGGGGGCAAAAGGACCGGCTCAGGAGCCGCGGGCGATTGGGCCGATGGACTCGCGCCTCATTCGGCTCTCTCCCTGCCCGGTCATGATCCTGCGTGAACAGACTCGTGGTGCGGTTCTTGCCGCGGTAGCGTTGGATACCACACATGGTGATGAGGGGCGGGGGGATAATGCGTTGCTACGTGTTGCCCATATCTTTGCCGCAATTAATGATGTGCCACTGCATCTGGTACACGCCTGGGAGTTGCCGGACGCGAAGGTGTTACGGGCGGTGAGTTCTGCTGATGACAGCGAATTGTTACGCGATCAGATTGAGGACGCTCACAAAGCCTTGCTGGAAAAGATGATCGCTCGGCATCCGCACATTCCCGTGATCCCGCACTTACAGGAGGGGTGGGCCTCGCATGTTGTACCGAAGCTAATCGATGAGTTGCAGGTGGAGCTGCTGGTGATCGGGGCGGCGGGAAAGGAGGGACTGGAGTGCCCTACTATGGGGAGTATCCTGGAGGTGATCCTCTATCAGGTGAGGTGTTCTATTCTGGTGGTCAAACCGTAGCAGTACCGTGTTGCCCGGAGCCTTTGGACAAAAAAAAGCCCGAACAAAACTGTTCGGGCTTTTTTATCGGAAGGGGGATCACTCCCCCCTCTGCTTCAAGGATTACTTGTTAGCGTTACGCTCCTGAGTCTCCTTGATGACGGCCTCGGCAACATTGTTTGGACATGCTGCGTAGTGGTCGAACTCCATGGAGAACTGGCCACGGCCGGAGGTCATGGTGCGCAGGTCGCCGATGTAGCCGAACATTTCGCTTAGCGGGCACTGGGCCTTGATGCGAACGCCGGTAGCACCGGAATCCTGACCCTGGATCATGCCACGGCGACGGTTAAGGTCACCGATAACATCACCTACGTGGTCATCCGGGGTGAAGACGTCGACCTTCATGATCGGCTCCAGCAGCTGGGCACCGGCCTTGGGCATGGTCTGACGGAAGGCGCCGCGGGCGGCGGTCTCGTAGGCCACAGCCGAGGAGTCAACTGCGTGGAAGCCACCGTCAACCAGGTTGACGTGAACGTCCAGTACCGGGAAGCCGGCGAGTACACCGGTGCCCATCATGGAACGGAAACCCTTCTCTACCGCAGGCCAGAACTCGCGGGGAACGTTACCACCGGTAACGGTCGACTCGAAGGTGAAGCCGGTGTTCACTTCGCCCGGTTCCATGATGTAGTCGATCTTGGCGAACTGACCGGAACCACCCGACTGTTTCTTGTGGGTGTAGCTGTCTTCAATGCGCTGGGTGATCGACTCGCGGTAGGCTACCTGCGGCTTCCCGACGTTAACGTCGATACCGAAGGTACGCTTGAGAATGTCGATCTTGATGTCGAGGTGCAGCTCACCCATACCGCGCAGGATGGTCTCGCCGGAGTCCTCATCGGTCTCAACACGGAACGAGGGGTCCTCTGCAATCATCTTGTTGATGGCGATACCCATCTTCTCGGCGCCACCCTTGTCTTTCGGGGCAACGGCGATGGAGATGACCGGCTCGGGGAAGACCATCGGCTCAAGGGTGGCCGGGTTCTTCACGTCACACAGGGTGTGACCGGTCTGGGTGTTCTTCAGGCCGATCAGGGCGATGATGTCACCGGCTTGGGCACCATCCAGCTCGATACGGTCATCGGCGTGCATCTCTACGATACGACCGATGCGCTCGTTCTTGCCGGTGAAGGTGTTGAGTACGGTGTCGCCCTTCTTGATTCTGCCGGAATAGATACGGGTGAAGGTGAGGGCACCGAAACGGTCATCCATAATTTTGAATGCCAGGGCGCGGAACGGCTTGTCGGCATCAACGATGGCGTACTCACCGGTCTCGTTACCTTCCAGGTCAACTTCGGGCTGCGGCTTAACCTCGGTGGGGCTGGGCAGGTAGTCAACAACGGCGTCGAGTACCAGCTGGATACCCTTGTTCTTGAACGCAGAACCACAGTAGGTGGGGAAGAAGTCGAGCGCGATTGTGCCCTTACGGATGCACTTTTTGATGTCCTCGATGGAGGGCTCCTCGCCTTCCAGGTAGGCTTCCATCAGGTCGTCGTCCTGCTCAACGGCAGTCTCGATCAGCTTCTCGCGCCACTCTTCGACCTTGTCGGTCATATCGGCGGGGACATCTTCCAGGGTGTAGTTCTCGGGCTGACCGGAGTCGTCCCACACCCACGCCTTGCGGGTCAGCAGGTCGACGACACCGACGAAGTCATCTTCGATACCAATGGGCAGCACCATGACCAGCGGAGTGGCAGCGAGGACGTTCTCTACCTGGTCAACCACGCGGTAGAAGTCGGCACCCATGCGGTCCAGCTTGTTGACCAGGATAACGCGGGCCACTTCAGAGTCATTGGCGTAGCGCCAGTTGGTCTCGGACTGGGGCTCTACACCGCCAGAACCACAGAATACGCCAACGCCGCCGTCCAGCACCTTCAGGGAGCGGTAAACCTCGATGGTGAAGTCAACGTGTCCGGGGGTGTCGATGATGTTGAAGCGGTGGTCCTTCCACTCACAGGAGGTGGCCGCAGACTGGATGGTGATACCACGCTCGCGCTCCTGGTCCATGAAGTCGGTAGTGGCTTCACCGTCGTGAACCTCACCGGTCTTGTGGACCTTACCGGTCAGTTTCAGGATACGCTCGGTGGTGGTGGTTTTACCCGCATCCACGTGGGCGAAGATGCCGATATTACGGTAGTGAGATAGCTCAGTCATAGTCTTACTCTGGTCAAGTTTAAAATTCAGTTTGTAACGCTGCTGCGCGATTCACAGCAGGGCCGGATTCACAGGGCGGAGCGTTATTCGCCATCTGTTCGCGCTGGTCGGCCAAATCCAAGGCCCATACCCCCGCGACGAAAAGTGCGACATTTTACCTGAAAACCTATAAGGATGGGTGAAAAAGTTGGTCAATTTTTGGGGAAAGTGGTCAGTTTTGTCGAGATGCGGTGCCAAATTAAGGTGATTTCCCCCGCTTTTCGGGGTGTTGAGGGGGGGCTCGGGGCTCCCGGCTGATCTCAATCCGCTGCTAGCCCAATGCCTCGTCGGTGCGTATTTGGGCTGGGCCTATGGGGGCGACATCAATAATCTCAAAGACGACGCCGTCCGGCACCACCGTTTCCGCAAGCAGCGTCTCCACCTCACTTAAACTGTAGGCGGCAGAGGGGTGTTGCAGCAGCAGAAGAAATAGTAAGGCTAAGTATGCGCATTGCCATATTCCTCGGTGGTGGTGTTGACCTGAGCTAAGCCTATCACCCGCTAGGTGTGATGCCTGATGTGCGGTATAGTCTCTGACAGGAAGATAGAATAAAAGGTGGGTTTGTTCCGCCTGTAATAAAGCACGGTGTGCTACGGAGAGGTCTCATGGCAATCAAACGTTTTGGAATTAATCGGCTGTTTGGGCGTGGCGAGGGGAACGCCAATGAGGAAAGCCCCGAGGCGGCGGAGAAGGTTCCGGCAGATGCGGGACGCCTGCAGCCGAATCCGGGTACCCAGATCCTTATCGTTGATGACTCCAAGACTATCCACGTCATGCTGTCGAAGATATTGCGTAAATATGGTTACGAAACCCTCTCGGCCTACGATGGGGAGAGCGGGCTTGAGTTAATCGCCACACATCGTCCGGCCCTGGTGCTGATGGATGTGGTGATGCCCGGTATTAGCGGTTTTCAGGCGACCCGCGAGATCCGCAAGAACCCTGACCCTGAGATCGCCAGGTTGCCGGTGCTGATCATCAGCGGTAATGCCCAGCCTACCGAGGCGTTCTGGAGTGAGAAGATCGGGGCGAATGGCTTTCTGGCCAAGCCCTTTGATAATAATGAGTTATTTGATCGTATTGAAGCGCTGCTTTACCCCAGTGCCCAGAGTGTCGAGCGCTAGTCTATCATTGGCGTCTCGGCGGCACTCCTGATGGGGTAGAATACGCATTCTCTCCACAACCGATTTTTTTCCTTTCGATGTCTATCCAGGTGTTCTATGCCGATGAGGATATCCTCGTCGTTGACAAGCCAACGCTGCTGCTCAGTGTGCCCGGGCGCGGCCCAGAGAAGCAGGACTGTCTGGTTGGTCGTTTGACCGAGCAGTATGGTGAGGTGCTGGTGGTGCACCGACTCGACTGGGAGACCTCAGGGCTGATGGTGCTGGCACGTAATAAGGCGGCACACCGTAACCTGAGCATTCAGTTTCAGGAGCGCGAGGTGTCCAAGCAGTATATCGCGGTGGTGTATGGTCATCTCGACGAGGAGCGAGGCGAGGTGGATCTTCCACTTATCTGTGACTGGCCAAACCGTCCGCGACAGATGGTGGATATGGAGAAGGGTAAGCCCTCACTCACGCGTTGGGAGTTACAGGGAAAGGGGGGCAGCCGGAGCCGCGTATTGCTCAGCCCGCTCACCGGGCGTTCGCACCAGTTGCGGGTACATATGCTGTCGATGGGGCACCCGATCCTCGGTGATCCACTGTATGCCGAAGGGGAGGCGCTGAGGATGGCTGAGAGGTTGTTGCTGCATGCCACCGCCCTGGGATTCAGCCACCCGGCAACCGCTGAGGCGATGGCGTTTGAGTCTCCACCCCCCTTTTAGTTAACGCCGTGTACAGAACATTAGCGTTGGCAGGTTGTGTGAGCGTGCCATCATCAAGTGTCCAGTCGGGCCCTCACCATATCAACCAGCCCGTCGCAGCAGCCCAGTACATCCAGTGATAGATCATCAATGGTGTCGCCGTGACAGAGAAAACGCGGGTGTTCGTTGTGTACCGGGCACTTCATATCCTCAACCCGGTCGATAATGGAATCGACGATACCCTGCAACATCTCTTGCTCCCTTGGGTTATCAAGCTCGGTGGGGTTAATGGCCTGTCCACCAATTTCAAAGGCGAAGGGAATTTCCAGCATGGTCGGTTCTCCTGATTGTGGGGGTTGGCGCTGGCGCGTGTGACACGGAACGCCCGCACTGCACTCTACACTACCATATCCATCCGTTTCGGCCAGCTGCCGCAGGGGGTATTCCAAAGGTGATAGTGATGACTGAGACAACGTGATTGGGGCTAAAAATTGGCGCAGAGCATTGCCGCCAGCATGGCTATTATCGGTCTGTTGCCCTGGCAATGAACGGTCAGGTTGCGTATGACGGAATGCACCTCCTGATACTTTTTGAAGCGATAGGTGGCTCGCGCCTCTTGGGTCGTGGGCCACTATCCGTTATGCTCGCCGTTTTTCCCCCTTTTACCCATCTTCCCATAATGGAGCTGTGCCATGTCCCCCGATACCCCTAGCCTGAATGATGATGAGCTGGCTGAACTCGATAGTTTTCTTCTCTCCGACGCCTGTGATGATGAGGTGCTGTCGGTAGACGAGGTACACGGTTTCCTCACCGCGCTACAGGTTGGTCCGCAGCCGATGGCCGAGGCTGAGTGGCTGGAACTGGCCTGGGACAAGCCGCAGTTTGCCGATGAGGCCCAGCGGCAACACCTGCTGGAGCTGATGCGGCGCCTGAACAACGACATTGAGGCCACCTTGAAGGCGGGGCACGATTTTGAGCCGCTGGCGGTCGAGGTTGAGGAGGAGGGCGAGGAGGTTATCGCCTTTGAAGGGTGGTGTTTCGGCTTTATGCTTGGCGTGGAGACCTGTCAGGCCGAGTGGGACAAGTTGCCCAAGGCGGAGGAGAATCTACTGGCACCGATGGCGCAGCTCTCTCTACTTAATAGCGATGACGAGGATGAGGCGCAGATGGATGAAGAGGAGTATGAGTCGTGGGTAGAGTTGCTACCCGGTGCGGTACTCGGACTCTATAGCTACTGGCACGGCAAGGACGAATAATCGCTGCGACAGGCAAAACGAAAGAACCCCGCTTAAGCGGGGTTCTTTTTGGGTAAACCGCAGGGTTTACTGGGGTATAACGTTGCTTGCCTGCAGACCCTTGGGGCCTTGCTCAACATCAAAGCTAACGGCCTGACCCTCGGCAAGGCTTTTGAAACCAGTGCCCTGAACCGCGCTGAAGTGAACGAAAACATCGTCACCACCATCGCTCTGAGAAAGAAATCCAAAACCCTTGGAGTCGTTAAACCACTTGACGGTACCTGTTGCCATAAAACTAAACCTTCTTTAAATACAATAATAACGAATGATGCATACAGGGTGGGGTGGATGTTTCAGAGGTAACACAGAGGTTGCTGCTAAAACGCCACACCGCACGCTGTAGCAAAATCGACTATACCCCTGTTGGTTTGTGAACACCACAAGAAAATAGAGGTACTGAGGGACGGCACTATAAGAGGGGGGTACTGCGCAGAAGCGAGTCATGGCGCTATACTGCTGCTAACGCTCTGCCAATAAAATGAGGAATATTTAGGATGAAAAAACTGCTCGCATTAATTGTTGTGGTGGCGGCTATTGCCGGGGTAACCCTGCCGTTGTGGGCAAGCTGTGAGCTTCAGGCTGATGTGTGTAGTCAGTGGTGTGGCATTCGCCATTATGACTCGGGGATTGAGGCGGCGGCCTGTCGTGCCGAGTGTGTGGGGGATCGCCTGAGTTGTCTGGCCAAACAGGGTGGGTTGATGAGTCAGTAGGCTGCGAGCACAGTTAATTTGCTGTGGGAATAAAAAAAGGCCGACGATACCATCGTCGGCCTATTTTATGAGGCGGCCGTGGCTTAGATCCCGACCTTCGCCTTGATGGCCTCAACTACAGCGTCACTGGAGGTGGCGTTGACGTTGAGCAGCTGACCTTCACCCTCGTAGTAGCCGACCAGCGGGGCGGTCTGCTCGTTGAAGGTGTCGAGACGCTTGGAGATCGCCTCGGTGGTCTCGTCGTCGCGCTGGATCACGGGGCTGCCGCACTTGTCGCACACGCCCTCTACCTTGGTCGGCTTGGACTTGATGTTATAGATCTCCTGGCAGGCAGAGTTGGAGCAGGTGCGACGGGTGGTGAGACGGTCGAGGATCACATCACGCGGCACGTCGAGGTTAACGGCACCGTCAAGCTCGATGTTGAGCTTGGACAGCATGCCTTTCAGGGCCTCGGCCTGGGGAATGGTGCGGGGGAAGCCGTCGAGCAGGAAACCTGCCTTGCAGTCATCCTCAAGCAGACGCTCGCCCATGATGTCGAGGATCAGGTCATCGGGAACCAGGTCGCCGGCGTCCATAAAGCCCTTGGCCTTTTTACCCAGCTCGGTGCCCTCTTTAACCGCGCCACGCAGGATGTCGCCGGTGGAGATCTGAACCGAGCCGTCCAGCTCGGTGAGCAGTTTTGCAACGGTACCTTTACCAGCGCCGGGTGCGCCTAACAGAATCAGTCTCATGGGTTTCTCCTCATTCTTAAATCTTAGTGAATATAAAAAAGTCGTGGATCGATGGTCATTAATCCTGAGCGCTAGGGTAGCGTCGGCGGGGATTTTGTCTAATGGGTATTTACTATAGAGATATAAGGAAATAGCAGGGGGGAGATAGAATCTACTTTTTCTTCTCTTTGTCGGTGGTATAGAAAAGGCCGGGGATAATGGTCTTTTTGATGATACGGGTCTCTTCGAGCTCCGGATGATCGCTTTCGGAATATTTGAAGAAGGCCTGGCCGATACGGATCATGTCGCCTTCGACCAGCAGGTGTGCAGTGATCTTCTCGTGATTAACGAAGGTGCCATTGGTGCTCTGAAGGTCGCGTACCACGTAGTTGCGGATGCCTTCGCTCTGTTCGCTCTTTACCCGCTCGACCAGGGCATGTTCGCGGCTCGCCAGTTCGTCATCAATGCAGATGTCGTTATCTTCATTGCGGCCGATGCGCAGGGCGATCTGCCCGATGGGGATTTTGATCCCCGCCACACCGCTTTTGTATTGAATAAGCACAGCCATCTTCTACCCCCTTCTAAGCTTCATATCCTAGAGCCATTTATTGATGCAGGCCGTGGCGCGGCTCACATTCCTGATGCTTATCCCTGCAGGAAGGGGTTGTGACGCCGCTCTTCGCCAAGGGTGGTGTTTGGACCATGGCCCGGTACAACGATGACCTCGTCGCCCAGCGGTAGCAGGCGCTGCTTGATGCTGTGGATAAGGGTGTCGTGGTCACCCTGCGGAAAGTCGCTACGACCGATAGAGCCCTGAAACAGCACATCCCCCACAAAGGCGGTGTTGCCCTGTGCACTGTAAAAGACCACGTGTCCGGGTGTGTGACCGGGGGTGTGCAGTACCTCCAGCGTAAGCTCGCCCAGCGTGACCCGCTCACCATCGTGGAGCCAGCGTGTCGGGGTGAAACTGTCGGTGGGAGGGAAGCCGAGCTGTTCGGCGTGCTGCGGCAGCATCTGAAGCCAGAAGGCGTCGGCCTGGTGGGGGCCGATGATGGGAACCTGACACTGCGCGGCGATTTGTGAGGCAGCGGCTACGTGATCGACATGGCCGTGGGTCAGCAGCACCATCTGCAGCTGGAGTCCGGCCTCCTCTACCGCCTGCAGCAGTCGCTCCGGCTCGCCGCCGGGGTCGATGAGTGCCGCCTGTCGGGTAGTCTCGCACCAGATGAGAGAGCAGTTCTGCTGGTAGTGGGTGACGGGGAATATACGATATTTCATTGGTCTATCTGCTTCAATTTAGTCGAGGCGGGCCAGCCACTGTTGCACCTCGGCGCTGAGGTAGAGCTGTTCTTCGAGCTCGGTGGCCCAGGGCTGATCGGTAAGCTGCTTGAGGGTGCTGACGGCCATCACCTGTACTGCGGGCACTTCACTCCAAACGGCAGTATTGAGACAGCGCCAGTGGTCGGGTTGTAAACGCTTGGGGTGGTCGAGTTGGTCCTTGCAGGTTTCGCACAGCAGTATGCAGTGATCGAACTCGGGCTCTGTCGGCACAGGAGGAACTTCGTGGGTGTGCAATTTAGTGCCGCTGGCACCGCACATCTCGCAGTGGCTTTTGGCACGACGGGCCAGATCCTTGCCGAAGGCGCTAAGGGTATCCAGTCGTTGGTGGTGTTTGTCGAGTCCCTTGGCCATGTTCTTCTCTCCCGGATTTTGTGCGCTAGAAACAAAAGAGCCCCGCATGGGCGGGGCTCTTTGGCATTACGAAGGGCGATTACTGTGGGACGATATTGGCTGCCTGCAGTCCCTTAGGTCCTTGCTCGACTTCGTAAGTGACTTTTTGACCTTCGGCCAGAGACTTAAAGCCACCGCCTTGGATCGCACTGAAGTGAGCGAATACATCGGCACCACCGTCATCTTGAGTGATGAAGCCGAAACCTTTGGAGTCGTTAAACCATTTAACTGTTCCTGTTGCCATGATCATGTACCTTTTATTACCAAACTAAAATAAACGTTCGCTATGCCAGCGACATCTTGGTTGGGATGTCTTGATGTAGATCTAAAATAACCGCCATCACTAACCGCCCGAAACTGAGTATACGCCAAGCAAAGTGGTGCGACTACACTTGTTGGGTAAAGAATTTAAAGGTGTTTTTGCCGTGTTCTTTGGCCGAATACATGGCGTGGTCGGCCGCTTTCTGTAGGCCAATGACGGATTCGGCGTCGTTGGGATAGATGCTGATGCCGATGCTGGTGGAGGGGCTAAGAGTGTGCTGTGGCAGGTGTATTGGCCGGGTTACCTCGTTGACGATATTGCGGGCGACCAGTGAGGCATCATCGTGGTCCCTGATTTGGTTGAGGATAATGATGAATTCATCCCCCCCCATACGCGCCACAGTATCTTCCTCTCGAATGGAGTTTTTCAGGCGATGGGCGATCTCTTTTAGGAGTTGATCGCCCACATCGTGACCGAAGCTGTCATTAATCAGCTTGAAGTTATCCAGGTCGAGAAAAAGCAGGGCCATCATATGCTGATTACGCCTGGCCGATTGCAGGCTTTGCTCCACCTGTGCCTTGAAGTAGAGACGGTTGGGAAGCCCGGTGAGCTCGTCGTGGTGGGCGAGGTGAGCGAGTTGTTGTTCTACCGCCTTGAGTTCACGAATGTCACTGAATATCGATGTGTAGTTGGTGATCTTGCCGCTGTTATCACGGATCACACTGATCTGCTGCCATACCGGTAGGGTGCTGCCATCTTTGCGCTGGTTCCAGATCTCTCCACGCCAGCTGCCTTCGCTCTCTAGGTGGCGCCACAGGCTCTCGTAAAAGGCCTGATCATGTTTGCCTGAGCGTAACATGCTCGGGTTGCGCCCCAGCGCTTCCTCTTCAGAGTAGCCGGTGATGCTGGTGAAGGCTCCGTTGACCATGGTAATGCGATTATTCTCATCGGTAATGATGATGGCCTCATCGGTGCTATCGAAGATGGCAGCGGCCTGACGCAGACGATTTTCTGTGCAGATTTTGTCGCTGATATCCTCCACGCTGGACCAGATGTATTGCTCACTTCCACGCCGAATAATCTTGCCGGAAAGGCGCACCGGAACCATATAGCCATCCTTGTGGATGAACTCCTTTTCGTAGGGACCGTAGTAGCCAGAGTGCAATAGCTGCTGCAGCTGCCCCTTCTCCTGCTCCTTATATTTTGCGGGAGTAATGTCCCAGTAACTAAGAGAGAGTGCCTCCTCGATAGTGTGGCCGATAATTTCGGCATAGGCGGTATTGATATCGACCATCTCTCCTTCCATGGTGCAGAGCGCAAGGCCAATGGGGGAGAGTTCGAAGAGGTTTTTCTGGTGAGTCCTGGCCTCCTGCAGTTTTGTGGTAATCGCCGATGTAATGCGCAGGATTAGCCAGCTTCCAAACAGGATGATGATGACGGCAGCTATGGCGGAGAATATGGCGGCCTTGATGAAGGGGGCACGAATCTCGGCTATATCAATCTTGGCGACAATGCCCCAGTCCTTGTAGGCGATGGGTTCGTGGGCGGCCAATACCGGTTCGCCACGATAGTCTAAGCCTATGATGGTACCGGAACGGTTCTGCAGGGCACGGCGCATCGGTTCAGCCAGGGGGGAATAAAAGGGGATAGCAGGCGGCTTGTCCAGCTTGTTATGACGGTGCCGGAGCAGGAAAGTGATAGCATTGCCATTGCGTTTCGCCAGAGAAAACTCCCCGGTGTTTCCAAAACCCTGAAATGAGCCGTGGGCATCTGTCACCTGTTCAAGGGTGCTGTCATCGCGTCCATGTTCGGCATCGCTGGCTTCATGCTCTGCAATAGCCTCAATCATGCGTGCGTTGCTTTGGGCGATCTCCACCAGGTGCTGGCGCTGTTGCTCCAGGCTGACCTCGTAGAGTAGCCATATCGCCAGCACCAGCACACCAATCACTGAGATAGCCATTATGGCGATGAGCTGCTGTGGCGTGCGTATTCCCTTCAAAGACTGCTCCTGATGTATAGAAATTTGCCTGCCCGTTTATATCCGTACAATCAACAAGTTAAATGTAAAACTAAACCAAATATAACATTAGATAATATTAATCTATCTGGCTGTCATGCAAAGTCGTACCGTTACGTAAGCAATAACCTACGTATTTACCCTGATATGGTGGTTCGATAGCGCCACTTAGTCGCAGTGCAACAAAGAGCAAGACGGGTACATCTTTTGGTGCTTTAACGTGTGTTGGGGGTCTGAGAGCCAATAACAACTATAGAGTTCTATATTTTGAATATAAGTATATTGTCATATCCTTAATCTCGTGTAATATGTGGGTTCATCGAACGAAAATATTTCAAGGAGCTGAATTATGATGATCCCCGCGAGAAGGTTGTTTAAGCGCGTCGCCGCCGTTTGTCTGCTGGCCTCACTTCCCTTTGCACTGATGACCACCGAAGTGACGGCTGCCGATTTTGATAAGCCGGTGTTTGAGTTTCAGAGCAAACTGGCGAACAAGGGAAGTGCCAAGGCACAGTATTTTCTGGCGCAGATGTACGAAGAGGGCCGCGGCACTACTGCCGATGCCGAGCTGGCAAAATACTGGTATGAGCAGGCAAAATTGAACGGCTACCGTCAGGATGAGCTAAAGCTTTCGGCCAACTAGCTTAAGAGACTGTTATCTGGGCGGGGGCTGTGAAATGATCGGCCCCATGAACCCACAAAACTCCCCCAACCCCCTCGCCCTGCATATTCTGCAAAGTGTCTTCGGCTACGAGACCTTCCGACCACAGCAGCAGGCGATTGTTGAGCAGTTAATAGACGGTGGCGATGCGTTGGTGCTGATGCCCACCGGCGGCGGCAAGTCACTCTGTTATCAAATCCCCTCGATGGTGCGCCACGGCGTCGGTATTATCGTCTCCCCGCTAATCGCCCTGATGCAGGATCAGGTGGATGCCCTGCGCCAGAATGGCGTCAAGGCCGCCTTTCTCAACTCCACCCTCAGTATCGATGAGGGGCGTGAGGTGGAGGCGGCGCTGCATCGCGGTGAACTGGACCTGCTCTACGTCGCCCCCGAGCGCTTAATGATGCCGCGCATGTTGGAGCTTCTTGAGCGCATTCCCGTTGCCCTCTTTGCCATTGACGAGGCACACTGCGTCTCGCAGTGGGGACACGATTTCCGCCCCGAGTATGTGCAGCTCTCGGTGCTGCACGAACGCTTCCCGCAGATCCCGCGCATCGCCCTTACCGCCACCGCCGATGCGGCGACCCGACGAGAGATCATCGAACGGCTGGCGCTCGGTGAGGCAGAGCAATTTATCAGCGGCTTTGACCGGCCCAATATCCGTTATCGCATTAGCGAGAACAGCGGTAACTCCCGTGACCGCCTGCTGCGCTTTATCCGCAATGAACATGAGGGGGAGGCGGGTATCGTCTATTGCCTGTCGCGCAAGCGGGTCGAGGAGGTGGCAACGTGGTTAAGCAGTAAGGGGCTGAATGCCCTGCCCTACCACGCCGGGCTGTCGCCACAGGTACGACAGGAGAATCAGGGGCGTTTCCTGCGCGAGGAGGGGGTGATCATCGTTGCGACCATCGCCTTTGGCATGGGCATTGATAAACCCGACGTGCGCTTTGTCGCCCACCTCAATCTGCCAAAGAGCCTGGAGGCCTATTATCAGGAAACGGGGCGTGCCGGACGTGACGGCCTGCCCGCTGATGCCTGGATGGTCTATGGCCTGCAGGATGTGATCACCCTTAAGCAGATGCAGGCCAGCTCCGACGCCCCCGAAGAGATCAAGCGTATCGAGCACCACAAGCTCGATGCCATGCTGGGCCTTTGCGAGCTGACCACCTGTCGTCGCCAGGCGCTGCTGCGCTACTTTAACGATGAGTTGCCTGAGCCCTGTGGTAACTGCGACACCTGCCTAGAGCCCCCCGAGACCTGGGATGCCACCACCGCGGCACGCAAGGCGCTCTCCTGTGTGCATCGAACCGGGCAACGCTTCGGGGTGAGTTATCTGGTGGAGGTGTTGTTGGGCAAGGACAATGAGCGGATGCGCCGTTTCGGCCACGACAAGGTAAGTACCTTTGGCATCGGCGATGAACTCAACCAGAGTGAGTGGCGTGACCTCTATCGCCAGTTGATTGCCCGCGGCCTGCTGGCCGTTGACCTCGAAGGCCATGGCGGCCTGCACCTTACCGAAGAGAGCCGTCCGGTGTTGCGCGGCGATCTGCCACTGCATCTGCGCAAACTCTCGCGCAGGAAAACGGCCAAAAGCCGTGAGCGCAAGAGCAACCGCTTCGCCGATCAGGGACAGGGGAAACTGTGGGAGGCGCTGCGCAGCCGTCGCCAGCAACTGGCCGACGAGCAGGGGATTCCCGCCTATATGATCTTTCACGATGCCACGTTGGCCGAGTTGGTGGAGAATCGCCCGGAAACACTGGAGCAATTGTCACGCATCTCGGGTGTCGGTGCGAAAAAACTCGATGCCTATGGCGGGGCCTTTCTCGACGTGCTGAATGAGTATCGTAATCTGGAAGATGAGTCAGAAAGTGATAGCGAAGGGGAGACCCTGCAACTGTTCCGCCTGGGCATGGATGTCGAGGCTATCGCCGCCCAGCGTGGCCTCAAAATCACCACTATCTACAGTCACCTGACAAAGGGCATTGAGCGTGGCGAAGTGCCGCTGAAGGAGGTGGTCGCATTGCCGGATCATCAATTGGATGCGATTCGCTTTGCTATCGAACATCACGACGGGGGTAAACGACTCAAACCGGTGTTCGAAGCACTGGAGGGGGAGTTTCCTTATGAGGTGCTGAGGTGTGTCAGGGCGGAAATGCAGAGGGAGTGAGAGTGGGCACACCTTCACCCACTAATAAGCAGATGAAACTGGTGTTGCTTCCAGGGCTGGATGGGACGGGTGATCTATTTACCCCGTTTCTGTCATGCATTGCCTGCCCCACCCAGATCATCAGACTGCCGCAGAGCGGGCCGCAGGATTATGAGAGCTTAACGGAGTATGTGATCTCACAGCTTCCCGATGAAGCATTTGTATTACTGGCAGAGTCATTCTCCGGCCCTATCGCCGCCAGGATTGCGGGCATCTCTTCGATACCTTTGAGGGTGGTAATCGTGGTGGCGACATTTCTCTCTCCCCCCGCCGTTACGTTATTGAAAATAGTCAAACGTCTGCCGTTACAAAAACTATCAAACATGCCGCTTTCAGGACTCATGATCAGGATGATGCTGATGGGAAGCGATGCCAGTAATGGATTGCTAGTGAGCTTCAGAGAGGCACTTAAGGTGGTTCCGGCTGAGGTGATAAGGGACCGGATGGTGGCGATTGAAAAGTTAAGAAGAGTAACGAGCAGTCGGGATCTGCCCGTCCTCTATATCAGGGCCTCGCAAGACCGACTTGTACCAGCTGACAAGTTTCAGGAGTTTAAGTTAGTTTTCCCCAGATTTTCTCTGATCGAGATAGATGGGCCGCATTTTATTCTTCAGGCAAGACCAGAAGCATGTGCGGAAGTGATTAATGGTTTTCTTTATGACATAAGATAACAAAGACTTCCACTCTATAATAAATAATATTATATTGAAAAAGTTATACGATGTGGGGTTTATTAAAATATAAAAATGGAGAAGGGAATGAGTAAAATAAAATTAGCGACAGCAATGGCGGCAATCTGGTTGGCCGGTTCATTTCAGGTGGCAGCTGCTGAGGTAGAAGATTGGTATACCTACTGGAGTCTTGGTAGTGCCAGTCACACCTATGATGAACCATTGGATTCTGCCGTACAGGCGGTGGATGCTTTGCCTGGCGTGTCGCGAACGGAAACGGCAATCGATATGCTCGGTTTCTATTGGCCGATGCAAAATGATAAGACTGCCGTGGGGTTTGTTATCAGTGGCTCCGCAGACCGGTTGGAGGACTCATGGGATTATATCCAACTCAACCAGTATCTTTACGGTGGTAGCGTGATGCACTTCTTTGGTGAGGAGATCGGCGATGGCGTGTTTCTCCGCGGCGACCTTGGTATATCCAAGTTGGTGGTCGATAGCTCCGTTGCAAATATTGCTAGTGATAGCGGAACTGGAATTCTCCTTGGTGTGGGCTATGGCATCAAGGTCTCTGAGGGATTTCGCGTTCTGCTTTCGCTGACGGCATCGAACAATAATATCGATGGGCACGATTATAAGAGCACCGCTTTCAGAATCGGTGGCCTCTGGTAAGAGAGTGAAAAAAAGAAAGGCCCCCGAATATTTCCGGGGCCTTTTGCGTTATGGTATGGGGTTGTCTCTAATCTCATGGCCTTTGCCGCAACATAAATTTACGTCGCCACAATCACCCGCAGCGCATCCAGCCTCGGCGTCGCGGTCTCCAGCGCCTGATCCAGGGCGCGCCACTGCTCACGGAAGAACTCCACCTCGGCCTCACGTACGTTGGGGTTGACCTTGCGTAGCGCCTCCAGACGGTCGATCTCGCGGCTCAGCAGTTCGCCGGTGCCGCGATGGGCGCTGGCGATGATCTCGGGGGCCTGCTGTTTGGCTATATTTTCGGCGTTGTCGATCATTTCTCGTAGCTCTTTTTCGTAGGCGCGGATCACCTTGCTGGCGGTCAGCTTGTCGAGTTTGTCGCGGTTCTCGTTGATCTCCTGATGCGAGAGTTTATCGGCGAGATTCTTACCGCTCAGGCCAAGTAGCACGCGAATGGTAGTGGGCGGCAGGTAGCGGCTGGCGTGCAGGGTGGAGGCGGCGCTGCTCTCAATAAGGAACAGGCATTCGAGTAGCAGGGTACCAGGCTTGATGCGTGTGCTTTTTATCGCAGTGATGGCGCTGTTTCCCTGCTCGCCGCTGAGCATGATATCCATCGCGGCGGTGGTGAGTGGGTGGTCCCAGGTGAGGTAGTGAAGGTCCTCGTTGGAGAGGGCGACATCGCGATCACAGGTGAAGGTCATGCCATCCTCATTGAGGCCGGGCAGGCTGCTTACCTGCATCTGCTCGCCGGGGCGGATCACGGTGCTCTGCTCGGTGTGTGGCTCGCTGTCGATACCGAAGCAGTCGAAAACCCTCTCCAGGTAGTCGGGCAGGGTGGAGTCGGCATCCTCCTGCTCGGCGCGTTGCTGTAGCGCATCGGCGACGCCGGGGCGACAGGAGTTGACCTCCAGCAGGCGGTCGCGACCAAGGTGTAGCGCCTCGTTGAGCTCGTTGTGCAGCTGGTAACTGGCCTCGACAATGGCGCTGAAGACCGCCTCGTCGGTATCGGGGTGGTGCAGGGTCTCCGTCAGCTGCTCGGAGACGCGCACGAAGACGCTGTGTCCGGCGGGACAGGTCTGCTCGAAGGCCCCCAGCGCCTCGTGATACCAGCGGAACATCAGCTGCTGGCCGCTGTGTTCGAGGTAGGGCACATGGATCTGGATGGCCTCGCTCTGGCCGATGCGATCCAGCCGTCCGATGCGCTGCTCCAGCAGGTCGGGGTTGAGCGGCAGGTCGAACAGAATGAGGTGGTGGGCGAACTGGAAGTTGCGCCCCTCGCTGCCGATCTCCGAGCAGATCAGTACCGGACTGCCGAACTCCTGATCGGCGAAGTAGGCAGCGGCGCGGTCGCGCTCGATCAGGGTCATATCCTCGTGGAATACGGCGGCATGCAGGCCGGTGGTGACGCGCAGGTACTCGGAAAGGTCCATCGCCGTGTCGGCACTGGCGGCGATCACCAGCACCTTTTCGCCACGAAGTGATTTTAGCGTGTCGGCGAGCCAGCTGGCGCGCGGATCGATGCGGGTCCACGGTGCCTTGGCCGCGCCGCCGTCGGCCTGATAAAGCAGCTCGGGGCAGAGCAATAGCTGCGGCTCGTGCAGGCCGCTGGCATGGAATACGGCCAGCGTCTCTGCATACTCTGGTGGCAGTGCAAGCGGGTAGGCGTGCAGCTGGCGTGGCGCAAAGCCCTGCACCGCGGCGCGGGTGTTGCGGTAGAGCACACGCCCGGTGCCGTGGCGGTCCAGCAGGTGGGCCACCAGCTCATCACGGGCCGCCTCGCGGGCCCCATCGTCACTGGCATTTTGCAGGGCATCAAACAGCTCACGGTTATCCTCTTCGTTAAGGCTCTCCATCAGCACCTGTCTGGCCTTGTCATCCAGCACCTGATCGCCAAGCAGTTCCTCGACTGCATTGGCTACCGGCTCGTAGGCTGCCTCTTCGGCGACGAAGGCCTCGAAGTCGTGAAAGCGGTCTGCATCGAGCAGGCGCAGGCGGGCAAAGTGGCTCGCTTTGCCAAGCTGCTCCGGGGTGGCGGTGAGCAGCAGCACGCCGGGGATCTGGCGGGCCAGCTGCTCTACCATCAGGTATTCGTGGCTCGGCCGTTCGGGTGACCAGGCGAGGTGGTGGGCCTCATCGACCACCAGCAGGTCCCAGTCGCAGGCCAGAACCTGCTGCAGGCGATCGGGCTGCTGCAGTAGAAAGTCGAGACTACAGAGCACCAGCTGTGCGGTATTGAAGGGGTTATCCTGCTCCTCGCTCAGCTCCACCGCCTGACAGCGCGCCTCGTTAAAGATGCTGAAGTGCAGATTGAAGCGGCGCACCATCTCGACCAGCCACTGGTGGGTCAGACTCTCCGGCACCACGATGAGCACGCGGTTGGCCCGCTCGGTAAGTAGTTGCTGGTGCAGTACCAGCCCCGCCTCAATGGTCTTGCCCAGCCCCACCTCGTCGGCCAGCAGCACCCGTGGGGCGAAACGGTTGGCGACTTCGTGGGCAATATAGAGCTGGTGCGGCAGCAGGCTGGTACGTGCACCGGTGAGGCCGCGCAGGTCTGAGTGGCCGAGACGGTTGAGCTGTTGCAGTGTCTCGTAGCGCAGGGCGAACCACTTGTCGGCATCGAGCTGGCCGGTAAACAGCCGCTCGGTGGGTCGATTGAGCTGAATTAGATCATTCAACTCCCCCTCCGGTAGCGGGGTCAGCATGCCGTCGTAATCCCGTCTGCCACTGTAGATCAGCAGACCTGCCTGCTCCTCGACAGACTCGACGGTGAGCGACCACCCCTCCTGTGATTGTATCTCGTCCCCTTCGGTAAAGTGGACACGAGTCAGCGGCGCGCTCTGCTTGGCGTAGACACGCTGTTCGCCACTGGCGGGAAAGAGTACGGTAACGGTACGGTGATCGGTGCTGAGGATGGTGCCGAGCCCCATCTGCAGTTCGGCATCGCTGATCCAGCGTTGACCCGGGATAAAATCGTACACGTATCTACCTCTGTGCTGTCGAAGGGGGGGGCGCAATATTAGAACAAATGTAGCCTATTGGCGATGGGTTTGGTGTGAAAGTGGCGGTATGTCATGATGTGGTGAAGGGATATAAATAACTTTATAGGGTGTCTGATGCGTAAGTTTCTCAAAGTTGTATTTCTCATTCTCCTACTGCCAGTCATATACATAGCGGTACTTCACCTCCTCCCGGACGAAGAGCTTTCTGCTGGCGCGCGTGAGTGGCTGATGGCGGAGCCGATAACAGTTCCTAAAGAGCAGAACAGTTACTACTTGTTGTGGGGGCTGGATGCGCCTTCGAATGTAGACATGCGGGAGTATGGTGAGGCAAGGGTTGCTAGAATTATCGAGGTGGAGACTAGCGGAACTGGTTACAAGGCAGATTATCATCCAGCTGGTTTCGATGAGACAAAGCAGGTTAAGGCAGTGGGATTGAATGATCTGTGCGCTTCTGACAAGGAGTCTTGCCTTGAAGAGTACAGAAAAAATGCTGAAAGCTTGTTAGAGGAAGGTGACAACGGACTGCTGCTCGACCGTTATCGTGACTTGAGCACGTTGGTGTCATACCGAATACAGGCTCCCGCTGGGCTTTACACACCGTATATGAATTTCACTCAACTAAGGTATGCACACCGCCTCCGTCTAATTTTAATTGTTGCAAACTATCAGGGGGGTAATGAGGCGGACGCACTTGCTGAGCTGGCTTCTGACCTGAAATTTAGCCGTTTAGTAATGAGAGAGTCGGGGTTGCTGATTGACCGGCTGATCGCAATGGCTCTGGCCAGGGAGTCGCTTCATGCCTACAGCCAACTAGTTGATAGTGATAATCGTGATACGAGGGTGTTTTCTGAAATAGAAAGTATTTCTGAATTAACACAGAGTGAGCGTAATTTAAGTCGTGCATTGAAAGGTGAGCTGAATTTTCAAAGAAGTATTCTTAAAGAGATGGGCTCCCCTTCATATGATGAATTCAACGATAATGATTTTGATGATGGATATTTCCTTGACCCGTTCATTTTTAAAAAGGGACTCCCTGTAAGAGTTAACCGTAACATCAACCGTTCCCAGGCGTATATGGAACAACTACTGATGTTAGGGAGCCTGCCTCCGTCTGAGTTTGCTGAGCGTTCAGCACATCTAGAACAGAAATCTTACTCAAATGTAACCATCTTGGCTAAGCTGTATGACCCACTTTTTACTGTGTTGTGGCTCGGTTCATTGCCAGAATTATCGCAATATATGACTCAGAACCACGATCTAAATGGCCTGATCCGCCTCCTCAAGCTCAAAGCCCTAATAAAAAAACAAGGCGTAAGCAAAGAGAACATCGACGCATTCATCACAACATCCCCCTACGCCTCAGCCTACCCGGACGAAGACAACTCCATCTACTGGGACCCAGGCGCACAGGCACTGCGCTATGATTCGGTATCCGGTGAAGAGGATAGCTCCTACACCCGCATCTTCTTCCAGGCAGATTGATCCTGGGACTTATGCGTTTCCCCTGACAATCGGGCATAATCAGCTCCTTCCCGTTTACACGTTCCAGCCTAAGATGTGCGAGAACCCACACTGAGTACCCCCCATGCCATTTACCACCCTGGGCCTCTCCGAGCCGCTACTGCGTGCGATTAAGGAGAAAGGCTACGACAAGCCCTCGCCGATTCAGCAGCAGGGCATCCCCGCTGTGCTGCAGGGCCACGATGTGATGGCGGCGGCGCAGACCGGCACCGGCAAGACCGCCAGTTTTACCCTGCCGCTGTTGCAGTTGCTCTCGTCAGGGCAGAAGGCGCGGCCGAATCAGGTGCGTGCGCTGGTGCTTACCCCGACCCGCGAGTTGGCGGCGCAGGTGGCCGAGAGTGTGACCACCTATGGTAAGCACCTGCCACTACGTTCCACCGTGGTCTTCGGCGGGGTGAAGATCAATCCGCAGATGATGGCCTTGCGTAAAGGGGTCGATGTGCTGGTGGCGACGCCGGGCCGCCTGCTCGACCTCTACAGTCAGAATGCGGTGAAGTTCGACCAGCTGGAGATCCTGGTGCTGGATGAGGCGGACCGCATGCTCGACATGGGCTTTATCCGCGACATTAAAAAGATCCTCGCGCTATTGCCGAAGAAGCGCCAGAACCTGCTCTTCTCCGCCACCTTCTCCGGCGATATCCGCTCCCTTGCGCAGGGGCTGCTGCATGACCCGGTTGAGATCTCGGTAAGCCCGCGCAATGCGGCGGCAAAGACGGTGAAGCAGGCGGTGTTTGAGGTGGATAAGGATAAGAAGGCGGCGCTGCTGAGCCATCTGGTACGCGACAACGGCTGGCAGCAGGTACTGGTGTTCGCTCGCACCAAACACGGCTCGGATCGTCTGGCGCGGCGACTGGAGAAGGACGGTATCGCTGCCGCCGCGATCCACGGCAACAAGAGTCAGGGGGCACGCACCCGTGCGCTGGCCGATTTTAAGGCGGGCAAGGTGCGGGTGCTGGTCGCCACCGATATCGCGGCGCGCGGCATTGATATCGTCGAACTGCCCCATGTGATCAACTACGACCTTCCCAACGTGTCGGAGGACTATGTTCACCGCATTGGTCGTACCGGGCGTGCGGGTGTGGAGGGCGAGGCGCTGTCGCTGGTCAGTGCCGATGAGGTGAAGCTGCTGGCCGATATCGAGAACCTGATTCGCCAGACCCTGGTGCGTGAACAGGAGCCGGGCTTTGTGCCTAGACATCATGTCCCGCTGACCCAGCTCAAACCCGGCGGCAATAAGCCGAAGAAGCCTAAAAAACCGAAACAGCCGAAGGTTAATACCGCCCCCGGTGGTGATCGCCCTAAAGCGGGGGCACCGGCTAAGTCTGGTCGTGGAGGCAAACCGGGAGCAGCACGTTCTTTCAAGTCCTAGCCGCTCAGTGCCGGTGTTGGGGCGTTGATTTATTATGCGATGCCCCCATAAACGGAATGCTATGCAATGCGGCGTTATGCAAGTTTTTTATTGAGGAGTCACAACTAATGAGAATGTTTACTTTAACCATCGCCCTGCTCGCCCTGGGGTTAGGCAGCCAGGCTCAGGCGAATGAGCAGGAAGCACGAGCTTACTGTGAAGACGCGGCCAAGGTGATGCAGCTGAGCGGCGATAAGGCCGCCGCCTATATTAAAGAGTGCGTTGCGGCGAAGCTGGAAGAAGAGGCCGACGAGTAAGGGCAGAGGCTTTGGGCTGGCTGCGATAAGCCAGCGATAGTGTCAGCGATAAGAAGGCAGCCACTGGCTGCTTTTTTTGTGCGCTGTCGATGGTGATCATAAATCGCAACCGATCTTGATGTCGGCGAGCATGTTGCTGGTACTGTCACTACGGCCATTAATGCTCTATTAAGTGGGGATGGGGTAATTCGAGGCCGCTACATTATATGGGGGCGTAGATGAATGAAATGGATGGCGATTTCTTGTCCCCACCCCCCACTCATTCAGTCACGAAATCAAAGCCGTTTAGTGGTCAGAAAAAAGCTCGCTAATGGTGTCGCTGTTGAGCAGTTGCTCCCCCTCCTTTTGTCCCTTGCTGTAGACGCTGTCGGCGAGTTTCTGTTTTCTCTCCTGCATCGCCAGGATTTTCTCCTCGACGGTGCCCTCGGTGAGGAGTTTGTAGACAAAGACCGGTTTGTCCTGGCCGATGCGATGGGCGCGGTCGGTGGCCTGCGCCTCCGCTGCCGGGTTCCACCAGGGGTCGTAGTGGATCACCGTGTCGGCCTCGGTGAGGTTAAGGCCCACTCCGCCCGCCTTGAGGCTGATAAGAAACAGATCCACCTCGCCGCTGCGAAAGGTCTCAATCGCCTCGTCGCGTTTGCGGGTCTGGCCGGTGAGTTTGCTGTAGCGGATCCCCCGTTCCTTGAGCCCCTCCTCGATTAGCCCCAGCATGGTGGTGAACTGGGAGAAGAGCAGTACCCGCCGCCCCTCATCCAGTAGCTCCGGGAGCATCTCCATTAGCATCTCAAACTTGGCCGAGCGCCCCACCTTGTCGCCTTTATTGTCAGGCAGCAGGCGCGGGTCGCAACAGACCTGGCGCAGCTTGAGCAGTGCATCAAGGATGGTGATGTGGCTACGCGCCAGCCCCTGTTTGCTTATCGCCTCGCGCACCTTCTTTTCCATCGTCAGGCGAATGCTCTCATAGAGTGTCGCCTGTTTTCCCTCAATCGGTACGGTACGGATGAACTCGCTTTTGGCGGGTAGCTCGGTGGCAACCATCTCCTTATTGCGCCGCAGCATAAACGGTGCGGTGCGGCGGGTGAGGCGTTGCAGTTTTTCGCTATCGCCATGTTTTTCAATCGGCGTGCGGTAGTTGTTGACGAACTGTTTTTGCGAACCGAGAAATCCCGGCAGCAGAAAATCGAATTGGGCCCATAGCTCGCCCAGATGATTCTCCATCGGGGTACCGGTGAGGGAGAGGCGGTGGTTGGCCTTAATAGATCTTACCAGCTGCGAGGCCTGCGAGCGGTGGTTTTTGATCACCTGTGCCTCATCAAGGATCAGGTAGTGGTAGTCGATAGCCTGCAGCACCTCGCCATCGCGCGACAGCAGCGGATAGGTGGTGAGGATCAAGTCATAGTGGTGCAGGCTGTCGAAATATTGGTGACGCTCAGGGCCGTGCAGCACCAGCACTCGCAGTCCGGGGGTAAATTGCTTCGCCTCACGCCGCCAGTTTCCCATCAGGCTGGTGGGGGCGATGATGAGGCTTGGGCGCAGCATCCGTCCGGCCCTTTTCTCGATGGCCAGGTGGGCCAGGGTCTGTACGGTCTTGCCCAACCCCATGTCATCGGCCAGGATCCCCGCCAGCCCATACTCGCGCAAAAACTGTAACCAGTTAACCCCCTGCTGCTGGTACTCCCGCAACTCGCCCTTGAAGGTGGCAGGGATTTTTACCGCCTTAATGCCGGAAAAATCGTTCAGTTTTCGTGCCAGCCGCTGTAGAGCCGCACCACCGTTAATCGGGGTCTCGCCCAGTTCGAGCAGGCGCGGCGCATCGAGACGCGACAGCCGTAGCTCCTCACCGCCACCGAAGCTGGTGAACAGTTCGATAATGTTCTGCAGGATGGGTTCGATCTGCGCGCTCTGGATCTCGACATAGTGCCCCTCTGCATAGGGCAGGTAGAGGGTAGGGGGGAGCGTGCCGGGACGGTAGTCGCCGATGATTTCGCTGACCAGGGGCAGCAGTGGCAACTTTCTGCCATCGACCAGGATATCGAAGCGCAGCTCGAACCAGTCGTTGTCCGGGCTATCGACCTCGGCCTCAATGTTCTCGGCGTGGCTGAGTGTGAGCATGGTCGCATCGGCCTGTTCAATCTGCCACCCCTCGGCCTGTAGTTGCGGTACGCGCTCCTCTACAAAGTGGAACCAGGCGGCGAGGCGTGCCTGACGCGTGGTCTCGCCGGGTTGCACGGTAAAGGTCATCGGCAGGCTTTCGGAGTTGGCGAAGCCCTCACTTAGCAGACGCGCGACGGCAGCGGCCTCGGCACTTAGGTCACGATGGATATGCACGATCTCTTTACCCCGATCCTGTGTCTGCACCGCGCCCTTGTGTGTCATGTCGATGGCGCAGTCATCGTAGAGAAACGTGAGTACGCCGCTCGACGTTAACGGATCGCCCCCCTGGTGTTGCAGCACAAGTTTGGGGGTCGGGACGGTCCCTTTGAGCTCGGTGATCTCAATCGGGGTCGGAGTGGGCAGGGCGGGGAACTGTCGCGCCAGCAGGTGGCTGATCTTATCGGCCTGCTTTAGTGGAACGGCGGGGGCATCGTGGAGGGTCTGTAATTGCCTGGCATCGACGCCGTGCGGCAACATTAACTCTCCGCATTGCATACGCTCCGGGTCGAGATACGCTGGGGGGGTGACTGGAATAATAAGGGCCGCGGGGTTTACCGAGACCTGTAGATTATACGCCCCGTTAAGCTCTCTCCATTCCAGGCTTGTGTTGCGACCAGGGCCGCGCTGCAGTGGCTGCTGTCGGGTATTTTTCCAGTAGGCGTGACCACTGTCGATAATCATGGCGAGGGCCGTGGCACCGGCCATGCCGCGCAGAGAGGGGCCACTCCAGGCCATCGGGTCGGCGGCCTTCAGCAGTGCCAGAATTTCCTCATCTTCGGGGCCCAGGTAACGAGGTGCGGAGTAGCTGTTGCTGATGCTTGACAGGCTGCTGCGACGCCCCTTGCCGGGGGTGCCGTCGCGTTTCATTTTAACGATGAAAAGCTCAACGCGAATATCGCCCCCTTGCGCCGAGGGCAGCAGCGAGTAGAGAAGGAATTCAGGGTTGGCCTCATGCTGGCGTGAGTGGCCGGGATGGTCAGAGGAAGAGGCGGACAGCTTCGATAACCAGCGGCTAAAGGCATCAATATCGCTACTGCCGGCACTCGAGCTTTTAAACTGCTGGTTGTAGGCGAGACAGGCCGCCACGACATGCTTACAGTTGTAGCCGACCGGGCAGTTGCAATTCCCCTCAATATTGGCCTTGCCCCAGGTCCAGTTGATCTCCACCTCCTGCTCATAGATTTGCTGGCCGCTGCCACGGGTAGTCGCGTTGAGGTAGACGAGATCGGTATCTATAACCTCTATATTCAGGCTGTTGAGCATGCCCTGTTCAAAGTAGTCTCTGCCACGCTGGTAGGCACCGTTACCACACTCCCGCATCAGTTCTGAAGGAGTCAGGATGTGGTTCTTTGCAGCAGATTGCATGCCTGGGCGTCGTTCAGCCATCGCCATTACCTAAAATGAAAATCAACAGGCCAGTTTACAGGGTGTCGCCGCGAGTAAACAGGGGAGAGGTATCGATTCTAAGGTTTGTTAGCGATCTCCCGAGTTAATCGTAAGTCATTCCTCAGCCCTCCTCGTGTATGATCGCTGCGGTGGTAGAGAGACATTAGCGGCAGGAGTGCATGAAGGAACAAAAGAGAGTGACTGGTGTAAGCGGCCTGATGCTTCTGCTCATGTTGCTGTGGCTAAGCCCCGCGGCGGCGGAAGAGCGGCTGCTTGAACTGGCCAATGGCAGTGAGCTCACCGTTGAGCAGTTTGGTGATGGCAAGGAGCGCATCCTCTGGCTGCCCTCTGAATTTGGCTTCTTTGGCGAGGCCGAGCGCCAACACGCCGTACAGCTCGCCGCATACGGCTACTCCGTGTGGCTGGTTGACCTGCATGGTAACTACTTTATCCCCGCCGGTCGCAGCAGCCTGGATGCGATCCCCAGAGCCGATATGCATGCGCTGATACGTGCCGCCCAGCCTGATGCAGGGCGACTCACCCTGTTCAGCTATGGGCGGGGTGCGGCGCTTACACTTGAGGTGGCACGGCAGTGGCAGCTGAAAAAAGGGGAGGGTACCCCGCCGCTTGGTGGGACCGTGTTGCTCCACCCTAACCTCATGGCAGGCACCGCCCGTGCCGGTGCCGAACCTGAGTTTCTCCCTATCGCCGCGGCCACCAACCTGCCGCTTTTTGTGCTGCAACCGATGAACTCTGCCAAGCGCTGGTATCTGGATGCCATGGTGTCACGTCTGCAGAGCGGTGGCAGTGATGTCTTTACACGGGTGTTGCCCGGCGTCAGTGATGGCTATCAGGTACGTGAAGATGCCAGCCCCTACGAATTGGCGGTGCGGGAGCAATTACCGGCGATGCTCGCCAGTGCCGTACGCGCATTGCAATACTATAACCAGTCGCCCCGTAAAGCAGTAGAAATGCTCAACAGGGATTCCAACAAAATCGAGGAAAAGAGCGGGAAACTGCTCACCCTCATTAGAGACAGGAAACCGGCCCCCGAGCTGAAACTGACGACCGTTGATGGTGAGGGCATTGACTTAAGCGCGTTAAAAGGCGAGGTCGTTTTGCTCAACTTCTGGGCCACCTGGTGCCCGCCCTGTGTCGAAGAGATCCCCTCACTGGGGCGTCTCGCCAGGCGTATGGCGGGGCGGCCCTTTCGGGTGATCAGTGTGGATGTGGGTGAAACCGAGCAGACGGTGCGGGATTTTCTCAAAAAGGTACCCGCCGAATTTCCCGTAATGCTCGATGCAGCAGGCTCCACCATCAACCCGTGGAACATCCGCGCCTTTCCCACCTCCTTTGTTATCGATAAAAAAGGACGGCTGCGTTACGGCTACTTCGGTGGCCTGGAGTGGGATAGTGATGAGGTGGTGGCCGTGATTGAGGGAGTGCTGGGCGAGTAGTCGTTGATGTTCAGAAGGGGGGGGGCTCCTGCTGTCATACTTGGCCTGCGCGAGCAGAGCCTGAGGTCTATTGTGCTGGCCGCCCCTGCTACCGCCGTCAGGCCTTCAGGTGGCCCTTTTGTAAGCAAAATAGCGTTTACCCTGCCCCCAAGTCTTTGAACTCGGTATACTCCGCTGTTTCTCAGACAAGAACCTGCACGACGACACCATGCACTATAAAACAGACGACGTCCGTATCACCGGCATCCAGGAGGTCAGCCCCCCGGCAGACCTGCACGCAGAGCTCCCCATTGATGATGCCGCCTCAGAGACGGTATTTCACCACCGCACCGCGGTGCATAATATTCTGCATGGCCAGGACGACCGCCTGGTCGTCATCGTCGGCCCCTGTTCGATACACGACCCCGTTGCCGCACGCGAGTATGCCCAGCGCCTCAAGCCGCTGATCGATGAGCTGGCAGAGGAGCTGTGCATCATCATGCGGGTCTACTTCGAGAAGCCCCGCACCACCGTCGGCTGGAAGGGGCTGATCAACGACCCCGATATGGATGAAAGCTTCCATATCAACAAGGGGCTGCGCCTCGGCCGCAGCCTGCTGCTGGACCTCAACCGCCAGGGCGTGGCCGCCGCCACCGAGTTCCTCGACCTCATTAGCCCGCAGTACGTGGCCGACCTCATCAGCTGGGGGGCCATCGGTGCCCGTACCACCGAAAGCCAGGGCCACCGCGAGCTGGCCTCCGGCCTCTCCTGCCCCATCGGCTTTAAGAACAGCACCGACGGCGGCTTCAAGATCGCCATCGACGCGGTGCATGCCGCCTCGCGTCCGCACGTCTTCATGTCACTGACCAAGCAGGGCCACTCGGCCATCTTCTCCACAACCGGCAACGACGACTGCCACATCATCCTGCGCGGCGGTAAAAGGCCCAACTACGACAAGGCAAGCGTGCAGCACGCCGCGGAACAACTGGAAAAGAGCAAGCTCCCCCCCTACCTGATGGTCGACTGCTCACACGCCAACTCCAACAAGGACTACCTCCGCCAGGTCGATGTCTGCCGCGACGTCGCAGAGCAGGTCAGTAACGGTGATAAGCGCATTATGGGCGTGATGCTGGAGAGCCACCTGGTGGAAGGCCGCCAGGACGTTGAGCCCGACAAGGAACTCACCTACGGGCAGAGTGTGACCGATGCCTGTATTGACTGGGATACGACTGCGGGGTTGTTGCGGGAGCTGGCCGAGGCGGTTAAGGCGCGCCGTAAGGCTTAAAACTGGAGCCCACGCGACTGCGGTGGCAAACAGGGTACAAGCCTTTCTTATCAATCCTCAGTAGCGTTTTCCTCGATACGAGTTATCGCCTCTCTGTGCCTGATGAAGTTGCCACAAGCGGCTGATGAGTTCGGTGAAATGCACTGCTGGTGCTGGAACCGTCCGGAAAAGGTGCTTGAGGGTGTTCGCACCGAAAAAATTCGTTTTTACCCCATTAGTTTGTTGTGATTTTGCGGGACGTATGCCGCGCCTTTCTGGCCGGGGATGTCGCTGGCCCCTGTGTTGCTATACTCAACGGGCAGACCGCTGCAGCGCGCTAGGCGCAAGGTTCGGGGTTAAGGCCCGGTGCCTCGGGACGCAGTGGTAACGATCCGCTTACGGAAGAACGACAAACCAAGCGAGGTGTACCATGAAACGTTACGTTATCGCTCTGTGCGCTCTGGTGACAGGGCTCACTCTGGCTTTCCCTACAATGGCTGACAACCGGCGCGATGGTGACGGTCGCCAGAATTACGGCCACGATTATCGCGGACACCACGGCTATCGCAATCGTCCCTATGATCGCAATCGCCACTATCGGCAGCACCAGCACCGCAAATACCACTACAATTACCATGGCCACTGGCGCTCGTGGGATGACTTCGACCGTTATATGAAACGCAATCCCCGCCTGCGTCGCCATGGCCACTACTATCATGACGGGGCGCACCTGATGTTCCGCACCTGCCCGCCGGATACCGGCATGTGCTTCTTCTTCTCCATCGGGCGTTGAGCCGTTGCCAGAAAGTAAAAAGGGGACTGAGGGATTACTAAATAGCCAACGCGTACATCTGGTTAAGATTTAGTCCCGCCGTCCCCCTCTACTTGGTCTTAACATAAGGTAATTTCAGCAGAGGGAAAAATGGCACGGAAAGAGCCCCGCGTTCACTCAATTCAAGACTCTGTTGCCCGTAGACGCCCTGATTATTGCGGGAAAAAAACCGGATGAACAGCGCTACACTGAGAGACGCAAGGAGGAAAGCATGCACAAAATAGTGATGTTTCATGGAAGGTCGGTGGATGTCACCCTCACACCTGAGGCGGCGAGAATGTGCGAGACCATCACCGAACCGCTGCTGTTAGAGGTGCAGATCTACTTTAGCTGCGTGCTTGTCAAACGCGTTGCCATCTACACTGCCACGCCACAGGATGGGGCATGGCAACTTGAGCCCGGGCAGTTCGCCGCATTATTGAAAGAGTCGCAGCCGCTAGGCGACAAACTCGCGGTGCGCTTCAACACCGTGATGACTACCATCTGCCCGGTTTCAGACTACCTCGGCCCGCCACCCGCCACCGACTTCAAGATCCATCGTGAGGGGGTCTATGTTCCTCGTTGGCTGGAGATCGACTACCGGGATGGCAAATGGTACGGCGACTATGGCTGGCAATCCAGCATAAGGGGCGATTCGAATACCGTTCAGGTCAGGGCTGGTGCCATAAAAAAATAGTGCAAATTGCTCTCTTGTATTGAGTACGCACGGTATCAGACGCAATACCGTTCCCTTTTGTGCTATGGTTTCAACGATATAGGTTACTAAACACTGGAGGGTAAAGATGATTGTCGTAAAAACCTTCCGGGTAGATAGCGAATAACTCCATTCAGCTCTGACTGCCCGGTTCCTGAACCGGGGCTCACCATGCCCCAGAATCAAATTCGACTAGACGCCTATAGCGTCAGGGGTTTTTATGTCTACGCAATACTCCCTATCTCAACTGGGTTGGAACCACTTCTTTCAGCAACAGCTCTCACTTGAAGAGTACGAAGCCGTGACACCGGCAAGAGTCGTCGGGCAGGAGCGCTCCTTACTGCACCTGCTCACCACTCGCGGCAAACTGTCATTGCCCATCACCGCCTCCATGCCAGAGGTGACGGTGGGGGACTGGTTGTTGCTGGATAGTCACAATGGATTTCAACGCTTATTGGAGCGATCTTCACTCTTTTCACGTAAGGCCGCTGGCACAAAGGTAAGCCGACAGCTCATCGCTGCCAATATCGATACCGTGTTCGTGGTGAGCTCGATGAATCAGGACTTCAACCTCAACCGTTTTGAACGCTACCTGGCACTGACCAACGAGAGCGACGTCGAGGCGGTGATCGTGCTGACCAAAGCCGACTGCTGTGATGAGCCACAAGCCTACCTGGCAAAGGCGCAGTCACTTGGCAAGTCACTGGATGTGGTGGCCGTTAACAGTCTCGACCCTCAGAGTGTCGAACAGTTAATGCCCTGGTGCCAGCCGGCTAAAACCGTTGCCTTTCTCGGTTCATCCGGCGTGGGCAAATCAACCCTGATTAATACCCTGCTGGGGCAACCCCTGCAGCGCACACACTCCATTCGTGAAGATGACGATAAGGGGCGACACACCACCACGGGGCGCTCAATACACCTGTTACCCTCCGGTGCCCTGTTACTCGACACACCGGGTATGAGGGAGTTACAGCTTGCCGAGTGTGAGCACGGTATTGATGAGACCTTTGCAGAGATTACAGCGCTGGCACAACAGTGCAGATTTTCTGACTGTCAGCACCAGGGAGAACCGGGCTGCGCCGTGAGGGAGGCGATTACCGCAGGAGCGCTCGATGAGCGACGCCTGGAGAGCTATCTCAAACTTATGCGCGAGCAAGCCTTCAACAAGGCGACACTGGCACAAAGGCGTGCGCAGGACCGTGAATTTGGCCGCTATGTCAGGTCTGTTATGAAGAGTAAAAGGGAGGAATAGGAGCAGAGGTCAAAACCACAAGGGATAGATGACCTTATACCCATTGTAATGCGTTGTTTTATGGGGCTGCAGAGTAGCGTAAAATGTATAAGAATAATTATTTTATCATATACTAATAAAGCTTTTTTTCATGGCAGTGTTCCAATGGTCTGATAGATACAGCGTCGGCAATTCCAATAGGGACAGCGATCACAAACAGTAACGTTCTTGTTTGTCACTCATGGGGTGATAACCGAGGCCCACCTTTTGCGAGCAGGGGACAGCACAGGTTAATCCCATGGAGTCACCAGCCATCGTTGGTAGGTATAAGGGGGGAGAGTCCTTGAAAGATGTTTATAAAGGACACTGCCCCTTACATTCTACTCATTCAATCTCCCGTCTCATCTTTAATCTTATCTCTTTTCGTTTGGCGTGATAGTCAGCGGAATCTCCATATTCAAGATAGTTTTCATATCTTTTATGTTTGAAGCCGACCTTTTTTGAGTGCTTGATCGGGCACCAAAACTCCTCTGTTCTTGCCGCTATCTCTGATACATACTGCATCACACCATTAAAATAACCGCAATAGACACAAAAGAACTTCTCCATAAAATTTAGATACATTAAAGAGTGTCTATCTATAAAAATATACTTCTTCCTCTCCACCAACGGGATCTCATACGCTCTAAAATTGAGCGTCTGATATATGCTCGCCGCAATATCCAATATGAATGCAGGCACAACCATGATAAGAATTGACGGGATAGTTATAAAAAAGCCAAACCTTATTCGCGATAAGAATTTGTAGGAAAAAATATTTATATCGGGTTTTTGCTGTATTTCGTTCATGACTATCCTTCAAAACTTGGGGCAGAGCTTAAATATCCACCTCCTTGTGAAACGCTGATAATTAACTCCAGAAGAGTCCAGTTTTCGTTAAAATATGCCCTGAAGCTATTTTTTTGAATCAAGGTATTCCCGGCACGCCAACATCTTTACTAGAAGGGGGGGCGTGCCTGAGGAATCCCCACAAAATAGTCAATCAGGTCCATTATTTGAATGGATAAATTAAGATAATTGAATGCATGCATGGTGAATTTGTGATCTCATCAAGTCACCACAACCAAAGAAAGCCCCCAGCCATGCATGCCCGTAAAGTGTCTCATAAAATCCTCTTCAATACCCCACCCCGGATACATAAGGCGCGTCTTGCGGCATTGGAGGAGTGACAGCTCGTTGCTCTCAAATCATCATCTGTATGCGCAGCGAGAAGGCATCTACCACCCATGACCGCGCCCATGATTGGCTGTGGACAACGGCCGTGAATTTGTGGGAATCCCTCAGGGTCTGTCCCCTCTTATTCTCTGTTTTCTCTTGAAAACAGTCGATGCCGCCCAAATTATTGCCATCACATAACTATTCAATTTAGTGGGGTATACATGTTTTACGGAGTTAGTCATATCGTTGTACCGGTGACAGATCTGGAGCGTAGCGCCAGGATCTGGCGTGATGTCATCGGCTTTGTAGAATCCCGCCGTGGTGAGGAGTATGTCGATATGGACTCCGGAAATGTCGCTATTCGTTTGATGACGGTGCCGAGCGTCGAATCCAACATCTCAGTGCGCCTGAATGTGCATGATGTAGAGGCGACCTATCAGCAACTACTGGCTGCTGGTACCAGCTCACGCTACGCCCCGATGCATACCCCGGATCTGGAGGATATGGCCTGTGTCACTGATCCCGATGGGCACTCCATCGTACTGTGGCGAGCCCTGACCGAAGATGAGTGGGACTTTGTCCCGGATCTGCCCAAACAGGGCGAGTGGTATCCCGATGCCGAGGCGCTACTGAAACGCCTGCTTGCCCATGTGCCGGCCCTGTTCCGTATGCTCGCCCGCCGCAAGGTTACCCGAGTCGTAGAGGAACTGGCTAAGGAAGACAATAGTGCGGTAAATCGCGAGCACGTTATCAGGGGGTATATCATGTCATCGGCGAAGGTCACCCGCTCGCGTCTGATTGAACCCTTACGTGCAGAGGGAATCAATCCGGATGATTACCAGAAAGAGTTCGACTACGAATAGCTCAGCTCTGAAGTAAACAGGGTCAGGGAACAATTGTTTCTAATATTAGCGAATAATGCTCTCCGCCCCGCTTTTTCTCAAAGTGGTCTAAAATAAAAAAGTCGGTGACACAGATGAATCATAGTCATATGTATTTGTCATAGCCCCCCTATATACGAAATCAATATGACAGCCAGATAGTAGAAGGTGCTAAAGAAGTGAAATCATTTCTTTCGTTGTTAATCGTAACTCTTGTTATGGCGATCACCGGCTGCAGCGGCGGGGGCGGTAACGGTGGTGATAGCGGTGTTGCACCGTCAATCTCTTCACTCTCCTACTATCCGACCTATGCCTATGTGAATGATGGGGGCGGTCAGATCGAAGTGAATGGAACGGTCAGTTTTGTTGACCCGGACGGCGATGTGAGTACGGTAACGCTCAGGGTACGGGACTCTACAGGGCAGGCAGTGGTTAATGAAGTGATACCGGTAATCGGTGCCGGTGGCATAACTAGTGGTACTCTAAATGCGCAGATTTTGATAAGCACTGTCGTAGCGGATAATTACACGGTGCAGGTGTTTGTGACCGATGCCAGTGGCCACCAGTCAAACCAGCTGGAAGGGGGATTCCGCATCACGGACTTTCCCTGGGTGACGAAAACGCCGATGCAGACACCACGCCTTAAATTTTCAGCTGCCACCGTTAATGGCCTGATCTATGTGATGGGTGGCGGTGATGCACTGTCGGGTGTCACCCCCAAGCCACCGATGACCACCGTGGAAATATACAACCCCGCGAACGATACCTGGTCCACAGGGGCAGCGATGCCGCTTGCCGTATCAGAAGCGATGTCAGCAGTGGTCAATGGCAAGATCTATGTGATCGGTGGCAAACCTGACCTGAATCCTGCAAGCAACGCGGTACAGGAGTACGACCCGGTGGCAAACAGTTGGAGCTTGAAGACAACTATGCCGGACTCGCGTTATGCGGCCGCCGCAATGGCCTATAACAATCTGATCTACATCGCGGGGGGGACGGGTACCGGGACTGAGCTGGATTCACTGCTGATATACGATCCGACTGCGGACAGCTGGAGTGCAGGTTCGCAAATGAGCCAGGCACGGCATGGTCAGTCCGGCGCAGAGGTTAACGCTCAGCTGCTAGTCTACGGTGGTTATAACTTAAGCGGCTATCTGGGCACACTCGAAAGCTATAATCCGCTTCAAGACACTTGGACCACAAAGACCTCGGGTATGCCGCGCACAGAGGTGGGCGTCGCCGTCGATAGCGGTTTGTTCTACGCATTCGGTGGCAACAACGCCTTAAGTCGTACACTGGATTCGAGTGCTATGTATGACAGCGTAACCGACACATGGACAAGCAAGACCGCCATGCCCGTTGCCATCGGTTTTGCCCGTGCTGTAACCGTCAACGGCAAGATCTATGTCTTTGATTCCACGGCTACGCTGGAATACACACCAGCGAATGATGGCATGTAACGCTTAGGGGGGAGTGGAACTAAAAACTCTCGTCTGTGAGTCTATACTGTAATAACACACCTGCATACTCAACTATCTTAAGTGGAGGTGGTCACGTGAGTATTTCCATGATTACTGCAAGGGCTTACGGCCTGGCACTGATGCTGTTATTGAGCAGTGTCGCCATGGCAGGTGGTCCGCTGGTGGTAGACAGCCCCTCCGGCAGTTATCGCCTGCCGACCTCTGCCGTGAATACCACCGATATCCCGCAGCTGGTTATCGCCGCCGATGCCCCCGACGATGAGCCGCTTCCCTACTACCGCATCGCCGATGACACCTACATGCTGTTTGGCAACATCGCCGAGGTGGATGAGCACAATCGCGGCTGGAACGGTAATGCCGGATTCATCGTGACAGAGGCGGGGGTATTTGTGGTCGATGCCCTCGGCAGCCCTAAACTGGGCAGGCGATTTCTCGCGACCATTCGTAGCGTGACCGACAAGCCGGTGCGTTATCTGCTGCTCACCCATAATCATCCCGACCACTCCTACGGTGCCATCGCCTTTCGACGCCATACCGATGCCACGGTGATCGCCCACAAAGGAACACTCGATTACATCCACTCTGAGCAGATCGACAGCTCGGTGGACTATCGGCGCAGCTTCATCGAAGCGGACATGGAGAACTTTGCCGCCGTTGCCCCCGACGTGTTGATTGAGGGTGATACATATAGTGAAAAGCGTTTCACCCTGGGGGAGAAGAGCTTCATCGTATACAACAGTGGCAGCCACCATTCGCACGGCGATCTGGTACTGCAACAGCTGCCGCAGAATATCCTCTGGATCTCCGATCTCGCCTTCAATCAACGCACCACCTACATGGGTGACGGTAACAGCAAACAGGCCATAACGGGTCAGGAGTGGCTGCTGAAAAAATTCGCTGATGCAAAATTGATGGTACCCGGTCACGGCAGCGCACAGAGCGCACCATTCGCCATGGTGGGGAAAACACGCCACTACATGCAGCGCCTGCGTAATGAGATGGGCGAGGCGGTAGAGGAGGGAGTTGATTTAAAGGAGGCGGTGGATGGTTCCGATTTTCCCGACTGGCATGATAGTCGGCTCTATGAGCTGAATCACCGTAGCAATGCTAACTTTGTTTATCGGGAGATGGAGTTGGAGTTGTTTTAGCTGAGGGGGAATCGTTAAAGGGTACTGCCCTTTAATTTGAGCCACTTATTGTTTTCCTGGTTAACAGCCCTTTCAGTATATCCCGGGAAATAATCGATAACGCACGCGTTGTGCATAGTCCCGATAGCCCGGCAACTCTTCCTGTAAAGTCCGGTCTTCAAGTGCGGTTCTAATCACCGCGATGACTGTTGCTGCTGCTGCCGGGATCAGTGTCCATACCGAGCCCAGGGCAAGAACCATACCGAACAGCGCAACAATATTTCCGGCATAACCCGGATGGCGCACAAAACGGTACGGCCCTGTGTCACACACCTCATGTCCTCGCTCCGTCTGAATGCGCACCACGCTGGAGAAAAAACGATTTTCCGCCAAAGCCCACGAAGCGAAAGCGTATCCTAGCGAGATCAGAATGAAGCCTGTCACGATGAGCCATAGCGGAAACGCGGAGGACCAGTGATAGCGGTGATCCAGCCCTGCTACAATGACCATGGGAAAGCCGATACTCACCGCCATCAGTGGGGCCAGCACTTTGTCCCAGGGTTTTGCTTCTTGCATCTTCTCAATATTTTGCCTTTCGGCCATTATTCCGGGGTGGCGTCGTTCTGCCCAGATGCGCCCACCAATGCCGGCGGCCAGGATCAGCGCGGCATATAGCCAGGCCTGCCACCAGCCGAGCTCGCCGCCGCAGATAAATAAAATCAGCGGGATTAGTAGGTACGCCACCGCCAGCCTGAACCACTGGCGAGGGGATGCGGTTTGAGCTGCCTCTTTATTAGCCGTGTTTGCTGACATGATGCTTCCTCTAAATAGAATAGATTTGAGTGTAGCCTAATGCCGCAACTTGAGGGGGGAAGAGCTCTTTTAACGTTTACTTCTGAGGTTTAAAGCGTACTGCCTCCTTTTGTTCGGCGCCATAACAACCAATGTTGCCACCGGCCGTTGCTTCAGGCACTCATAAACGGATAGTCGGTGTAGCCCTCAGCACCAGGGGTGTAGAAGGTATCCGGATCGGGCGTGTTGAGTTCGGCACCGGCCTTGATTCGGGCGGGCAGGTCCGGGTTGGCAAGAAATGGCGTACCAAAGGCCACGGAATCGGCCATCTTATTACTCAGTACCTCAGCGGCCTCTTCAGCGCTATAACCCATGTTCACCATCAGATGTCCCCGGTAGTGCTCGCGGGCAATGGTCACCACATCCGCCTGCTGCACACCAAAGAAGTCCGCACGCATCAGGTGTAGATAGGCCAGGTCGAATTGATTTAGATGCTCCGCAAGGTAACGGGTCCAGGCCTCCGGGTCGCTATCGTGCATACTGTTAAAGCTGTTCAGCGGAGAGAGGCGCAGACCCACCCGCTGGCTCCCGATCTCATCACACACGGCTTGAAGTACTTCGTTCAGGAAGCGGGCGCGGTTCTCCAGTGAGCCACCGTACTCGTCGGTGCGCTGGTTTGCACTGCTGCGCAGAAACTGGTCGATCAGATAGCCATTGGCAGCGTGTACTTCTACGCCATCAAAACCTGCGGCGATAGCGTTGGCCGCCGCCTTGCGGAAGTCCTGCACAATCACGGTGATCTCTTCTTTGCTCAGCTCGTGCGGAACGGTGTAGGGCTTCATGCCTTCAGGCGTGTGGGTTTCACCCTCAATCGCCATGGCACTCGGTGCCACGCACTCCTTGCCGTTATTGAGCAGCGGATGGGCGGCCCGGCCGGCGTGCCAGATCTGGATAAATACCCGCCCGCCCGCCTGGTGTACGGCCTCCGTCGTCTTCTTCCAGCCTTCGATTTGCTCCGCTGAGTAAATACCGGGATCGTTGCCGAATGCCGAGGTCTCCGCTGTGACCATCGCACATTCGGTGATCAACAGCCCGGCACTGGCCCGCTGTGCGTAGTACTCCGCCATCAGCTCATTGGGCAGGTGATTGATTGAACGGCTGCGAGTGAGCGGGGCCATGACAAAACGGTTTGGCAGGGTGAGTGCACCCAGTTGAACGGGATCAAACAGGGGAGCGGTGTTCGCGGGCATAGTAGATATCCTTTGGGCAATAAGTGTATAGCGGTTATTTTAAATCGACGGTTCTTTGGCCCGGTTGTACCTCTTCCGGTTAAAAGCACGGTTGAATAAGTGGGTTCAAATGAGACGTGTTATTAGCCCCTGCTGATGATTAGCCATAATAGCCGTTCATTTCTCGATAGGGTAGTGTTGTGAGGTACAGCCTCAGGGCTGTACTCCGGAGCCGTATTCCCGGAGTTCACGACTCGGCGTGGGCAGGTGCGGTCCATCTATGGATCCTCTCGCAGGGATAGTTGACGATACTCACTATGCCGATGAAAGGTTTCGCGTAATGCCTCTTCACCTTGCTCGTGATCGTCGTCTTGAAAGCCGAGGCCGCGTTTGAGATCGTTGTTCCAGGTGATGGTGGTCATGTTGGTCTTTTGTTTTGTTAAGGGGGGTGGGGAAGTTTTTACTCGGACCCTACATATTACTAATTATTCGATTTAAAGGGTACTGCCCCCTTTAATTGGATTCCCCCCCTGAGGGATCCCCACGAATTTACCAGCCATGTCCATGCTCTGCTATCTGAGTAACCAACCTGTCATAGGCCTCACTCATCTGAGTATCGCTCAAACTTATTCGCTGGTCATTTGAAACTCTCAAGCCAAGAAATAGCAC
>JBFFMJ010000014.1:0-62076 GCA_041554195.1 Thiohalomonadaceae bacterium
CAATATATACCTATCATTCGAGGTGAGCTGTTGATATGTCATAAGGTGAATTCACTTCTTGGCGGGAGAGAAAACACTTTATTATCATAGTTCGCCTCACCTTTTAAATAGGATGTCGCACTTAGTATATGAATTCGGGCAGCATAAAAAGGCCGTCAAGAAGACGGCCTTTTTATGCTCTGTGTAGAGAATTAAGCCAACCGATCATCCGCCACATGATACTTCGGATCTTCAATTACATTGACCTCAACCAGGTCCCCCGCCTTCTCCAGTAGCAGCTGGCACTCCTGGGTGAGGTGGCGCAGGTGGAGCCGCTTGCCGGCATTCAGGTAGCGCTCGGCGAGGGTGTCGATGGCCTCGATGGCGGAGTGATCCATAACGCGGGAGTTCTGGAATTCGACCACCACATCATCCGGGTCGTTCTTGACATCGAACAGCTCCTGGAAGTTCTTTACGGAGGCGAAGAACAGCGGGCCGTTGAGCTCGTAGATCTTGGAGCCCATTTTGCCCTCGGAGGTGGTGACGTTGATGTGCTTGGCGTGTTCCCAGGCGAAGATCAGCGCGGAGACGATAACACCGACCACCACCGCGATGGCCAGGTCGGTAACGACGGTGACGCCGGAGACGAGGATGATGATAAAGGCGTCGGCCTTGGGGATCTTGCCCATGATGCGGAAGCTCGACCACTCGAAGGTGCCGATCACCACCATGAACATCACACCGGTCAGCGCTGCCAGCGGGATCATCTCGATAAGGCCGGAGGCGAAGAGGATGAAGGCGAGCAGGAACAGCGCGGCGGAGATGCCGGAGAGGCGGCCACGGCCGCCGGAGTTTACGTTAATCATGCTCTGGCCGATCATCGCACAGCCGCCCATGCCGCCGAACAGGCCGGTGGCGACGTTGGCCGTGCCCTGACCGATGCACTCGCGGTTGCCACGGCCACGGGTCTCGGTGATCTCGTCGATAAGACTCAGGGTCAGCAGTGATTCAATCAGGCCGATGGCGGCGAAGATAAAGGAGTAGGGGAGGATGATCCAGAGGGTCTCCCAGGTGAAAGGCACCATCGGGATGTGGAACTCCGGCAGGCCGCCGGCGATAGAGGCCATGTCACCGACGGTGCGGCTCTCCAGTCCCATGCCAATGACGATGGCAGAGACCGTGACGATTGCCGCCAGCGAGGAGGGCACCGCCCTGGTCAGCTTGGGCAGGTATTGTATGATCGCCATGGTCAGTGCCACCAGCCCCAGCATTAGCCACAGCGGTTCGCCCTGCATCCACTGCAAGACACCCTCGGAATCTTTTACCTGGAAGCTCTGTAGCTGGGCGAGGAAGATCACAATGGCCAGGCCGTTGACAAAGCCGAGCATCACCGGGTGCGGTACGATGCGGATAAATTTCCCCATCTTTAATACACCGACGGCGATCTGGATGATTCCCATCAATACAACCGCGGCGAACAGGTACTCCACCCCGTGCTGTGCCACCAGCGCCACCATCACCACTGCCAGTGCACCGGTGGCACCGGAGATCATGCCGGGGCGTCCGCCGAAGACCGCGGTGATCAGTCCCACCATGAAGGCGGCGTAGAGGCCGACCAGTGGCCCAACACCTGCCACGAAGGCGAAGGCGACGGCCTCGGGAACCAGTGCCAGGGCGACGGTGAGGCCGGAGAGGATATCGTTCTTGGGGCAGCCCTGATCGTTGCACTTAAAACTGAAAAACATGATGTTCTCTTTGGTGTTGGCTTTGGGATGGACGAAAGGCGCGCATTCTAGCAGATCAGGGGGGGCTAATGAAGGAAGCGAGCGGGATGGTGGCAAGTACCCGCTTTGTTACTTTATGAGTAAAGGGCGTTCAGCCAGTCGATGAGGCGCAGCTGGTTCTGCTCGTCAACAAAGCTTGCGATATGCCGCGCCTGTGCTATCGGCCAAAATATTTTTGGCTCGCGGGCTGCCGCAAACAGTTGCTCGCCATGATGAAACGGGATGACCTCATCGCTACGGCTGTGAATAATCAGCAGGGGCTTTCCCTTGAGTTTTCCGATCTCATCAACGGGGCGATAGCGATCATCAATAGTTGATGCCAGAGGCCACTGCAAAGGCCAGGTGAGCCACGACTTTGCCAGCAGTTCACGGGCGAGATCGCGAAAGCTGGTGGGGCTCCCCTCAATGATCACTCCGCGGATCATCTCCCGCTCGGGCATGCGGGTCAGGGCGCTGATGGTGACGGCGGCACCGAGACTCTGGCCAAAGACGACTACCCCCTTCTCACGGATACCCTCAAAACCGATAAAAGTCTTCAGCGCGGCATTAAAGTCAGTGATTAAGCCGTCCAGGCTCGGCTCACCCTCCGAGTGGCCGTAACCGCGATAATCGAAGATAAAGACATTGAAACCGTGTTGTGGTAACCACCAGACGCTGCCGATATGGGTGCTGATGTTCTCGGCATTGCCGTGGAGGAAGAGGATATTGCCCTTTACCTCATCGCCGACGGCGGGCAGCAGCCAGCCGTGCAGCCGCAGGCCATCCGCCGTGGTGAAATAGTGGGACTCGACCTGAATCCCAAGTTTGGCCGGGTCGTTCAGGTGCGGCTTGTGGGGCTGGAAGATCAGTTGGGTACAGCCGGTAAGGGTGATAACCAGGAAGGCCAGGGAAAGACGCATTTTAGAAATACCAATGTAGCCCGAGTTGATACTGCTCATCGAGGTTATCGATGTCACCGGCAAGGGCTGCGGAGGCCCGCAGACTGGATTGCGGCGTCAGGGTGATGCCGAGGTCGAGCCGGTATTCCGCCCACCGCAGGGTGTCAGGCTGGAGGTAGTCGTGTCGGCGGGCGGTGAGGCCGGCGTTAACCTGCCCGGCGTGCCACCTCAGTGAAGCGCTGGCACCAGCGGCGGCTGAGTAGTTCTCCTCCAGTTGCTCCGCCGCATCGGCTGTCGCTTCGACAAACAGGGTGAGCAGGGTGTTATTGGTGAGTGGGTAGCTGGGGCCGACACCGCCATCAAGGTAGAAGGCGAGCGGCTGCTCTGTGTTAAGTTGCGGTGCTACCCTGCGCCAGCCGGCGGCAATCTTCCATGAGCGAGGGGAGAAGAAACGGTTCCGCGGGGCAACGGAGACGATATCGAGCAGGGTAAATTTCTCGAGCTTTAACGCTTGGCTCCCATCAAGGGGACGACGCAGGCTGAAGTTAAAAAAGTTGATCTGCGCGCCACGGGTGTAGCCGTCTGCCGGGTCGAGCAGATCATGGTAGGCGGGCCGCAACTTCAGCTCCAGATAGTCCTGCTCCCACTGGCGTCCCAACCCCACTGCCAGACGATTGCTTCTATGGCCCTGATCGGGGCGAATGTGTGGTTCAACAAGTGGTGAGTCACCACTCGGACGGGCGATCCGGGTTGTTACTCTCCATGTGTAAGTGGACTTACGTTGTATTGCATAGCATTTCGGATAAACCCGAATAGGACTAATACCACACTCTTAATAGGGCACACCACCCTGTAAGACATTTTTGAGGAGCAGTTCCGCAAGAAAATCCTTATCACTAGATTAGTTTTGTGAATCGAACATAATGACATTAATGACGGACGGGGTAGGTGCGGTATCTCTTCGCGGATTTATGGCGGGCCTCATCTGGCTATTGCCACTGAATGTCAATATTCCGTTCTCGCCTCCCCCTCTGATACCATCGCCGCCTTTCCGTATTAGAAGACAGGTGAATCCATGTCCATCGCCCAACGCATCGCAGCTGAACTTAACGTCAATCTCAGGCAGGTAGAGGCCGCCATTAGCCTGCTCGATGAAGGGGCCACGGTGCCTTTTATTTCCCGCTACCGCAAAGAGGTGACCGGTGGCCTGGATGACACCCAGCTGCGTACCCTAGACGAGCGGCTGATCTATCTGCGTGAGCTGGATGAGCGTCGCCTGGCGGTGATTAAATCGATCGACGAGCAGGGCAAGATGACGCCGGAGCTGAAGCGGGCGATCCTGGAGGCGGAGAGCAAGACCCGCCTGGAGGACCTCTACCTTCCCTACAAGCAGAAGCGCCGTACCAAGGCACAGATCGCCCGTGAGGCGGGTCTGGAGCCACTGGCCCATGCGCTGCTGGCTGACCCGACCCTTAGCCCCGAGGTTGAGGCGGAGAAATACCTCGATGCCGATAACGGTGTGGCGGATGCTGCCGCGGCACTGGACGGTGCCAAGCAGATCCTGATGGAGCAGTTTGCCGAGGATGCCGAGCTGGTGGGCAAGCTGCGCGACACCCTGTGGGATAGCGGCGTGCTGGCCTCCAGGGTGGTCGCCGGCAAGGAGCAGGAGGGGGAGAAATTTGCCGACTATTTCGATTTTTCCGAGACCATTAAGACTATCCCCTCGCACCGGGCGCTGGCACTGTTCCGCGGGCGCAAGGAGGGGGTACTAAACATCGAACTTGCGCTGCCTGAGGATGCGGAGCTAAAAGTTGGCGAGGCGGGCGTGGCCGAGCACATGATCGCCGCGCAGATGGGGGTACGGGATGAGGGACGCCCTGCCGACCGCTGGCTGCGCGAGGTGGTGCGCTGGGCCTGGAAGGTGAAGATATTCACCCACCTCGATACCGACCTGAAGTCGCGCCTGCGCGAGGCGGCGGAGGAGGAGGCGATCAAGGTCTTCGCCCAGAACATGCACGACCTGCTGCTGGCCGCCCCCGCCGGGCCGCGCGCCACTATCGGTCTGGACCCTGGTCTGCGCACCGGGGTGAAGGTGGCGGTGGTCGATGCCACCGGCAAGTTTGTCGACCACGACACCATCTACCCGCATGTGCCGAAGAACCAGTGGGATCAATCCATCGCCACGCTGGCGGCGCTGGCTGCCAAACACAATGCGGACCTCATCAGCATTGGCAACGGCACCGGCTCGCGTGAGACCGACAAGCTGGCTGCCGACCTGATGAAACGCCACCCCGAACTGAAGCTCACCAAGATCATGGTGAGCGAGGCGGGGGCCTCGGTCTATTCGGCCTCCGAATTTGCCGCCAAGGAGTTTCCGGACCTTGATGTCTCGATTCGTGGTGCCGTCTCTATTGCCCGCCGCCTGCAGGACCCGCTGGCCGAGCTGGTGAAGATTGAGCCTAAGGCGATTGGCGTCGGCCAGTACCAGCACGATGTGTCGCAAAGCAAACTGGCACGTCAGCTTGATGCGGTGGTCGAGGATTGCGTAAACGCCGTCGGTGTCGATATCAATATGGCCTCCGCGCCACTACTGACCCGTGTTGCCGGGCTCTCTGCCACCCTCGCCAGCAATATCGTCGCCTACCGCGATGAGCATGGGGCCTTTAAAAACCGCAAAGAGATTTTGAAGGTGGCGCGTCTGGGTGAGAAGGCCTTTGAGCAGTGCGCCGGCTTCCTGCGCATTAGCAATGGCGACAACCCGCTGGACGCCTCATCGGTTCACCCCGAGGCCTACCCGGTGGTCGAGCGCATCCTGCAAAAGTCGGGGCGCGAGATGGGTAACGTCATCGGTGACTCCAAATTCCTCAATACCCTGGCCGCCAACGACTTTACCGACGAGAAGTTCGGTGAGCCGACGGTAAAGGACATCATAAAAGAGCTCGACAAGCCGGGGCGCGACCCGCGCCCCGAGTTCAAGACCGCCGAGTTCAAGGAGGGCGTTGAGGGGCTTAAGGATCTGGTCGAGGGGATGATCCTCGAAGGGGTCGTCACCAACGTCACCAACTTTGGCGCCTTCGTCGATATCGGTGTGCATCAGGATGGTCTGGTTCACATCTCCGCGATGTCTGACAAGTTCATCAAAGACCCGCGAGAAGTGGTGAAGGCCGGTGACGTGGTCAAGGTGAAGGTGATGGAGGTCGATGTACAGCGCAAGCGGGTGGGTCTCACCATGCGCATGAGTGATGACCCGCGCGATCAAGGTAAGGGCGAAAAGCGTGAGCAACGCCCGGCCAACAAGGGAAGGGGGCAGCGCCAGCAACAAGCGCGTGGTGACAGTCAGCCAGCAATGGGTGGCGCCATGGCTGCCGCCTTTGCCAACCTGAAACGCTGAGTTGCGACCTCAGAAGTCACGGCTTGTTCACAAATCTCAGGGAAAGAGCTTGAAACCCCAGGGGAAAAGCTGCAGTTTTGTGATCATGTGAATAGACGCTAGGGGCGGAAAAGGGTCGTTATGAGTGATGAGGTGAAGAGAACGCGTATACTGATCGTGGATGATTCACGCACCGTGCGAGCCGCAATCAATCAGGTGCTGCGCTCCCATTTCGAGGTGATTCAGGCGGAGGACGGGGAGGAGGCGTGGCAGCAGCTGACGCAAACGCCGGGCATCCGCATGGTGATCAGTGACATCATGATGCCCAATCTCGACGGCTATGGTCTGATCTGTCGCATTCGTGCCGCGGAACAGGAGGCGATTAAACACCTTCCCGTGGTCGTCATTACCAGTTCCGACGATGACATTACCCGTGAGCGTGCACACGCCTGTGGCGCCAATGACTTTATCGTCAAGCCGGTGGAGTTTTCCGATCTCATCGAGCGCGCCAACTTCCACACCGAGGCCAAGCTGGGCATGGCCAAGGGGGCAGCGGTGCCGGGGCATGAGTTTGCCGAGGTCGAGACGGCGGTGGTGGAGACACCGGATATCAACTCGGCACTGGAGATCATCCGCGGCGTCACTGAAGGTTCTATCGCCCCCTACGCCATTGATCTCTGTATCGAGGTACTGCCACTGCTGGAGTATTGCGAACAGACCTTTTCGCTCGGTATTGCCACCGAGATTGAAACCATCAAAGAACAACTGAAGAAGCAGGAAATCTAGCCGCCTGCCGGCGCAGTATCCCCTCATCTGACAGAGTCTTGTTATTTGTTCGAAGTGCGGTAAGCTCAGGTCGTCGACCGATACCGAGAGAAGGAGCTGAATATGTCTGTAGGATGGATTGTCCTGGGAGTTGTCGCTGTTGTGGTGATCTACCTGATCATGATCTACAACGGCCTGGTGGCGCTACGTAACCGTATTGAAAATGGCTTTGCGCAAATCGATGTACAGCTGCAACGCCGCTACGACCTGATTCCCAATTTGGTGGAAACCGCCAAGGGCTACATGAAGCATGAGCGTGAGACGCTGGAGGCGGTGATCACGGCCCGCAACGCGGCGCAGAGCGCGGCCAAACATGCCGAGTCGAATCCTATCGATGGCGCGGCGATTCGCGACCTGGCCGGTGCCGAGGCGGTGCTCGGTTCAGCGATGGGCAAGTTCTTCGCCCTGGCCGAGGCCTACCCGGATCTCAAGGCCAACCAGAACATGATGCAGCTGCAGGAAGAGCTGGCCAGCACCGAGAATCGTATTGCCTTTTCACGCCAGGCCTATAACGATGCGGTGATGCACTACAACACCAGGCGCGAGTCTTTTCCCGATGTATTGATTGCCAATAACTTCGGCTTTAAAGAGGCGCAGATGCTGGAGCTGGAGGACGAAGAGGCGCGCAAGGTGGTCAAGGTCAACTTCTAGGGTCGCGTGATGGATTTCTTTGGCGAGCAGGACGCCGCGCGTCGCAATAGCCGCTGGCTGGTGGTGCTCTTTATGCTGGCCGTGGTGACGATTGTGGTCAGCCTTTATGCGGTGATCATCGGCATTATTACCTACTCTGACACCAGGCGGATGGCAGAGCCGGCAGCGCTGTGGCAGCCCGATCTGTTTTTTACTGTTGCCGGTGTGGTCTCCACGGTGATCCTGCTCTCCAGCCTCTTCAAGGTGGTGCAGCTATCCAGTGGGGGCGGGGTGAAAGTGGCCGAGAGTCTAGATGGTCGGCTGGTGAGCCGTGCAACGGACGACCGGTTGGAGCGTCGCCTGCTGAACGTGGTCGATGAGATGGCGATTGCGGCCGGTATACCGGTGCCCAAGGTCTATGTCCTTGATCACGAAAGCGGCATTAACGCCTTTGCCGCAGGGACCTCTAGCAGCGATGCGGTGGTCGCCGTTACCCGTGGCACACTGGAGCAGCTCAACCGCGATGAGTTGCAGGGCGTAATCGGCCACGAGTTTAGCCACATCTTCAATGGCGACATGCGGTTGAATATTCGCCTCATGGGGGTGTTACACGGGATTTTAATGCTGGCACTGATCGGGCGGGTGATCCTGCGCGGCGGTTCTCGCGGGTACCGTGTTCGCTCCTCCTCGGGTAAGAAGGGTGGGGGCGGTATCGTTTTATTTGCCCTGGCGCTGTTTGTCATCGGCTATATCGGCGTCTTTTTCGGCCGTCTGATCAAGGCCGCCGTTTCACGTCAGCGCGAGTTTCTGGCCGACGCCTCGGCGGTGCAGTTTACCCGTAACCCGGCGGGGATCGCTGGGGCACTGAAGAAGATCGCCGGACTCGATGCCACCCGCATCGAACACCCGGACGCCGAGTCGGCCAGTCACATGTTCTTTGGTAACGGCATTAATAATTTTCTCTCCCTGCTCGCTACCCACCCGCCGGTAGAGGAGCGTATCAGCCGGCTCGACCCCTATTTTAAAATGGATATTCAGGCCGCTGCGCCATCACCCGCTATGGACGCGGTTCAAAACGAAGCGGTGATGGGTTTTAGTGGCGCTGCCGGCGCCAGTGAGAGGGTGACGGTTGAGACGGTGCGCTCGAGTGTCGGTCATGTCGGACAACAGCACATCAATTATGCACAGACCCTGATGGAGAGATTGCCCGAGCCTATCTGGAAGGCTCTGCGCGAGCCACAGGGTGCCCGTGCACTGGTGCTGGCTCTGGTGTTGGTGAAGGAGACCTCACCAAAAAACAGTTTGATGACGGCCCTGCCACAGGCCACATCAGACACGGTACTGAAAATACTGGCGGTGACGGCCTTACTAAAGGATGTCGCTCGCGCCGACTGGTTGCCACTGCTGGAGCTGGCAATACCGGCGCTTGAGGAGTTACCCGAGGAAACGCTTGCCGCGATCCCCGACGAGGTCGATGCCCTGATCAACGCCGACAAGCGTGTCACGCTGTTTGAGTTTTCCCTTGCCACTCTGTTGCGTCACACCCTCAACGAACGCAGCTCAAGATCACGGCAGCGACACAACGGCGGCCTTAAACAGGTGCAGAAAGATGTCGGGCAGTTGCTCTCATTGATGGTACACGCCGGACACAGTGAAGCGAGCATTGCCAACGAGGCCTTCGAGCAGGCGCTAAAGGCATTGGATAGTAATGGTGAGGTGGTAATGGTGGAGCGCTCTCAACTCTCGCTGAAGACGATTGAAGAGGCGTTGGAAAGGCTAAATCGGCTCAACTTCCGCTTTAAGGGAAAAATTATTGAGGCCGCTACCACGGCGATTATGGTTGATGGTGAAGTGAAGCATATAGAGCTCGACTTCCTGCGTGCCATCGGAGCCAGTCTGGACTGCCCTATTCCGCCGTTGCAGGTCGAACCGGTGAGTTCGTAGGGGCGGTCTGGCTTGCGAACTGCAATCGGGTAATTGCGGCTATTTAAAATGAGAATAAAGCAGAGCTTGAACTGCCGATTGTGAGATACGAGCGCGTGTCCAAGCCCTGACCTTTTTCAGGTTACTGCATCAGCATTCCTATCATCGGCGATGCATCCATACCATTAACGGTTAGCTGCCCGGCGTTGAACTCAATGTGGGTCTCGAGTTGTGTGGCGTTCTCCTTGATGAAGCCCTGGGCGATCATGCCACCCAGTTGCTGTTGCATCGTTTGATTGACCGCGCCCTCAACTTCTTCGGCTGTCATTTCTGTTTCGCTAAGGGCGGCCTGACGGAGGGTGGTGCCACGGATCTGGTTCTGTAAAGTTGAAACAACAATAGCGCGTGGTAGGTTGGCGTGGAGTTCGACCCTGATCATGGGAACTATCATAGCGGGATTCTGCAGCATCACCTCGTCCCACTTGCCGTTGATGCGGGTGTCCATCTTGATGGCGAAGCGGCCCATCGAGCTATCGACGCTGATATCGTTGAACTTGATTACCGGCTGGGCGTTAAACAACGTGGGGATATGCTCGAACATCGGTTCTAAAGGGTTTTCCGGATTGACTTCGCCCTTCATCATCTTTGCCGTGGTCTGCTGCCAGGCAAGCATTGCATCGGCATCAATGTTCTCTACGGTGATGTCGTAAACTGCGTTGCTGAGTAGGAAGCCGTTGACGTTAATGCTATTGGCGGTGAGTGCACCATTGGCATTTATGAGGCCGTTATTTTCGCTCTGTTCGCCCTTCAGGATGATGCTGTTGATGAGCATAGTGAGGGGCATGGCCTTGTTTTTCACGTTAACAGATACGGTGGATATACTGCCCTCGGCCTTACCCTGCCACATGCCGCTTTCTCCACGCTGCATTTCGCCTTTGTATCGTAGTTCCTTCACAGAGACTGACTCGGCTTCGGCGCTATCAGTAACATTAGCTGGAACAATGACGGCTTCTTCAGCGTTATCGGCGACAGGCTCATCTTTTATCGGGCTGGCGGTGATGCCTGGCGTATGAATGTTGAATGTGATGTTGTCGCGTGTTGGTGATTGCCAAGCGGTACCACTTAGTCCCTCCCACTCGATGGCGATGGTTTCTTTACCACTGAGTTGGCCGCGGGTGCTGGGGCTGTGGAAGGTTCCTTCCTGATGACCGTCTAAGAAGATACGGGTGTTGATACTTAGAGGTGTCTGGCCCTTGAACAGTTGATCCAGTGTCGCTGCTACCGCGTCGCTTAGAACCAGCTCGGTATCAACGGTTGCGATCACCTGGTTGTCGAGTTGTGGCACATGGCTTATTTTGTGGCGCATCTCGAGGGAGAGGGTCTCCTTGTCATCGGGCACGATGATACTGATACGACTGGTGGCGGTGGCATTGAGGAGGCCACGCTGATAGTCAACCAGTTCGATGTTGAAACCTGAGAGTGCGGCATCCTGTGCGGCCTCTTCATGTTCAATGCGGAAGGTCTCTTCAACGGTGGTACCGATGTAGTAAGGGACGGCAGGTATTGCCGCGGCGATAACGATGATGATAAGAAAGATAAGTTTTTTCATTGCCTGTTCCTCTGGCGTTGTTGTCATGTCGTCCGGTGCGGTGTGTCACCAGAGTGGTCTGGATAAATTTTTGCTGCGGTTCGGTATATCAATGGGTTAAATAGCCGTACCCAGATGTTATCAGCTGGGCGGCACGGACTGTTCCAGACGCGAATCGGCCCGAAGGGGGCGCGCCTTACACCCCTTGCAGGTTGAGTACCCCTTCCATCTTTTCGGCGGTCTCCGATTTACCGGTGCGGCTGTCGCCGACTAGGGCGACAGTGATGCTCACCTCATTGACTGTGCCACCAAGGCGGGCGCGCTTGGCGCTGGCGTGCTCCTTGATGAGTTCGATAAGGTCTTCGGCGAGGCGCTTGGGGGCCTTCATCTCAACCTCATCGCGGTCGTGGTAGCCGCAGCGCGCCAGGTCGGCGTCGCTGTTGCCCTCGTAGACCCCGGCCATCAGCTGGCTGTGGGCGACGCCAAGCGTCATCTCCTCGCTGGCGGTGAGCTGACGGAAGGCGTTGATAAAGCGCTCTTCAATCTTGATGAATTTCTCGTAGAGCTCCGGGTGAAGGATGGTGTGCTCCTCGCCGTTGAGCTCCTTGAGTAGCGGGAAGGGGTTGGCCCAGAAGCTTGCCTCCTTGGCGCCGCGGTGGGTGTGGGTGCTGCCGGCGGCCACGCGCTCGCCGAGGCGGAAGGCCTCGACCGCCTCGTCGACACTCATGTCGCGACGGATGGTGCTCTTGCCCTCATCCACCAGCTCGAAGTTATTCATATAGAGCAGCACGTCGAGCGGGTCGCCGCGCAGCATCTCCTCGTCGGTGGAGACGGGGATGATCTGCCGGGCGTTGGAGCCGGTCTCCTTGTTGTAGCCGACCTCGCGGCCCACCATCTGCAGCTTGGCCGCCTCGGAGAAACCGTCAAGACAGGCAAAGGCACCGGTCTCGGTGCCGAAGAACACCGGGCGGGTGACGCCATCGTTGCCGACCTGGAGCTGTGCCCGCCCCATATCGTCGGCCTTGATGATCATCTCCTCGATGTAGGGTTCGCCGCTACTCGCATCGAAGTGCATCACGTAGCGGGTGGCACCGCAGTGCAGCGGCAGGTCGCCATCGCGGATCGCCAGCACGTTGTGCAGGGTGAGCACCGGTTTTTTGCAGTAACCGAAATATTTCAGCTCGTCGTTGTTGGGCACCATGCCGACCAGCAGGTCGTTGTCACTATCGTAGTAGTAGCCGAGCTGGTTCTCCGGGCTTCCCTGCGGGCCGAAGCCGGCGTGGGGGTCGCCGAAGATAAAGACCCCGTCGGGGCGGCGGTTGTCGATGATCTCCGTGATATTGGCGAAGGGGAACAGGTTGAGCAGCCCCGGTTCCATCTCAATGCAGCCGCGTGATTTGTGCAGGTAGGCGACGATAAGATAGGCACCCACTTGTAACGGTACTGAGACCCAGTCATCCGGCTCGAAGCGCGCAAGGTCGAGCGGATTGTGCTCCAGCTCGTAGAACGGATAGGCGCGCTTGTTGGAGGGGGTGTTGTAGTCGACCCCGGTGCGGATGTCGGCGGCGATGGTCAGCGGTACATGGGCCAGCTCGTGGTAGTCGCCCGGCAGGTTGAGGTAGTGACCGGAGATCTCCCCTGCGGTGACGTTAGGCGAGGGGTCGAGGCCGTAGCTGCGACGTACCCCGCTGTCCATCCCTACCTTGCGCAGCAGCTGGCGGCGGGTCTCCAGCAGCAGGTCGGCCAGCGAGCCTGCCTTATCGGTCACCTTGTCCTTCACCTTCTCCGGGGTCTCCCCCTCGGCCAGCATGACATCGTTCTGTAGTCGCACTAGGCGCGAGTAGCCGGTACTGCGAAAGTGGTGGAAGGCGCCGTCGAGAAAACGCACCACGCTACGGTCGCGCTCCAGGGCGTTGGCCGAGGGACTGGCCTCACGGTTGAGTACGTCGATAAAGTCGCGGGCGCTCAGATCCTTGATAAAGTCGCTACGGTGGTGTGCCTCCTGCTGCGATACGCCACTGCGGCTACCCAGCTCATCCATGAACTCTTTCTTGTAGATCCGTATGTAGCGCGAAAAGGCGCGGCTTTTAAGCAGTTGCTCAGGTGTATTGCAGCCGTCGCGGATCTCTAGAATTTGCTCCATAACTTCCTCTTGCTTGTGCATAAAACCCTGTTATGAAAAGGGCGTTTTTAACGATGCGCCATCCTACCAACGGGCTGGAGGAAAGTCATATTAGGTAATTGTTATATCCCTATTCATCAATAATTTGAAAGCGCCCCGCGTAGCGGAAGCTTCTTCCATACAGCGGGAAGTTTTGGCTCAGTTATGCCCTTGCTCTTCGGCAGATGAGTAACACCACTACGCCTAGACAGGCGGTAGCAATGGCGGCTGGAAACAGGGCAGTGGTGAGGCTGTAGTGCTCCAGCGCGCCAAGTACCAGCACATTCCGCAGCATAAACAGGCCAAAGAAAGGGATGTTCTCTTCATGAGGGCGATCAGAAGCCTTACGCAGAGTCGGGCCGAAGCCGAGCAGATCCACTGCAGTGAGAATCACCACTGCCCAAAGAGGATCGCTGGTGAAGAACCAGAGCGGCAGGGAGCTGAGCGCGGCGATAAAGAAGAGCCAGTCGCCGCGAGTGATGCGTGTGTCAGCTACATGGTTGTAGGCCAGCAGGGTGATATAGAGGGTGAGGGCACTGGATACGCCGATAGGCCATGCACCAATGCCAGCCTCTCCTTTAATAATGGCGAAAAAGGCGATTAGTGTGGTGGTGCCCCAGATCACCCAGGAAAATAGGTGGGAGCGAATTTCACCCTTGACGATACCGCGCATATAGGGTGCGAAGGCGATGAAGGTGAGGATGATAGCCGCGGTGGTGAGTAACTCTTTAATTTAATCACGTTGAAATTTACCTAATCAGGCCGAAATAGTTTTCCAGGCTCACCCCTACCCACAGCCCAAAGCCATAACCAAGATGGTTAAGCGGACTGGCGATGAGGGGTTTGGCGCCTTGCGGGCCGTGCTGGCCAAACCAGCCCCAGCCGTAGGAGGGCATTAGCAGCAGCCACGGCAGGAAGCTGGTCAGCAGACCAAAGATGATCCACGGAAACGGGTTCAGCGGGAGTACGGTGTATCCACCCAGCCAGATAAAAGGGAGGAGCAGCAGTGCCACGGCACCACCGCCAATGAGGTAGTGGAACAGCCAGCCGACCAGATTCTCATGCTGCCGGCTTGGCGTGTTATGAATATCTGAATGGATGAACTTACCTTTCCACAGGTTGGTAAACCAGCGACCAATTAGCGGTATCGTCACGCCGGTACGAAAGCCGAGGCGTTCGGCCAGCGGCGAGATGAGATCCATGCCGACAGAGCCGATGAGACCAGCGAGATAGAGGAGGAGGATGAGTTCCATCATAGTGTGATAACTCCTTGCAGGTAGGGAACAACATGGTCGCTGATAAACACCCTGTCACCACTGACCTCACATAACAGCTCGCCGCCGCGTTGTGAAACCTGCCGGGCATGAAGCACTGTTTTACCGAGTCGCTTTGCCCAGTAGGGGGCGAGAAGGGTATGGGCCGAACCGGTGACCGGGTCTTCGTCGATACCGTATTTGGGGGCGAAGAAACGGGAGACGAAGTCGCACCCATTACCCCTAGCGGTGGTGATAACGCCACGCCGATCTAACTGCTGTAGTAGACGGTGATCCGGTTGAAGTCTGGTGAGTGTCTGTTCGTTCTCGACGATCACCATCCAGTCTTCTGCGCCGTAACATTCCAGCGGTGTTACTCCCAGCGCCTCGACAAGTAGCGGCGGGCAAGCGGTATCTTGGTACTCGGCAACAGGAAAATCCAGAGTGAGTCGCGCGCCGTCAGGATTTACCCCGAGTTGACCACTCAACGAGTTAAACGTGATCTGTTGTGCTTTGGGTTCAATGTGGTGGAAGTAGACCCACGCCGAGGCCAGGGTGGCGTGACCGCAGAGCTGCACCTCTTTGAGTGGCGTGAACCAGCGAATATGCCAGCAACTGCTCTCATGAACGATAAAGGCCGTCTCGGCCAGGTTGTTCTCCATCGCGACCTGTTGCATCAGCTCATCGGGCAACCACTCGTCGAGTGGGCAGACCGCCGCCGGGTTGCCGCCAAAGAGCCGGTCGGTGAAGGCGTCGAGTTGGTAGATTGTCAGTTCCATGCGCTCTCTCCATGTCGTGGTTGGATAGCGTAGGAAAAAATTGTCGCCCATAACAGATACAGGTTAGGATTGATTTAACCATAACAGATGAAGTGTGACCGATGGCGGTAAACGAACAGCACTTTTTGTATCAGCAGGTGGCGGAAGATATGCGCAAGGCGATTGGTCTTGGCACCTATCCGCCTGGTGAGCGCTTGCCGTCGTTGCGGCGCATCGCCGATCACTATGAGGTGAGTCTCGCCACCGCGATTCAGGCCTACCAGTGGCTGGAGGATTCGGGTTTTATCGAGGCGCGCCCCAAGTCGGGTTACTACGTGCTGGCGCAGGGTTGCGGCGAGGCGTGTGAGCCGGAGGTGAGTCGTCCGCGTATGGGGGCGGGCGAGGTGACGGTGGGACAGTTGGCGCTCGATATTCTGGCCGAGGCGCGGCGTCCCGACATTATCAACCTCGGGGCGGCGATACCGGGCCCCGACCTGCTGCCACTAAAGAGCCTGTCGCGTATCTATGCTGGAGTGGTGCGGCGCGATACGCGGCTGCTGGGATTTTATGAAGAACAGCAGGGTAACGCCTTTCTGCGCCAGCAGATCGCCAGGCGCTTGCGGGTGAGCGGGGTGCGGGTGCATCCCGATGAGATCATCATTACCAACGGCTGTATGGAGGCGCTGACGATCTCCCTGCGCACCCTGTGCAAACCGGGGGACACGGTGGCGCTGGAATCGCCCAGTTATTACGGCATGATGCAGGTGGCGGAGCAGTTGGGTCTCAATGTGCTGGAGCTGCCGACCCATCCTCGTGACGGCGTTGATCTTGACGCCTTGCAGCAGGCTCTGGATAAGAAGTTGATCGATGTTTGCCTCTTCATGCCCAGCTTCAACAACCCACTGGGCTCCTGTATGCCGGAGAATAGTCGCAAGCGGATGGTAACGATGTTGCAGCGTGCCGGGGTGCCGCTTATTGAGGACGACATCTACGGCGACCTGTGTTACGACGGCGTGCGCCTACACGCCGCCAAGGCCTTCGATAAAAAGGGTGAGGTGTTGCTCTGTTCGTCATTTTCTAAAACCCTCGCCCCCGGTTATCGCATCGGTTATGTGGTGCCGGGTAAATATTTCGATGAAGTACTGCGCCGTAAGTTTCTCGGCAATATCGCCACCGCAGCTACCCCGCAGGTGGCGATCGCCGAATTCCTGCAAAAGGGGAGTTATGAGAGGGTGGTGCGCAAGGCGACACGCCACTATCAACAGCGCACGGAAAGATTACGACAGCTGGTGCTGCAACACTTCCCCGAGGGGACACTGGTAACCCAGCCGCAGGGGGGCTTCGTGTTGTGGGTAGAACTGCCGGAACATATTAACGGTGTGGCGCTGCACGATGCGGCATTAAAGAAAAATATTACAGTCACTCCTGGTGTTATCTTCTCACCGCGAGGTGATTACCGACATCACATACGCATGAGTGCCAGTATGGTGGAGCTGGAGAAGATGACCGCAGCGGTGAAGGTATTAGGGAGGATTGCCCATGAGATCTAGACAGGGTGTTTGTAGCTGGATCTGCCTCGTCATACTTTCATCGATCAGTACAGCACAGGCGACCGGCCCCTCCTCGGCAGAAATAGAGATTATTCCGCTGGCGGTGAATGGACAGGGTGTGGTGCTGTGCAAGACGGTGAGTCAGATCAACCTGATGGGCGCTCAGACCCTGGAGGGCACAGAGTATAGCTGGTTGGCGCTCTCTGCTGAGGGTGTGTGGGATGAAGTTATCTACCAGCGCATTGGTGCCGAGATGGCGGAGGGTGGGGAGAGGCTGGATAGTGTAATGCGTAGCTATGCGCAGCGAACAGACCTGAGGGATGCACTGCCGTCGCTACAGAAAATGATGGATAAATATGGTTTTAGCCATGGTGATTCACTTGAGAGCGGGCAGATCTTGCCGGTAGTGACTTGGCATGATGGGAGATTCTGTGTTGGAAAGAAGTGTCATGATGGAAAGGTCTCGCAACGTACCCTAAAGGGGATCGTAAGTATCAATGCTAGTGGTTCGGCGATTCGTGCTCATTTTGTCGCAGATGGTGTAGCGCTGTTCGATAATCGGGACTACACAGAGGTGGAGGAGGGGAAACAGGGAGCCATCTTTGGGGGGGTAAACTGGTTTGAAGGCCACGACATTGGTGTAGATCTGCAGAAGATCACCGGGGTAGTGTTTTTTCCATCGTCGCTGCGAAAAGGAATGTAGATGGGCGTTGGAACGTTGAATTACCGTCGCATTATCCACGTTGATATGGATGCCTTCTACGCCTCGGTAGAGATCCGTGAGCGTCCCGAGCTGGCAGACCGGGCGGTGGTGGTTGGCGGTCGTGCCGATGGGCGCGGTGTGGTGGCAGCTGCCAACTATATTGCACGCCGTTTTGGCGTTTATAGTGCGATGCCAACAGCCACCGCATTACGCCTCTGTCCCGAGCTGGTGGTATTACCGCCACGTCATGCTTTATACGCCGAAGTGTCACGACATATTCACGAAATATTTTATCGTTACACCCCGCAGATTGAGCCGCTGGCGCTGGATGAGGCCTTTCTCGATGTCTCCGCCAGTGAGCGCTTGTTTGGTTCGGCAGAAAAGATAGGTCGCGAGATTAAATTGGCGATCCTCGATGAGTTGTCGCTGGTCGCCTCGGTGGGCATCGCTCCCAATAAATTTCTTGCCAAGCTCGCTAGCGATGTAGAAAAACCCAACGGTTTTGTGGTGGTAAATGAAGAGGATGTTGAGGCCTTTCTTGCGCCACTGCCGGTTAGCCGTATCTGGGGTGTTGGCAAGGTGTCGGCAAAGGGTTTTGAGCGACTCGGAATTCGTACCATCGGTCAGTTGCGCCACTACTCCCCGCGCTTGATAAAAGAGCATTTTGGCAATAGTGGTGAGCAGTTCCTGCGTCTTGCTATGGGAGTGGATGACAGAGCGGTGGTGAGTGAGTCGGAGGCCAAGTCGATCTCCAACGAGACGACCTTTGCTGTCGATATTACCGATAAGCGGATCATGCATGACTGGCTGCATGTCCTTACCGAACAGGTGGCATGGCGACTGCGTGCCCATGAACTCAAGGGGCGCACGATACAGATCAAGGTGCGGTTCAGTGACTTCACCACGCTTAGCCGTTCTCACTCGCTGGACGATGTGACCGATGTCACGGCGGAGATCTGGTGCACGGTGCAGATGTTGTTTGAACAACGTCTGCCAAAACCCCTGCCGGCGGTGCGTCTACTTGGTGTGGGGATCAGCAATTTCTCTGAACCGATGCCGCAACAGGGCGACCTCTTTGCCGCGGGCGATGTCATACAGCAGCGTCGTATCGATTCGGTGATGGATGCGATGCAGTCACGCTTTGGTCGTGGTGCGATCCGCCGTGGTAACAAACCACAGACAGGGTAAGATAGCATCGTCACGGTATCGGCGATGCCGGGAGTGGGGTGATTAAACAGAGCGTAGGCTGGGCAGCTATGCCCAGCCTGCTTTACTTGCAGACCTCGCCCGAATCATTGCTACAGCGTTTGCGATCCACCCATATGGCCCCGCCGAGTGTGCTGCCCTCAAAACGGGTCTCAAATAATTCCGCATCGACCAGCGTGGCACGGCGCAGGTTGCTGCCGCTCAGGTCGGCGTAGTAGAGGTTGCTCTCCTCCAGTCTTGCCTTCTCCAGATTGGCCTTAATCAGTAGCGCCCGCTCCAGCGAGGCGAGGCTGAGGTCGGCCTGTTGCAGGTTGGCCCCGCTGAGGTCAGCCCCGTCCAGCATGGCCTGTTTCAGGTGTGCCTGTTGCAGGTTGGCCCCTTTCAGGTTGGCCTGCACCATATCGCACTGGTAGAGACTCGCTTCGCGCAGGTTGGCCCCCGCCATATTGGCCTGCTGCAGGGTGGCGCGATCCAGCCGTGCCTCGGCCATCTGCGCTTTGCTGAAGTTGACCTTGTTGAGGTTGGCACTGAGCAGCCGTGCCCCGTTGAGTCGCGCCGCGCTGAGATCCGCTCCCTCCAGCTCGGCAAACGAGAAGTCGGCCCCACTAAGTCGGGCCCCGGAGAGTTTGGCCCCCTGTAGTCGGGTGCGTTTCATGATGGCCCCACGCAGATCGGCCCCGCTGAGGTCTATCCCCTCCTTGTTACAACCGCTCCAGTTGACCGCCGGGGCGGGGAGGTCGTCGCAGGCGGCGGATAGCGGGCCTGTCATGCCTAGGCTCAGTAGCAACAGTAGCGGTGCGGTGGTGCGTATCGGCAACATCTTCTTCTCGGCAATTAAGGTGATAGTCATAAGCTAAGGCAATGCGGCGTGAAACGCCAGTGCATAGCTGAGTATAATCGTCCCCTATTTCAGCTAAGAGAGAGTGCGATGCAGGTGAGCGGCGGTGTAGCGAAGATGGTGACGACCCTGGGCGAGACGGTGCAGTACCGTCTGCCGCTGGGGGAAGAGCTGATTGGCCTGAACGAATTTATCGGCCACCCGATCAAGCTACGCTACGAGGGGACGATTCACTGTGTCGCCTGTGGCCGCAAGACCAAAAAGAGCTACAGCCAGGGCCACTGCTACCCCTGCTCGCAGAAGCTCGCCAGCTGCGACCTCTGCATCATGAAGCCGGAGACCTGCCACTACGCCGCCGGCACCTGCCGCGAGCCGGAGTGGGGCGAGGCCAACTGTATGCGCGACCACTTCGTCTATCTGGCCAACACCTCGGGGCTGAAGGTCGGGATCACCCGCGGCAGCCAGGTGCCGACCCGCTGGATGGATCAGGGAGCGACCCAGGCACTGCCGATCTTCCGTGTCGATAACCGCCTGCTCTCCGGCCTGGTGGAGGTGATCTGCAAGAACCACGTGGCAGACAAAACCGACTGGCGCAAGATGCTCAAGGGCGATGGGGAGCCGATGGATCTTGCGGCGCGTCGCGATGAGCTATTGGCGCTGTGTGAGGCAGAGCTGCAGACCTTGCGTGCCGAGCAGGGTGAGGGGGCGATTACCACGCTGACCGATGCTGAGGCGGTAACCATTCACTATCCGGTGAGTGAGTATCCAGGCAAGATCACGGCGCTGAATTTTGATAAGACGCCGGAGGTGGAGGGGGTGCTGAAGGGGATCAAGGGGCAGTACCTGATACTGGATAGCGGGGTGCTCAACGTACGCAAGTACGGTGGCTATGATGTGACGCTGGAGATGCCCGGAGGCTGATGAGAGTAGGCCGGGCAGTTATGCCCAGCCTACGGATATTTTAATCCAATAGGTGAGAGACCAAGCCGTCGGCCAGCTTTGGCTCGAACCAGGTCGACTTCGGTGGCATCACCTCGTTGGCATCGGCCACGCTCATAAGCTGATCCATGCGGGTGGGGAAGAGGGAGAAGGCGACCGCCATCTCGCCGCTATCGACACGGCGCTCCAGCTCACCCAGGCCGCGGATGCCGCCGACAAAGTCGATGCGCTTGTCGCGGCGCGGGTCGCTAATGCCGAGGATGGGGTCGATGAGGTTATTCGCCAGCAGGCTGACATCAAGCTGACCCACCGGGTCACTACTTGGCACCAGTTCATCGTTAATCGTCAGCTTGTACCACTTGCCGGCCAGGTACATGCCGAACTCTTTATTGGCGGCGGGTTTTACTGCCTCGCTCGCCTCAGTAACCGAGAAGTTTTCGCCAATCTTCGTCAGCAGTTCGGCTTCGGATAGACCGTTCAGATCGGTGATCACCCGGTTGTAGTCGAGGATCATCATCTGGTTGTCGGGAAAGACCACCGAGAGGAAGTAGTTATAGGACTCATCCCCGGTGTGGTTGGGGTTGGCCGCCTTGCGCATCGCCGCCACGCGTGAACCGGCCGCCGAGCGGTGGTGGCCGTCGGCAATATAGATGGCATCCATCGCATCGAAAGTGTTGGTGATGGTGGCGATGTCGGCATCGTCGGTCACCGGCCAGATGGCGTGCTGTACGCCGTCATCGGCGGTGATGTCGACCTCGGGGGCGGCCGCGGTCACCCGCTCGACCAGTGCATCTATGGTGGCGTTATGACGGTAGGTGAGGAACACCGGGCCGGTCTGGGCGTTGAGGGTATCCACCTGGCGTACCCGGTCATCCTCCTTGTCGGGACGGGTGAATTCGTGTTTGCGGATGCGGTTGGTGTCGTAGTCGGGCACCGAGGCCCCGGCGACCAGGCCGATCTGCTGGTGCTCGCCCATGATCAGGCGGTAAAGGTAGTAGCTTGCCTTCTCGTCCTGAGTGAGTATCCCCGCATTAACCATGTTGTCGAAATTCTCCTTGCCCTTGGCGTAGACGCTGGCGTCGAAGGGATCGGTTCCCTCGGGCAGGTCGATCTCCGGCTTGGAGATATGCAGGAAGCTGTAGGGACGCCCTTCGGCGCGCACCCGCGCCTCAGCACTGTTAAGCACGTCATAGGGCGGGGCGGCAACGTCGGCGGCGCGACCGGCGGCGGGGCGCAGTCCGGCAAAGGGGCGAATTAACGGCATGGGGACATCCTTCTTTATGGTTTTAGTCTGTTGGCCTATTGGAAACCAGCAGGCAGTGAAGATCAATGTCATTAGCCAAAGTAAGGATAAAGAGTTTTTCTACCCCCATTATTAGGCGACCACAAACTGCGGTATCATGCCGCCCATTACTGGCAACGCAATCCCCCTACTGTTATGAAAGAGATCATTCTGGTTACCGTCTCCGGGCAGGATCGCCCCGGTCTCACCGCGCAGCTGACCGCCGTGCTCGCCAACTACGACGTCACCGTGCTCGATATTGGCCAGTCGGTGATTCACGACACCGTATCGCTGGGCATGATGATCGAAGTCCCGCCCGACTCAGCGGGCTGCCCGGTATTTAAAGAGCTGCTGTTCAAGGGCCATGAGCTGCATCTGAACATCCGCTTCACCCCGATCTCTGAGGCGGAGTACGAGCACTGGGTTGCCTCACAGGGCAGGCCGCGCCACATCGTCACCCTGTTGGGACGGCAGATCTCCTCCAAACATCTCGCCCGCATCTCCGAGGTGGTGGCCGAGCAGGGTTGCAATATCGATCAAATCACCCGCCTCTCCGGCCGTCAGACCTTGCAACAGCCGGAGGAGAAACGGGCCGCCTCGATGCAGATATCCCTCAGTGGCGAGGTAAAGGATATCGCCGATATGCACGGGGAGTTTCTGCGCATCTCCCAGGAGATGGATCTTGATGTGGCGGTACAGGAGGACAACCTCTACCGCCGCAGTCGCCGTCTGGTCTGCTTCGATATGGACTCCACCCTGATTCAGGCCGAAGTGATCGACGAACTGGCGAAGGTGGCCGGTGTCGGCGAGCAGGTGGCTGAGATCACCGAGGCGGCGATGCGTGGTGAGATCGACTTCTCTGAAAGTTTCCGCCGCCGCATGGCACTACTGGAGGGGATGGAGGAGTCGGTACTGGCCGAGATCGCCGCGAACCTGCCGATCACCGACGGTGCCGAGCGCCTGATCAAACACCTGCGCCATTTTGGTTACAAGGTGGCGATCCTCTCCGGCGGCTTCACCTACTTCGCCAATTACCTAAAAGAGAAGCTCGGTATCGACTACGTCTACGCCAACCAGCTCGACTTTGAAAATGGCAAACTTACCGGCAAGGTAAAGGGCGATATTGTCGATGGTCAGATGAAGGCGAAACTGTTGCGCCAACTCGCCGAGCAGGAGGGAATTTCCCTTGAGCAGGTGATCGCTGTCGGTGATGGTGCCAATGATCTGCCGATGCTCTCCATCGCCGGGCTGGGGATCGCCTTTCACGCCAAGCCGATTGTGAAGGAGCAGGCGAAGCATTCGATTGCGACGCTGGGGCTGGATGGGATTTTGTATCTGTTGGGGATGCGGGATCGGGAGATTGCGGAGTTGGAGTAGGTTTTGTGTCGCTAACGCGAGATTGATTAGATGCGGGCTCCCGCGCCCGCGCGGCGTGTTCATTTCTTTGTCACGCGCCAAAGCAACGAACCAAAGAAAACGCGCCATAGCACATCGCCCTTTGGGTTCCCTCGACGGCATATTCCCGACGCCGTCTACCTAGCACATCTATGTGCTCGTGTGCTTCTCACGATTTCAGGCGTTCGCGCAACTCACTCTGTATTCCTATACCGCCCTCAAACATCCGCTCTCTTACCCCTGAAGTCGCGGCGATGCTCGACGATGTAGAAGGGGAGGGAAAATAATTTTAGCCGATAGGTTTGGAGTTTTTACTTTGCCTCAAAATATTTGCAAAACATTGGGATTAAGTAAGCAGTAAATTGCAGTAGCCCAGATGCAGCATGTAACAAGGGATATTCTAAGCAGGAATTTTCAGAACGTTAGGAGTTGATTGTCTAATAAAAAATGATCGTCACTATTATCATTGTTATTCAAAAACTATCGCCAGAAGTACTGAAGTGACAAATAATTAACTCCTTTATCTCCTTTGGTTACTAAGGGTAAAAAAAGGTCAGAGGGAGTTCTTCGTATCAGAGATAAACAGGCTGGAGGATATTGCGCAATATGAGCAGTACCCTCCGGCCCGGATCCCTTATTTCACGTAGCCAATATACTCAGAGCTGCTTTCGTAGAAGCGAACTTGCAGGAGTTTCAGGCCATTGTTGTCGTAATCCCACATGTAGCTGGCCAGCTCTTCTATATTGAAGATCCACATGTTGCGAAACTCGAGATCACCGGTGTTGCAGATGTTGTCGGCGTTGTTGTCGAGGCAACCCTCCGCACGGAAGATGTTGGTGATGTCCTTGACGGTTGGCCTGCCGGGCTTGCGCTGGATATCGAAGGAGCCCATCAACAGGGTGTCTTCACACTCCAGCCCGGTAGTGCCGCCCGGATCCACGACCTGTTTTGTATAGTCGCACTCGGCGGTCACGAGGACACCGCCGTAGGGCTTGCCCAGGGCGATGGCATAGACGTCATAGCCAAGCAGGTCGGTACAGCCGGTGGTGTAGTCGGTACAGTATTCGTACGGCACCTGGATAATGGCTTCGCCATCGGTGGCGTCTCCGTCAATAACCCGGAAGCTGTTGTCCTGTGAATCAACCATATATTTAATTTTTACCGATTTCCCCACTTCCCCGTCAGCGTTGAGCGGAACAAAGATGGTGCGTCGATTGCTGTTAGTCATGTCGACACTCTTGTCATGGGGTACCCCAATAAAATTGACCTGATAGTGTTTTCCCACCATGCCGTCCTCACCAAAGGCGCCAGCAAAGGCACCAGAGCTTGCAAGCAGCATTCCCGCCGTGACGACAGCGCCTGTAATAAAGTTTTTCATAATATTTTCTCCATATCGCATTGAGTCCAGTTATCGGTGTTTCAGATGGCACTGCAGAGAGCGCTACCGGAGTTACATGGTGAAAGGTAGAAATTGAGGAGCGAGTTGCTATAGTCCATTTGTACTATCTTTCCCGTCTATCAGATTCGCTGATGAAGCAGGCGAAGTTGCCGTTTCATTTATTAACCATTTTATTTTGTTGTGAGTCTGTACGACTCTGTCTGGGCATGATCCGACTGTCTGTCACACATGTTAAGGGAATGGCTATTAGGTGAATTTATGATAAGTCGAATCATCCTGGTCACTAGGTCTTCATCCCTGCGTTTGCAGTGCTGGATGGCCTTATCCTCACATGCAAAACTTGTGGTGGTGGATGATGTTGGCGCTGTTTTTGAGCGGCTTAGAACGGATCGCGCGGCTATCGTCATAATCGATCTTGCCGCCCCCCCCGGGGAGGTGCTGGAAGTGGTAAAACGCCTTATCGACGCCTTCCCTGACACCAAGGTCCTGGCGCTCTCCCGCCGTGAAGAAACCACTGAGATCGCAGATATGTTCGGTGCGGGGGTGAAGGGGTATTGCCGTAGTGACATTGCTCCGAAACTGCTTCGCAAGGCGGTAAAAATGATTGCGGAGGGGGAGATATGGCTGGAGCGCCGCCTTACCGCTGCTGTGTTGGCGAAGCTTGCCGTGCAGGGGCGCGCAGCCAGTAGCAAATGCGATGCGGGTGGTGGTAGCACTCTGGTGCAACGGTTAACGCCACGTGAGCTGGAGATCGCCCTGCTGGTTGCGGAGGGTTTATGTCAGAAATCAATCACCAAACGGCTTGTGATATCTGAGAACACGGTGCGCAATCACCTCAGAAAGATTTTTCAAAAGACCGGCGTGACCAGCCGCGTGCAACTGGCCCTGATAGTGAGGGCCGAGTCCGTATAGTGAGGCGCAATTTGCAGGGAAGTTTCGGGTGGTTTTCCTGCCTGCGGGCAGGTTGCATCACTGCGGTGTATTTGCCTCGCGCTTTAATACCTCCTCCACCAACTCATGCTGCGCCGGCGGCATCTGTATATGAAAGCCACGCTCTTTAAGCCCGGCGATGATATCGGCGGGCTTGCTGCGGGCCAGTTTGCTCTCGGGGGTCAGCTCCAGCTCCATCGCTTTGGTCGGTCGGCCGAAGCCCTTCATCACCTCCTCGGGGACACACTCAAAGTTGTCCTCTTCGGCGAGAAACAGGTAGAGCTCACTTTTTCTGTTGCCTCGGTAGACGTAGCAGGTAATGGGGGCTGACATGGCGGTTCCTCAATTTTCAGGGGGCGTGGCGGGGGCGGCATTATCCCCGTTTACCCCTATCTCCAGCAAGTCCCCCTGTGTTATCCGGTAGGGCGGGGTTTGCAGGTTCTGCCCGGTTGCCTGTTCCGGCAACACCTTTCCATCATAGCGGTACCAGACGCTGTCGCACTGGTCGCGAAAGCCGCCGGGCCAGGGCTGCTCTGGCGCCGCGGCGGTGCCGGGGGGCTGCCAGCTGAGCGGGCAGCCGAGCTTGCCGCCGCGATCATAGAAGACACGCGGCGGGGCCTTATCGGTCATGCGTAGCAGTTGCAGTGGGCCGCCGGCCCATTCCAGGCGATGCGGTTGTGCGGGTTGCAGGGTATCGAGTTCCAGCAGCAGAGGAATCAGAGTGGGGGCGGGGGCTTCCCCCTCATCATCGGCACTGAAGAGGATATAGACGATGAAAAGCAGGGCGGTGAGGCCGAACAGTTTGAGGGTGACGCGCAGTACGAGGCGTCTTGAGGGTTCGGACATCAGTGGGGCGGCGAGAAGGGGAAGGCGGCTCAGTGGGTCTCTTTTTGTTGTAGTTCCAGCAGCTGGCTGAAGCTGCTATCGAGCTCGGATTTGATGCTGCGCAGGTGCTCTATCACCCCATGCAGTGGCATGGCGGGGCCGTCGTGGTCGATGCTGTCGAGCAGTTCGATGGCGGTCTCGAGTGAGCACTGAGCGTCGGTAAGGTCGTGTTGTGCGTTTTCAAGTCCGGTCATGGCATAACTCCTGGGTCATTTTTAGCTGATATTCTAGTGCCTGTTCCTGTAATTACCATCACATTTTCTAATGATATTTATTCCAGCTAAGGTGTAGCAGCTAATTCGAACCTATTCAGTCTGCAAAGTTCCGAGGCGGAGCCGTGTGGTTGTCGTCATGGTATCTCTGTAGAGGGGCAATAGCTTGAATACTAAGGGTTTACCCACCTAGTTGCTTTGTCTTTGATCGCCTAGAATCAGTAAAAGCTGCAGGGAGTGCCGCCTGATTGTTGTATGCGAGCTCCACCACTGACGCAGCGGCATGGCGGCGCTTTCTTTTTGCGTACCAAACAGAGTGTGGTTAAGAGGAGTTCCCCTAAATGTCATTTTCGCGTCGCCAGTTCATTCAGCTGATGGGTCTTGCCAGTGCCGCCGGTATGTTGCCCGGATGTAATTCGGGGAGTTCGAGCAAGAAGATACCTTCCGATATGTATGAGCTGCCCAAGTTCGGCAATCTCAGTCTGCTGCATATCACCGATACCCACGCTCAGCTCAACCCGGTCTATTTTCGTGAGCCCAATGTAAACCTGGGACTGCACGGTGCCCACGGTAAGGTCCCGCACCTGGTGGGCGATAAGCTGCTCTCACACTTCGGTATCAAGCCCGGCACCATCGAGGCCCATGCCTTCACCTATCTGAACTATGCCGAGGCGGCACAGCAGTATGGCAAGGTGGGCGGTTTTGCCCATCTGGCGACCCTGGTAAAGAAGATTCGCGCCGAGCGTGGCGACGGCAACAGCCTGCTGCTGGACGGTGGTGACACCTGGCAGGGTTCGGGCACTGCGCTGTGGACCCGTGGCATGGACATGGTCGGGGCCTGTAACAAGCTGGGTGTCGATGTGATGACCGGTCACTGGGAGTTTACCTACCAGGACGATGAGGTGCTGAAGAATATCGACGCCTTTAACGGTGAGTTTGTCGCCCACAACGTGCAGGTGAGAGACGAGGCGCTGTTCGATTACGAATTTGCCGACTTCGATGGCTTTAACGAGGACAGCGGTCACGCCTTCAAGCCCTACACCATGCGTGAGATGGGCGGCGTGCGCGTCGCGGTGATCGGCCAGGCCTTCCCCTATACCCCCATTGCCAACCCGTCACGCTTCATGCCGCACTGGACCTTCGGGATTCAGGATCAGGCGCTGCAGCAGCTGGTCGATGAGATCCGCGAAACCGAGAAGCCGGAGCTGGTGGTGGTGCTGTCGCACAACGGTATGGATGTGGACCTGAAGATGGCCTCGGTGGTGACCGGTGTCGATGTGATCCTCGGCGGTCACACCCACGACGGCATGCCCGCCCCCAGTGTGGTGAAGAATGACAAGGGGGTCACCCTGGTGACCAACGCCGGTTCCAACGGCAAGTTCCTTGGCGTACTGGACCTTGATGTGCGCGGCGGCAAGCTGATGGATTTCCGCTACAAGCTGCTGCCGGTCTTCTCCAACCTGATCGAGCCCGATGCCGAGATGCAGGCCTACATTGACGAGGTGCGCAAGCCCTTCCTCGGACAGCTGAATGAAGAGCTGGCCGAGGCGGGCGAGCTGCTCTATCGCCGCGGTAACTTCAACGGCACCTTCGACCAGATCATCTGTGATGCGCAGCGTGTGGTCGGCGATGCGCAGATCGCCCTCTCTCCCGGTTTCCGTTGGGGTACTACCGTGCTGCCCGGTCAGAAGATCACCATGGAGCACATCATGGACCAGACCGGCACCACCTACCCCGAGACCTATGTGCGTGAGATGAAGGGTGAGGAGATCAAGTTGATCCTTGAGGATGTCATGGACAACCTGTTTAACCAGGATCCCTACTATCAGCAGGGTGGCGACATGGTGCGCCTGTCGGGCATGGACTACGTCTGTGACCCGATGGCCAGTATGGGCAGCCGTGTCTCCGAAATGGCGCTGGATGACGGCACCCGTATCGAGGCGAGCAAGAGCTATAAGGTGGCCGGTTGGGCCACTGTGGGCTCGCAGTCACCGGGTCGCCCCATCTGGGATGTGGTGGCCGACTACCTGCGTGATGTGAAGGTCGCCAAGGTCGACAAGTTCAACACCCCGGTATTGAAAAATGTGACCGTGAACCCCGGCTTGGCCGATTACGCCAAGTCCTGATACTTGCCGCCTTTTACAGTCCTACCAGGGCCACCTTCGGGTGGCCCTGGCCGTTTCAGGCTGCTGGTGTTTCACCCGCTACTCCCCTATTATTAGCGAAATCTAATATGTACCACCAAAGAGGTATCTCCTGATGGGTAGTAAGCATTTTAGTGATCTGCTGCAGCTGGATGGTGACGGAAAACCGTTAGTGCTGCCCGAGGTACACCATCTTCCCGAATTGTTGCAGATGGATGCAGAGGCGCTGCTGGCGCGCTTCAAGGTCGACCAGAGTAATGACTTTAAAAAGGTGATCGCCGAGCTGGATGACCCGAAAAATTCACTTTATCGCCTGTTTGATGAGTTGCGAGTACTAGCTGATGCACAGGGCGACAACCCATTTGGCCGTTCCGCCCTGTTTACCCCCGGCGAGTTGGAGAATATGTTCCTGGAGCTCCATGATCATGTGATGGAACACCCGGTGTGGCGGCACCCCTTCTTCCTGCGCATCTTTGACGGGGATTTTGACGAACAACAGCTGACCCGTTTTGCCAAGCAGTATTTCAATCAGGTGAAGAACACCCGCCAGTGTGTGGCACTGTCGCTGGGGCGCTTCTCCGGCACCATGGCGATGCCCTATGGGGTGCTTAACGAACGTATTTCGGAACTGACACAGATCGTGCTGGCGCAGTTGCTGGCCGATGAGTATGGCGTCGGCAGCCATGGCCTGGAGGAGTATCCCTCGCTCGGTGGGCTGTTTGAATCGACGACCCATATCGTGATGTATCGTCAGCTATTCGAGGGACTGGGAGTGCCCTTTGTGGAGCAGGATGAGCCGATGCTACAGGGGGTGGCTGACAATGTGCTGATTCAACGCCTGGTGGCCGGTGATCGTCGCTTCTCGACCCTGGAGTCGTTGGCCTCGGTGGGGCTGGGTATGGAGTGGGGCGTGCCGGAGTTCTTCTCGCTGCTACTCGGTGGCATGGTGCGCTTTGCCTGGCAGAATAATGTGCAGCTGACGCGCCGTCAGCTGCACGTCTTTATTGCCCATGTGCAGTACGACGTGTTGCATGCCATCTCGGTCATGCTGGTGACCAGTTTTTACTGCAATGATGAGCGGGCGATGGCCGATATTAAAGGGGCCACCAATATGCTGATGGCGGGGCGCTACGGCATGATGAGTGCGATGTATCGCCATGTCTTCGGTGAGGCGTGTCCGTCGCTACAGGAGATTGAATTGGCACCGCACTATCATATACGTGATCGTCGCATCGAAGAGGCCTTGTGTGAGGCGCGTAGTCAGGTAGCGGATGGAACGGTGGTCGCTGCCGTGGCTTATCGCGATTCTACGGCGATGCCCTTCGTATTTAGCGAAAATCCTTAAGGTGATGGATCTTGCTACCTTTAGTTTTGCGGGTGGGGAGGTGCTGTTCAATCTCTGCGGCAAGCATCGGTTTGCCGACGTGAAAGCCCTGCATATAGTCACAGTCGAGCACATCTAACAGATCCTGTTTTTCCTGCGTGTCGACGCCCTCAGCCACCACCTTTAAACCCAGGTTATGGGCCAGTTCGATAGTGGAACGGACGATAACGGCATCGTTTTCGTCTGTCGTCATCTCCATCACAAAGGACTTGTCGATCTTCAATTCATTAACCGGCAGCTGCTTGACGTAAGAGAGTGAGGAGAAACCGGTGCCGTAGTCATCGATAGAGAGTTTTAGTCCCAACTCTTTCAGCTTGCCAAGGATCTTAATCGCATGCTCGGGATCGGCCATCATTGCCGTCTCGGTGATCTCCAGCATCAGTCTTGCTGCCGGGTAGTCCCACTTCTGTAACTGTTTCTCCAACATGTGGTAGAAGTTGGGGGCGTGCAGGTTAAAGGCGGAAATGTTAATGGCGAGGATGCCGCAATCCAGCCCCTTATCGTGCCAGATTTTTGCCTGTTGTAGCGCCGTATCAACCACCCATTCGGTGACGACGTGAATTTGCCCAGTATGCTCGGCCACCGGAATGAACTCTTCGGGGCTGATGAGACCGCGCTCCGGTTCATTCCAGCGGCACAATACTTCAACTCCGCTAAGTTCTCGCTGATGCACCGTAAACTGCGGCTGAAAGCAGAGGTGCAGTTCGTGATCATGAATCGCCTGACGCAGTTTGCCTGCCAGGGACAGGCGTTCTACGCTGGAGGTGTCGTAGCGCTTCTCATAAAGGGCAATACTTATTTTGTACCGTTTGGCGATGGCGATTGCGATGTTGGCACGGCGTGTCAGCTCCTCCTTATCCTGGCCATTTTCCGGGTAGAGGGCGATGCCAATGCTGCTGGAAACCGAGAGTGAGATCCCCTCAATATCGATAGGGGTCTCCATTACGCGGTGAATCTTCCGGGCGACATAGAGCGCCTCGTCACGACTGGCACCGGGCAGCAGCAGGGCAAATTCATCCCCGGAGTAGCGGGCGATACTGTCAGTGCCGCGCAGCAAAAATTGCAGGCGTTGACCATATTTTTTCAGAATGGCGTCACCGGTGTACTGCCCCAGGGTATCGTTGATCTCTTTGAAGCGATCCAGCCCCAGTATGACCACGGCAAACACAGCTTGACTCTGCTGACTGGTCTCGCAGAGAGCCTGCAGCCGGCCCATCAGATGGTAGCGGTTAGGCAGGGTGGTGAGACTGTCGTGCATCGCGAGGTGTTCCAGTGCCTGCTGGCGATCCTGTACCTGAGCATGCATCTCCCGGTAGGCATCGAGAAGGTGGCGAGTTTCTACATTATGAACCTCTGGCAGTGACTCAATCTTTTCCCCTTGCGCATAACCCTTGAGGGCACGGGCAAGTGTGGCGATGGGTTGCAGGACCGTACTTTGAAAATAGAGATAGGCGACGGAAATCACGGCCAGTCCAAAGAAGCAGAGCAACCACACCACTTTGGCAACAAGGTTAGCTACCTTCCCCAGTTCCTTGGCCTCTACTTTTGAAAAATCATCAATGCTGCTATCGAGTTTATTCAGGTATTCCCAGAGATGTTCAAAGTGAGGTTCTACGGTGTGTTTGAGGTAGGGGATCTGCTCCTGAAAAGTGCCGTTCACCCGGATGACTTTCAGATCATCAAAGCTGAATTGTGATTCCCTGTGGGCGTTTTGCATCCGGTCTATCAACGGCTGGTGTTGTGGGTTGGAGTTAATCTCCGGGTGCGTACTGATGGTGCTCAGCATTTTATTGATCTGTTCGTAAACAGATTCTATTTGTTCTAATTGTGAAGGACTCACGGCGTCAGTGATGGTGGGCGTTTCTTTATACAGCAGAGCGCGGAGCAGGGTTTGCAGTTGCTCTTTCAATAACAGTGTCGTGGTCAATTGCTGCGTCAGGGGCTGGCTTGTCTGGCGCAACGCATTGGCGCTTGAGGTAAACCGCTGATCGGCCTGTTTGATGTTGACCTTGATTTGATCGAGTGAGATTACTTCGGTTGATTTTCTTATGCGCATAGTCATCACCCTGTGCAGGGTGATATGCAGTGCCTTAAGGTCCAGGGCAAAATCCCCCAGTTCTGAGGTCATGTTGTTCTGGATAATCCACTGGTGCTGGCGCAGTTGCTCGAAGTATTGCAGGGCAGCGTCAATGCGATGATGAACTTCATTGTGGCGCCTGTCTGTAGGTCCCCACATAAAGGCCTCCAGCCCCTTTTCAATCTGCAGCACCTCATTGCGTAGCTGGCGGATGTACTGGGTGGCCTGGTGGCGCAGCTCAATATTCTGCCGATGTTGTTCGCTGTGAGAGCTGACGTAGTTTTGCGCTAGCCAGGCGAAGGCAAAGATCAGAAGTACGATAAAGCTGGAGACAAACAGGTAGCGCTGGCGCAGACTGTATACATCTTCATCTACTTGATTTTTAGTGGTTTTATCGTTCATTGGTGACGATATTACGCTCGTATTTTGAGACCCCTGAGCGCCTAGAATAGGTCTACATGATGAGCCGTGTCAAAAGAAGGGGGTAGTCGCAATTTCATTTTGCGGGTTTGATGCAATTGTTGTTATTGTTGCTATGTTGTGAGGAGAGAGACATAAAAAGTGTGGTGACGGAGGTAGGTAACATGCTGAATCGTCTTAAGCCGGTGGTGGGAGAGTGGTACCGCAATGAGCAGGGGGCCGTGTTTGAAGTAGTCGCCTTTGAGGAGGATGCGGGGATTATTGAAATACAGCATTTCGACGGCGCTGTAGAAGAGCTGGATATCGACAGCTGGTATAGCCAGATGCTGATCAAGAGCGCCGAGCCTGAGGACTGGTCGGGTCCCTTCGATGACCTGATGGCCGATGACTTTGGCGATACGGAGACTTCCCGCCACCACGATGGGGATAACAATCCCCTCGATACCCTGGACTGGAAGGAATAGCCGCTAGCCCTTGTGGCCGGGGGAGTTGTCTCCTGCCTTATCTTCCTCCTCTTCTTCCTCTTTGTCCTTGGCATGCTCGGCATAGTGCTGGCGGATCAGCGTCATTTCGTGCAGACGATTATTGATGCGGGCATTGAGACTCTCCTCCGGGTACTCCCCCTCTTCGTTGGCCACGCCCGCCTCAATACCGGTGAGCAGGGTAAGGGCCTCATCGACGGTGTGTACCTCATAGATATGGAACTGACCCTGGCGTACGGCCTCCACTACATCGGGGTGAAGCATCAGGTTCTTGGTATTCGTCGCGGGGATGATCACGCCCTGTTCACCGCTGAGCCCCCGTACACGGCAGACCTCGAAGAACCCTTCAATCTTTTCGTTAACCCCGCCGATGGGCTGCACCTGCCCGTGCTGGTTGACCGAGCCGGTCATCGCGAAGCTCTGTTTGATTGGCGCATCGGCCAGTGCCGAGAGCAGGCTGCAGAGTTCGGCCAGCGAGGCACTGTCGCCCTCGATGCCACCGTAGTTCTGCTCGAACACCAGGCTGGCCGAGAGCGACAGCGGCTGTTTGCGGGCGTAGCGGGAGGCGATGAAGGAGGAGAGGATCAATACCCCCTTGGAGTGAATCGGGCCGCCCATCTCCACCTCACGCTCGATATCGACCACATCGCCCTCGCCGATGTGAACGGTGGCGGTAATGCGCGAGGGCTGACCGAAGCTGTAGTTGCCCATGCCGAGCACTGACAGGGCGTTGATCTGCCCGATCTTCTCGCCGCTGCTGTCGATGAAGATGTCACCACGTTGAATCGCCTCATGAATGCGCTCGCGCACCCGTGAGGCGCGGTGCTCCTGCTGGTCAATGGCGTGGCGAATGTCATGACTTTCCACGAGCGTGTTATCGCGCTGACGCGCCCAGTAGTCGGCCTCGCGAAGCAGATCGGCGATGGAGCGCATGTGGGTGGTGAGCTTGTGGGCATCCTCGACACGGCGTGAGGCGTAGTCGATCACCTGCGCCACCGCATCACGACCAAAGGGTAATAGCTCATCCTTGCGGCCAATGGTGGCGATGAGTCGTGCCATGAGCAGGTTGTTCTCGGGGGTACGATCAATATGCTCCTCGAAGTCGGCCTGCACCTTGAACAGTTCGCCGAAGTCCGGGTCGTACTCCTCTAACAGGTAGTAGAGCATACGGTCACCCATCACCACCACCTTGAGGTCGAGGGGGATGGGTTCTGGCTCCAGTGAGACGGTACTGGCCAGCCCCCACATCTTCTCCAGTGGTTCGATATTGATCTGGTTGGCGTAGAGCGCCCGCTTCAACCCCTCCCAGGCGTAGGGCTGTGTAAGCAGCTTGTGGGCGTCGACCAGCAGGTAGCCGCCGTTGGCCTCATGCAGTGCCCCCGGCTTGAGCAGGGTGAAGTCGGTCATCAGGGTGCCAAACTGGGCGATGTGCTCGGCACGGCCCACCAGATTGAGGTAGGTGGGGTTGTCGAGATAGACCACCGGTGCACCGTCCTCGCGGTTATTGAGCACCAGATTATTGACCTTGTAGCGGTGCAGGGCACGGGGATCGCTCGGTTGTCCGCCCATCCCTTCGGCCTGCTCCTCGCCCTTGAGAAAGTCCTTCACGTTATCGACCACATCCTGCTCGACCGCATCGAAGTAACTGAGTACTTCGGGTAGCTCGGCGTAGTCCTTGCGTAGCTCGTCGATAAGGTTACCGGCAGCCGACATCGCTACCTCGTGGTTCAGCGCCTTGACCTTGCTGCGGGTCTCCTTGCGCCACTGGGGAATGCGTTGAATGATCGCCTGTAGCTGCTCCTGCAACTCTGAGACGATGAGCTCGATCTGCTTCTGCTCGTTCTCGTCCAGCTTGTCGAACTCCTCGGGGCTGACCACCTCCTCGCCACGAAGCGGGGCGAAGGCAAAACCACTCGGGGTACGGAACAGTTTTATCTTCTGTTTACTGGCCGCCTCGGAGAGCTTGGCAAAGGCGAGTTCCTGTTGCTCCTTCAGCTCCTCCTCCAGTGCCTGAATGTGGTCGCGATACTCCTCGCTCTCGAAGGCGGCGGGCAATACATTACTCAACTCCTCGACCAGTTGCGCCATATCCTGCGCCAGCTTGGCGCCGCGTCCGTGGGGCAGGCGTAGCGCTCGGGGTTTGTGCGACAGCTCAAAGTTGTTGACGTAACACCAGTCCGAGGGCTTCTGCTGGACTGTTGCCTTCTGCTCCAGGTACTGGCGCACCATGGTGTGTTTGCCCATCCCCGACGGACCCATGACATAAAGGTTGTAACCTTCGTGCTGGATGTCGATGCCAAAGTGCACCGCCTGCACGGCACGTCCCTGGCCGATGATCTCGGTCAGATCCTCCAACTCGCTGGTGGTGTTAAAACTGAATTGTGACGGATCGCAGAGGTGGCACAGGGCCTCGGCGGAGAGTGGCGCGGGTTTATTCATTGTTGTTATCTCAACTACGGTCAATTGAAGAGTTCACACTAAGTGTAACGCAGAATTCTGTGGTCGAGGCGAGTGGTGATGTGATGATGCCTGTGGAAAAAAATGCCCGGCAGTGCCGGGCATCTCATGGCATCTCGCAGACTCAGGCGAGTTTCTTGTATTTGATGCGATGCGGCTGGTCGGCCTCACCCCCCAGGCGGCGTTTGCGATCCTCCTCGTAGTCGGCGTAGTTGCCCTCAAACCACTCCACATGCGAGTCGCCCTCAAAGGCGAGGATATGGGTGGCGATGCGGTCGAGGAACCAGCGGTCGTGCGAGATCACCACGGCGCAGCCGGGGAACTCCAGCAGCGCCTCTTCGAGCGCGCGCAGGGTCTCCACGTCGAGGTCGTTGGTCGGCTCATCAAGCAGCAACAGGTTGCCGCCGGTGGCCAGCAGTTTGGCCATGTGCAGGCGGTTACGCTCACCGCCGGAGAGGTCGCCGACCCGCTTCTGCTGGTCGGAGCCACGGAAGTTGAAGCGGCTGGCATAGGCGCGGGAGTTGAGCGGGTAGTCGCCGACCATCATGGTGTCATGGCCATCGGAGAGCTCCTCCCATACCGTCTTCTTCGCATCCAGCGCATCGCGGCTCTGATCGACATAGGCCAGCTTGACCGTATCGCCGAGGCGCAGCTCCCCCGCGTCGGGCTGCTCCTGCCCCACCAGCATGCGGAACAGGGTGGTCTTACCCGCGCCGTTGGGGCCGATGATGCCGACGATGCCGCCGGGGGGCAGGTTGAAGGAGATATCATCGATCAGCAGGCGCTCGCCAAAGCCCTTGCGCAGCCCCTTGGCCTCGATCACCAGGTCGCCGAGGCGCGGCCCCGGTGGGATGAACAGCTCGTTGGTCTCGTTGCGTTTCTGGTAATCCTTCGATGAGAGCTCCTCGAAGCGGGCCATCCGCGCCTTGGACTTGGCGTGGCGCCCCTTGGCGTTGGAGCGTACCCACTCCAGCTCCTGCTTCATCGACTTGATGTGGGCACTCTCCGATTTCTGCTCCTGCTCCAGGCGCTGCTCCTTCTGCTCCAGCCAGGAGGAGTAGTTGCCCTCCCAGGGGATGCCGTGGCCGCGGTCCAGCTCGAGGATCCAGCCGGCGACATTGTCGAGGAAGTAGCGGTCGTGGGTGATCGCCACCACGGTACCCTCGTAGTCGTGGAGGAAGCGCTCCAGCCAGGCCACCGACTCGGCGTCGAGATGGTTGGTGGGCTCGTCTAGCAGCAGCATGTCGGGTTTCTCCAGCAGCAGCTTACACAGCGCAACACGGCGCTTCTCTCCGCCGGAGAGCTTGGAGACGTCGGCCTCCCAGGCGGGCAGGCGTAGCGCATCGGCGGCGACCTCCAGGTGGCGGTCGATGTTGTGACCGTCGGTGGCCTGGATGATGTTTTCCAGCTTTGCCTGCTCGGCGGCCAGGGCATCGAAGTCGGCGTCCGCTTCAGCGTAGGCGGCATAGACCTCATCAAGGCGTTTTAGCGCACCCTTCACTTCACCGACAGCCAGTTCAATGTTGCCCCGTACATCCAGGCTCTCGTCCAGCTGTGGTTCTTGCGGCAGGTAACCGATCTTGATCCCGGTCTGCGGGCGGGCCTCACCCTCAATGTCGGTATCGAGACCGGCCATAATGCGCAGCAGGGTCGATTTACCGGAGCCGTTGAGGCCGAGTACCCCAATCTTCGCGCCGGGGAAGAAGGAGAGGGAGATATCTTTAAGAATTTCGCGCTTCGGCGGTACCACTTTGCCGACGCGGTTCATGGTGTAAATGTATTGCGCCATGTCTGCTGTCCGTTATTCGCTGGAAAATTAGTTGGCCATTATAAGGGTGCAGCCGCCGCTCTGCACACCGTCGTGCCGTGATCACGATGGTTTTGGTTGCACCGTGGAGTATGGTAGCTTAGCCACTATTAGATCACTCATAACAATAAAAGGTGACGAATTTGCCCCAACAGATACGGATACTTCTGGTTGAAGATGACCCCAATGACGCGCAGATGGTGATGGCGGAGGTGGGGCGTGGTGACTTTGTCGCCAGCTTTGTGCATGTGGTGGATCGTGCGGCGACATTAGCGGCCCTGGACGAGGGGGGCTGGGATCTGATCATTACCGATTTTTCTCTTCCCGATATGACTGGACTGGATCTGATTGGATGGGTTCGTGAGAGAAAGCTTGATCTACCGGTGATCGTGGTTTCCGGCACCATTGGCGAAGAGCTGGCGGTACTTACCATGCATGCTGGGGCACGCGACTTTATTACCAAGGGCTCGCTGGCACGTCTCAATCCTGCGATAGAGCGCGAGCTTGAGGAGCAGGAGGTTCACCGTCAGCGCTGGTTGGCTGAGACCGCGTTGATGGAGAGCGAACAGAATTTCCGTCAGCTTACGGAAACCATCCCCGAGGTTTTCTGGCTTATCGACTGTGAGCGCCAGCAGATGGTCTATCTTAGCCCTGCCTTCGAGACGGTGTGGGAACAGCATCCGGCACCGATTATGAGTCAGCCCAGTCGTTTGCTGGAGACGCTCCACCCGGAGGATCACGACAGGGTGAGTCAGCAGTTGCTCGAACAGGGATGGCAGGGGCTAAATATGGAGTACCGCATCGTGCTGCCCGATGGCGCGGTACGCTGGCTCAATACCCGTTCCTTTCCCATTATTGATGAGACGGGCAAGCGTGCTCGCATTGCCGGGTTAACGGCCGACATCACCGAACGCATGCGCCTGAGGCAGGAGCGGGAGATGATGAGCCGCGCCCTGGAGCAGACGGCCGATGCGGTGATGATCACCGATGATGTCGGTGTCATTGTCTACGTCAACCCGGCTTTTGAGGATCTGACGGGTTATGCGCGTCGTGAGACCATTGGTCAAACTCCCAGTATACTTAAATCAGGCTTTCAGGATGAGAGTTTCTACAGGGCCATGTGGTCGAACATCTCCAATGGCATTCCCTTCACCGATATCTTCATCAATCGTCGTAAGGATGGTGAACTCTACTACGAGGCCAAGACCATCACCCCAATACGCGATGCCGAGGGGGTGGTGAGTAATTTTATTGCTACGGGTAAGGATATTACCGACCGCCTGAAGACCAAAGAGCGCCTTAACAGGGTCGTCAATTATGATGCGGTCACCGGTCTGGCCAACCGCATTCTGCTGCTGGATCGCCTGAATCAGGCGATGATCCATTTCAAGCGGCAGCAGCATGGCTTTGGCTTGATCTGTATTGGGCTGGAGCTTAAAGAGCTGCTGGGCGACGGTTACGACAATAAGGTGATGGAGCAGTTACTTCGCCAGGTGGCGCATCGTCTCACCAGCTGTGTCGTTGGCCATGACACGGTGGCGCGTATGGGCAGCGGTGAGTTTATGATCTTGCATACCGACCACCAGCATACCCGTGAGCAGCTGGAAAGGCTGGCCAAAGAGCTTGTACTGGCCTTTAGCGCCCCCATCGTTACCGGGGGATATGAGTTATTTCTTACTCCCTCTATTGGTATTAGCCTGTTCGATCAGGATGCAGAGGAGGCAGAACACCTGCTGGAGCACGCCAGAATCGCTATGCAGCACGCGCGCACCGCGGGGCATGGAGGATATCTTTTCTTCCAGGGAGAGATGATGGGGCGAGCGAGACACCTCTCTAGCTAAACGCACTGAAATTAGGGTGGTGCTGCCGATACGCTAACTGCTTGATGTGTCATCAGGTACCTGAGAACACTATCATCGGGGCTGTGCATATAGGTTATTTCCTCTATCGAGCTGGATGCCAGGATGAATGGCAACCTGATGGAACAGGCGATCATGCACCTTTAATGCGATAGCGGTTAGTGTGGCCCGTGGTCGCCATCGCAGTTTTACATTGCTCTTAAATCCATCAGCAATACCCTCTTGAAATCCTCGGGAACTTCCCTCATTCTATGTCACTAAATATTAGGGAATGCTAATATACTGCTCTAATGCTACTATTTCACTGGTATAAAATCGACAGGGGTAAACGATGTACAGGCTGCAAAGGATTTCCGCATTGGGCTTCGGGCTGCTGCTCATTTTCTCTTCACAACTATCGGCAGCAGAGCCGCTGGCAAGGGCCGAGGCGAGTCTGAAAACGCTACCTGGTGAGGTGGTGGTCGATGCATTGATCGAGGCGGTATTCCAGAGCACCGTCTCGGCGCAGACCTCCGGGCGTATTACCGAGGTGCTGGTGGACGTGGATGACTACGTCAACAAAGGCGATGTGCTGGTGCGCTTTCGTGACAAGGAGCAGCGGGCGGCGATGAAGGCCGCCGATGCCCGTGTCGAAGAGGCTAAATCGGCCTTTAGCCGCATGGAGGAGTTACTGGCAAAGAAGCTGGTCTCCCAGTCTGAGTTCGACAAGGCGCAGGCCGGGTTAAAGGCGGCCAATGCCGCCCGTGAGCAGGCGCAGGAGCAGCTGGAACACACCGTGGTGCGTGCCCCCTACAGCGGTATTGTGGTCAAGCGCAATGTGGAGCCGGGCGAGAGTGCCAATCCCGGTACGCCACTGATGACCGGTCTCTCTCTGGAGTCACTGCGTGCCGTGGCCAATGTTCCCCAGATCCATATTGATACGGTGCGCCAGCGTCAGCTTGCCCGCGTGTTGCTGCCCGGGGATGCGGCCAACTCGGTCGCTGGCACCAAGCTCACCATCTCCCCCTACGCCGATGCCGCCTCCCATACCTTTAAGGTACGCGTGGACCTGCCACTGGGACGTCACGGCGTCTATCCGGGGATGTTCGTCAAGGTCGCCTTTGTCATCGGTGAGGCGCAGCGTCTGATAGTGCCTGCCGCGGCGGTGGTGCATCGCAGTGAGGTGACCGGGGTCTATGTGCTGAAGGGGGATGCCATTAGCTTCCGCCAGATCCGTATCGGACGTCGTCTGGCCGATGGGCAGGTCGAGGTATTGGCCGGTCTGGATGCCGGTGAAACGGTGGCACTGGAGCCTATTCGTGCCGGGGTGATGCTCAAGGAGATGCGTGCAGGTAAGGGACAATGACACAAAAGCTGGGGATATCGGGCAGCATCGCCCGCAAGTTTTTAACCACCGAGATCACGCCGTTGCTGGCGTTGGTCGGTTTTCTGCTGGGACTGTTCGCGGTGATGATTACTCCCCGCGAAGAGGAGCCACAGATCAATGTGACTTTCGCCAATATCTTCATCGCCTACCCGGGGGCCTCGGCCACGGAGGTGGAGAATCTGGTCTCTCTGCCCGCCGAGCAGGTGCTTTCGGAGATCGAGGGGGTGAAACACGTCTACTCGGTGTCGCGTCCCGGCATGGCGGTGCTCACCGTGCAGTACAAGGTGGGTGAGGATCGTACCGGGGCCATTGTGCGCCTCTACAACGCGGTCTTCTCCAATCAGGACTGGCTGCCGCAGAATCTCGGCGTTATGCAGCCGATCATCAAGCCCAAGGGGATCGACGATGTGCCCATTGTGACCCTTACCCTGTGGAGTAAGGATGAGAACGTTGGCACCCATGAGCTGAAGAAGGTGGCCCACGCGGTGGAGGCGGAGTTGAAACGGGTCAAGGGTACCCGCGACATCTACACCATCGGCGGGCCGGACAGGGTGGTACACGTCACCCTCGACCCGGTGCGTCTGGCCGGTTATGGCATCGCCATGGATGACCTGCGCAATGCGCTGATGGTGAGCAACGCCACCCGCCCCTCGGGCTCGCTGGTTGCCAATAATCGTGAGATCCCGGTGCAGGCGGGCACCTTCCTTACCACTGCCGAGGAGGTTCGCTCGCTGGTGGTGGGGGTGCGGGAGGGTAATCCCATCTATCTGCGTGATGTCGCCGATATCCGTCTGGGCGCGGATCAGGCCGAGCAGTACGTCTGGTTCGGTACCGGTCCGGCGGCCGCTGCCAAGGGTATCGAGGGCGAGGGGAGCTTCCCTGCCGTGACGGTGGCCATCGCCAAGCAGCCGGGCACCAATGCGGTACAGATCGCCCAGCAGGTGATCGCCCGTTTTGATGCCCTCAAGGGCACCTTCGTCCCCGATGGGATCGAGGTGACGGTATCCCGTGACTACGGGGCCACCGCCGATGAGAAGGCGCAGAAGCTTATTACCAAATTGATCTTTGCCACACTCTCGGTGGTGGTGCTGGTGTTCTTCGCCCTCGGTTACCGCGAGGCCTTTATCGTCGGCATGGCGGTGGTGATCACCCTCGCCATTACCCTGTTCGCCTCCTGGGCCTGGGGCTTCACCCTCAACCGGGTCTCGCTGTTCGCGTTGATCTTCTCTATCGGCATATTGGTCGATGATGCCATCGTGGTGGTGGAGAACATTCACCGGCACATGTCGATGGGGGGCAAAAAGCTGCTCGAAGCGATCCCGCTGGCGGTCGATGAGGTGGGGGGACCGACTATTCTTGCCACCTTCACCGTGATCGCCGCGCTGCTGCCGATGGCCTTTGTCACCGGTCTGATGGGGCCGTATATGAGTCCCATCCCGATCAATGCCTCCATCGGCATGGTGATCTCGCTGGCGGTTGCCTTCATCGTCACCCCGTGGATGTCGAATCTGGTGCTGGCCAGGGCTGACTTCTCTCACACCCACGATGATCACGGCGATAGCAAAATGTACCGCCTGTTCGAGCGCACCGTCGGCCCCTTCCTGCGCGCGGCGGAGGGACGTAAGGCTCGTTGGGGCATGACCGGCGCCATCCTGCTGCTGATCGCCCTCTCGGTGGCGCTGGTGCCGTTGCAGGCGGTGGTGCTGAAGATGCTTCCCTTTGATAATAAATCGGAGTTTCAGGTGGTGATCGATATGCCTGAGGGCACCAGTGTCGAGCAGACCGCGCGGGTGATGGGCGAGCTGGGCGACTACCTTGCCACCGTGCCCGAGGTGACCGACTACCAGGCCTATGCCGGTAGTGCCTCGCCGATCAACTTTAACGGTCTGGTACGCCAGTATTACCTGCGTGAAGGGGCCAATATGGGTGACCTGCAGGTCAATCTGATAGACAAGCATCACCGTGAGCGCAAGAGTCATGAGATCGCGCTGGCGGTACGCGGGCCATTGCAGGAGATCGGCAAGCGCTATCATGCCAATGTAAAGGTGGTCGAGGTGCCCCCCGGCCCGCCGGTACAGTCGCCGCTGGTGGCGGAGATTTACGGCATCGATTATCAGGGCCAGATCGGCATCGCCAGCTCGTTGCGTGAGGTCTTTGCCTCAACCGCCGATGTTATCGACATCGACGACAGCGTGGAGTCCCCCGCCGAGAAGCTGATCCTCAAGGTGGATCAGCAGAAGGCAGCGCTGCTCGGGGTACCGCAGCAGAAGGTGGTGGCGGCGGTGCATACCGCGCTGTCGGGCGAGGATGTGAGTTTCCTGCACGATGCCAATGCCAAGTATCCGGTGCCGATTCGCATGGAGTACTCGGTGGCTGATAAGGCCGATATCACCAGCATCCTCAACCTGCGCCTGCGCAGCAGTAGTGGCGAGCTAGTGCCGCTCTCGGAAATAGCCACGGTGATTAAAACCGAACGTGAAAACGCCATCTACCACAAGGATCTGCAGCGGGTGGTCTTCGTCACCGGTGATATGGCCGGTGAACTGGACAGTCCGCTCTATGCCATGTTCGACATGGTCGGTCAGTTGCATGACAAACCGCTGACGGAGGGGGGATTGCTAGAACAGAATTTCATCAACCCGCCGGAAAATCCCTATGACTACAGTGTGAAGTGGGATGGCGAGTGGCAGGTGACCTACGAGACCTTCCGTGACATGGGTCTGGCCTACGCGGTGGGACTGATCCTTATCTACCTGCTGGTGGTAGCGCAGTTCCGCAGCTACCTTATTCCCATCGTCATTATGGCCCCCATCCCGTTGACGGTGATCGGGGTGATGCCGGGCCACGCACTGCTCAACGCCCTCGGGATGGATGCACAGTTCACCGCCACCTCGATGATCGGCATGATCGCGCTGGCCGGGATCATCGTACGCAACTCCATCCTGCTGGTGGATTTTATCAACCAGCAGGTGGAGGAGGGCACCGCCTTCGAGCGGGCGGTGATCAACTCCAGTGCAGTGCGTGCCAAGCCGATTGTGTTGACCGGGCTGGCGGCGATGATGGGGGCTTTCTTCATCATCGATGACCCGATCTTCGGCGGCCTGGCAATATCGCTGATCTTCGGTATTCTGGTCTCCACCATCCTCACGCTGATCGTCATTCCGGTGATGTACTACGCCTTTATGTACAGGCGGATGGCAGGCTGAGCTGGCAGCAACGGGGTGTGAAGGCAGAAAGGGCGCTGATACAGCGCCTTTTTTGTGACGATAGTCAGGATAAAGCGATGAAAGCACTAGGGGAATTGCGCTATACTGCCGAGCTTGAAACCGCGCTGGTTTGATTAGGCCGAACAGGCCTCTGGGCTGGCGTGGGGAAATCAGAATTAAGAGCAAGAGTGCCATATGACCCAATTGACGCCGCTTCGTGAAATTCCGCAACAAAATATCTTCAAGCAGGGGGATGTTTTCGTCCTCTTCGGTGAGCTGTTTGGCCGTGGTTATGTGAACGGCCTGATTGACGAGGCACGTGCCGCGGGCATGACCATCGTCGGCATCACCGTCGGTCGCCGTGATGAAGATAACAAGTTGCGGCCACTCACTGCCGAAGAGCATGCCGCGGCCGAGGCTAATCTGGGCGGTCGCATCATCAACGTACCGATGATGGCCGGTTTTGACCTCGACGCCCCCGAGGGCGAGCCAACCCCCACCGACCTGCTGGCCCCCCTGACCATCAAGAACTGGCAGGAGGAGAAGCTTGACTGGGCGCAGATCGAGCGCTGCCGTGAGGTCGGGATCAAGCGTTTTAAGGATTCACTGGCCCAGGTAGTCAGTGAGCTGGAGGGGCTTATCCCCGATGGTGCCAATGCCTACTTCGCGCACACCATGGCCGGCGGCATCCCCAAGGTGAAGGTGTTCCTCGCCATTGCCAACCGCATCTACAAGGGACGTGGCCCCAAGCGCTTCATGTCCTCCCGTGCGCTGCTCGACAGTGACCTTGGCAAGCTCATTATGATGAACTTCGATGAGGTGACCGCCAACTCCTTTCAGTACCTGATTGAGGGGACCGCGGCGCTACGCCAGCGCCTGGACAAGAGCGGTGGTGAGGTGCGTTACAGCGCCTATGGTTATCACGGTACCGAGATCCTGATCAACGGTGAGTACCAGTGGCAGACCTACACCAACTACACCCAGGGCTACGCCAAGATGCGCTTGGAGCGCGTCGCCGAAGAGGCGTGGCAGCAGGGGGTGAAGGCCACCGTTTTCAACTGCCCTGAGATCCGCACCAACTCTTCAGACATCTTCGTTGGTGTTGAGCTGTCGCTGTTTCCGCTGCTCAAGGCGCTGAAAAAAGAGGGTGGTGGCGAATGGGCCGAGGCGCAGTGGGATGCCTGTCGTGAACTGCTGGATGAGGGTACCTCACTGGAGGATCTGCTGCAGAAGATCGTGGATTACAATGCCCATGGCGTGATCACCGAGTTCCGCAACTATGAGGCATGGCCGATGGATAACACGGAGGAGCTGGCCGAGGTAATGGTTGGCACCTCCGAGGAGATCACCGCCCTGCACAAGGATCGCAAGGCGCTGGTGACCGATGTGCTCAGCGCCCTGGTGCTGGAGGGAACCGGCCCGTTGATGTTCCACGAAATGTCGGCACCGAGTGCGCCGGTATTGTGGTTGAACCACGACATCATTGCCAAGCAGCTTAATTTGATGCACAGCTGAGCGCGTCTCGCTCCCGCAAAAAACGGGTCGCCTTTGGGCGGCCCGTTTTCGTTGTAGCCCCCTGTTTTGTAGGAGTAAAACCTACGCATTTTGCGGACAAATTAGGATATTCCCAAAACGGCTGTTGCGGAATAATGTACTCACTGGCACGGAGAAAGCAGTAGTTCTCCACCCTTTGATAAGGATGCCAACAGAATTACCTCCTAGTGCTATATCCCTCTTGTGCGCGATGTCCTCATCGTGCTTTTTTTTGCCTGCTATTTACCGAGCCGCTGTTCCATCTCCAGCACTACCTGGGTCATTCGCAGCACGCTATCCGGATTGAGTGAGATCGATTCGATGCCGTGTTCCACCAGCCATTCGGTGATCTCGGGAAAGTCAGAGGGGGCCTGGCCGCAGATCCCGACATATTTGTGGTGTCGGTGGCAGGCCTCGATGGCGATCTCCATCAGCTTTAACACCGCCGGGTTACGCTCGTCGATGCCGGTGACCAGTCCTGAGTCGCGATCCACGCCGAGGGTCAGCTGGGTCAGGTCGTTGGAGCCGATGGAGAAGCCGTCGAAGTGTTGAAGAAAATCATCGGCCAGCAGGGCGTTGGCCGGGATCTCGCACATAATGTAGATTTTAAGATCATGCTCCCCGCGCTTCAGGCCGTTCCTCTCCATGATCTCCAGCACCCGCAGCCCCTCATCGACACTGCGTACAAAGGGCACCATCAGGGCGACGTTATCCAGCCCCATCTGTTCGCGCACCATCTTCATCGCCTCGCATTCCAGCGAGAAGGACTCGGCGAAATCCAGCGAAGGGTAGCGGTAGGCGCCGCGAAAACCGATCATCGGATTCTCCTCCTTCGGCTCGAAGCGCTCGCCGCCCACCAGTTGCGCATACTCGTTCGATTTGAAGTCGGAGAGGCGTACGATCACCGGGCGCGGATAGAAGGCAGCGGCGATGGTGCCCACCCCCTCGGCCAGGCGCTCGACAAAGAACTCTTTTGGCGAGGGATAACCGGCGGTGATCTTCTCGATCTTCAGCTGCGTCTCCTCGTCCAGCGAATTGAACTCGATGAGGGCGCGTGGGTGTACCTTGATGGCGTTATTGATGATGAACTCAAGGCGTGCCAGCCCCACACCGTCGGAGGGCAGGCGTGAGACCTCGAAGGCCTGCTCAGGGTTGCCAAGATTGAGCATGATTTTTGTCTGCGGCTTCTGCAGTTTGCCAAGGTCGATACGTTCGATCTCGAACTCCTGTATCCCCTCGTAGACGTAACCCGAGTCCCCCTCGGCGCAGGAGACTGTGACCCACTGCCCGGTCTGTATCGTCTGCGTGGTATCGCCGGTGCCGACCACTGCCGGAATGCCCAGCTCGCGGGCGATGATCGCCGCGTGACAGGTGCGCCCGCCGCGATTGGTGACGATGGCCGAGGCGATCTTCATCACCGGTTCCCAGTCCGGGTCGGTGATGTCGGTGATCAGCACCTCACCCGGCTTCAGCTCGTTCATGTGCGAGGCCTCCAGGATCACCCGTGCCTGACCGGTGGCGATCTTCTGTCCCACGCTTTTGCCCTCGGTGAGTATGTTGCCGCGCGACTTAAGGTGATAGATCTCCTGAATGTTGACATCATCGGCAGAGCGCACCGTCTCCGGCCGTGCCTGCACGATATAGAGCTCGCCGCTGTCGCCATCCTTGGCCCACTCGATGTCCATTGGACGGCCGTAATGATTCTCGATGCTGGCGGCGTAGCGTGCCAGCTGCAATACATCCTCATCGTCGATGGCGAACTGACGCCGCTCCTCCAGCCGCACCCGCACGTTGACGGTGGACATCCCGGCCATCGGATCGGTGGTGTAGATCATCTTCAGCGCCTTATCACCCAACTGGCGCTTGAGGATCGGCTTTTTACCCTCAGCCAGCGTCGGCTTAAAGACGTAGAACTCATCCGGATTGACCGCCCCCTGTACCACATTCTCTCCCAGACCGTAGGCCGCGGTGATGAAGACCACATCACGAAAACCGGTCTCGGTGTCGATGGAGAACATCACCCCGGAGGCGGCGCGGTCCGCACGCACCATTTTCTGCACCCCGATGGAGAGCGCCACATCCATGTGGGTAAAGCCCTGGTCGACGCGATAGGAGATGGCGCGGTCGGTAAACAGCGAGGCGAACACCTGCCTGCAGGTGGCCAGCAGGTTGGTGGTGCCGCGAATGTTGAGGTAGGTCTCCTGCTGCCCGGCGAAGGAGGCGGTGGGCAGGTCTTCGGCGGTGGCCGAGGAGCGTACCGCGACATCGGTATTCTCACCGTACTCCGCCTCCAGCTCCTTGTAGGCCTCGCGAATATCGACAGCCAGTTCATCGGGCATCGCACCGTGCATGATCCACTGGCGGATCTTTGCCCCCGATACCTGCAAGGCATCGACATTACGGGTATCGAGCTGCTCCAGCTCGGCGGCGATCTTTTGATGCAGATTATTGTGTTCGATATAGAGGCGGAATCCCGCGGCGGTGGTGGCAAAGCCGTTGGGCACCTTGATCCCCTCACCCTGCAGGGCGCGGTACATCTCCCCCAGCGAGGCGTTCTTGCCGCCTACGAGGGGTACATCATTAATTCCCAGTTCAGAAAAACGTTTCACCCACTGCATCGTGTTTCATCCTTTAATGAAGAGCTTGGTCGTCTCTTGAGTGTATTGGAAACAGGGGCTGATGCAAGCGGGCGGCAGGATGCATTAGCGGTTATGATTCAGTCATCGAAGAGAAAAACAGTTGAGGAACAACGATGGTATTCGGCAGCCAACAAGCACAGCGTGTGACGCTATCACGACAGGATCCCAACCACCTGTTATCCAGCTACTCCCGGCACGCCATCGAACTGGATGGCGCAGAGTGGCCCTCGGTAGAACACTACTATCAGGCGATGAAATTTGAAGACGCCGACTATCGTGAGCAGATACGGACGAGCCCCCACCCGGCGGATGCCGCAAAGCTGGGCAAGAGCAAAAAACATGGCAGACGCAAAGATTGGGACCGCCTGCGTCCCACCTATATGACACGCGGCCTATACACCAAATGCCGCAGCCACCAGGAGGTAGCACAGGCGTTACTGGATACCGGCGAGATGTTGATTATGGAGACCAGCCAATATGACTACTACTGGGGGTGTGGTCGCGATACCCGTGGGCATAATACCTATGGAGAAGTGCTGATGGCCGTGCGCGATAAATTGCATGAAGAGGCGGTAGCTTAAGTCTTCTGCACGGTATGGCTCTACAGGGTTCCGGAATGGAATTAATATTATTAAGTGCGTCCTAGTAAAAGACGTGCCTCATTGCCACCGCCACTACGTGGATGGAACGTAACCCTCCAGCCTTGGGTTTGACAGAGTTGTTGTACGATAGACAAACCGAGACCACTGCCACCCGTCATCGGGTTTCGCGAAACCTCCAGTCGGTAGAAGGGCCGTAGAACCATTTCACGTTTGTCTTCAGGGATCCCCGGGCCTCGGTCAAAAATCGAAATAAGGGGCTTGCCATCGTGTTGCTGAAGTTGAATCGTGACGGGTTTATTGTTGCCGTAGCGTAGCGCGTTTTCGATCAAGTTCTGTAACACGCGAAGTAGACTCTGTTCTGCCACAGAGCAGAGCCATTTGTGGTTCAGGCTTTCATCCATATGAAACTCGATGCGGCATCCGTTACCAGGATACTGTCCTTCAAAATCAACCTCTATCTGTGCGGCCAGGGTCGCGAGCAGGACAGCCAGATCACGCTCCTGAAGCGGCTCTTCCTGTTGAACACCACGAGCCAGTAAGAGTGACTGCTCTAGTAGTTGTTCCATCTCCGCTAAATCACCCTCAAGGCCTGAGCGCAGTGAATTATCCATTTCACCGTGCTGTAGCTCCAGGGCGAGGCGTATGCGTGTTAACGGGGTACGTAGGTCATGAGAGATCCCGGCCAGCAATGTGGTTCTATTCTCCAATAGTCCTGATACCTCATCCCCCATGCGGTTGAAATTACGTGCCAGAGTGGCGATCTCGTCGGGCCCATGTTCATCCAGCGCAGGGTGTTTTTCACCCCGGCCCACGGCACTGGTGGCTGCTGAAAGTGCCGATAGAGGGCGAGAGAGTCGTCGCGCCATAAACAGTGCTGCAACGATCGACAGTACCAGAATGGCGATTGCTATGGTCAAAAATGCAATGGGGGGGCGAGCACCTATGCGCTGTTTTGAAAAACCAAATCGCAGTGTTTGCTGATGTATCGGGATATCGATCCAGATCCAGTTCGGCTTCTCTCCATTGGAGCCGATCAGTATTCGACTATCTTTGCCAAGACGCCGCAGCAGTGCCTGTTGCAGGAGCAGTTGATAGGGGTGGAGGCTATCCGGTTCAGATAGTGGTGAATCAGGACGAAGTAGTTTGAGGCCATGGGCCGTGATTAACTCGGCCTCAAAGTCTGGCCGTGTTTGTGGTGGCAGCTCGGTCCAGGTCTGGGCCGAGAGGATCAGCAGTGCCGCCAGGTCATCGGCAGAGCGTTTGCCCACCGGGATGAGGAGGAAATAGGCCGCGGCAGCCCATGTGATGAGCGACAGCAGCACCAGGGTGATGATGAGGGTCGAGGCGGTCTTGGAAAACAGGGTATTAGGCAATTTCATGGGATTGGCTTTTTATAAATCATGTTTTCCATCCGGAGTAAAACGATAACCTGTACCCCATACGGTGCGTATAAAATGTGGCTTGGTGTTGCCCTGTTCAACCTTACGTCGCAGGCGGGTGATACGCACATCGATACTGCGATCAAAGGGATCGCTGCTCTCGCCGGCGTTGATCATGTTCATCAGTTGTTCACGGCTCAGTACCCGGTTCGGGTGTTCGGCCAGGGCGATGAGTAGCGCCATCTCACCACTGGTAAGCTCTACCTCAACACCTTGTTTCAACAAGATTCGAGTCATGTGGTTAAGCTCGAACTCTCCAAAATGGGTGACGTGTCTTTCTTCCGTATCCTGCGGTTCATCTGCCGGAGCGTCGTTGCCACGGCGCAAAACCGCTCGTATACGCGCCAGCAGTTCGCGGGGGTTGAAGGGTTTGGACAGATAATCATCAGCACCGACCTCCAGGCCAATGATCCGGTCTAACTCCTCACCACGGGCCGATAAAATGATGATTGGAATATCGCTGTTACTGCGCAGCCGGCGTGCCAGGGACAGGCCGTCTTCTCCGGGCAACATCAGATCAAGGATGATTAGATCAGCATGATGCTCCTCAAGCCAGCGGTTCATCGCTTCACCACTGCCCACCGCAGCGGCGATATAGCCCTGCTCTGCAAGGTACTCCGATAGCAACTGTTGCAGACGCAGATCATCATCGACAATCAGCAGCGTTTCGTTGTCGTGTTTACTACTCACCAGCGTTATACCTTTCCATTGAAATATTTTGTAACAAAGTACCGTCCCAGAGAAATAGTTATGAAACAGCTTGCTGTCATGATGACCATCGTGGTGAATTCCTGAATCGCTAGCTGCATTGCATAACCACAGTAGCAAACCCGACAAATAGACGACAAGAGAAAAATCAGATGATTAAAACACTGGTATTCATTGGTGGTTCACTTCTCCTACTGAATAGCGCTATCAGCGTGGCGGACGGCGATGATACGGAAAGTCAGTCAATGGAACAGCGACGTACTGCGATGCAAACTCGTATGCAGTCGATGAGTGCCGAAGAACGCGCGCTCTACAAAAAACTCAATGGTAGTGGACAGGGCAGTGGTGAAGGGTCTGTCAACAAATACCGTTATGGGATGGGCAGTGGCGAAGGCTCTGGCAATAAGTATCGCTATGGACAGGGCAATAGCCGTGGCTCAGAAGGTGGTGGCGCAGGTTACGGTTCTGGCTACGGCTCGCGCAGTGGCGGTGACGGTGGTGGTCGGGGACGTGGCCATTAATGACTGTTGGCGGTAAAGGTGGAATGGCGTCACGGCGCTTAAACATGGTGCTCTTCGCTAATGAGATATGGCCGCTTATCCATTATATAAACCGTAGCGCGGAGCGTCATGGTTAACGAAGAGAATAAATGGAGTAAAGAGGTGATGGTTATAGTTAATGTGAAAATGGCGATTAAGAGTGTGTTGCTCGCCTCTGTTATTACATCGCTCATCGGTCTCTCATCAATGGCGAGTGCCGGCAGTAGTGGGCATGGTGACAAGTCTCGACAGGAGGGTAGCGAACGTTCGCAGGCTACCGCTCGACGTTCTCTCGCAACAACTGCCGTAGAAAAACTGAACGACCAGAGCTGCGCTGATAATGATACCACTCATGCTCTGGATACTTATCTCGACTGGCATAATCGCTGGAAACTCGGCCAGCAAAAACCAAGCAGGAGTGACTCATGATAAATAAACAATTTGAACACACAATCGTATTCCGGTTGTTTGCCATTATTGCCGTTGTTTTTGGCATGCTGACCCTCAAGTCTGGCGGTATGGTTCTGTTCACCGACGGTGCGGCTCACCAGGCCGCCGGCAACTACGTGCCCTTCGTGCTCTGGTTCAATTTCATGGCGGGCTTTGCATACATTGTGGCGGGGGTAGGACTCTGGCAACAGCAGCCATGGGCGGGAAAGTTGGCCGCCCTGATCGCCGTGGCCACGATCGCCGTCTTTGTCGCTTTTGGGCTTCATGTGCTGAACGATGGTGCCTATGAGATGCGGACCGTCGTGGCAATGTCAGTGCGTTCGGGTCTCTGGGTAACCATCGGCCTGCTGGCATCTATCCTGGGTGTCGGTACGCGCACCATGGTTGAGCGCGTGTAACCGCAAGGATTTGTCGGAACTCAATACTCTCCCCGGTAAATCAAGGTATGCATCAATGCAGGCAGTAATGAAAAGCAAGTGGGGACTGGCCCTGATTGGGTTGTTGATCCTTATCACCTTTGGCTGGGTGGTTGCCACCGAGGGGCCTTTGGCTCCGATTAAGATCACGGTCGCCAAACCCGTTACAGGTACTTTGGGTACTTCGGTGTTCGGCATTGGCACGGTGGTGGCGCAGCGCAGCTATGTGCTGGGTCCAACCACGCCAGGTCGGATCGCCGAGGTGCGGGTCGATGTGGGTGACCGGGTTCAAGCGGGACAATTGCTGGCGCAAATGGAGGCGGTGGATCTGCACCAACGCGTCGAAAGTGCCCGCCTCGCGGCTGAGCGTGCAGAGCATACGGAGCGTGCAGCGCAGGCCTCACTGACAGAGTCCAGGAGTCGGTTCAAACTGGCCCAGGCTGAACTGCGGCGTTACGAGCAGATGCGCAAGGATGGACACGTGAGTGAGCAGGATATCCTGAATAAACGTTATGAGGTAGACGCAACCCGTGCTGCGGTGGATGGCTCCTTTGCTAACCTCCAGGCGGCACACGATGATCGGGAACGGGCGCTCTCTGATGCCGATGGGGTTCGTGAACTGCGCGAACAGTTACGTCTAACCAGCCCGGTCGATGGCATCGTCACTGCCCGTCATGCCGAACCCGGAACCACCATGGTTGCCGGGCAGTCGATTGTCGAGGTTATCGATCCAGCCAGTTTGTGGGTCAGTGCCCGTATCGATCAGCGTCAAGCCGGCAGTATCCGTGTCGACCAGCGGGCCGAGGTGGTATTACGCTCGGCCCCCAACTCGCCGCAGCCAGCTAAAGTGGCACGGCTCGACTGGGTTAGCGACCCGATAACTGAGGAGCGTAGTGTTAATCTTCGTTTTGATCAGCCCCCCGTCAATGTGCCGGTGGGCGAATTGGTGGAGGTGACCATCTGGACCGAGGAGATTGAAAACGCACGTTGGATCCCTGCTGCCGCTCGACGCAGGGTAGCGCAGCAAGAAGGGGTATGGGTGTTGAACGATGAGAGCATCACCTTCCGTGCGGTTCGCTTCGGGGCGACTACACTCGACGGTCGTGTGCAAATCAGTGATGGTCTGTTACAGGATGAGCAGGTGGTGGTTCACTCTCAGCAGGCACTTGCTGTGGGGGCGAATATAAAAGTCGTCTCTTCTCTGATCTCCGTGAACTGATCCCTCGTTATGATTAACCTCGCGGTACGCGATATTTATGACGGCCTGGGAAAGTTTGTCTTCACCGGTGTTGGCCTCGGCTTGTTGATCGGCGTCACTCTCTCGATGGCGGGGATCTATCGGGGCATGGTCGATGATGCCAAGGTGCTAATACAGAACGGCGGTGCCGATCTGTGGGTGGTGCAGCAGGATACTTTGGGGCCGTATGCCGAGCCCTCCAGTGTGCGCGATGATCTCTACCGCAGCATCGCTGGGATCCCCGGCGTCGCCGAGGCGGGCAACGTGACCTATCTCACTATGCAGATACGCCACGCCGATACGGAGACACGGGTGATGGTCGTGGGTTTCGAACCGGGTCGTCCGGGTGAGCCCGACTATCTTATCGCCGGTCGTCCCATTAGCCGTTCCCACTACGAGGCGGTGGCCGATGTGAAGAGCGGACTGCCGCTGGGGGCACGCATTCGCATTCGCCGCAATGAATACACCGTGGTTGGTCTGACACGGCGCATGGTCTCCTCCGGTGGCGACCCGATGCTATTTATTCCCCTGAGGGATGCGCAGGAGACGCAATTTCTCAAGGACAACGAGGCGTTGTTGAACGAGCGCTCGCGCACCGCTGCCAACCCCGCCTTCAATCGTCCCGGTGTGCCCGGCCTGCTGGAGGCGGTTCAGGCGAGTCAGACAAGCAGCCATTTCGTTAACGCTATCCTGGTGCGTCTGGCCCCCGGTGCCGATGAGAATCAGGTAGCCGAGGAGATCCGGCGCTGGAAACACCTCCAGGCCCATACCAAGGCCCAGATGGAAGAGATCCTGGTCGCAAAATTGATCGCCACCGCCTCAAAACAGATCCTGATGTTTCTGATCATCCTGGCCATCGTCAGCGCGGCTATCGTCGCCTTCATCATCTACACCATGACCATGAATAAGGTACGTGAGATCGCGGTATTGAAACTGATCGGTGCCAAGGATCGCACCATCGCCGCGATGATTATGCAGCAGGCGATCGGCCTGGGACTGATTGGATTTATGGTTGGCAAAATGGCTGCCACACTCTGGGCACCGGTCTTCCCAAAGTATGTCTTGCTGCTCACCGACGATGCGGTGAAGGGGCTCTTTATCGTAATGACCATATGCGTTATTGCCAGCACCATTGCGATTCGTGCCGCGTTGAAAATTGATCCCGCCACGGCGATTGGAGGTTAAGCGATGTCAAAGTTAGCCATTCGCATTGAGGGCTTACGCAAGCGTTACGGCGAGGGTGATGCCGCCGTGGATGCCCTCAAGGGGGTCGATATGCACGTTAACCCCGGTGAGGTGGTGGGGCTGATCGGCCCCAGCGGCTCGGGTAAGAGTACCCTGCTTAAGTGTCTCGGTGCGGTGATCGAACCGACAGCAGGAAAGATGACTCTGGGCGGTACAACCATCTTTGATGAGGCGTGGAAAATCCCCAACCTGAGTGAGCTGCGGCGGGACAATATCGGTTTTGTCTTTCAGGCCCCCTATCTGATTCCCTTCCTTGATGTCACCGACAACGTGGCATTGTTACAGATGCTTGCCGGGGTGCCTAATGGGCAGGCACGAGAGCGTGCCCATGAACTGCTCAAGGCACTCGATGTCGAGCATCGCGCCATGGCTCGGGTATCAGAGCTTTCTGGCGGTGAACAGCAACGGGTCGCCATCGCTCGTGCACTGGCTAACCACCCCCCGGTGATCCTGGCCGACGAGCCCACCGCCCCACTCGACAGTGACCGCGCCTTAACCGTGATCCGTATCCTGAACGAAATGGCTGAGCAGTACAAAACGGCGATCATTGTCGTCACCCACGATGAGAAGATCATCCCCACCTTTAAACGCATCTACCATATACGTGACGGGCGCACTTATGAGGAAGCCGGTGAAGGTAGGGAGGTCTGGGGTGAAACAGCAGATACTGTGACCAGTTGATAACTGGTGACTGACTGATGGTGTGCATGCGGGAACTTAAGCACCGAGCTCTGCTTTATTGACCACATTTTACGGAAGTGATTCTCATGCTAGGCACCGCGCAACTTGAACTTATCCCGATTGCCACTGACCAATAGAGAACCATTGAAAACAGAGCATGAATCGCCTATATCACTCTTATGTGTTCGCTGACTGATAAATTTCTGGCTGTAATACTGGCGCTGCTTGTGGGGTTTTCTCCATTGCAGAGTGCAGTGGCGGCCGTGCTGGATGCCCCTTCTCAAAAGGCGGGTATGCATCAGATGCATCAGTTAATGGCGCCGCAGGATGAGAAAAATAACGTAACACCCCCTCAGCTGAGTCACGACTGCCAGCAGCATTTGGGGGAAGACAGTTGTACGCATCATGCCGGTTCCGCGGGCCACTGCACTGGCTGTGTCGTCGGCATACTCCCGGTCATTATCACCTCCAGCACCCTTGCTACTGAGACCTTAGCGCTACGTCCATCCACTGACGGTTTTACCAGCCAGCACGCACCCTCCCTCTATCGCCCTCCCCGGCACTGAATCCCTGCACGGGATCTCCGAGTTAACGAGATCTTACCCAAAGTTACCTGTTAACACCTCATCAGTAACGCAATTGCGGCGTCTGATGTGCAGAGGATGAGTACATCATGAGAAAGAAAAATCACCCTACATTTAACGGGGGCGTGTCACTGTCGCGTCGTCGTTTTGTTCAGGGGCTGTCCGTGGGCGGGGCCATGGCAGGGCTGGGCCTGAGTTCAGGCTCCCTGTTGGCCGCCAGCCATCGGCCACATCAGCCACAGGTAATGCAGACCCTGCACGGCCCCCGCTTTGACCTGAATATTGGTCATCAGGTGGTATATTTCACCGGTAGCAAAAGAATCGCCACCACGGTCAATGAGTCACTACCCGCCCCCCTATTACGTTGGCGTGAGGGGGAAAGCGTGACACTCAATGTCACCAATAACTTACCCGTGACCAGCTCGATTCACTGGCACGGTATCATCCTGCCCAGTGCCATGGATGGCGTGCCGGGTATCGCGACAGACTTTAACGGTATTGAACCCGGCACGACCTTTAGCTATGAGTTCCCGGTGGTGCAGAGCGGTACCTACTGGTATCACAGCCACTCGGGCTTTCAGGAGCAGACGGGGCTCTACGGTCCCATCATTATTGACCCGAAGGAGCCCGAGCCCTTTCGCTATGACCGCGACTATGTGGTGATGCTCTCCGACTGGAGCGATGAGGCCCCCGTCAATGTCTACAAAAAGCTGAAGAAGCTTAGCCACTATTACAATTTCAGTGAGCGTACCCACGGCGACCTGATGAGCGACCTTAAGCAAAAGGGGCTTGAGGCGACCTGGTCTGATCGCAAGATGTGGAATCAGATGCGCATGAGCCAGCGTGACCTCTCCGATGTCACCGGCTACACCTATACCTACCTGATGAACGGGCAGACACCGGGTGATGGCTGGACGGGGCTGTTTGCGAAGGGAGAGAAGGTCCGCCTGCGCTTTATCAACGGCTCAGCCATGACCTTCTTCGATGTCCGTATTCCAGGCCTGAAGATGACCGTGGTCGCTGCCGATGGCCAGTACGTCAAACCGGTCAGTGTCGATGAATTTCGTATCGGTGTCGCAGAGACCTACGATGTCATCGTCGAACCGATGGAGGAACGGGCCTATACCATCTTCGCTCAGGATATCGCCCGCTCCGGTTACGCCCGCGGCACCTTGACCCCCGATTATGAAATGCGGGCCGAGATCCCGGAGTTAGATCCCGTTCCCGGCCTTTCCCACAACGATATGGGAATGGCGATGATGGACCATGGTGGTCATGACATGGGAGCGATGAATCATTCACAGCATCAGATGCCGGATGCTCCGGTGATGGCCGCGATGGATCACAGCCAACATGCCATGCCCGATGGGGAGATGATGTCGGGAATGGATCATTCGATGCACCAGATGCCGGATGCTCATGTGATGCATGGCATGGATCATAGCGGCCATCAGATGGCGGCCGGTACGGCGATGGCGATGACAGCGATAACCCCGAAGCCCTCTGATTTCATCGCTGGCCCCGTTAAACATGCTGCAACGGAGTACGGCCCCCATGTCGATATGCGCGCTGATGCCCCGCAATATCGACTGGATGATCCCGGCGTGGGGCTGCGAAATAACGGCCGACGTGTGCTGACCTATGCAGACCTGCGCAACCTCTATTCAACGGCCCATGACCGTGAGCCGGACCGTGAGATCGAACTCCACCTAACCGGCAACATGGGGCGCTACACCTGGTCGATTGACGGGGTTAAACACTCCGAGGCCGAGCCCCTGCATTTTCGTATGGGGGAGCGACTGCGCATCACCTTTGTCAACGACACCATGATGAACCACCCGATGCACCTGCACGGGATGTGGAGCGACCTGGAGACCGGTGACAACAACGCGCTGCCACGCAAGCACACGATTGTGGTTCAACCGGGCTCACGCATCAGCTATCGCGTGAATGTCGACGCCGAAGGGGGTTGGGCATTCCACTGTCACCTGCTGTACCACATGCTCGGTATGTTCCGTACCGTCATCGTCAGTTGAAGAGGAGAGCAACGATGAAAAAATTACTCATTACGATGACGGCACTCTCACTCACAGGCAACGCCTTCGCCGCTGGCATGATGGCGGATGACCCGCTCGTCGCCAAGGTCATCATCGATCAACTGGAAACCTGGGAGACCGACGGTGATAACCCCACACTGTGGGAGGTGGATGCCTGGATTGGAAAAGACCTGAACAAACTCTGGTTTAAAAGCGAAGGTGAAGTGGTAGCTGGTGAAACCGAGGAGGCAGAACTACAGTTGCTCTACAGCCGTGCCATCTCCCCGTTCTGGGATCTCCAGGCCGGATGGCGTCGGGACATTAAGCCGGTGCCGGAGCGAGACTGGCTCGCCATCGGCGTTAAAGGTCTTGCCCCCTACCTGTTTGAGGTTGATGCCACCCTGTTTGTGGGGGAGTCCGGGCAGGCCGGCGCACGCCTACAGGCCGAGTATGAATACATGCTCAGCCAAAGGTGGGTGCTGTCGCCTGAGATCGAAATAAACTTCCATGCCAGGGATGATCAGGAGACCGGTACCGGTTCGGGCCTTTCCGATATAGAGCTGGGGCTGCGCCTGCGTTACGAAATACGCCGGGAGTTTGCCCCTTATATCGGGGTGAATGGGTGGCGCAAATACGGCAATACCGCCGACCTTGCTGAAGCGGCGGGTGGCGATACCGGGGATACGCAGTTTGTCGCCGGGATCCGCGCCTGGTTTTAAGCAAGGGTGTTCCGCCCTGCATCTTGCTCGGTGGAACATCAAATTTATGGCGGGAATTCAGCCCCCATATTTCAGCGTCAGTCGGTGCCATGCACCACGCTGTCGCACCCTTAGTTGAGAGGAGTAATCGTTATGAAAGACACACTCAAGACCATGCTTACAGTCATCACCCTCACCCTTAGCAGCCCCGCATTAATGGCCGATGATGAGCGTGGCAGCAGTAGCGCCACACCACCAGCGGGCAACACCTACAACTGGGGGCCGGGCATGATGTATGGCCCCGGTTACGGTCCCGGTTATGGCATGGGTCCTGGCATGATGCATGGTCCCGGTTACGGTCCCGGTTATGGCATGGGCCCCGGCATGATGCATGGCCCGGGTTACGGTCCCGGTTATGGCATGGGTCCCGGCATGATGTATGGCCCCGGTTACGGTCCAGGTTATGGCATGGGGCATGGGATGATGCACCAACCAGGCTATGGTCCCGGTTACGGTATGGGCCCCGGCATGATGTACGGCCCGGGATATGGTACACGTCCAGATAGTGATGACGATGATGCCCCCTCGTTCTGGGGGCCGGGCATGATGCACCGTCCAGGATACGGCGGCCGTCGTTAATTTTGTAACACTTACCACACGCTGTCGCACAGGGAGGTGCCAGGCGAATTAGATTTTATCGGAGTCATCATGATCAAGACCGCAATAATAATTCCCTTAGGCCTGTTGCTTATAGCCTGTGGACAAAATGAAGATGGCATGGCAACGGCCATGCCGCCGATGCCAATGGCGCAACAGGAGATAGCTATCGAGCGCACGACCGATTTCACTCAGGTCAGTCGTGGCGGAAAATTATTTCAGGCGAATTGTGCCGAGTGTCATGGCGCTGGAGCAGAGGGCGACCCAAACTGGCGTGCGCGTGATGCGGAGGGGTTTTTCCCCGCGCCGCCACTAAACGGTACAGGCCACGCCTGGCACCATCCTCAAAAAATGCTGCACTATGTGATAAAAAATGGCAGCCCCGGCGAACAAGGCAAGATGCCTGCGTGGGGTGACCGGCTGAGTGATCAAGATATCGACGACACCATTGCCTGGTTTAAAGCCAAGTGGCCGCAGCCGGTTTATGAAGCCTGGTACCGGATGGATAAAAAGAAAGCGGGAGGATAAAAAAAGTGATAGAGATTATTCCTAATTGGCACCCCATATTTGTTCACTTCACCGTGGCACTTCTCAGCGTCGCGGCCGGACTCTACCTCTTGAGTGTGGTTGTCTCCAACGCACAACTCAAACAACAGTGGCGAATCGTCGCCCGCTGGAATCTGTGGCTGGGTATGGCTATTACCGTGCTAACCGTGTTGACCGGCTGGTATGCCTACAGCACCGTGCTACACGATGAGCCGTCACACCTGGCAATGACAGACCACCGCAACTGGGCACAGCTCACGGCAAGCCTGTTCTTATTGGCAACAGTCTGGTCAATTATCAGACACCGTGCTGGCAAAGAGGCTTCCGCATTACTCCTTTCCTTGCTACTGGTTGCCATGGTGGCACTGGGCTCAACGGCCTGGCGTGGTGGAGAGGTGGTTTACCGCTACGGGCTCGGTGTTAAGTCACTGCCAAACACAGGTAAGCATGGACATATAGCTGGAGAGTTTGAACATGGACATGGTAACGATGAAGATGACAACCATCATGCAATGGCAGAGAAAACAGCCCCGGAACCTTCAATGCCGTTGACCGATGAGATTCAGACAAACACCAAGACAGAGACACATAACCATCATGACGACGCAGAGCCGCATGCCCACTAATGTCTGTTGCCACCTGATCGCGGAAGTGGGGTGAGAAAGTGTTAACTTCCACTTTGGTTGCGTAGGGGGATTAAGAGAGTGGTGGAACGGTGTGGATGCTGAGATAAGCCGGAGTCGGCCAGGAACAGGCCTAAAGACAAATAGGTTGATATGGCTGTTATCTGTCACATAGCAGACGAGATTTAGGTAAGAAAACTTTTCTTAGATGACCTTGATGACGAGAGGGGAGTGTTGTGACCGCCTTCAAGAGAGCAACATTCCATTAATATATTTTATTGCTAATTAGCAACAATATGATGACAGTGATGCCATATGTGAAAAGCCATCTACAATTAACCTTAGTAAATTACTATTATTATATACAGGGGATATTAGGGGATGAGATGCATTTCTTTTTTCAGACTTACTACTGCTCTACTCCTATCATTACTTCTTGGTGCATGTTCAGGTGGCGGTGGCGGTGGAGGGACTGTAGGTGGTACTTATACTATCGGCGGTACTGTCACTGGTCTGACTGGCAGCGGCCTTGTGCTGCAGAATAACGGTAGGGATGACCTGGCCATTAGTGACAATGGTAACTTCACCTTTGCTACAGCCCTTGCCGACGGTAGCAGCTACACCGTTTCTATTCTTACCCAGCCAGGTTTGCCCACCCAGACCTGCACGGTGAACGATGGTATTGGGACAATTAGTGGGGCTAATGTAATCAATGTCTCTGTTATTTGCTCAGTTAATGCTTACACTATAAGTGGAACTGTTATAGGTCTGAATGGCAACGGACTCGTACTACAGAACAATGGTATGGATGAACTGACCATCAACACTGATGGCAATTTTACTTTTTCAACACCCGTTGCAGACGGCAGTAGATTCACAGTCTCTGTGCTGACGCAACCTGGCACACCCGCTCAGATATGTACCGTAACAAGTGGGAGTGGGATTGTCACAGGAGCAAACATCGATAGTGTTTCTGTTACTTGTGCTTGTGCCACAAATGATAATTATACCATCAGTGGTACTGTCAATGGGCTAGATGGTAGTGGCTTAGTACTACAAAACAATGGTGGTGATGATCTTGCAATCAATGTCGACGGCAGTTTTACCTTTCCAACCTCGATAGCCGACTGTAGTTCTTATGATGTGACTGTCAAAGAAGTCCCTCTCACTCCCAGACATGGGTGCCATATAAGTAGAGCAAGCGGCATTGTTTCAGGGGAGAACATCAATAATATTTCTCTTAACTGCCACAATCTTACCGCTAGATTTATTGGGCCAATGATTTCATACAATAACACCAATGCTATCGCTGTTGGTGATGTGGATAACGATGGTGATATTGACTTGGTAGAAGGGAATATCGCACAAGCCAGTACCCTTTGGCTTAATGATGGGGCTGGTGACTTTAGTAACAGCGGTCAGTCATTAGGTGTTAACGATACTCTCTCAGTAGCACTAGGCGATGTGGATGGTGATGGTGATCTCGATATTGTCGAAGGTAACTGGGGCGCAAACATTATCTGGCTCAATGATGGTGCTGGCACTTTTACTGACTCAGGACAAGCGCTTGGAAGCAGTGGTACTGAATCAGTGATGTTGGGAGACGTGGACAGCGATGGTGACCTCGATCTGGTGGTAGGTAATGCTAACCAGAGTAATACCGTATGGTTAAACAATGGGGCTGGTATCTTCTCTGACTCAGGTCAGACCCTCGGGAGCAGTAATACCCAATCTGTCGTACTTGGTGACGTAG
>JBFFMJ010000015.1:0-59023 GCA_041554195.1 Thiohalomonadaceae bacterium
ACACGAAGGCCGCTGACGACACGAAGGCCGCTGACGACACGAAGGCCGCTGACGACACGAAGGCCGCTGACGACACGAAGGCCGCTGACGACACGAAGGCCGCTGACGACACGAAGGCCGCTGACGACACGAAGGCTGCTGACGACACGAAGGCTGCTGACGACACGAAGACCACCGCCGCGCAGAAAATCATTACTGACGCAGCGCAAGCGAAACTCGATGCAGCTCAGAAAATCATTGACGACGCCGCCCAGGACAAATTAAAGGTCGCGGCTGAAAAAACAAAAACCGAAGCAGAGACCGCGGCCAAGAAAGAACGCGAGCTTACCGACGATGAAAAAAAAGCGCTCGGTGTTTTAAAGAGCGACTGGAAAGATATCGACGCCGCGTTGGCTGCCAAAGAACGCGTCATGCTGGTCACGATGAAGCAGGAGATCGCCAAGGGCATCGCTGAGGGAGTCGCTGCGGTACGAGCAGAGTTTGCCCAGGCCATCGCCCCCCTCGCTTCGTCTACGGCGGAGACCGCGAAGGACAAGTTCGCTACTGAAGTCAAGGCCGCGCACGCTGATGCCTACGAGCTTCTTCCGGAAGTGGAAGCCTGGATATTAGAGCAGCCCGCTTTCCTCCAGCCGGGGTACAATCAGGTGCTGGATAGTGGTACCGCCGCCGAGACTAACGCGCTGCTCACTGTGTTCAAAGGGGACACTGGGCGGGCCGAAGCAGGAAAAAAAGATGATAATGTTGTTGATGAGTCGGCAGTAAAAGCCGCACGAGTTGCCAAAGAAGCAGAGAGGAAAAAGAAGCTCGAATCCCAAGAGGGGGTGAAGGGCAAGTCTTCCGTCAAGACAACCGGTGTTGACGCAGACGATTTTGATGGAGCGTTTAACGAAGCGGCCGCAATTCAGTAACCGCTAAGTACCATCCCAGCCAAAGGAGGAGTTACACCATGACCATGACAGCCAGTGACATCGGATACCGGACCCTGGGGTTTGTGGCCGCAGAGCTTTTGAAGCGCGCCGACCCAACCTTGGTACTGCAGCAGTTCGGGCAGCCCAAACCGATCCCCAAAAACTCAACCAAGACGATTAAGTTTCGTCGGTATGCCGCGCTCGCCCCGGCCACTACTGCGCTTACTGAGGGTGTAACCCCCGGTTCGACCGCCGTTACCTCTACCGACTACTCTGCAACTCTGGCCCAGTATGGTGCTTGGGTTGGTATTACCGATGTCGTGGCTGATACCCACGAGGACCCGGTCATTTCTGAGTACAAGGACATCCTGGCGCAGCAGGCTGGGGAGACCGTGGAAACCGTTCTGTTCGGTATCCTGAAAGCCGGCACCAATGTGTTCTACAGTAATGGCACCGCGCGGACGGACGTAAATACCGCGTACACCATTGCGGACCAGCGGAAGGTTGTCCGGGCGTTCAAACGTCAGAACGCCAAGACCATCACCACCAAAGTGTCCAGCACCCCCGCTTTCAACACCGAGAGTGTTAAGCCGGCGTTCATCTTCGCTATCCATCCGGATCTGGAAACCACCATCCGCGAGATGGTAGGCTTCAAGGATGTAGTCGATTACGGCGGCGGGATGTCTCCCTACCCAACTGAAGTCGGGTCGGTAGGTGACGTTCGGTACATCACTTCAACCATCATCGCCTCTTGGGTTGATGCTGGTGGGGCTAAGTCTGGCTCTGGTACGGAGATGATCTCTGACGCAGGAACTTCTGCTGACGTTTATCCGATCCTCTGCATCAGCGCCAACTGGTTCGGAGTGACCCCGCTGAAAGGCGCCGCTGCTCTGATGCCGTTCGTTAAGAACCCGGGCGAGTCTCGGGAAGGTGATCAGCTCGGTCAGCGCGGTTGGATTGGTTGGAAAACCTACTTCACCGCCTGTATCCTCAATCAGCTTTGGGGCGCCCGGGTAGAAACCGCGGTTCCTGAACTGTAAGGATAAGCTGAAGGTAAGAGCTTAACGCAGGAGGGGGCGACCCCTCTTGCTTTCTAAAAAATGCAGGAGGCACCATGAACTACGCAGATCAAGTCCAAAAAACCGGGTCTTTCACTTCCGCCGCGACGCCGGTGGCAGTCACCAACACCCTCGGATGGGTTCCGCGCCATGTGCGGTTTTATTGCGCTGACACCAACGTGTTCCTCGGCGAGTGGTATGACACCATGGCCGATGCCAGCTTTGTGAAGTCCCTAGCCGGTGGCGCTGTCCAAGCGCTGATCGCCGCTGCAGGGGTCACTCCCACTGCTAACGGGTTCACGATGGGCACAGCCACCCAGGTTACCACCAAAGTTACCCACTGGGTCGCTTCCCGATAATCTCTTAGTCCTGGCGGGGGCGTAACAACCCCCTGCCGACGGAGGAAATGCAATGCGAGTACATGAAATAAAAGCGAAACGAGTGATTGCCGACATTATTTCGGATCACGCAGGTAACGAGCAGTCTGCTGCTGAGCGCCACGTCGTTGGGGGAGTAACCCAAGGCACTGCCGCGCCTTCTAAGGCCGTTGTCCTTGATAGCTCTGGTGAGGTGAAGATGCCGGCCGGGGGGCACATCGAAACAGGCCGAGGACGGTATGAGGTCTTCGACGATTTTCTCGACGCAGCCATCGACACGACCAATAACTGGATTGTGTTTGCCGGCACAGACGCAGATGCAACCGCAGCCGCAACTGTCGCCGGGGTCCCAGAGGGTCAGGTTCTGATGGGCTCCGGTGGTACTGGTGCTGCAGATGACGGCTCTGTACTGAGCTTGATTTTGCTTTCGCAGGGTTCTTTGGTGAGCCTGGGTACGACCGTTTTTGAGACCCGGGTATCATTTGACCAGTTGACCGGCACGAGCTGGAACTTCGGGTTAAGCGATGTTCTGGCCGAGGCTACCGAGCGCAGCATGTTTACCGTTAACAGCGGGGTTGTTGCGGACGGTGGTTTGACTATCACCAACGCAGTAGCCTTCGCCTTCTCCTCTGATGCGACCGCCACGACCAAATGGCAGTTCTGCAACGAGAGCGGTGGGACGATAAACGCTGTCGAGGACGCCCATACCACAGGCCCCACTGCCGACACCTACGCTGTTCTCCGGATAGAGGTAGATGCCGATGGTACTGCTCGGTGGTATATTGACGGCACTTTGGTAAAGACATTGGCCTTGGCTGTTGCCACTACTTCCCTGCTCATTCCGTTTATCGGGGGAAATAGCGCTGATGATGCGGATGTAGCGACTGATGTTTCGGTCGATTACATCTACTTTTCTGGAGCACGCCCAGCCAGCAATGCGTAAGTAGGACCAACGGGTGGAGGGGCAACCCTCCGCCTTTACTTGAGTGAGGAAACTAAAATGTACCATGAAAGAATGCTCTCAGTGTCGCAAATAGCGAATGGGTTCCTCATTGAAGTAAGGGCTCCGTACAAGATCGCGGAGAAAGGCAAAGAGAAAGCCAGTGAAATATCCTGCGGTTGCATAAGTGATAACGGCACCCGCCACGCTGAGGAGGAGTTCTTTGCTAAGGATGCCGCCGAGCTTGGTACCAAGGTTGTAGCGCTTATACCGCTGCTGGAGAAAGAAGAATACTCCAGTGAGGAAGAATTCAAAAAGGCGTTTGGAGACGCAATTAAATAAACCCTACGGGAGGTAGGAACACCATGGCAACAAAAAAGCAAAGAGAAGCCGCCGAAGCAGCGCGGGTAGCTGGCCTGAACGCAGATAAGAAAGTAACTCTCCCACCGGTAGCCGGGGCGGGGGATGATTTAGGTCTTGGCACCGGGCTTGATCTCGGTACAGGGGATGAGCTGGAAGATGTCCTGAAGGACACTGCTCCTGCCGCCCAGGCCGCGCCGGAAGTTGATACTGAATCTGACGCTTTCAAAGCGGCCGTCGCTGCACAGGTAGCGGCCATGCGCAAGGAAGAAGAAGAGTTCGTGCCGAAGGTGGACGTCATCTTAGAGGACGCCGCCCCCAACAGCAAAGAGGACAAGATCGCCATTATGATCGATGAAGTAGAGGGCATGCCAAACTACGAGCCGGTCGGGGTGAATGGTAAAATATACCAGATCAAGCGTGGCGTCAAAGTAAATGTGCCGGCCTCAGTGGTCCATGTGCTTGAGAATGCCATCGCTACCAGGACCGTCCAGTCCACCGATCAAGCTACTGGTGAGCTGATATCCACGGCGCGGGACTACAGCGCTATCCCATGGCGTAGAGTGTAAGGTGACCAATGCTCCGGACTGAGTTACTCGCAGAATTGCAGGGGGTCACGAACATCGCCGCGTCAGGAGGTATTCTGAGCGACGCGGAGTTAATGGCGTACCTCGCTGAAGGGCAGGACAAATTCTGCGAGCGAACTGAGTTCTTCAGAGACTTCGTCACTTTCAATCTGGTCACCACTGTCGGGTCTGCGGCGTACACGATCGATCCTAGAATTATAGAAATCGATGGGTTGTACGACGCGGCCAACACGACCTGGTTGGGGAGAACCAACGAGCAGCTCCAACGCGGCCCTGGGGTCACCGACCGGTACCCGGTGTACTTCAGTGACTCCACCGCGGACACCAGTTACTGGCAAGCGGACCAGGAGTCAGGAATTATTACCCTGGTTCCGACCCCCACCACGATACGGACATTTACTCTCAGAGTGTGGCGGTACCCGTTGGTCGCTCTCGATCATCAGACTGCTTCTGTCTACGACACCGAGCCGGAGATACCAGCGAAGTTCCACCGGGCCATGGTTGAGTGGGCAGCATACAAAGCGTTCATGCACCACGACATGGAGATGCAAGACCCGGTGAAGGCCGGTGAGCACCTCGATGCGTTCACGCAGTACATCCGTGACGCTGCCACCGCGTTCCGCAGATTGACCAGGCAGGAGGTAGGTATTGGTTTCGACGCTGCCTACAGTACATAATGGCCAAGGCAAAATTCAGACAACTGTTCGCCAGTGCCATCGGGCTCTGTAACACCAAAGATCCCGCTCGACAAGCCTTCGACCCAAAAACCGGGGCAAGCCAATTACCGCAAGCAGTTAATGTAGACATCGATGCGACTGGGCGACCGTCGCGGTGTAGAGGGTTCACCAGCAAGCGGGCGGAAGCGTCAGCGTCCGGGTGGAGCGACGGGGAGACCTGCCTGTTCGTGGCAGCTGGTGGGCTTTATAGGCTCTACCCGGATTACTCCAGAGTTCTGATTCGCAGTGGGCTCACTCCCGGCGCTCAGATGAGCTACGCTGCTGTCGGGGACCGCGTGTACTACACCAACGGGTACGAAAAAGGGTACGTCGTTGGGGCAACAGACAACTCGTGGGTGGCCGGCACATCTGGGGCACCCACTTCTAATGTGACTTTCTCAGACCCTCCGGCCGGGCATTTAGTGGCCCTGGCCTTTGGGCGCATGCTGATCGCACTGGATAATGTTATAGTTGCTTCTGAGCCTTCGTTCTATGGAAGGTTCAACCTGGCCAAATACCGGATGGAGAAAGACAGGATCACAATGCTCTGGCCGGTGGTAGGTGGGCTATTTGTAGGCACAGAGAGTGCAGTAGCTTTCTACCGCGGGGACAAATGGGGAGAAGTGAGAAGGGAGCTTAAGATAGCTTCTGGGGCACTGGAAGGCAGCGCAGCACACTGCCAACCGGAGCTGCTCGATCTCGAAATGGATACCCCGGCAGTTATTTTTTCAACGAGTAAAGGTATTTGTTTGGGCGGAGCAGGAGGAATGTTTCGTAATTTAACAGAAAATGATTTAGTATTGCCGAATGCTCGGCGAGCGTCCGGTGCTATAGTAAAAGACCGGTATGTAGTTAACATAGCTCCGTAACCCAGCCAAAGGAGGGTACCACCATGGCAACAAGATTTTCAACAGGACTTAGGAATAACATGCTGTCCAGTAACAGCTATCCTGAGAATTTAGTTACTGGCATCACTTACTCTTTCGGCGATGGAACCGGTGCCGATGGTGCTGATCAGATCCTCGATTCCGGCAGTGGCTTTATAACAGACGGTTTTGAGGTTGGCGACTATGTATCAGTAGCAGGGTCAACCAGCAATAATTTCTCTGGGCTTAAGATATCCGCAGTAACTGCGGGTGCTCTTGACGTACCGGCCGGGTCGTTCACCACCGAAATTGCTGGAGACCAAGTTGTTCTCGGCTCCGCCACAGGCGGGGGCTCCCTCGATGAGCTGCTCCGGAACGGTATTGTTGAAATATACACCGGCTCCCAACCCGCAACCGCGGACGCTGGGGAGACAGGCACCTTACTGTTGCGGGCAACTATCTCTTCCGGCGCCTTTGTGGCCGGGGTCGCAACGAACGGGCTCAACATCGCCACTGCAGCTTCCGGGGTGTCTTCTAAAGAGGCCGCCGAGGTGTGGAGCGGCGTAGGCCTGGCTAACGGTACTGCCGGGTGGTTCCGCTTCCACTCCAATGCCTACACGCTCGGGTTGTCCACCACTGCGGTGCGCATGGACGGGGTCTGCGGGATAACCTCCGGTGAGATGCAGATGTCCAGCCTCTCTGTAGCGATAGGAGCCACCATCACCGTGGATACTGGAACTTTCACATTTAACGCTTCAGCGTAAGGAGGTAGACCCTTGGCAAAATCAGTAAACAATGTAGTCCTCGACCCTGCGTTGGACTTCTTGATGGACAACACCATCAAGTTGCACGTCTGCAGTGCAGAGCCTACTACGTACACCGAGGCGAACGCTACTTATATGTTGGCCAATTCAGCAGTACTGGACTTCGCGGCCGTGGCCCCTGCAGATGGGGTCGTGTCTGGTCGCCGGGTTTCGGTGCCCGAGGTTGTTATTGCCTCAATAACCAACAGCGGCACTGCGACGCATATTGCGCTGAGCAATGGCGTCGACACTCTTTACTATGTGACTGAGTGTACCTCCCAGGTGCTTACCGCTACCAACCCCCTAACAGTCCCCACTTGGGATGTTGAGATCAGAGATCCTGCCTAATGGCGTATGATCTCGGGTTTCCCCTCATAGGCGGAGCCTGCCAGGTTGCGTGCCACGGATGGAAGCATACTCTAACCACCGCAGAGTATTTCCATCTCGTGGACCACCACTTAGCTTCCAGCTTGGAGCTTTGCGAAGATGACCTTCGTTCTTTTTATGCGTACGCTACAGCGAATGGTTTATTTGTGACGAGCAACTACCTCGCGACAAGTGTGGGGTACTCTCAATCAAACCCGTTAATCAGCTCTACTGGAATCCCAGGGCAAGTCCTCGGGGGAAGTTTCGGCACAACCACGATAGTCCGAGACGCTTCAGGGAACACATTCACAGACCCAGCGCCACCGGTCGCTCCCCCAGTTGTCCCCCCGGTCGTAGGCAGCGTAGTAGTGGACGAGACCAGCTGGGTATCAGTGGACGCCACGTTCGTCCAGAATTACGAAATTACCGACCTCAAAGTAGTTGGGTACCGCCTAGACTTCACCGATACGACTCCGATCATCGTGACCGCGTACAATACTGCTGGGGACATTGTCGGGTTCGATGACAGTTACACCCTCGGGAGCACAATCGACGTCACTTTAGATGTAACGTTCGACTGGAGCTACCTAACCGACCTCAAGGAAAAAGACATAAGAGGAATCTGCGTAGCAAAAGACGGTTCGGGGGATGTCTTCGTCTTTGTTTACAACGAAGGAATTTACAAGCAGACAGCGGGTGCAGGAAATTTTGCTTTGACCCAAGCGTTTATATCAACCGCCGCGTTGTCCATAGCACCGAACGGCGATAAGTTTCTGTTCCACGACACAGACCTCTACAAGGCCGCGTCCGGTTCTGATACTTTCGTAGACACTGGGGTGCCTCTCCCAGGAGTAATGATCGCCGGTGATATTCAGGATATAGCCTTCGACTCGTCCGGGGATTTGTTTTTCACTGTGGCAAGTGGTGGACCCACTGAGGGCGTTTACAAAATAACGACTCCTTCTGGAACTCCGAGCACGGCGGCATTATACCTCACTCAGAATAATTGCTACGGTATCGCCATCAATTCTTCCGACGATATTTATATATCTTTTGTGCACACGGACTCTTTCTGTTACGTAGCTATACAAACAGCCGCGGTAGGTAGTTTTGTTTCGATGTCTACGCAGTTCGCTCAATACATTTCAGCAATGGAATTTAACCCCGTCGATGATGAACTAAGTCTTATTCATTCCTTGCAAATTTATTACACGCTGGAAGCAGGGACTACAACTTTTGTGGAAGGAAATAGCCCGTATAGAGCGTCACCCATCTTTCAGCTGTACGCTAACGATTCACTAGGGTTCACTGCGGCCGGCACGTTGTACTGGGCATCTAGTTTTTACAAGGACGGCGTAGCCTACCTCCCAATGGCCGGGGTGTTAGACTTCAGTCACTGCGTTTTTTCCGGGGGCGCGTTTGAGTTTGTAGGGTTCGAGTTCAGTGACGCATCAGCAGCGGTGCCGAGAGGAATACGAGCGTTTTCCAAGCGGTGTGATAGCACGACCGCTTCAGATGAGGCAGCATTAGTACAAACTCACATTCTTGAGGTGTTGTAATGTCCTCATACCATCTGCATTTCGCGGACGATCCATATAGAACGTTTGGGGCGTACCATGTCCACACCGCAGATAATGTTGAACTTAATGTGCACCTCGCCCCAGTAGATTCATACCATGCAATGACTTCCCCGGTCGTCAAGATGACCAGTCCGCAATTCTTGGCCCCGGGAGATACGTCTCACACACACGCAGCAGAGTCCGTTGTACTCGAACTCCCGCTCGGGGCCGTAGACGATGCGTACCATAGAATGACTTCTGGGCTGGTAGGGATAATCACCCCGCTTACGATGGAGTCTGCGTACCATGCGATGACTTCCACGCTCCCTATTGACTATGGTGACATGGCAATTGTTGTTCCGGGTCTAGTGCCGTCCTTCACGGCAGATACCGGCCGGGTAGCGGCGATTGCTTTCGCCAGCCCAGAGATCACTTCGGGTTTCACCAGTGGCGCCGGCATAGCATTAACTGTACCAGATATCCTTTTTGAGAGTGCTGCCACAGATGGGCTGCTCGGGTCGTTGCAAATCGCGCTGTTTCCTCCCACGTTTACTTCGCTTTGTGGCGCCCGGGCCGCCCAGGTAGTTCCGTCATTAGATGTGGCTTTCACCGCGAGCACCGGCGGCACTGCGTCGCTGGCCATGGCCTTGCCCGCCTGGACGTTTGCCGCCACAGGGACAGTCAATACTCTTGCGGACATAAGTTTCACACTGCCAAAAATAACGGCCGCCATGGTCGGGGTACCCCAACCAACCGCAGCAATAGAAGCAGAGTACCCTCGGATCTCGGTGTCGTTCTCGGCCGTGCTTGGGGAAGTAAGCGCGCTGGGGGTAACAGTACCGAGCATCACTGCGGCCCTGACTGGCCGGCACGAACCGGATGCGGCCTTGGCAATGCTTGTCCCTCCACTGAAAGCGCAATTATACAGTACCGTAGACGCCCGCTTTTGCTCCGTAACGCTTGAATACACGAGGCCCACATGAGCTGCTACCAGACTATAGCATTACGCCTGCCAAACCGCGCAGCCAGTCAGTACTTAGGATATGACTTCAACTCCGTAGTGGAGTTCCAGGGCAACCTGGTGTTCTTCGGAGACGATGGTATTTTTGAAGAGGGTGGTGGGACTTTAGATGGCACCGACATTGACGCTCATATCGACCTGCCGCTTCACGACTTCGGCAAGCGAGAGCAGAAGAGTATCGAGGCGGCGGGCCTGGGGTATGAAACTGAGGGTAGCTTGGTAATGACCATCACCCCGGATGAGATGGTGGCTTACGCGCGGGAAATTACATTCGCTCCGACAAAGGCCGGGCAGGTCCAGCAAGACGACATGATCACTCTCCGGAAGGTGGCCAACGGCCGCGGAAGGTACTGGGGGGTACGGGTGGCCAATGTTGCCGGGTGTGATTTTTCTTTGGATTACATCGGTTTGGCGCCTGTGGTGTTGAAACGCCGGAGCTATTAAGGATGCGTAGTGGGGACCAAGACTAATAAATATGGGGGGTACCTCCCTCCGTCCGATCCCCAGAACGCTGTTGCTGTACGCACCCGAGTCAGCGGTGATCGCGAGGCTGCCGGCGCATTGCTGCTGGATGTACTCAAATTTATCGTCCCGGGCTTCGTTCAATCGGGGAAGTTCCAGAGCCTCCCACAAATCCGAAAGACTATAGAATACCCCACCGGGGAAGTGGTCCACCTTAGCAGTGTGTTTGGTACTGTCATGGTGGACGTCTACTCCCCAGGGGTTGCCGCTATACCCGCAGTAGAGCAGAGGGAAGAAGTACGCGAGCGGGAAGAAGCACGACCTTGGGAGCCGTGGGATGGCTCAACCGATGCTATGTGTCTTAACCATACATGGCGGGTAGGTATGGTTGCTACAGATCTTCTTAGGCATGATTGGGCTTATTGTGATGGGTCGTTTACTTTAGACCCACCCGTTTATGATTTCCCTCCAGGCCCACCATATACAAGGTGTGGGGAAGTAACAGTCACAAACTTGTATTGGTTAGATTTGTCGGGTGGCGCACTTAAAAGCAGCATGAGGAAAACTGAGGCTGGTAATTACAATACTTCGGATTGCGCTACTTATAGTAGTTCGTATGTGGAGTGGAAAGCATTATTAGATACCGTTGGGCCTACGTTACATGAAGGAAAACGGGGTTTAATTTTTGATATAGTAACTGAATTCGAGGGTGCGCAAGAAGACGAAGCCTACCCTCTTTATAGTTTTATAGCAGTTGAATTAACTGATAATGTATTTCCAGACCCAAATTTTGTTAGATTATATTTTAAAGCTGATCCTTTGTACCTTGCTTCAATAGGGCAGTCAGATAAATTTGTGGGTGATGGGATTGTTAATATTAAATTTAGTGATTGGGGACTCACTGGCGACCTTGCGGAAATACTAATCCTCAATTATAACACAATGTTGTGGGAAGTAGGTAATTATGACCGACTGTCCAAGTATATCTGCAACAGCATAGATTTCTTCTAAGGGGCTGCTGAAAACAAACACTTGTAAGAGCAGGAACTTATGTGTAAACTGAAACATATTAATAACACTGGTAGGGGATGACATGACTCGATTGGAAGGAGACAACCTAGAACCCTCGTCGCGGTTCGATTCATACACCTACTTTGGGGACGCTGCCGAGGTAGTTACTACAACCCTGGCGGACGCGAACGCCCTGGTCAGCTCCTACGAAAGAGCCTCTACTGATGCGCTCGAAGCACTGGGTGATCTGGATTTTTCTATTGAGGGCACTGCCATAGTAGGGGCGGAGATTAAAGACTTAATAGTGCCAGAGTCTACCGCCGTGCTCCCTACCGCCCCAACATTTACCCCAGCCACAGGCGGAATACTTAGCAGTTACCAGACCTTTCTGAACACCCTGAACCTCGACACGTTGTCCTTGGCGGAGGTGGTGATCCCAGAACTGGCTGTAGCCGCCCCGGTCTTCTCCGCCCCGGCGGTACCGACAGACACTATCCCGGACATACCCACTGACCTGCCCGTCACCGAGGACCCAGTGGTGCCGGTGTCTCCTACCATCGATATCCCAGATGCCCCAGTGCTGACGGCCGTAGATCTTCCTGCAGTTCCGGAGATCGAGAGCCTCTCGTTTGACGCTATCCTGCCAACCTTGGAACTCACCGCCCCGGACGCCGCGTTCTCGTGGACCCCGGAGGAGTACAGCTCCAACATCGCTGATGATGTCCGAGCCAAGCTGCACACCGATATCACTGAGGGTGGCACTGGCCTCGCAGATGATGTGGAAGCAGCAATATTCGCCCGGGCCAGTGACCGCCTGGAATACGAGCTGTCCAAAGACTACGACGCCGAACTCGGCAATTTCGAGACTTGGGGGTTCGATCTCCCGGACGGGATACTTGCCGCCAACCTCCGTGAAGTTCTCGGGGAGGGCACCCGCCGCCGAGCAGAGCTGAACCGAGACGTGTTAGTGAAGCAGGCCGAATTAGCACAGAACAATACCCAGTTTGCGATCACCAGTGGCCTGACCCACGAAAAACAACTCATGGATTACTTCACCCAGCAGGCCTCCTTTGCTTTCCAAGCAGCCAAGGCCACATGGGATGCAGCACTTGAGCTGTTCCGTGGCAAGGTGGACGAGTACAACGCCAGAATGAGCGCGTACAAAGTGCAGGGCGATGTGTTCGAGGCCCGGGTCCGCGCGGGTACTTCCCTCATTGACCGGTACAGGATACAAATGGAAGGCGCCAAGATTCAGGGAGACCTGAACGAGCAGGAGGTGGCGATCTACACTTCCAGAATTGGTGCGCTACGAACTATAGTGGAGCTGTGGGCTGCCCAAGTGGATGGTGCCCGCCTCCAGGCAGAATTGAACAAGGCTAAGATCGATGGGTTTATCGCGGTCTTATCAGCGAAGCGGGAACAGATCAACGCTGTTACCGCCAAGTTCAACTTGTATCAGTCGCAGTTGGACGGAGAAAAAACCAAAGCTGACATCTACTCCACCCAGGTCGATGCCCATACGTCATTAGTGGCTTCCAAGAAGGTAGAGGCTGATGTCAATAAGACCCGGTTGGACGCTGATATTTTAGCCAACGATAACAAGCTCAAAGTACTGGCAGCAGCCATCAGTGGGTTCAAGGCAGAGTCGGACAATACGATCGGGGAAGCCGGGGTCAATACGGACATATATACCGCCGCGATACAGGCCTTTGTCGGAGAGATCAATAAGGACAATGCAACAGTAGCAGCGCAAGCAGAGGTGTTCAGAGCGCAGGCGCAGCAAGCCGATGCAAACGCGACACTGGCCGCTAGGAATATCGAGGCTAATCTGCGTGTCGCAGCGATGTTGACAGATGCCCAGGTTGCCGCAGCCACCGCAGTGGCGAACATCACCGCGCAGAAGATGGCCTCCGCCCTGTCTATTCTTAACGTCAGCGCGAGCATCAGCTCTAACCGCAGCACTTCTAGCGGGTCTTCTGTCAGCAGCGCTTACAGCTTCAACGAAAGCAACAGCGACGGCACCAGCGCAAGCGCAGATCGTAACGATAACATTCAACGTAGTGGAAGTGTATAAGGAGGCTACAAAATGGCAGAGCGGGCCAAGTTCAAAAAAGAAAAACGGGGTGCAGCGTACAGGGCAGGAGCGGGGTTGCGCGAGGCAGTCGCAACAGGAGCTGAAGGTATAGCGCAAGCCGCCTTGGACGCCCCAGTGTACGCGGCTAGACAGGGCCTGCGCAACGTGGAGGATGTAACCCGCGGGATCACAGGAGCAGGAGCGGCCCCGGCCAGAGCGCCTTTAAACTTCAGGGCCGCGTCAGAGGCTGTAGGAGCTGCTTTACGCCCCACAGTTGCCCCTCCCACTGGAGCAACACAGCCCGCAGGTATTCCGGACATGACCACTCCTGCAGCAGTAACGCCGCGTCCGGGCGTCAATGGCGCAGTGGCGGTTGGCACCACGCTAGAGCAACCGGCGGCTCCCGGCCCGGCCAGCGTGAGCTTCCGCGGCCAAGGTGGGGCAAGGGGGGATATCAGCAGAACCCCCGGGACAGGTGGAACCTTCCGTACTCCTGATCAGGCCCCCCAACCGTTTGTGCCTACTGCACAGACAAGCATTGAAGAGGCCAGCGCAGAGTTCATGCGTAGGAACCCAGGAGCGGCGAACGCCAGTCTCGACACCGCCGACCTCGGGCTCCGTTCCCTTAGTACTGAGGAAGTGTTGGCAGGCCGCGCCCAAAGGGCCGCCGCGCCGACTGTGGCGAGTGCCACCCCAGTTCAGCGTCCGGTGTTTGAGTACCAGCAAGTAACGGACCCGGTCACAGGGAGAACGAACCCCCAGAAAGTAGACACAGGGCAGACCGAGACAGTTTGGATAGGTCCTAGTGGGGGAGAGTTCGCTTCTGAGACTGAGGCCCTCGCCGGCTCCCTTGCACAACAGGAGGCTACGTCATTAACTGGGCTACGGGCCGCGCAAGCGGAGCAAGCTCGTACTGGGGCGATTCAGGACCTCGCTTCCGCCGAGAAGACTACTGCCGAAGCGGGGCAAGTAGCCGGTGAAGCTGCTTCTCTGCAGGCGTACCGAGCCGCACAAACAGGAGAGGCCAAAGCACGTACCGCCGCCGCAGGAGCTAAAGCCAAAGCGCCGGTGGTTAAGTCTATAAAAGTAGATTCAGGCCGAGTTGATCGGCTCGGCGTTCCAATCCAAGAAACCCGGCTGACCATTGCCGTTCCAGGGGAAGCCCCGCGAGTAGTCAGACCGCGGGATTTATTCACTCCCACACAGGCCCAGACCGAGCTTACCCGGTTGTATGATAATTTGTCAGCAGACAAAAAGGCCAAACTTGAGGAGCGGATCGCGGGGCGTACTGACTTAGATGTTTACTCTTCCCTTGATGCAGTGTATGATGTTGGAGCTTTGGAAGAATAAAAACAAAGGATCCTAATGGCAACATTCGATTCTATACTTAACCCAGCCAAGAAAGAGCCCGCCCCAGTAGTCACTGGGTTGCGGGCTTCGCCTGTGGCCGCCCCTGAAGAACCGGCAATAGAAGCCCCGATGGAAACTCCAGAGGCTCCTCCGACAGGCACGTTCGCCCAGATGCTCGGCGCCGCCGCCCCAGCCTCGACTGCCCCACCCGCTACAGGGCTTAGAGCGCAACCGGCAGAAGGTCCCGGGTTCCTCATGGGGGTCGCAGGAGATATCGCCGGTGGCGTGGTAGATTACGCAGCTCTTGCCGCCAGGGCAGGGCGTGGCGTCCCTGGGGGTGCCGAAGCAGGCAGCGTTGGCCGAGAGGGAATAACCGGAACAGTTATATCAGCGGCCGAGAAGTTCAAAGCCGAGCACCCATTCGTAGCAGATGTGGAACGTGAGGGTTTTTCTCGTGCAGTCCACCAAGGCATCCGGTCGGCCACCACCTCTATTGTTGCTGGTTTGCCTGGACTCGCCGCGGGTGCAGCAGCAGGCCTCGCAGGCGGCCCGCTCGCAGAAGTTACTGTCCCGGTGGGAGCCTTAATCGGGTTCGCCACAAGTGGTGCCGGTACGTTCGGTTTAGCGGAGTACGACTCCACCTTAGAGGAAGCCAACAGGGCAGGAGTTGATCGAAGTGTGTCCGAGCCGGCAGCCATCATGTCTGGTATTGCTGAGGCGGGCTTTGAGTTTGCCGGCAATATATTGGAAGGTTTAACCCTCGGCGCCGCTAAAATATTCACCGCCCCAGGCAAGGCCGCACTGAAGCAGGGGGTTAAAGGCCTCATCAAGCAAAGTGCCGGCCAACTCATAAAGCGCCAACTTGGCGTGGCTGCGATTGAGACCGGGTCGGAAGTATTAACGGGTGGTATCCAGGCAGAGATCAAGCGGGGTATTGGCCTCACTGACCAAAAATTCATGGACGGCGCTGTTGAGGCGTTCGGTCCTGCCTTGGTAGCTTCCGCAATATTTGGGGGCTTGGGAGCCGGAGGACTGGCTGTCCATAAAAAGGCACGCACTGCGGAGCTTAGCAACCCCAACACCGCCCCAGAGACCCGCGCAGCCATAGCCGCAGAAGTTGGCAACGCCATTAGAGAAGTAGATCCGGATGTCGCCAACGTATGGGACACCACTTCTGCTGCGGCTATCGAGCGCGGTGAGACCATTGAGGTTGGGGACGACCTCACCACACTCAGAACCCAAGAGCATGAGGACGACCTCACAGCTAAGACTCTGCAGAATAGTTTCCCTGATCACTCAGTGGCCGCAGCCGATGGACTGGTTACTATAACAGCTCCGGACGGGGCCATTACCACAATGCCAACCCCCGAGGCGGCCAAGGCCGCTTTAGCTGGTGTCCCGGTTAATGAACTTGTCGCTATGGGGGACACGACCGCCCCTCCCGCGCGGACCGCTGGTGTAGAAGAACCGGCCGTCGCCGCCCCGGAAGCAGAAGCCGGAACGCTTGCCCCTCCCGAAATTACTTCCAGGGAAGAACGTACTGCTTTCCCCTTCGGAGCAAATGTAGAGACCCCCCCAGCCACCTTGGATGAGGCCCTCGCTACGACACCAGTAGCTGAGGGCGCTACCCGAGAGGTTTTCACCGTGGACGCTCCTGCACTGCAGGGTAATACGTTCGTGGAAGACACAGCCCCTGATGGTACGAAGACGCTGATGGCTGTCCGCCCCACTGGTGAGGTACGAACCCCGCAGGCCGGAGAGGCCAAGATAATTGCAGAGCAGGCACGTACCCCAGTAGAAGCGCAGGCCCCACAAACGCCTGTCATGGAGTGGGCGGGCACCCTTACTCCTGAAGAGAGAACCACGCTCCAACCAATGCTGGATGTTTTTGGGGACTCTGATAATCCTGCGGTAGTAGAGGTTATGAAGAAAGAGCTCGAAATGAAACGGGCGCAGGCTGCTGCCCCGGCCGTGGCCCCGGCCGCCCCTCTAGCGGTTGACCCGGCAGCAGCGAACCCTCCACTGGTAGAGCAGCAAAAGGTAATTCCCGAGATATTTACTACGCCAGTAGTTCCCCGCGCTCAGTTAGAAACTGAGTGGGCGGCGATTCAGGCAGAGGGGGCAGACCCAACTCGCGTAGCCAAGTGGGTGCATGATACTACTAAGAATATGTTGGCTAAAACTGCCCCGGCCCTCATTGCTTCCAGACGCGAGCAGGGAACGATTCTGCCTGTAGAGGACCCTGTTATCACCCCAGTGGTAAATGAAGTTAATAAAAACCTGCCGGGCCTAGACGTGGCCTACGAGGGTGCTGCCACCGATCCTGAGGGGGGTTTCCTCAGCCATCAGTTCACAATCAAACAAGGCCCTCTTTTTGGGTTGACATTCAACGTGCGGTCAGAGGCAATAGATGCAGAGGGATTGACGCAAGAAATCAATTCACGCTTTGTAAAGTATGCCGAGGATCTGCAGAAGTCAGCAGCGCGGGGGGAGGTAGCAAGTTCCCTCGAAGCGATGTTGAATCCTGCGGCCGCGCAGAACATAGCAGAAGTGCAAGGGGGGGAAAATGAAATTGCCAGAGTTTACACCGCAGGAGGCGAAGGAGTACGGGCTGCCACAGGGGGCGTCCCTGGAGTTGGTGTCACAGACATTGAGCAAGAAGCACCCGATCGAGGGGATACGGGACGAATACGCCCAGACATTGCAGCGCCTGCAGAAGGCGAAGGTGCAGATGTTGGAGCGGGAGCTGCCCCTAGACCCGAAGATATTCGAGCCCCAACAGAAGGGGCAACCTTCACCGCCGAGCAAATAGAAACCGAACCGGCCAAGACGCTCAAGACCATGGGGGCGCAGACCAAGAAGGAGCTACAGCGCATCGCGGCCCGGGGCAAGCGTGCATTGGGTGGAGATACTCTCGCTGTCCAGACCGCGCCGACGTGGCTCAAGGTCACTCCCCGGTCCACTCTGGTGGAGCTATTCAAAAAGCGGATGCCGCTCATCACCAAGTACGACAAGCAGTTCGATACTTTCGTCGCTGCCCGTAACGCTGAAGTGGAAGATGCCGGCATTAATTATGACACCGCTATAAAAGCGGCCAAGGCCGGTACGGGAGTTGACCAACTACAGACTACCGCAGCACTGGGCTCGTTCAATCAGATGACTCCGTGGCTCCCGATGGAGGAGCAGGACTGGGTGCCGACCGGTGGATCGATCGCTGCTGCCCAGAAGTTATGGAAAGCCGCAGGCATGCAGAAGGCCACCGGCAAGGGTTTTGCTGAGGCATACCAGGAGACCTCTGCGGCGTACAATAAGCTCAGCCCTGCTACGAAAGAAGCCTACAAGGTAATGGTCGAAGATGTGGCCGCAGTCCGCAAGCGGGAAAAAGACGCCATGCAGAAGATCATCGAGCAGTCCACTGAGGGCGACGCAACCGCTCGGACTGAGATGCTGTCCAGGTTGGAAGAAGCATTCGCCGGTCTGAAGGGGGCGTACCTGCCGTTGTATCGGTACGGAGATTACAGCCTTACCTACACTGACCCAGACACCGGCAACCGCGCCGTAGAGTTTTTCACCACTGTGGCAGCCCGGGATGAGCAGATGGACTCCCTAACCGCGGAGAACCCCGGAACCACTGCTGAGGAGTTCGGGTTCCAACGCACCGTGCGAGAAGATTTACCGAAAGTTACCTCCTCCGTGCCCGGGTCCTTTATGGAACAGCTGACCAATACAGTCCGCGAGCAGTACGTGGAAGGTGTAGACCCCACTGATGAGGTGTACGACGCTAAGGTTGCGCAAGCCGACCAGGTCATTAAAGATATGACGCAGGTTTGGCTCCGGTGGCAGCCAGAGACTTCGGCGCTCAAGAACTCCCTAAAGCGGAAGAACACCGGGGGTTTTAGTAAAGACATGATGCGTGGATACCTCCGGTACATGCAGACCCATGGGGGCAACGTGGCCTTCTTGGAGAACGGCCGGCCAATCGAGGAGACGCTGAACGACATAGCCGACAGTATTAAGGAGCAGAAGGAAACCGGTGTTGACGTCACCCTCGATCAGTCCATCCTTACTGACCTCCGCGCCCGATACGCCGCGACCAGAACTGTCTCAGTAGGTGGGTTCGCTTCCGCCGTTAGTAGACTTGGGACTTTCTGGTACATGACCTCTCCGTCGATATTCCTGGTGCAACTCTCGCAGATCGGGGTGCTTACGTTCCCGCAGTTGGCCACTAAGTATTCGATCGGCAAAGCATCCAAGGCACTGACCAAGTCCATGGGGCAGGCGTTCGCTCCTAAGTTCGCTCGTAAGGCTATGATGGACGATGTGGTGGTTCAGACAGCCTACGAAGACATCATGGCCACGGTTACTCCGGAAGATCGCGCAGACCCCCGGTGGGCGGATGCAGAACTCGGCTCGGCCAAATACAGCCAAGGCGACTTGCTCTCCCGGGTCCGCACTCTCGACAGCTACCAGAAACAACTGCTTGCCCTGCGGGTGTCCATGGCCAGAAACGTCCTCGACATCTCCCTGACCCATGAAGTAAACGAGCTGGTCCAGGGTAAGGATCCGAACTCTTCGACCGCCAAGGTGCTCAAGGCGTCCATGACCTTCATGCGCCACGGTGAGTTGGCTTCCCGGAAAGCAGCGGTACTGGCTACCTTCGACCTCGCACAGGCAGACGGCAAGAACTTCTTTGAGTCTATGGATGAAGTTGTGGACGTGGCCAAGAGCACCTTATATGATTACTCCAGAGAGGGGAAAGGCGTCCTCCTGCAGGGCGACATCTCCCGGGTGGTTATGCAGTTCCAGCACTTCCGGATTATGTCGATGTTTAAACTGGGGATGCTCGCTAAGGATACGATCAAAGGAGACAAGACGGCGCTCAAGGAGCTTACCGGTATTATGGGTATGTCCGCTCTGTTGTCTGGAGCCATGGGCGTGCCGCTCTCCGGGCTTACTTTCCAAATATTGAGTTCTATTTTTGGCAGCGACGATGAGCCTTACGATGCAGAGCTTGACTTCACTAACTGGTTGCGGGAGAACTTCGGCGAGACTGGAGCCCGAGCCGTTGCCCATGGGGCGCCATCATTACTGGGGGTCAACCTCTCCAGACGTATCGGCCTGTCTGACGTAACTGCAGTGCCTGGTACTGACGCTCCGGAGTATCTCCACGGTGACGGCCTCGCTGCCTACTACGCATCTCAGCTGCTCGGGCCTTCTTACTCAGTACCATCCGGGTGGTTCAAGGCCTATGATGACATTGTGAACCGGGGGGACATAGAGCGTGGACTCGAAGCTGCTACACCCAAGCCCATCCGTGATGTCCTCAAGGCCTCCAGACTCGCGCATGAGGGACTTAAGACCCGAGCCGGTAAGAAGCTCCTCAAGGACGAGGAAATCAGCGGAGCGGACTTATTTATGATGGGGCTGGGGTTCTTACCAGAGGAAGTATCGCAGGCCCAGGAGAAGTCACGCAAGACAGCAGCGATCGGGGGCAAGATCTCCGCCCGCCGCGGCCGCCTCATCCGGGACATAGTTAAGAAGCTCGAAAGCAACGATGATCTTACGGACGAAGTTGATGCGATCCGGGAGTTCAATAAGAAGATGCCGGTCTACGCTGTGACCAGTGGGGAGATACGCAGTGGGTACAAGGCTAGAGCCCGCGGCGAAGCAGGAATACCGAGCCGCCGCGAAGCTCTGATCAAACAGGACTTTGGGTTGGAGTAGTTAAATCTTACCCGCCCTCCAGGCGAGCCGATCAGTTTCAGTTTCTATGCCCACACCTCGGGCACTTCCCACAGCCAGTAGAAACTTTCGCGCCACAGTTGGCGCAGTATTCTTCACTCATGGTTTGCCTCCTTCATTACACCGTTGGTGAAACACCACAGGCTGTTGGGGTCCTTAGTACAGGGGCAGACTCTGGACGTAAACTCTGAGACGTCGAACCACCCGTTGTCCCCGCACTTGTCGCACTTGGCCGGCTTCGCAATAAGGCCCGCTTCCTTCAGCCACTCCTGGAGCATCTCCTCGCCTTTGGTTTGTGCTCCCACAAGTGTGTCAGCGGTAACTGTGGAGCCATCATTGAGAAGCCAGATGCCGTACTCTTTTGCGCTGATCGGCACTATAGCAAAAAGAATACGCCCGCCTACTTTGCCTCTCCAACTACCATGGCCCGCTTCTTCCCATGTGATCATAGTCTCACTCATCCGTGTTGGGGTCAGGTGTGTCTGTTCTGGGGGCTGCGTCCTTGGCCCGCCCAGAGACGTGCTCCCCCCACCAGTTTATGATCCAGTCGCAAAGCTCTGTTTCAGCAGTGCCACGGTCCTTGAACTCAAAGCTGGGTGCTTCCGGTTTGTCTGGCCTGGGGACTACGGGGGTGGGGTGCAATGGAGCGTACGGCTGCCACCCACTGATTACAGCGTCCAAACCATGTACTCCTATATCCGGCTCGGGCTCTGCAGGCGCGTAGCTCGCTGCGAAAGCCGCGACGGTAGCATCGTACTCATCAACCCCCGCGTCAATCTGCCTGATCCGTTCTTGGCAGATATGGATGATCTTCTCGTAGTCCAGACGCCTGGTGTCTGTGGCCTTCTCGCGCAGCACCCGCTTAACAATATCAGCGTCCCATGGGTTCAACTTATATTCGAGCCATATATCCCACGGTTGGATTTTGTGCTTGGCGTAGTCCGACTCTCCGACGTTGTGGCTTCTTGTTTCTTTGCGCGCCGCCTCGCCTTTGAAACAATGTTCACTGCCGAGGTGTGCTCCGTCGCGATGCGGGCATGACAGATCAGCACAGTCTCTACATAAAATAGCCATTCCTTTTCTCCTCCCTCTCTGCTTTGTTATGCACTCCCATCCAAAGCGAGCATTAGTTCCTGTCTTGCACTGTGTAAGTCAACGCTGCACCAGGGAGATTCCCCCTGTTCCCAATGTGCCCTAGACATCCCACAACAGTTGCACACCTCAATAGCTTCCCCGGTAGGTCATTCCTCTGGCAAGATATAAGTTTGTTCATGGCAACAGTCCATACTCTCCTCCCTATTCAACTGCTTTAAGTTCGGCCTTAGCAGACGGCTGCCCGCCCTGCACCAACTGGAACCCCACTGATCCCAGCGCCTGACATTTAAGATCGATCTCCCAGCATACCTGCTGCGCCCCGCTGAAATTGGTGTTGGCGCCCAATGTCTTTTTTCTGTTGGTAGTGACCAGAGCGCCGATCTGCTTGAGGTCGTTCTTGATCTTGGTGTAACTGCCGAACTTCCTATCTAGCCAAGACTTGAAGATACTGCGCGGGAAAAAGATCCGGTCGTTGTGGGTCTCGTGCCGGATGTAGAGGCTGCCGCGTGGAGCGTCGATCATCGTGCCCCCTCTTGGGTTGCTGAAGTCTTTGCCAATAACCAGTCGGTTCGCTGAGAACTCATCGAGGAACTGGCCAAGGATACTTACTGCGTCACTGGTCATGCGGTCTTTGCCTTCACGCATTGCAATTATTGTGTTGGCCGCCCAGCGCATCACCCGGCTCACATCAAAAGTGATCAGGCCTAAGTTGCGAGCTACCATCCCACCATAGATTGCAGTGGCGGCGATCGCTGACCAGTACCTCTCTTCCGCCTGGACACCGGCCATCTTATCGAGCAGAACCTGGACCTTCTTAAGCCCGGGTTTGATTTGATCTGCGTGGGTTACCATCCATTTTACGTACGCATCCCCGGCCACGCCGTAGTTTGTGTCTAGCGCCCAGAACAGCGCTGTGGCCTCCTCGCTACCGAGTGCGTCAATCCGCGGGACTTCATACTCAAACACCCGGTTGACTTCGGCGGAGGCGTTGTGCTTATGCCCGGACAGCTTGTCGGCCAGGGAGGAGTTAGTGGTGACAACGGCGATGGTGTTCCACCGGTTGAGGTTCGCTCGCTCCACTGCATTCTTGGTGAGCCGGCCTTTATCCCGGCCCTGGGTTATCTTATAGACCAGATCGGAAAGCTCTGCACCCTCAATGTTGGTGATCTCATCAATAGTTACTGGGGTGGTCCCATGGACGCCAACGCGGGCGACGATCATATTCTTCGTGTCGTCTTTGAGGAGCAGCAGATCTTTATGGTACCCCCAGACACTCTGAATGAGGCGGAGCATCATGGTCTTGCCTACTCCTGTGTCCCCCACCATAGAGAGCATGGCGCCCTCGAAACCGGAGAACTTCATAAGCGGGGCGCCGAAGCCGCCGGCCAAGAAGGCAAACGCCATGGGCTCGGCACCGGGTGTATCTAGGAACTTGGTGGACTCAGTCCAAGTCTGCAAGTCTCCTTGAGTGTGGAATGCGTGGGCCACTTCCGGTACGTTCTTAGCCAGTGGAGTCCGTTCCACAGAGCCATCGCCCCGGTAGATATTTTCCCCGAGGACGAAGATTGACCCGTCCTCTAAGTCCTTCCAGCCCATCTGGCAAAGCAAGCGATTCATTTTTCTCTGGCGCTGCAGGCGCTGCATATATCCTTCGAGGTACGCGGCCATAGTTTTTTTCTCCCGCGCTCCGGCAACAATTACATGATTGTCCCACAGTGCTGTCAGTAAAGTTTTAGGATCATTAACCAGGCTGCTCCTTATGGTGAACTCCATCCACCCCTCGTACGGTAGGTGATGCCTGATGGTGACTACCTGGTACCCGAGGCTTTCATCATAAGCGAGCTGGGAGGGGTACAGGTCCTGGTCGTAGAATTGCACCCACTGTTCGTCCTGCTCATGCCACAGGCCTTTGTCAGAACGGCGGTACCCTTGCGGTGGGGGGCACTCCTCCACTGGGATCTCTTTCGCTTCCGGCTCAGGGCGGCCGAGAACGATCGGTGACTTTATTTTACTGGAGTGCGGACAGCCAAGGCAGCCCTGGGGGTCCATGTCTCCGTAATGCGCGCACGTTGTGGGGCCGGTGTCGCTGTCAATACGATGCGCTATTTTTTCGAGCGTGGTCTTTTCATCATACTCTGGGTGGCCAGTAGACCAGTCGTGCGCTATCTGCTCTCCGTCCTCACAGAACACCAGAACGCCGAGGCCCGCGTACCACAGCGGCTCAGTCATGTTGCCCTTAGTGTCGCGCATCCTGCGGAGCTGGGTGCATTTCTCGGCTATCTGGTCTGCGTTCTTTGGTGTATCAGTGGACTCAATGCCACTGTAGAAATCAGCGTTGGCGTCAATAGTTGCTTTGGGTGGTGCGAGGGAAAGGACGTTGACTTGTTTGCGCTTGGCGGCGGCTTTAAGCAGGTCGGCGAAATTCTGGGGGGAGACTGGCTCCATGTCGCGGAGCAGGGAGACCGGCTTAAGTACTTTCTTGCGGTTGGTTGTTCCCGGGGGCCTGAGCACTGAGGCCGCATCGGCGGTTCGGACGGGATCGGTTGCAAACTCATAAGCGAGCGCCACAGCTTTTAATAGGCGGGCGATTACTTTCCAGTTCGCGGCCGGCACATCTTCATTCAATAACCAGTGAGCGTAGAGCCCGTTGCCGGAAGACACAACGGCTGGGAACGGCAGGCCAGTTTGATCAACAAATAGTTTCAGGGCGGCAACGGCTTCTTTCTTGCTGGGGTAGTCCTTGCCTTCCCCGCAATCGATATCGAAAAAGAAGTTACGCATCCACTGGGCGTTGCCCTGACTCCGGACCTTCATGCGGTCCTTCTTGTCGTGGGGCCACGGCAGCTTCGCGTTGTGCGCTTGGGCTTCTTTTATGTTGTCGGTGGTGAACCGTGCTTGCGCCAAGTACACCGTTCGCCCCATAGCGTCCAGCGACTCTATCTGTTTCTCGGCCTCCTCCACTGTTGGGAAGAAGAAGTGCCGGAACCCTTTGCCTGGGCGGGCTTCAGCAACACATATTAGGCCCTGCGACGGCAAAAGTCTTTGAAGGAACGTCATTAAGTACCACCATCGGAGAGTAGGAGGTTAGCGAGGAACTGATAAGTTTGCCCTTGATGCTCTGGGGTGTCAAGTACTTTTTATGTCCCCTTTCCTAACCTTAGCGATTAGTTCCCGCAGAACTCGTGTGCGTTCTTTAGGGCTCACTCCCTGCAATGGCAGGTGTCCTGCCGCGGCGGCGGTGTCCAGATGGCGCGCGTAAGTGGAGGCAAGATTCAGGCGAAGTTTGTCAGTAACGACATTGCCTTTCTTCCAGCGATACAGACTCTCTCGGGATATCCCAGTAAGTTGGGCGAAAGCGAGCATCCCTATACCAGCCCGGTCGAGAATTTCAAAAATATGTTTAGTAGCGTCTGACATTGTGGGGCCCCTCAAAAGAAAGGAGGCCGGTGCTCTGGCCTCCTCATAGGTTAGACTACTCTTCTTACAGCCCCAGACTCGCGGCGAGGTCCTCATCGCTCGGGGTATCCGTAGCCGCAGTCGTGTTGGTAGCCGCGGTAGTGTCAGCAGCAGTGGTGCCTGCAGAAGACCCGGCACGCAACGCAGCCGCCTTGGCTTTGTCTTCCTCAGACAGACCAGGCTTTACCTTCCAGAACCCATCAACCGTGCAGGTCTTGGTGCTGGCGTGGAGCGCAGGGTTGTGGGGGGTACCAGACTTATCGACCGAGGGGCTGGTGGGCTTGTTCAGATCCTCGCCCAGACCCAGATCGCCAGAAGCGTCATCCAGGCCGAGACCAAGATCGTCAGCAGTCTCGCCAACTACTTCCGGCACTTCTTCCTTCTCTTTGGCCGGAGCAGCACCGCCACCGGTGATCCGGTTGGTGAGAATTTCCACGGTCTCCGCAGACTCTGCCTTCTCGGCCAGTGCAGGGATGAACTGCTCAGGCACAACGCCACCGTACTTAAAGGTAAGCACAGGGTAAGACTCAGCGGGCTCGAAGCCGACAAGGTACACAACATAGCCCGGGCGGATGCCGGCCGACTTCAGCTGCTTGCCGAGAGCTGACCAGTTCTTGAAACTTCCCGGCGGGATCTTAAAGGAGAAGATACCGTGGTTGGGGATAAAGACCGCCATGATCTTAATGTCAGTACATGCCTTGCCGCCGGTGGCCGCACCATTCTGATCAACACCAGAGCCGAAAGCGTTCTTCGGGCAGTTGGCGCATGAGTCACTCTGCGCTGAGGGAGCAGTAGCGTCCGGGTGCTCCCCGTTGTTGGAGAAACAATCCGGAGCCGCGTGGGTCTCGTCGTTCGGGTTGTACTTCTGAGAGTACCAGGCTTTTTGCAGCTGCGGGCGACCGGCCAGAATCATCATCTTCAGATAGGCTTCATCATCAGGGCCGACGAACAGTTTACCCGTCGGGAACGGAGTCTCCTCCCCGGCAGAGTTCACCATAACGAACTGCTTACCATTCAACTTCAGGCGGGGCGGGGCGCCGACGGGCATACCCGCCATCAAGTCACCCCAGTCCTCTGCTGCGGCTTCCTTGTTTACTGCGTAGGCCGGAAGACCTGCCTGCTCTGGGACCATAAGATCTGTATTGGACATCGTGTTTCTCCTTGCTTGGGTTTGTTGGGTGGTTTACTTCTTACGGATCTGAACGATCTTTACTTTGGTGTGACTAACCCCAGACGGCACGGTCTCGCCGTCGTCCAGAGCCTGCTTAACTGCGCCCTTTGCGCAGGCGTTCGTAAGGAAATGTCTCCGGTTCTCCCAGTCGGCGTGGACCCAGTCGAGGAACACATCACCGTCAGAGACAGTTACCGACTCGGCGTATTTAGCGAAGCAAGTGCCGTGGTCGGTGGCGATGCTCTTAACGTTCTGTGTGTTCAACTGGCCGAGCATCCACTTCTCCCGAGCTACCTGCTTGGCCTTATCATTGGCGAGGCTCTCATTGAATATTTTGGTCTTCGCAGCTATCTCATCTCGGGTCTTGATAAATGCGTTCATTACTTGATCAATTGTGACTATCATTTGTTTTGCTCCCCCTGGTTGGAAGAAGATTGCGAGCTTTGGATCTCTTGGCTAATGCTCTTTACCTCTTTCCCTACATCAACGATGATCGCTCTTGCCCCTCCGGCGTTTTCGATGCTGGTGGCCAAAATAAAAAGGCACACCATCGCAAACAACGCAACAACCGCTATCGTCACTAGCATCTGTTTTTCTATCTTAGTCATCGTACCAACCTCCCACGGTTTGTGATTATGTGCCTACTCTACCACCTTACTCAGATAGTGTCAAGTGGTTTACATATTATTTTTTAATTACTTACAGATCGAACGTGCCTTTGAAGTACCGGGGGGCGTCTATGTGCCGGACTAGGGCGTGCTTTTTCATATCTCTGAGGTGCTCAACGAGGCTTCTAAACTCCCCATCCCCCAAGTCATAAAACTGCACATACGCCTTGTTGCGGAAAACGCCGGTCAGTATTATGGTGTTGTTGCCTCGGAACCCCACGTCGGCGTCTACCCTAGTGTACTCTTTCAACTCGGCAACCTTCGCGCTTACGAACTCCCTGTGGCTATCAAGGCGCCCGCCGAGAAATTTGATCTTTGTTTCTAGGGCCGTGATTCCCAACAGCTTCTTGATTAGTTTTTTCATAACCCACCTCCTCTGATTAAGTTCAACACCACGTCCTGCATTTTCTTCTTGTCCCTTAACGCATTGTAAATCTTCCGCTCTTCCGGGCAGGCGTAGATGTGGGCAATATCGATCTTCGCCTCCTGCCGGCTGCCGTCGATCCTGGCACAGGCCTGCTCATATATTTTGTTCGCATAGATCGGAGCGTACCATACAATAAGACTGGCTGCTGTCAAGTCCAACCCATGCGCCATGCACTGAGGGTGCGCGACGATGACATGAGGGTCCTTGGCTGACCGGAAGGCCCGGAATATTTCCGTCCGTTTCTTTGGAGTGGTGTCCCCTTCCACTACAGCCACGCTCCACCCTTGAGTCTCGGAGTTTGGTTTCTGTTGCAGGGCATCGGCCAGAGTATGCAGGACACCAGTGAACGGGGCGAAGACAATTACTTTCTCATTGTTCTGGGCGATAAGTTCTTTCAATACTTTGAGCCGGGGGCCGAAGTCAATTTTAAGGATGGACTTGTCAGCACCGTAGATCACCCCACAGACTGTCTGGATTAATTTTGAAATAAGCACAGCGGCGTTGACTGCAGTGACTGCGCTGCCTTGGATCTCGGTGGCTGCGGCACGGAGCAGGGCCTTATAATGTTTGGTCTGCTCTGCTGACAGCTCGGCTCTCCGCTCAATTAAGCAGGGCTCCATGTCGGAGCACACAGACCGCTCGAATCTAATGGCCGGCTGCAGGGCTTTATGGACTATCTGCTCCGACCCGCGGCGGGGTACCCACCGAAAGGTATTGACCTGCAGCATCGTCTCCCGCTTAAAGGCGGTGAAGTGCCGGGAGTAATTCTCCGGAGTGATCAGCTTGCACTGCCCAAACGCATCGGTCGGCCGCCCCTCTGGAGTGGGAGTGCCAGTCATGCCCCAGGCGCGGCGGAGAATCCCATGCCGGTTCAACACTTCATTGAGAGGTTTCCACATAGTGGAAGTTTTGCAGTTAAAGAACTCAGCCACTTCATCCACGATGACCAGGTCGATGTCGGTGCGCTTCCGCAGTTCCTTCTCAATGATGCCCACACCATGGTGGTTGATTATATAGTAGTCGTGCGGCTGGGCTAATAGTTTTAGTCTCTTCTCCCGGCTACCGTGCAGCACTGCGAAAGTACGCATCGGGAAATGCTCAAAGATATTCTGCTCCCATACATCCCAGAGCGTGGAGAGGGGTGCGACGATCAGAACCCTGCGCACCTCTTTTGTTTTGCGGAGATAGTCCGATCCCCACAGCGCCGATAAAGTTTTCCCTGTCCGGGGGGCGTTGTGGCAGTGGCACCGGTTATTGAGAGTAAAGAACTCCGCCGTGTCGGTCTGGTACCATCTGGGGGCGAAGTTGCCCGACCACCGATACTTCGTCCGGATAGGGCTCGGCACCTTCAGGCCTAAGTTGTTCAGCACCTTGGCCACGTCAAGCGTATGGGGGAGGGCGCAGTAAATCTGCTCACCTACCCGAGCCTCTTTGACGAAAGGGAATAGGGTCCTTAGTTTCCCGGGGTGCTTGACGGGGATAACAAGGTGGTCGTTAATTAGTTTTATTTGGGGGAGCACTTATATAATTCCTCAAGCCTACGTAGTAAAGTCCTGAACGCTTTCTCCGCTGTCTGCGGCACTACTCCATTTCCGAGTAATCTAAGGCGGTCCACCCTATCTCTAGCCCCATCAGGTGTTCGACCCAGTTGGGGTTGAGTTTGCTTGACGGGCCGCCCGTCTGGTGGTTCAGGTGAACATCCCTCGACTTGCCCGGACTCTTGCTGTCTGAGGCTTTCGGCGTCACAAACCACCCTTGGCTCTTCCCATTCGTATTGCTCTTCTCCGGGGCGGGATGGCCAGCGTGTACTTGGTCTTCTATTCGGGATTCTTTCCCGGTCGCTTGTTTGTTCCGGCAACCGCCGTTCTTCGCTACTCTCGGGGTACCCCAATGGTAGACTGCTCTCGGTAACTGATCTACTCTTCCAAGCTCCCTGCCATCCCGCTCCTTGCTCATCCCCGGCGTGTCCTTGTGGTCCCTCGCTGATGCGGTGGGCCAAGATAAACACCCGTTTTCTCTGGTGAGGTGCGCCGACTTCAGCCGCTGAGAATATTCCCCACGTCGTTTCGTAACCTCGGCTTTCCAGAGAGGCGAGGACTTCGCAGAGCCCGAGGCTGATATGTCCTTCAACATTCTCAAAAAAGCACATCTCGGGTTCACAACCGTCGATGATTCGTTCGATGTAAGGCCAAAGGTGTCGAGGGTCGTCGGACCCTTTTCGTTTGCCGGCAGCAGAGAAGGGCTGACAGGGATAGCCGCCAGTGAGGACGCCAACTTTGCCTCGAAAAGGTTCCAGAGGGAGGGTCTTAAGATCCGTCCAGATAGGTGCCGGAACCATCCGCCCCGTTTCCATCTTGTTGACCAGGTTCGCAATTGCGAAGGCTTCGATCTCCACATGAGCGAGGACTCTGACTTCCCCAAACACTCGCTCAAGACCGAGTTCGAGTCCTCCATATCCAGAGCAGAGGGATAGGACTCCCAATAGTTCCTTGGTATTATCCACACTTAATTTCCTCCGAAAGTGTCCTGTGTTGTTCCATTAATCTTCCAGCCCCAGTAAACTAATAAATTTAAACCGCAAATCCTCTCTGCCCCTGCGCTCCCCTTCCTTGTACGCTATGTGAGATAAGTAAATACATGCGCGAATGTCATCGTCATTCCAATGTGAAGGAACTGACATCAATAGCTCGGATTTGATTTTAGGTCGCCCTGTGACCGCGGGTGGGGCCTCTTGCCGGATAGTAGTAACGCCTTTAAAATGTTTTGACTTTTCGTGGACCAGTTTCCTGCCCTTAACCATCTCCAAGCCGTGCTCGGCGATCCTCTTTATCACAAGCCCGTTTGTCTTCATCACCCAACCTCCTCAGTAACTCCAAATAGCTCCATTGTCTTGCGACAGTCTCCGCAAATATATGAGTGCCCGAACAAATGTAGAACCCCGCCGTAGACTGCGTCTCCACCATCCGCGCATGCGTTGACTTCGGCGTGTCCCAACTGCCCGCAAACTCGCTCACACAGGTGATACCCTTTACCTGTAGGTAACTCCCCGCGGGGACAAACTTCTTGTGGCCTGGAGCATTCATTAGTTCCGAACCCCACCACTTTGCCGGCTTTCATTATAACCGCAACGACGGTCTGCTTGGCACACGTCATCTCCCAACCCCCTCCAACCAAGCAGTAAGCTCGGTCATATCTCCGTCTACCACGAACACGGCGGCGCCGGAGTCTTTGATTGCTGTGATCTGCAGGACCTGTAGTGCAGCTGGTACCTTACCCGGGGCCTTGGCCTCGATAGCCCAGAACCTGCCTAAATAGCACCCAACAAAATCCGGGATCCCCCCGACTCCGTAGCCAAACGGCACCGGCATAAAGTACCAGCCACAGAGTTCGGAGGTCGTGCCCGCCTTGCCCGCCGGGATGATCCCGTAAGACAGGAGCAACTTCTTAATGGCGTCTTTTACTTTGCCTTCCGGAGTAGTGGCCATTGGTTCAGTACTCACTATCTCTGGAGGCGTGGAGTGCTTCGGCGTCTACCTCGGGGTCTACCCGCTCGCAAGCCTCAGCGAACGCAAGCTCTTGCTCCGGCGCGGTGAACTCCGGCCAGTCGAGTGGGGTGGTAAAGCCGGCAGCGTTTTTATGTCCACCCCCGCCCCAGAGCGCAGCGAACTCAGAGACATCAAAGTCGCCGATCGATCTCACGCTCCAGGTTCTCTTGTCCTGCCGGTCGCAATAGCTGATGGAGAACGGGGACTCCGGGTAATGCTCACACATGGCATGGCCCAGCACTGAGATATTTTCTGAGGCATTGACGCAAGGAACTTGATGCTCTCCGAACACCAGGATCCGCACGTTGTTCATAGCGTTTGCCACTTGGCCGTCTTGGAACGCCTTAACCGCCGCACCGATCGGAATGGTCGCAGCTTGGAACTCGCCAATCTCAGTCGGCAGCATGGCCCACGCTTTAAAGTCCCATGGCAGGGTGGCAATGGCGAGGTTAACTACCACTGAATGAGGCAGCTCGAACTTCCAAAGGTCGTAGTCCTGGATGTACGCAATCAGGGGAGGAGTGGCAACGCCCGGGTGGAAGTGCTCCCAGGCAAGCTCGGCGCCGGACTTGTTCATATCAAATACTGCGAAGGGTAGATCAGCCAATGCAGCAGCTGCAGACTTGTGGTGGTCCAGGACGGCAACTTTGTACTTCGAGTTTAGTTGGAGGCAAGTCTCCCGATCATACGAGAAGTCGAGGATGTAGAGTCTCTCAGTTCCCTCGGGGATAACTGGCACCGGTTCGCTGTACTGAACATCAACGTAGTTCGCAGTGTCTCTAAGTACGAGCCATGCTGCGAAGGCGGCGCCGAACCCATCGTTGTCTCGGTGGTATAGTACTGTGATTTTTTTCATGCTCGGTCTCCTTGGGTTATTTTTCTAAAAGGCAATCGCCGTCGTAGTTCCAGATGTCGAACCTGTAACGGCATATCAATTTCCCATCACTGTCAACACAATCTAAACAGGTACACTCTGAGAACGGACGGCCGGTGCCCTGCTCAAACATTTCTTGGGCCTCGTCCATTTCATCGTAGGTTATTTCGTCAATAACCATCATCTCCTCCTCGCATTAGGACAAACATCATACTGGTGGCACTGACCTGTGCTCCATTTACAAAGGAACGACGGGCGGGCAGGGAATGTCTCAGTGTCCCACGCCTCTTGCATCCGGGCCACTCGGCCGAGGACACCTGCCCAGATGCCGGGGATCTCATCGCGAGTGATCACACCGTCGTTGTTTGGGCCGAGCCCGGAGACCTCCCTGGTCTTGGTCCAGATGAACTTAGGCACGAACGTCTCAATGCCTGGACGGACTTGGGCCAATGCAGCTGCAAAGATCTTGAGCTGGTCCGGGTTGTCTTTGAACTTGCCTGTTTTCCAGTCGTAGATGATGGCAGTGAATGGGTGCTTAGTGACCACCACATCCAGCTTGCCGCGGAACCAGGCGTTCTTACCGAACCATGTGGTTTTCTTCAGGTTCTCATCGAGCGCGATCTCCAGCTCGACGTTCAGGTTGAGGTAGTCAGACTCTCCAATGAGCCGAGCGTAGGGCTGGACTTCAGGCAGAGCCTCGGGGTTACTGATTGGGATTTTTTTAAGGTACTGCTCAGCGGCCAGATGGACTCTGTTGCCGTGAATGATCTGCGGGGTGTCCTCCCATACCGTGGTGCAGTAAAACCGCTCAGCGGCGTATCTGGCCGGGCAGCCCTCGTAGTTAACTAGGGCGGTGAACGACCAGGAGAACGGACGACCTTTAGCGTTTAATGTTTTACTCATCAGTCGTTACCATCTATGCGTCGTTTGTTGGTGAACTGCACGGCGTCGAGGATGGTCAGTGCGAGTTGCACTAGGGTCTCATGGCGCAGGAATATCTCCTTCCGGCCAATAGCACCATCTTCGTCTGGTAGGGTGTGGGCCTCAAGCACCCACCTCCTGTTATCACTTTCCCGGAGGAAAAAAGTGTCGGACACCCCACGGTTGAACAACTCAGTCGTCTCAGGCAGCCGGCCGCCTTCTCTCTCCCAGTCCAGCAAGTTCTCCAGTTGACCTTTCCGTTTCTTGGTTGCCATCAGCCTACGCCTCCCCAATGTCAGTGATTTTCTGGGTGACTGCAGCAGTGAGGGTGCAGCGACGACGGGCCTTGAGCCTTTCTTTTTTGGACTGGCGCACCCGGGGAGTAGGCAAACGCCAGACATTGTCACTACCTACGAGGTAAGTGCGGTTGCTGACAGTGGCCCGGCCTGCTTCGATCTTAGGGCGGTAGCACAAGTGCCCTTTCTTTCTGAGTTTAGCGATCTCTTCCTCGCTAAGCTGGTCTTTGGTTCCTGCAGCCTTCGGGGCTTCATTCATTGCAATGTCCTCCTTAGTAATAAGAAAATGCTCCAGTACAGGAGTGATCTCGTCCATGTGCTTCCTCCTACTTGTTGGTTATTAACTGGCTCCGGGGGCGGGACTCGAACCCGCGACTTTTCCTGCGGCCGCACTGTTAAGGGCAGTGCTACTGGCAAGATCCTCTCCCGACTGAGGTACCCCGGCTTTGTTTGTGCGGTTGGGGCGGGGCATCCGAGCCTGCGGCCGCTACCGGTTATTTGCTGCATCATACCTGCGTAGCTTTCACCCGTCCATGTTGCAACACTTACAAGCTATTAACTACGCAGGTACTTTACTGAGGCGTGATGCGCCCCCACAAACACACAAACTCAAAATGGTGGAGGTGCCTGGGGTCGAACCAGGAACTTGAGTCTTATGAGGACCCTGCTCTAACCGATTGAACTACGCCTCCATACAAACCGCCCCGCAGTAAGTAACTTTTTCTCCCAGCCAAAGGAGCGGGCAACAGAACTGCGGGGCGGGCAAGCACCATCACTGACGCTTTAGATACACTGTAAATCAGTTGACAACTTAGTGCAAGTAAAAAGATTAAAAAAATCCCCGCTGTGCAATTAAACAAGCGGGGATTTTTGGTTACTGCTATTCGGCTGTCTGTGCGCTATATAAAAATATCAGGTAAGTAATTAATGTCAGTTGGATCCTCAGTCAGCCGGCCGGGGGCCACACCGTCTGGGGCTGTCAGTCTTCCGAGTAGTTCTTCCAATCTCGCGTCCATAGTTATCTCCTGGTTTAAATAGGTTAAACTACTCAGGCAAACAATCACGCATACTCTTGTCAAATTCGTCTGCCGTCATGCCATTACAGACCCCGCACATTCCATCACAGGAGTCAAGAAAGTCATCATTATCTATGTCGGATGGGTCATATCCGTATTTTGCTATTGAGTGCACACTGATCTTGTCCCGCCATTTCTTAGCTTCATTGTGTGCGGCTGAAAGGTTCGCCAATGCCCTTTCTAGTTCTTTATTGCCCATCTTTCGTCTGGCCATTAACTCTCTCCTGGTTTAAATATGTTATTTAAGATTAGCTACCCACGATATAACCACAATCACGGCAGATACTGTAAGAACCACGCCAGCTGTAGTAACCATGCTTGGATCAATTTCACCTAATATTCCGATTAAACCGATGCCCAACATAGCGGTTATTCCATAAATAAATCCTATGAAACTTAAAGCTATTTTCGTTTTCACCCGCTCTCTCCTGACTTAAATATGTTACTTCTCACAATCCCCATAGCTTTTTGCAAACCCGCCCGAGCTTTTCAGTGGCAGATCAGCGCACCAACTCGGGGGCGTGGCCATCTCCCGCTCCATCATATCCATGGTCTCTTCCGCCCGCTCTTCCGGGATGCAGGTAACGACCTCATCATAAGTGCTGGTCACTACTTTGTAGATCCTGCTGCGATCCTGGGCTTTCCATCTCTGCAGGTTGGCATCGATGCGGAGCATCTGGTCGGTCATTACTATTCTGGCCAAGGCCTGGACACAATTCTCCACGATTTTCCCGTCGTATATGTAAGCCCACTCATTCATCTGCCTGTTGTTAAGGTACCGCCACTCTCCCCCTTCATTCTTTCTTAGTTTGTGGTACTGGATCAGCATGCCGTTGGGTAATATTAGACCCTCGTTGCACGTTCTAACCAGTGGGCGTGCACCGCAGACTACCTCCTGCCCTGCAGCTATGAAGGACAAGGAGTTGCCCATCTCCTTCCATAGGGCCGTGATCGCTCCGTTACTTTTTCTGTACTTGTTTACGATGTTCCAAACTGCGGCACAATGCCATAGATGATCGACCTCGCTGACATTGAGCGGTTTCATTTGCAGAGCTTCGTCCCGCAAAGTCCCGCACTCTTTTTTGTAGCTGCGGCGCATGCAGAAATTATTTATATCCGCCCCCAGTTTAACTGCTTGCTCCTCAGAGAACAGAAGGGACGGCATCCCCATGAACCCAACACGCAGGGACTCTTGGAACTTACTCCATCCCATCTGATAGCCACAATTATGGACTATTATGGGCCCCTTGTCCGTTAGTATTGTGTACCTGCTCCTCGGCCCTGCTAAGGCGATGTCGTAGGTCATTAATCTCTTTTTGCATATCGGCGACTGATCTTTTGTTTTTTGCGTTCTCACTGCGTGTAACAAACCGCAAGTTACCCGGAGCGTAGTTTCCTTGATTGTCGATCCTATCAATTTCAAGCTCTGGTTTATCCCAGCCGTCAAGTGCGACAAGATATTTAAGGAACGCCCTGCGCCCCTCTGTGCCCTTGCGCCACTTTTTGTATACTTGGATTCCTCTTCCAGCGTAGTCGTCAGACCGCCCGCCCGGTGTTTTACTGTGGCACCGACTAATGCAAGAACTAATCCGGTTGAGCAAGCGCTCTCTATGCAGGTTGTCTGGGAGAATATCCGCGTACCCCCAATATTTTTTTCTAGTCGCTGCGGACTTTTTTTTCGCGCAAGTATTGCACCTAGTTGTCTTCTTAGCCTTGAAGTTGCCCCGGTCAACCACTCCCTCCCACCCGCAAAAACAACGGACCTTCGGGTGCCAACCTTTGTTTTTGTTGACCCACTCGGTGATGGTAAGGTCACCTTGTTTAAAGCCGATTGGAAATGGGAACTCTCCGTAAGGACCTCTCGCCACCCCTGCCACCCATGTCCCGTTAAGATTTCGTGGTCCGGTGTGGCACTTACCCCTGCTGCGGTCAGACATTCTTTGACTCCTTGTTTAATGACCCCAGAATGATGAACCCAAGCCTCACCGTCCCAAAGCATATCCATACCCTTAACGTAGACTATACACTTCCACCCTGAGTCAGTCAACACCTTTGTGTCCGCAGCGAAGCAACCGAGCACGGCGGCCTTACCGGCCATGCCCTCGATCTGGAACTCATCGAGTTTCCTGTCTACTTCGTACCCGTAGATTAAGGATGCCTGCCTGTTGTACGGGTCCCCACCAGCGCGGAACACATCAAGCAGATCTTCCTGCCCTGCCCAATACGCCAGCTTCCGGGCCTCTATCTGCCCGAGGTCGCGAACAGCCAGGAGGTGCCCGTCTGGTGCGTTTAGTGAGCGACGCAACGCACCACTGTTGGGGTCTTTCTTATTCACCCGGGTCATGTTGGTCGTATTCTGCCGGTCGCCGCCCGAGTCCCGCCCGGTCTTCGCTCCGTAATATTTATGGTACACCGGGAACGCGCCGCGCTTGCCTATTTTATAGAACCGTTTGCTCCTGGTTTCTTTGATGGTTGACTTAACATTGAGCCGTGCTGCGACCAGGTCCCGGATGTGCGGGCTTGGGTGGTCTTCCAGCATCTTGAACTCTTCGTCGGCTTTGCCGAACGCATAGGCCCAAGGGTACACCCGGTTCTTTTCTTTGTTGATCGCTTTGTATTTATTGAACAGCGCGGTCAGTTCTTCCTTACCTAACCCAGCAACTTTCCCACCCAGAGCGGCGAGGAGCTGCTTTTTCGTCATGGCCTTGAACGAAGGGAGCAGCCCTTTAGGCGCCGGGCCCACTTTGCTCGGGTTGACCCGCCCGTCCTTCACCTTAGAGGGGGACAGCTTCTTTGGTGGATCAACACCGAGGGAGAGAAGCAGCTCGGCAAACATCTTGCTGGATGCCAGGATGGACTTATCTACCCCACACTGTTTGAGCAGTGCGCGCTCTGCCTTCCGCTCCCGCCGGTACTCATCAACAAGGACCGCACGATCGACGACAAGGACCGGCTCGGTATAGAGCCTGGTGTTCATATCGATGAGCCGAAGCTCGGACGGTGGGAACTTCGGGGCCATGGCCTTGAACGCATCGGCGGTCAGCTCTACATCATTGATGCAGTAGTCTCCGAGAACCTTCTGCTCCTGGTCGGTCAAGGCCCACTTGTCTTTTACGGTGCTGAGTTCTTTCCCTTTCGGTGGCAGACCCAGCCGCTCGGCCAAGCTCTCCAGGGTATGCGGCTCCCAAGGGAACACGGCGCGGGACATTGACAGGGTACACCCCCAAAACGCAGGAATGATCCCCGCCCGCCACGATAGGTAGGCCCCATCAAACTGGACATGATGCCCGATCACATAGGACCGGTTCCATGGGTGAGTCTTGAGGAAGTGCATGACATCGTCGGGAGTGTAGACATAGAACGGCTTGTCGTTGCCGATCTTAACCCCGATACCATGGAGTTTAAACTCCGGATCACGCACGTACTCCTCGGTGGTCATGGCCGACAGCGTGACACTGCGCCCCGTAGGACTCTTGCCAAAGGCTGACTCAATGTCGAGGACTGTTCTTACTAAGGACATTCTAACTCCCTGTTTTTTCTTGCTAATCTGTTTGGCTAACAGTGTGCCAGTCAACCTCTTCGTCTCTAGCAGGACGGCAATACGCCTCAACTTGCTCTATAGCTCGCTCCCAAACTAATTCCCCGAGGGCCTCTTCCGCTTCCGCATCTGTTAACTTCTCTACTTCCTCCGCAGTTGCCCCTAGCTCATCAGTAAGAAAGACAACATCAGCACTTTCTGTACCTGAGTACCCATAGCCCCATTTAGTAACCCACCTATTTTGTGCCATCTTCCAGACTCCTCCTAAAATTGGTTATCCCACGGCTCTGCTGTCTCCGGGGAGTAGCTCTCCAACCGGCGCTGGGCTTCGTCTGTTATATAACCGGCGTACTTTGATTTTGACTTGCCGTTCTTAAGCAGCACCCGGAACACTTCAAGGATGTGCCGCCGCTTGACAACCGTTCGCGGTTTCTTTTTCTGCCCGCCTCTGTCCGGTCTGGGGAAAGCCGCGCACATTTTCTGGTACCACTCCGGGTTTGTTACTGTCGGTACCCGGTTGAAACTGCCCTCATGTGTGGGTGACCGGATCTTATCCGTCTGGGGCTTGTTGTCCATCAGCTCCCACATCATCTCCTCGATGGTATCGGCCAGCTCGGGGGTCAGGTGCTGCACAGTTGGAAGATCTCTCTGTTCCCAGCCAGGTCTAATAGACTGTGCTGCCTGTCCGCCGCGGCCCTGCGGTGAATGTTCCAGCAGTTCACTTGGTGCGTTACCTTAAGCAGGTGGTCTGGCCGCCAACATGCCCTGTTCCTGCACTTGTGATCGATAACCAGGTTCTCCTCAATGCCTCCGACCAGAACAGCCCAAGCTACTCGGTGGCACCACTGGCTGGACTTCTTGCCGGGGATAGACATGGAGCCGTACCCATGCCTACCGTGGCGTCTCCAGACCCAGCACCCACACAGGCTAATCTCTGATCCTGCGACCAGCCGCCTGATAATCTCAGCGTGCTGCTCCTTAGGGAAGGACATCGGGGCTACTATCACCCCTCCGCCTCTTTCTTCCGCCCCTCGTTATAGGCGTGCAGCTTGGCAAGTTTCGCCTGTGAGTCTTTCCTGGGCACCTTGCCCGCCGACTCCCACCGGCACACCGTAATGACCGATACTTTGAGCAGGGTGGCCAGTTGATCCTGGGTGCGCCCCAGTTCGAGGCGTAGTTTCTTTATGTCCGGGCCTTCAAATAACATTGGTATGTTTCCTCCGTTTGTAAACTATGTAACACTTTTTGCATCCCCCCGTCAAGGGGTTTATCTCAGGTAGTGGCTAACATCGACAACTACTTCAGGCCCGGGGCAGAGCACCTTCTCCGCCTGCTCTTTGTTGGCGAACGTTATGGCTTTGTCTAATCGCCGAGTGTATGGCTGCGGTGATCCTGGCCGGGTTCGGTACCGGTCCTCGTCGAACTTCTTAATTACGTGCGTCATTCGCCCACCTCCGTCGTGTTGACCACGCCACAGACCCCAGGCTCGACCGCGTAATGACAGATGGGGAATGTAGGGTTTGCCTCCACGAGCCGCAGCACTGCTGTCTTTGCTCTTACCATGGTGAGGTGGTTGCAGTAGATACCCACGGTGTTCAGACCGGGCGCTTTGCAGAGTGGGACACCTTTTACTGTGATGTGGTGATTCATTCGACTGCCCTCCTGGTTTTAGTTAGCCCATGAAGTCCTGCATACAAGGTCGCTTGCTTCTCCGGTGCGAGACTCCCGGGGCTGTGAATAGAATACCATGCTTTTTCTGCGGATTCCTCTGAGAGGTCCGAGATTTGCCTCAAAGCATGTATGAAAGCATCTCTGCATAAGTCGTCACGATCCATTACTTTTTTCCTCCCTGCAAGCAAGCATCCCGATGGATATTTTACCTGCTGTGTCGGCTACCCACCCCAGAATCCCGCTACCAGTGGTGATGGTGAACCCTTCAAAAGTATCCCCAGCCGTGTTCTTGGTAGTCTGTGCTTTGATTGTGAAGAACTGAGCAGGACAGGCTAGACAATACACTTCGACGTTCATACCATCAGAATCTGAAGCGCTCTTATACTCGGCGACTAATGTGTCTTCCCCATGGGGTAGTCTAGCAGGCCCTCGAAAATTTTTACCGAACGCTGCTGCCATTTCCTTAGTCTCATACAAAAATCCCAATGCGTCTATCATTCGACCATCTCCTTCCATTCTGAAAGTTTTATCAACATTGGCTTGCCATTCCAACGACACCCGGGCACCTTCGCCGCTCCGTTTTTAAAAATGTAGGTTTCTCCCTCGTGTTTCTTCCCCACAGTCCGGGAGTTTCTTTTTATTTTCATGCTCGCTCCTTTTTGTATGCTTAGCCCCTCACGTCTACCCTCCTTAGAGGGCAGGATCAGAGATTAAGCGTACCCCCTTGTGTCAATGCGCACCCTCTTTGCTCTGCGCATTATGAGTTTGTGTGCTTTCCTGGCAGCGCTCCGGACTTTTGGCGCGGTGACGGCGGGGAGAGTGCGATAAAATCTCGGGTTGCTGTAACCGACCAAACCAAACGCCTCGGCCAGTTTTGACTTCGCCCGCCCCTTCCCGAAGAAGGCCTTTGAACTCTTCCGCATCTCCGCTATGCTCAGCGCCATCATTCTTTTGTACTTCCCAAGTAATTCACTCATCTTCTGCTCCTTTGTATTGGTTTAACTTCTTTTCATCTCAGGATTATCAAACCGGGTCCTCATGGACCGTTCAATATATTGTTTAGAAATGTACCCCCCGAGCGGGGCCGGGCCGCCTTTCTCGGTTATGTTCCACAGCCCGTACGGATTTTCATTAGTTCCAGGTCCGTCCCACCAGAAGTCATGTTTGTCGTCCGATCCGTAGAGTTCCATCAGTTGTCGAACCAGAACACAAAACGAACATCCTCAACGCCTTCTGGTCTCTCTCCGGGGTACCGCTCGAACCCGCCCCAAGAGTTGCCGAATAAATACCCCCAGTTTAGCTTGCTCTCTGGGAAGTGTCCAACCCAAGGCACCTCTTGCGCCCACTCCTCCAGCTCTGCTATTTCCGCGCCAGAAAACCATGAGTGGTTGTGCCCGTCGCCTTCCCAGTATTTTGCGTACATGCGGGTAAGTTCCCCCGCATCCTCTGGCATACCTTTAGGCGCGGCTATTGGTTTTGCGTCGGAGCGGACACCCGCCATTTTACCGAACAACTCATAATTTCTTGGAACGTGGCACACTGAGTGAGTGATCCACTTTCCCCCTACTTTAATTTCTGTAAATAAATGAATGTCACAGCCCATAACTTAATCCTCCTCACTCAGTAGTTTTACAAACTCCGCCCGCTCGCAGAGGAAAGGAACTTTTCCCCTCCAGGTACGTATCCAGGCACTTGGAAATATTAAGGCACGCTGGTTTTTTTGCGCAGTGGTTCTCTCGCCACCACTTTACATCCTTTGTCTGCTTCCTTGGCGTTTGCGGTTTTGGCCCCCCTTTGCCCGCCGCGTTTTTTGATCGGAGCGCCATCCAGCACTTAGTTCCCGTGAACCACTCCGGGCAGGTCTTCGCGTCGTTGTGCTGCACCTGGGGTCCGAAATATGGGTACTCCTCACCGCACTCCTCGCACGTCCTGAAATCTTTCGGTGGTGTGCATCCCTGCGCCATTTGCGCCTGAAGCTGTTTGCGTTTACTTAGTGCCATTATTCAAGCCCCTTCCAAAATAATTTCAATGTGTGACACAGCCTCCGCCGCTTCCTCAAAAGTCTCGAACACCCCTAACTCATCCGGCTGCCCTATGCTCTCAAAGTGGTCCTCATTTTCGGTGTCTTGCTCCTCGATATGGACCCATACTTTGTAAAATTTACTCATACGCTTGTCCCTCCCTGTTAATAAAATAATTTGCCAATAACAACCCCGAAGCAAAACCCCGAGATAGCCGCGCACAATAACGCCGCCGCGAATAAGGCCCACACTATTTTTTTATACTTCATAATGGCAGATCCCCGGCGGTGAGCATAAACAGAATACCCATTGCGTATATAGTGAGTATTACAATAGTGTTAAGGATGAAAGTTCTAAACATTTTAGTCCTCGCTTGTTCTCGCGGTGAATACTCTGCCGTTGCTGGTTACAGATACACTACTCCTGAGATTTAGCATACCCCTCTCAAGGATGCGCTTTACCCTGGGGGGTATCTCCTCCCCATCCTCCTGCCACCCCCGGGGTTCTGTTTCTCCGTCACACCAAGGGTCGATATCCACAAGGTAAGTCTCAATCCATGACCCAATTACCGGGCTGCCGGGAGCGCTAATGTGGATAGAGTACAAAGCGACTAATTCATTTTCTTTCTGCGCCTCAATCGCTTCGTCCCAAGCTCGATAAATCGCGTCCCGGACCTGCTCAATATCGGTGGTACTGGGGATAGTTCGCTCCCCTACGCCCTCCGTGCCAAAGTCATTACTCACTGATACCTGGACCATAATATCCCCCGCTTCCTGGGTGATGCAGGCACTGGCAATTTCTTTTTTAGAACCGTACCAACCAGTGGTGAAATCCTCCCCTCTAGTGAGCGCGTGTTGTATGCCCTGCTCAATATCCGGGTACCAGTCTCCTAGTCCGCAGTGTGCTCCGTCGCAGTGGTTGCCCATACATTCTAAAGTTTTCATTTTGGTAATACCTCCTCTTTTAGTTTAACAGTCTGGCAAGGAGGGCGGCTCTGAGGCACCCCCCTTAACAGCTTGTTAAATTACATAATGTTTACCTCCTTAAGTTGTCTTGATCGGTTTGCCCCTCCTTTAAGGGCAGTGGTTAAAAGTCTACTATTGTTGAATTGATTATTCCGCGCATCTTACGATTGGGGGAACTAGATCCCCCTCCTCCGGTGCGTCGTCACTGGTCAGCACCGGCCCGCCAAAATCGACGGAGTAGTCCACGACCATCGGGTTATCCATACACATTGACTCTCTAAGCATTTCATTAATGCCGTCGGCCAGTGCCGCTTCGCTTTCGTTGGAACAAACTAAACCCACCATTACTATTTTATATTTTGTGTTCGGTTTCATGCAGTGCATGCTTTTGTCCCTCCTTTAAGGGCAGTGGTTAAAAGTCTACTAGATTTTTAGCAGTCCCGGTACAAATAGGTGGTGCCTTGGTATTCTATTTCGGAGTAATCCGCTTTGAGATTGTCTGCCGTGTCCTCCCAATCGATGGTTATCCAGCCGCTATTGTCTCCAACCGCTCCAATATCTTCGGCCAGTTCCTGGGCGTACTCGGTGAAGTCTCCCTCCTCTATAAGTGCGTTACCGTCGGCCCACTCGCCAACCTCCTGAGCCAATCTATTTAGCTCGTCGAGTTCTTCCTGGTTCTCGTCAAGCCACCCGGCGCGCTCGTCGGTGGCTGCCAGTAGTGCCTCTTCTTCCTCCTGGTGCCCCCCCTCCGGGTCCTCCTCCTGCGCCTCAAGAAGTGCTTCCTCCTCCTCGGTTATAATATCATCTAAAGTTTGCAGATCTGTCTCTAACTCTTCCCGGCGTTCTTCAAGATCACGCGTGTCTAAAATGTTCATGCTTTGCCCCTCCTGGTTAAGTGTTTCTTTATGTCCTGGTAGCAGTTCAAACCCTCCACAATGGCGCGTGGTACGTCGTTAATGTCCCGCTCCAGGGTAACCCCTGCCGCGTCGGTGAATTTAATTGTGCAGCTTTTGAAGGTTGCGCGGGCCTGCACACGGATCGGGAAAGCGCCCGCAGGCCAGAATTTTTGCACCTCCAGGGACCGGCCAAGATCGGACAGTAACCGCGCGCTTTCCCGCTCCTTTGCTGCTATCTGTTTTTGCAGTGCTATTGCTTTGCGCATCATATTATTTGACCCCGCAATTTTGCCCGTACTCGGTTGACATAGCCGTTACACTGCTCTAAGGTTAACGGTTTTTTTCTCAATCTCCGCGCCTTTCTGCCATTGCCGGTGACATAAACCGCATAGTGTAGACGGCTGCCCTTGCCTCTATTGTGCTGGTAGTGTTTAATAATAACTAACATTTCTCCAACCCCAGGACCTTGGCGAACCGTAACAGCTCGCTATATTTAAAAGTATGACAACCCGCTTTTACTGTGCCGCTCGCGCTTATATGGTCAATTGAGAAGTGGCCTAAATGGATCGTTTTTCCGTTTGGCCTGAACTCTTGCCCGCTCGCAACTATCTTTTTAATGATGGGCCACGCTTTTACGCAGTGCTCAAGGGGTACTTCCGCGCCCTGGTTTGTTTCTGCCGTGTCCGCGTTCTTTTCCCTTAGATAGTTGCCCTCATTCAGTATATGCAGATTGTAGTGGTTAACCGTGCCACCATCCGCGCGGCGTCTTTCCCCATTAATCCACAACTGCAGGTCCTGGCGCGCTCGCTCCTCCTGCAGTTTGCGCGCTTTCTCGCGTTTCCGTTTGTCTGCTGCTGCTGCCCGTTTGTTTCTAGCCTCTAATTTTTTTGGTAACTCGTCGTGGAAGTACTCCCGCTTTTTATATCCCAACTTAAAAAACTTACTGAACCGGTCCGCGCTATCTATCCCCGCATTATACTCGTCGATATAATCTTGGCGCTTGCTTTTCGCCTTGGCTATCTTAGGGAGTAAATACTGCAGCTCGCTTGTCATGTGGTGATAATTCTTGCGCTGGTCCGTTGCGCTCGGATCATTAACACGGAACAAAGTTAACCACCCTGGCAGCGCTTGGCCAACATATCCAATATGTTGTGACGTGGTCACGCTATACCCGCGCGTAGTCATTAACACGGTATTGTTATCAATAAAGCGGGCAATCGGGAAGTGGTAGCCGTAACTATAGATTGTCTCCCCCTCAAAAAAGAAGTTGCTACCCTTTCCGCTTTCTTTGCTCTGCTGCGCCCATACGTGGGCCACTTGTGAATTGTTCATAGTTTGAATCTCCTGTTCTTTGTTGGTGGGTCCGTTGCACTTAACTACTCGCGGCTGCCCCTCCTCCAGGGGCAACGACCAATAGTTAATATATGTTTCCTTCTTCTGTAAATTCATACTCGTTAGAGCGAATAGCCTCGTCAACCTGCTCGTCCGCGTTAATCCATTCGTACTCTGTTTCTAATTGAGAGTATATCCAGTCAGCGAAACAGCGCAATTCGTCGGTTAACTCCTCCTCCTGCTCGTTGGTGGCGTCGGAGTAGTACCGTCGTGTGTCGTCGTTAGATACATCAACAGACATACACCCGGAGTGGTTATAGAGCCCGCTTTGTTTTGTGGTAGCTGTCAAGCGGTAAAATGTAGGGCGCTGAATGTCTTGGAGTTGTTTGACTATAGCGTGCAATTTCTTGTCTTGTGGCGCGTGCTCCATAACAGCTTTTAGCCCGCCCTTCTTGTATTCATAGGACCCTTCAAAACATGCGCCGTCCCCCTGGCTCCAGAATCCAGAGAAGTATATCTTGTCAATATCCAGGCCAAACAGTGCCGCGAGAGTTGTGGCGTCCTCGTACACACAATCCCACCACTCATAATCGAAGGCACCACTACGCCACCACTCCCGCGCCTTTTCTTTTGCGTCGTCGTTCAATTCTCCAAAGGTGTAAACTTTAGTTGTTACCGTGTCTTTTCTCATCTCTCGCGCCTCTTTTCTGGTTTAACTACTCGCGGGTGCCCCTCCTCCAGGGGCAACAACCAATAGTTAATCTTATTTAGTTTTTGCCGCTGCCCGCATTAAAAAGGAATACTCCCGGCGGGTGATAAGTTTTTTATGGTAAATCTGGATGATTTGTTTTTGTCTAGTCGTCATGGTTTAAACCCGCTTTACATAATTGTAGATTATGACTGTTTCTTTGTCGTGCCGTTGGATCAGTAGTCCGGCTGTTTCTGTTTGCTTATACTGTAAGTCAATACCCTCCACTCGCGACGCGGTGCACTGGGAAAGATAGATAATCTCGCGTCGATGGGTGAAGTACTCCCGGCCATTCTTTGTCTTGATTTTGCGGGCACTCCAAGGTGCCGTGTAAATACTGATTGTTTTTGTTTGTTTACATGGCTGTTTCATTTTTTATTTGTCCGCTCTTGCCGCTATAAATTCATTCGCGGCTTTTTCCGTCTTAAACCACTCACTCCTGGTTAATAACGGGGTTTTGATAAGTAAACGCCATTTAACATATTTATTATAAGGACTGTTCTTCCTAGTCAGTTCATAAACAGTTGCGGTCTCCATGGTTTGTGGTCCTCTGGTTGGTGGTTGTTCGTTAGCTTCTTACTCAATATATCACTATATGATAGGTCGGTCAAGTGTTAAGTTGTTTTATTTTGCTATTTTCTGAAGGGGCAATAAACCCTCATCCATAAGCAGCCCGCCCGCCACAAAATATCCATCTTCAGGCAAGATCCCGCCCGCTTGTTTATATTCGTTATAGTCGTGGGTTATCTGTATGCATACCAGGTCGTCGCATTGTTGCATGGTTAGCGCGGGCGCTTTGTAACAGTTCAAGGTTGCGGTTAAGCGGCTAGGTGTCTTCATTGCTCTGGCTCCTTTGTATTATGAATATACGGTATATTATCACTCAATGACGTGGTGGTCAAGAAGAAAAACTCTTTTCTACTCCATTGTGTTAGAGGGCTAGGTCGTTTTCAATACTCTGACTGCTCCTTTTTAATACTCTAAACGCAGGCGCTGCGCGGCTTTGCCGCCTGGTGTTGTTAGATGAGTAGGTCGAAAACGCGTTTTTTGGGAATTTATAAGCCAAGTCACACTTTTATATGTACGCAGGATACTCCATCATATTCATATGATGTTGTTAGGAAAAACTGTGCAATTCTGTGATGTTTTTAATTATTGGTATATTAATACTACTAAACTAATTAAAATAGAGTATTACCCTACAGTGGCGCAGATCCCCCCACTAGGCACGGTTGTACTAACTTAGCATTCAAAATCGTACTATTAACACTTTTTCGACCTAATCTGGACACCTACGCATGGTTAGACAGCCAAAAAAACAGTGCTACTCACTCCATCCTGTTAGGCGCCAATGGAGCGGAAGCCTAGCAATGTTATTAATATAATATGTTAACTATTTTAGCACCTTAAAGGAGTAATAAGGCCTGTTTAGTACGTTTCGGGCCTGTTTACTAGGACGTTTTTGGCCTTGGTGAAGTGTTAAACATACCTAGCGGATTAATACTCAGTGGTTAGGCAGCAAGATCCACACAAACTAAGCCTCTGAGGTTTCATCGTACAGAGCATACGTGTACCTTAGCACTGAGTGTTACAACGTCAAGGGCTTAGAGTATCCCTAAACTTATCACTTAATGTATCAAGCGGGCGTACATATTATGATAACTAGGATACTTTGCCGCTTTGTTGTTTTATATTGCCAGCGGGTGACAGTGTTAAGCCGTGTGAGGACCATAACGCGCGGGCGTGCCATATCCTGCAGGGCGCAGCCTGGTCAGGAGGCTATAATAGGGATCAGGGGAAGGGGTAAGGGTATTATTTTACTTAGGTGCTTTCTATTTTGAGCAAGGGGGGTATGGGGGGGAAGGGCGCAGGGGGGCGGGGCTACTCTCATGCCCCCACACACCAAAGCTCAATTCCCCCAAAAAAGTTGTAAACTATGACACTTAACAAAATGTGTAACTTATTACACTAGGCCACAACGCGCCCGCGCATACTATATATGCGTAAATATTTTTCCCCCTCAGTTTCATTTAACCAGAATCTGTCAACCACCGTACACCAAGCCCGCAAAGCCATTCTGTTAAAAGGTTGACATAAAAACGAGGATGTATTATAGTAGAGGTTCAACGAAATACAAGGGAGGATGATATGAGCGATAAACCGGAAGCACCAGAGAAAATTTGGCTAATAGACGTTGACGGTGACGAATTCTTTAAAAATTACGTTTGGTGCGATGACCCAGCACCAAGTCCGGGGATGGAACCCAAGGAGTCGGTTGAATACATCCGAGCAGACCTACTACAAGACAAGATCGCCGAGCTTGAAGAAGTTTTAAAGAAAATCGGGGATAGTGCTGGAAGTTGGCGAAGGCGGGCAAACGGGCATAATTGTTATGCAACAGCGGGGCTACAATCAATTAATGATATACTCAAGACCCGCAAATAACATGGAAGGAGAGTAAGATGGAACTGAGGGATCTTTTACAACTGAGCGCAGGAGAAGTTGTGGACTGGCTGATCGCCAACCACGATAAATTTGAGCTGAGGCCAAAGCACTACCCCACACCTGGGCACTATCCAAGGTCATGCTTTTGCACGAGGCCAGACAACGACTGTACTAAGTGTTCCCCATCAGTAGCCTGCAGAGGTAACTGGTCTATATAACGAAATTCCTTGACACTTGCCCTTTATGTTTGTTTAAATGATACTACTATGGAAAAAACTTCACCCATACATGAACTATCCTCAGAGCAAGACCTACAAGATTGGTTCTTATTGGACGATCTTGAGCCGGGTGAAACCCCCGGGCAGGTAGAGGTAGACGCTGTGACAGTGGCGGATGAGGGCTCCCTCCAAACCACAACGCAATACTTGAACACCCCGCAAAAAATAAACGCCTGGGATCCACGGCTGATTATCGATTTGAACCTCGGCCTGGACCCTCTCGAAGATATTCTCACAAGGTACGATCTCACTCCCGCGCAACTGGAAACACTTAACGACAATCCGGTTTTCCGGAAAGATCTGAATATAACCGCCAGGGAAATGCGCGAGGGTGGGATCTCTTTCTCACGAAAGGCTGCCACGCAGGCAGAGTCTTATTTAGAAGTGCTTGACGAGATTGTGACCAACCCGCTTACTCCAGCAAGCACCCGACTGGCCGGGATCAATAACGTGGTGAAGTGGGGCAACCTGGAGCCGAAGGATGTAAAAGATACTGGCGCGGCCGGGGGAGCAACCGTCAACGTCCAGATAAATTTTTAGGTGGAAGCATGCCATTGCGCCCATGTAAAGTGAAAGGCAAATCAGGCACCAAGTACGGAGAGTCCGGGAAGTGTTACCCCGGCGCCGGCGGTGAGAAGATGGCACTCAGGCAAATGGCGGCGATAAAGGCCAGTCAGGCCCGGGCCGGAAAAGGCAAGAAGAAAAAGTAATCTACCCAGCTGAAGGAGAGTACCGATGACTATTGAAGCGCAGAAAAAAGTTGTGAGAGATGATGCTGTCGGAGCGGCTAATACGTTCATCACCGCAGTTCCTATGCAGGGTGAGTTCAATATTGATATCAGCGGCACTTGGGATGGTACGATCACAGTCCAGCGGAAATTCCCCGATGCGATGTACTCAGGCACCGCCACCAACGCAGCCCCGGGGGCTACCCTTGAGGATACCGCGCAGACCTGGACCGCTGACGAGCTGATTGGGATGTATATTTATAATGAGACCACTGGTGCGCAGGGGCTGCTCACGGACAACACTGCGACTGTGATAACCGGGCCTGTAGCCGGGGGCACTGGCACTAACTTCACCCTTGGCGATGTTTACTCAATCTGGAGAGACGTGCCGAGTGGAGTGTTCACCGGCAACGCCGACCGGGTGGGTAAAGAAGTGGACCAGGGTGTTCTCTACCGCGCAGGCTTTAAAGCAGGCGACTGGACCTCCGGCACCGCCAACATCCGGATCAGTAAATAAGCGGCCTGGGTATGAAAACTATATTCGAGAGAGGAGTCTTTGGTAGAGCGCTGATGGGTGGGACCTTCGGCGCGCAGTTCGTTGGGTTCATCAAATGGGCACTCAATCTCGTGAACCAGGACTCAACCTTCACCTGTGCGGCTGCGGCTAGGACTTGCTGGGGGTATGTTGGCGATCCTTCGGCGGCGAATCCTCCGAGGTTGATTACAGAAATCCCGGCCAATGTCCAAGCTATTCAAGGTGGCAGATGGGACGGGGCAAAGTTTCTGACCACCACGACCACAGGTGAAACACTAAATCCCGCCACCACAAAATCTACATCGTCTGGACTGGTCAAAGTCTTTACGGCTTTTCCAACCTACGCAATCAATACAGCCTATGCGGCAGGGGTTCAAGTTGCAATCCTCACCACCGCAGGTAACCGAGTTTACATGACCTCCTCTGGCGGCACTTCTGGCGCTACGGCGGTTGTTGTCGCTGACAGTGATATAGGCTCAACCGTTGTGGATAATGACATAACGTGGACTGTCAACGGGTATGCTACGGGATTGGCTACGCAGTTGGAATCGGCTAGTGAGAACGCCCAAGCAGACTCAAGGGACTTCGTTGCTTGGGGCGGTACTGCGACTGCTGTCGCAGATGCTGTAGGAATTGATGTTGTAGCTAATGCGGCACACACTGTCACCGATAATTCTGCCATTGCAGCACAGCCTATGAGCGATACTATCACTATCCCAGATGATAGCAACACACATAGTCAGCAATTTTTCATTAAAAAAGATTCTGATACTAGCAGATTCCCTGAGATACAAATGACATTTACTGGTGGCGGAACCCCGTTAGTGTACGCAGTCCAGTTTAATACAAGCACAGGGGAGACAACGGAGAGAGTTGATACCGCTGCTTCGGGGGAGGTGGTTGTGAATAGGCATGGGGATTGGTGGGCGATCCTCCTAACTAATACGAATAATGGGACAGGCAATACGACCCTAAATAGTATAGTTTACCCTGCTGTCACTACCTCGTGGGGAGCAGTTGAAGTAGCCGCCACCGGATCTATCATCATAGACCAGGCAGATGTGCGCCTGAACCAATCCTTCATGGACTCCGCAATCATTACCAGTGGCACTACCCTAGCCAGAGCCGCTACCCTCCTTGCCGACACCACAGCAGGTCGGTTGAGTGCGGCTTCTTGGGGTTTGAAGTGGGTTGGGACTCCAACCGGCGCAGGGCAGAGCAACACAATATTCGCTACCTACGTGGATGCTAACAATTATACGGCAATAGTCACAACGGCAACTCAAGTTATTTTAAGGGAGAGAGTCGGTGGAGTTGATACCGATACCACAGAAACATACACCCACCTGGCCAATACGCCGATGGAAGTACACGCCAAACATGATGGGGTGAACAGTTATATAAAAGCCTTTAGTGTTGGTGCCGCTGAACCAGCTTGGGAATCGACAGCCTACACAACTGATTCGCAGATAGGGGTAACTTTCGAGGATTGCTCTGACGGGAATAATGCAGATCATTTCTCCGCCCTGAATCAATCACTTGAACTTGATATTGAACCTGCGAACTTGGGGTTATAATATGAAAAATCTTATCGTAGTTCTCAGATACACCAGCCATGATGAAATAACAGCGGAGCTCACCTCCTTTGGGCTTGTAAAAGAGGCGGCAACAATTGGCCACACCCAAACACCATTCTACCGATGGGGCTTTTTGCAGACCTCAGACAAAGTTGACCAGAAAACCGGCGAGATATTCACAACGGCTCAAGTCCCTGCTGAGTTGGTTGATTCGATAATGTCACTCAACCCAACGTCCTTTGCTTTAGTATGGCGAAGTGATGAAAACGCAGAAGACCCTTGGCCGACTTATGCCATCGAAGATGTTGACGATGACAATGCTGGACTTGGCACTTATCACCAGCAAGGAGTGGGTGGGTTAGCATGATCCGCCCCGCAATAATAAGTGGCGTGGTCTGCCTTTGCTTTTTACTGGCTGGGTGCACAGCGCCGCTTTCGGATTTTAACGGCTCCTACGCAACTGTACTGATCGTGGATATAAAACCGGATTGCGAGGTTGCAGAGGGGTACTACCAGAGGAAAGAGCCCCTGCTTGATTACATCTGCCTTTCTTCGCACAACGGCAATGAGTGGCAAGAATTATGGAGCCATGAGGCCGAGCATCTTTTCCGCAATATGGTCGGACTAAAACAACCAGACGGGCATACGGTGCTTATTACCGCCCCAAACAAATGGGCTGCAGAATGACCACATCACTCCCAGTCAGAAACCCAGGAGCAGGTACGTCTCTCTCCACCAGAGCAGTGTTAGGGACTTACGACCTGCATTGGGAAGACGCAGAGACACTGAGGTGGGAGGACGGGAGCGCACTTAGTTGGGATACTGGCCCGTCAATAGTTGCACTGCCAACGCGTTCCGCGGGTGCCGCAACAACTTTATCAGTTAGGAGCTAAGAGATGGCAGGTCCATGGTGGAGCACCGCCCCCGGAGGGGCTAAAGATAGCCCGAGTGACGCAGATAGGCTGCCACTAGAGAGTGGAGGAGTAGGGTACACTACAACGTGGGCAAAACTGAAGGCCGCGGTGTTTTCTGCCCTCCCCGGTACAGTTCTTAATTATATCTCCCTAGACCCCGCCCCCACTGGGGTGCCGACTACCGCCGGAACTCTGTCCTGGAACACCGCTGATTACACCGCCAATCTTTACACAGGTCTTGGGCCAATACTGCAAGTAGGACAGGAGCAGGTTGTTCTGGTTTACAACGAGACCGGTATTGAGATACCGAACGGAACCCCGGTATCCCCAACCGGACAATATAATAGCAGGCCTTCGGTTGCTCCCTGTAACAGTGCTACCCACGAGACTATTGCCAGACCTATTTATCTTACGACTATGACCCTCCCCGCAGACGACGGCGCGGGGGGGCCATCCCTTGGTCTAGCCACAAGTAGCGGTTTTTGCCGGCAGCTTGACACGTCTACGTACACTCTTAATACCGAGGTATGGCTAGGCACAACGGGCGGGCTAACCAGCACGGAGCCAGAGTTTCCTAACTATCCAATCCGGATAGGAGGAGTTACTAAAACTGGTGTTACCGATGGAGAGATATTTGTTGATATTGGGGGGACTGTGAATGACACCCTCTCAAATTTCCATAACGGAACATTCCGGGAATCTTTCGATTTCAGAATAACTTCCAGCGGCACGGTTATAACTGGGACATTGACCCCGACCAACGGGCACCCCAACATGACCATGCTGTTCAGTGATGGGTTCACCATGCTCGATACTGACCCCAGTGCTACCATCGTGCTCACTCCCGGCACTGATACAAATCCGCAGCAGAACTTTATCTACATCCTCAAGAGTGAAAAGGTACTTAGAGTAAGCACATCAGGGTGGCCCACTACCGAGCATATAAGGGTGGCAGATACTTATCTGCAGAGCGCAGCCGGGGTGCTCGCTCAGGGAGCGGCTAAGAACCGTAACTGGAACGACCATGTTATGGACACCAACACCAAACAAGGTCATTTGTCCCACATGGGCCAGAGATTCAGAGCAGGAGACTCTGATTGGGAGACCGGGGTGGAGGCCACTCTGACCGGGAACCCCACTAACTTATATATAGCCACTACTTCGGGGCAGGCATGGCAGCACCATCTGCAGACGATGCCATCAACGAGCATGCCGACCGACGATATCCATGTGATTAACGACCCGACGACCGCGTTCAAGCAGGTTTCTAACTTGAATTATATAACCGTCGATTCTACGGGGGGGTCCCTCAATAATAAATATTTCAGCCTTGTAATTTGGGCGGTCTGCAACAAGACCGGGGAGCCGTCGCATTTAGTCTGTAACTTGCCTAGTGGGGGGTACTCTGTTTCCGAAGCAGCGGCGATCGCGGACGAAAATGCGTACGCAAATTATACTATTCCTAAAGTGTTCAAAGGAGTAGCTTTCCTCGTGGCCAGGTTCACCATGAAATTAAGTGGCGGCGGTTTTACTTATTCTGCAGTTACTGGGTACCAGGATCTTCGTGGATATGTTCCTAACTCAACCGCCGGCGCCGGAGCAGGTAGTTCTGGGATAACCACACTTCTCGGACTTACGGACACGCCAAGCTCCTATGTCGGGCAAGCCTTAAAAGTGCCGCGGGTGAACGCCGGAGAAACCGCTATAGAATTTACTGTCCCCCAGATAATAGCAAGTACCCCAGCGGCTGCTTCTGCTACTGGAACCGCAGGGCAGTTTGCATGGGACACTAATTATATTTACGTATGTGTTGCTACCGACACATGGAAACGAGTTGCTATATCAACTTGGGTATAGAATAATACAAACTGACAAGGAGAACGACATGCCAGGTGGAACCGGGGGCGGAAGAAGCAAACCCAAAAGCAGCAAGGGAACAAAGAAGAAAGGGAAATAATGGCCGAACTACTGGTAATACTTTCGTGTCTGGCCGTGTTAGCCCAGAGGACTATGCAGCGCGTGCTCGTTGCGTCGTTGTATAGTGGTCTGTGCCTCGCACACATGCTCCTTGATATGTACTACAAGGAGTTTACCGACATGCAGTATTACGCAGTAGCCGGAGTGTTCTGTGTGGTGCTCTGCCAGGCCATCTTTTACTTCACAAAGCAAACACGGTTTACAGATGGGATGATAACCGTTTCATTATGCTCGTTCACGGCGAACCTCTACGGATGGACGCTTTATTACTTTGGCATGGACCCACTCTCTTACGTCGCTGTTTCCTGCGCGGTGTTACTCGGTGGGCTTTATGTCTTACTCAGAAAGGACGAGGCAAATGAATCGTACAGATATGGAGGGTTGGGGTTACTTCGTGGGCCTTTTACTAGGTTTGGGGCCGTTTATGGTGAATTTTATAAAGAGGCTAGGGCGTGAGCGAGCAGTTAAGGCAATCTGTGATAGATGTAGTGGGGAAGAGCGGCGGTGTGGCGAATGCAACCTTAGTGACGTGGGGGGCAGTGTGGGCAAACATCTTTGAGGCAGTCCAGCCCATAATAGGTATTTTGATATCTATTGCGCTGCTAGCTATTACCTACGGCCTGTCTAAGAAAAGAGACCGGCTGCTGTCTAAGGAGATAGAGCTGCGGGATAAGGACCTTGAGCTGCGCGACGCTCAGATCCGAGCGATCAACGAAAGAAAAAAACCTCGGGAGGAAGAGTAATGATTGTGACATTAGGTAGAACGAGCAGGGGACGACTGGCGACCTGCTGCCCCCCAATAAGGCAGATTATTACAGCGGCGGCCGAAGACTCTAAGTGCCCATGTGATTTCGGGGTCGTCTGCGGGGCCCGGGGGGAGAAAGCGCAAAATGAGGCCAAGCAGAATGGTAAGTCTAACGCTAAATGGGGGGAATCCGACCACAATGTTATGCGGGGGCCCACTCCATTCTCTATGGGGGTTGATGTCGCTCCTTACGACCCCAGGGTAAAGGACTATGTTTGGGACGGCACGGACCCGAGGTACGCAGCTTTGGCTCGGCATATCCTGGCAACAGCAGAAAGGCTCGGGTATAAATTAGAGTGGGGTGGCAATTATACGTCGATAAGCGACAAACCCCACTACTCATTAAGGTTCTAGGAGGCTCTCATGGGTTTATTTGACAAAATAGTTGATATGGCCGGTGGTAGTTTGGTGGGGACTATTGTGGACACCGCAAAAGCGTACTTCCCTCCATCCATGACCGAGCAGGAGAAGAGCATCCTAGAGCTGCAGATGAATAAAGCGGCCCACGCACAGGAACTTTCTTTACTGAAAGCTACTAACCACATGGAGGCGGAGTTCAACGACAGGATAAAGTCTATGGAGGGTACCGCCGCGGATCTGAAGAGCATACCATTCATCGGGCCAGTCATTATATTTGGGCGGGGCATGCAGAGGCCAGTATGGGGGTTTAGTACCTTATACCTGGACTACAAAACGTTCGCCGGAGACTGGGTGATTGCTGACGGGAGCAAACAAGACATAGCGTTCCTGGTTATCAACTTGTTAGTTTTAGGGTTCTTGTTTGGGGAGAGAGCAGTGAAAAATCTGGCCCCGCTAATTGAGAAATTGCTGAAGAAATAAATGGCACTCACTGACTTAAAATACACCGCCCCTCCGACGGTCTCAAAGATGATGCACTCTAACGCAGACATGCGTGCGATCATGGGGCCGATCGGGTCGGGCAAGAGTGTCGGGTGTGTTATTGAGATCATCAGGCGGTGCATCCAGATGCCGGTCGGAGAGGGCGGGTTGCGCCGGTCGCGCTGGGCAGTTATTCGTAATACCAACCAGCAGCTCAAAGACACCACGCTCCGCACCTTCTTAGAGTGGGCCAAGCCCGGCGTGTTCGGTAAATGGAAATCCTCCGACATGCTGTTCCAGCTCCGGTTCAATGATGTTGAGGCTGACATTCTGTTCCGGCCCCTAGACACCGCAGAGGATCAAAACCGGGTGTTGTCATTAGAACTTACCGGGGCATGGATAAACGAGGCCAGAGAGGTCCCTGTGGAGCTTATTGGGCCTATCCAAGGCCGGCTTGCCCGGTTCCCCCGGGCGGAGGATGTTCCTGGGTACTGGACGGGGTTAATATGTGACACCAACCCTCCAGAAATTGGGAGTTCCTGGTATAATATTTTTGAGAAGCTCCCTCAAGAGGAGGGGGACTTAAACTCAATAATGGAGTGCGACACCTTCACCCAGCCGTCAGGGCTCGCGCCCAACGCAGAAAATATTGATCATCTGCGGCCGGGATATTACAACAAGCTCGCAGTTGGCAAGACGAAAGCATGGGTGGATACTTACATCCACGGACAATACTCACCGAGTCAGTTTGGCAAGCCGGTGTACCATAGCTCGTTCAAGGTGGACAAGCACGTTTCCAAGACTCCGTTGGTGATTGATCCATACCTGCCAGTCGGGATTGGTTTTGATACCGGACTCACCCCAGCGCTTATCTTCAAACAAATGGGGATGGACGGTAGAGTGCGGGTCCTCCGGGAGATAGCCGCGTTCGATATGGGCATGAAGCGTTGCATCCAAATGTATGTCCGCCCGATGGTTAAGAACTTCTTCCCCACTAATCCATTGCTATTTGTAGGGGACCCAGCTGGTGTTCGGCGCGGAGACGGGGATGAGTCCTCAGCCATAAGTGAGCTGAAGAATGCTTTCGCCGCGGATGGCGCCAGGGTGAAGACCGCTTCTACAAACGACCCCTCTGTCCGGATCCAAGCCACCGAGCAGATGCTGTGCCAGTACCCGGAGGGGGAACCATTAGAGATCATCGATCCGTCGTGCAAACGGTACATCGACGGGCTCCGGAGCAAGTACAGATATTTGAAGATGAAGCAGAATGGGCAGTACAAAGCCGAACCGGAAAAGAACCCATGGGCGCATCTGATAGAGGCCGGGCAGTATATTGATATGTTCTTTTTATCTGGTAAATATGATCACACCGACTATAGTACAGAAGTGGACTTTGATCCATTCGCAAATTTAGACACTTACAGCCCGGCATCCAGCGTAGGAGGATATTGATAATGGCCATTAAAGTAACCCCGGAAGGCGTCGCCAAACTGGGCACTACGATACAGACCTTCCTGAAACAATTCATGGATGATCGGGCGTTCATCGAGAAGCAGATGCTAAAAAATCTGCGGCAGTACCAGGGCAAGTACGACCCGGAAGTAGCAAAGAAAATCCCAGCCGAACGCAGCCACGCCTACCCCAGAGACACCAGGACCAAAGTAAAGGGCGGCGTAGCTAAGATGATGGAGATGATGTTCCCAGCGAAAGAAAACAACTGGGAACTGGCGGCCTCTGAAGTTCCATCCATACCCAAAGAGGAGCTGCAGCAGATCATTGACCGCCTTACTGCGCAGGAGGCAGCGTTAGCCGCAGAAGAGCAGCGGGAACCAGGAGTCCTCGACAGCAACGACATCGAGCGGGAAGTAAAAAACTTTGCCGAAGAGCGAAGAGAAGCGATGCAGACCGAGATCGCAGACCAGCTCAGTGACGAACCTACCGATTATCCGCATTTAGCCAAGAGAGTGGTGCGTAGCGGCTACATTTACGGTTGGGGGGTGGCTAGGTCTCCGATGGTCAGAACACATACTGAGCGGGTATGGGAGCTAAATGACACTACCCAGATGTACGAGGCAAAGACCAAAAAAGAGAAGCGGCCGTACCCAGAGTTTGTGCGGGCCTGGGACTGCTACCCTGATCTGTCTGCGAAGGTATGGGACGACCAGGAGCGGATCTTTGAGGCGTTTACTTTCGTTCGGCACGACTTAGCCGAGCTGGGGAAACGGAACGACTTCGACCAGGACGCTATAAGGAATTATCTGCGGGAGAACCAGGACGGTAATTACAAAGCCAAGACTTTCGAGTCAGAGCTGCATGAATTGGCCGGCACCTCCAGCCTCACGAACATGAATAAAAGGCGGTACCAAGTTTACCGGCACCTTGGGTTCATCTCAGCGCATGACTTGGTCGCTGCCGGGGTGGAAGTAAAAGAAGACCAGATGGACGGGGATATCTTAGCCGACATCTGGATTATCGACGATAAGGTGATCAAAGCCGAGGTTGCTGCATTCGGGCAGAGACCGTGTGGCATAGGCGGGCAGTATCACGCATTCATCTACGCTGAAGACGAAGACGCCGGCTTGACTGGGCAAGGACTCCCAGAGGAAGTAAGAGACACCCAGATGGGACTCTGCGCCTCCACCCGCGCTATGTTCGATAACATGGCGGCTACTGCCGGCCCAATTGTTGAGGTGAACGATTCACTTCTGGCCAAAGGCTTCAGAACCCTCAAGTCCATTCATGCGTTCCAAGTGGTCCACCGAGATGATGATAGCCCAGCGACGACCAATTCCCCCGCAGTACGTTTCTTGGTGGTCCCTAATCACGTTCCCACAACACTATCCATTATCCAGCAGCAGCGGCAGCAGTTGGATGTAGAGAGTAATCTTCCGGCATGGACATTCGGGGACATGACCCCGCTCGGAGAGGGCGTCCGCACTTCATTCAATATGAGCCAGATGACCGGTGGGGCTAACATGGTCACGAAGGACACGGTTAGAGCGTTTGACCGGTTCACTTCATCCTTAGTCGGATCATTCTTGGCGTGGAATATGGAGTTCAACGACAACGAAGACCTGAAAGGCGACTTCCAAGTAAGGGCCAAAGGCAATCTGTCACTGGTCGCCCGGGAAGTAAGGGGCGCCGCACTCGATCAGTTCATATCGACACTGTCTCAAGAAGAGCGAGCCATCCTGGATATTCACGGAGTGATGATCGATCGGCTCAAGTCCAGAGATTTACCGACAGACCGGGTCTTGCCGAAGGACGAAGCCATGGCGGTACTCGATGGGATGCGTCAGGCCGCGTCCGAGGCGACGAAGATTGAGCAGGGGCTAACTCAGGCCAAGACAGAAAGCGCTGTATCTACTGCTAAGAAAAATACCACAGACGCAGAGATGACAGCAGCGAGCGCCGAGGCGGTTATTCAGGAGATATTATCCAGAGTGGATACAAACTTAGCGTCGGCGAAAACGAGTGAAGACAAGGCGCAACTGGAGAACTTCAAAACTCTACTGGAGACCGCCAGCAATGAACAACAGGGATAAAGAAGAAGAGATAATAGAAAAATTGCGAGTGGACGTGGGCACGACGCAAAAGATAGTAGAACTTTTAGAGATGCGTCGGGAACGATACAAAAATAGTTTGGAGGAAAGGGAGGATCCTCTGCAACGTGGGAAATCGCAAGAGTGTCGCGATTTAATAAAACTATTTACTCAATAAAAGGTTGACAAATATAGCACTAATACTTTACGGTTAGTGTTAACAAGGAGTTTTTTATGGCTGACAAAAAAGAAGATAAAAAAAACGACGCCCCTGAAGTAATGGGCGACGCTGAATTTGATTTAGCGTTTGAGGCGAATGCTGGTATCGACGCGAAGGCCGCTGACGACACGAAGGCCGCTGACGACACGAAGGCCGCTGACGACACGAAGGCCGCTGACGACACGAAGGCCGCTGACGACACGAAGGCCGCTGACGACACGAAGGCCGCTGACGACACGAAGGCCGCTGACGACACGAAGGC
>JBFFMJ010000016.1:0-47607 GCA_041554195.1 Thiohalomonadaceae bacterium
CATTCAGCATCAATGCCACAACTGGTGCGCTGAGCTTTACCACTGCACCCGACTATGAGGCATATGCCGATAGCAACAGTGATAATGTCTATGAGGTGCAGGTCAGTGTTAGCGATGCTAGCACAAGCTCGACACAGGACAGTACGGTCACACTCACTAATCTGGTTATTGCTGTCAATGCGGAACTCAATACGCATCAGCCCTTGGATGGCACTTGGTCCTGGTGTAATAATCACGATCCTGGACAAGATTCACTAAATAGACACTTTTTCACTGTCAACAAATTAGTGATGGAGTCTTATGTGTTTGAGTCAGCAGATGGGAGTTGTACAGGCCAAGCGATGGTTACATCGCACTGGAAGTCCTTGGTAACCACTCTGGACAACATGAATACGTCCGGCTGGGTAGATAGTAGTGGTACTACAGTGACAGCACCCGCAAACCAGGCGGGTACAGGTAACTTAGAACCTAACCCTACTGTTACAAAGTTGAGCATAGCAATGGGGCTAACCACGCCTCCTGGCCCAAGCGGTGATCAGAAATACTTCTACTACGTGGATGACACAGGTAGTACCCACCTCTCAAATCGCCTCTATAGGCCTGGGGGCTCGGATGCTAACCTCGATGACTATCTCGATTACGTAAGCATTGAAGAGCCACTGAGTAGGGAAGATGGAACAATCACACCACTGGCTACGTTGATTCACGCGGAATCCGGGGTCATGCAGCTGCTAGATGGCTACTGGCGACGAGATTGCACTAATACCAGTGAGACAGGAAATATTGACACTATAGAGGAGCTTGTTTTTGCTGCCGGAACATTGGCAGGCAATGTTTATACTTATACATCAACCGATGGATCTTGCTCCACTGGTGAGACGGTTACGCCAAATGTTGGAACATTGACGGTAACCGCTGGGGAGAACTACGTTACCAGTGGCTGGGTTGATTCGGATGGGACGCCCGCGAGCGCACCCACCGCACAGTCAGGTAGCGGCCCACTGAATGCAACGCCCACCCTCACCAAGTTAACGCTGACTGATCCCTCAGGACCAACAGATTATTATAAGAGTTGGTATCTGGATGACACGGCAGCCACATGGTGCCTGTATAAAAGCAATGACGCACCAGGCACCGATTTAGACGGCGATAACTATCCGGACTATGTATACAACCAGGAGCCCTATTGGAGTCAATAACCTATGAGACCTTTTAATTTTTGGGAATTCTGGGTTCCGGCCATATTATGTGGCTTGGTGGCATTTTTTCTCACTTATGTTGTTTTAGGTGGGCTTTTCTACTATGTGGTTTGTAAGCTCCTCTTCTTGTGCGAGGCTGCCTACTGATTACTGATAGTCGACTTGCCTTGATCATTCCAAAGATAAAGCAGCCAAAGCTCTACAGTAATATTGTGTTGTTATTAGGTGTTATATGGTATCTGTTTAGTAATTATCAAATGATATGGCATATATAAAAAAGCTCATAGAAGATTGGATTCTTTTCCTATCGATTATTTTTTATATTGCACTATTCTTTGGTCTTTATTTTGTCATAGTTGCAGGTGAGGTTGGGTGCTACAACGAAGAAGAATATTCGGTAACTAGTCAAAACGGAAAATATAGGGCAGTCGTATTCTTCAGGAAATGTGACCTTCTTCCAGGAGACAGTGGTCCTGCCACTAATATTTCAATTTTGAAAGATAAAGATAAGCTTGGGTATTTTGCAAAAGGTAATATATACAGAAGAATTGGTTATACACGTGTTGATGAACTAACTGTATTCTGGAGGGACGATAACCAGTTGATCGTTAGATTGCCGCGATGCACGGGCTACAGCAACTTAAGCAAGGATAAGTGGGGTTGGCATGATGAGGTATCAATTAAGTACAGCGAAGGAGGTTGTTATTCTGATTGGTGAACAAATGCTCATATATTATAAAGATGCATTTATCTGTTCGCTGCAAGCGTCTGAGTACACAAAACATTAACTAGGGGCCATTAAAATAACCCCATAAGACAAGTGTGTCCGCTAATAACCTGTCGTTTCAACCGGTCGACGCAACACATGCATTAAATCTCTCAGCCAGTTGAACCCACATCACAAAGCGGACATTCAACGTTGAATCTCAGTCTAATGCTGCTGCGCTCCTTACGTCGCACAGCAGCGGTGTGTCGGATGAAGCGCATGTATGGTCTTTATGCTTTTGGTGAAGTGTGTCCACTTGCCCCGTGCGCCCCATGAAACTTAAATAACCATAATGAATGACGAGGGCCTTCGTCAGAAACAGTGTATTAGCAAACCAATACCTAGGGTTGAGCGCTGCACAACCCAAGAGGAGTCGATTCTCCAAGAAAATTATCTTCACACTCGTTGCTAATATAGGTGTTGGCCGTTCCAGCCGTGCCTGTACCCGATGTGTCGTCGAAGTACCCACTACCCCTATTATCTCTTGAGTAGTTCACCGTAAATACGTCGTCGCGACTATTTCCCCCAACGAGGAATCCGTCACCTCCATTGTCCTCAGACGTATTATCTGTGAAGGTGTTACGGTTTGAATTAGCATAGAGGTGGAAGCCGCTTGCGGCATTATCCGTGGCAATGTTATTGCTGAGGACGCTGTCGGTCATATTCCACAAAAGAAAGGCTTCTTCAATGTTCTCGCGAGCTACATTTGTTGTGATGATGTTCCCTGATGAAGCTATAAATATGAAGCCTTTCTTCTTATTGTCTTCAGCAGTATTCATCGTAATGATATTGTTAGAGGATGAGGAGAAATAGAATCCTTGCAGTGTATTGTCACTGGCTGTGTTGTCTATAATGATGTTCTCGGAGGAACCTATGAATACGAAGCCTTGAAACCCATTGTCTTTCGCCGTATTTCCTTGAAGGGTGTTGCCATTGGAATCGTTGAGTTCAAAGCCTCTAGCGAAGCCTTCGACATGGCAGTTCTTAATCGTGACGCTATTTGTCCCGCTCGTAGTAAATATGCCTCTACCGGTGAAGGCGGGGAAAGGGGAGGAAGGGCCAGTGATGGTATATCCCTGACAGTCTATGGTTATGCCATCTGCAGCTATAACCAAGCCATTGCCGCTCGTGCAATTGAGATCGCTGTCAAGGGTGGTATCTGCAGTCAACATAGCCCCACACGAAACTTGAGCTGCACTGACATTTGTCGGGGCAACGAACATACCGACCAAGATCAAGAGAAGTAATGCTAACACTGCACGTGTCAACAATCCTCCTAGACTATTGATAACCAAGGTATTTCTTGGTGTACTGATCATGTCTCTCTCCTTTATTTTTGGTGGTTTCATCCGTATATTGGCGGTGTAGAGATTTAATCCAGATTTAATCCAGATTTAATCCAGACAACTACAAACAAATAGAACGCACTAAAAGGTAGTTCTTTAAATCACTTATTCAAATTAATTAAATTTATCTGTCACCTGTGCGATTCATCTTAAAATGTCAATAAATATACTTTCTAAATACATCCTTATAGAGTAATGATTCACACAGTAATCGTCGTGCCCACATGAATTAATCTACCGTTATGATGAGCAAAACGGGGGGTTATGGATGGAAAATAAACATCACAAACCCAAGGGTTTACTCTCAAGTTGATTCATTAGATTGCGGATGAGAGTGGATAAATTAGGCTGAAAGGTTAGAGGCCCGCTTCTGACTATCAGCGGATAGTCTGCAGAATAACAATTCAACTTCTGCTTTGGTCGCTGAGGGGTCGTCAGACAGGGTAGGGTGGTGCCAGGGGGCTGATATGGGCAGGAAGCGGCCAGGTGCGGACATTTAGATGACCGGTATCTGATGGCTGTTCCCATCATGAAGCCGACTTGAAATATATTGAAATGGTCTGTGACCAGATCAAGACAAGGGTCGAAATAGGCTATTGAGGATGTTTTAGGGCATGGTCACAAAATGATCACCGGGAAAAATTGCGGCAACCTACAATTACTAATCTATTGTAAAGATATGGTGTGCCAGTCTGACTGTAGCGCATACTGATGTGCTCACTGAGCATGAATTGTCCGCCTCTCAACCATCGCAACAACATCAGGGACAGGGAGATAGCATGAAGGCTACACATCAACTGCACGATCTCGGTCAAAGCCTCTGGCTCGATAATATTACACGCGGGCTGCTGACAAGCGGCACGCTGGCCCGCTATATCAGCGGGCTTGCGGTCAGTGGGCTGACCTCCAATCCCACGATCTTCGAGCACGCTATCCGCAATAGTAATGATTACGATGAGGCCATTCGCCAGAAGGCCTTGGCAGGCGTGTCGGACGAGGCGGTGTTCTTCGAGCTGGCACTGGAAGACCTGACTCAGGCCGCTGATATCTTCCGGCCTCTCCACGATGCCACGGGCGGCACCGATGGCTGGGTGTCGCTGGAGGTATCGCCCCTGCTGGCGGATGAGACGGAAGAGAGCATCAAGGCGGCGAAGCAACTCTATGCGCGTGCGCAACGCCCCAATCTGTTGATCAAAATCCCGGGGACCCTCGCAGGCATTGCGGCGATCGAGGAGACGATCTTCGCCGGCATACCGGTCAATGTCACCCTGCTGTTCTCGTGTGAGCACTACCTTGCCGCCGCTGAGGCCTATATGCGCGGTATCGAACGGCGCATCGCCGCAGGGCTCAATCCGGCGGTCGGTTGCGTCGCCTCGCTGTTCGTCAGCCGCTGGGATGTCGCAATCAAGAATAAAGTCACTGCCGCACTGCGCAACCGACTCGGGATTGCCATGGCCATGCGCTGCTACATGGCCTACCGTGAGTTGCTGGCCTCACCCCGCTGGCAGAAACTTGCCGCAGCCGGTGCCAGGCCGCAACGCCTGCTCTGGGCCAGCACCGGCACCAAGGATCCTGCCGCCCCGGATACCCTTTATCTTGAGGCCCTGGCCGCGCCGGAAACGATCAATACCATCCCGGAGCAGACGCTACTCGCCTTTGCCGACCATGGCGAAGTCACTACTGCCCTGGCGCCGGATGGTGGTGATGCGGAAGAGGTGCTCGCCGCCATTGAACTGGCCGGTGTGGATGTTGCCGCACTGGTCATTCAGCTCCAGCGTGAGGGCGCGCAAGCGTTTGCACAGTCCTGGCGTGATTTACTGGAGTGTATCCGATCAAAAGGTATGGCTTTGGCATGAGCAATCGGCACGGAAACTGACAACGTCGCCTACAATCAGATCCATGTCCGGTTTAGATGGGGAATGGAATGAATGAACAACCACTAATCAGCCACCCGAAGCAGCGTCTGATATCCACGGACGTGGAGGGCTTCGACGCGCTGGCTGAACTTTCCCTGGATATGCGTTCATCCTGGAATCATGCCACCGACCAGATATGGCGACAGCTGGATCCGGTACTGTGGGAGCTAACGCATAACCCCTGGGTGGTATTACAGACGGCCTCCCGGGAGAAGCTGCAGCAGGTACTGGACGACCCAAACTTTCGCAAAACGGTTGACGATTTGCTGGAGGCCAGACGGGAGGCAGCGCAGGCGCCGGCATGGTTTCAGCAAAACCACCCGCAATCGCCACTGAGTTGTGTCGCCTATTTCAGTATGGAGTACATGTTAAGCGAGGCCTTGCCCATCTACTCGGGTGGTCTGGGTAACGTGGCCGGTGATCAGCTCAAGGCTGCCAGCGATCTCGGTGTGCCGGTGATCGGGGTTGGGCTGCTCTACCAGCAGGGCTATTTTCGCCAGGTGATCGACAAGGAGGGGGCGCAACAGGCGCTGTTTCCCTATAACGACCCCGGACAGTTGCCGATCACCCCCTTGCGCAAAGCGAACGGTGAATGGTTACGTCTGGAGATCGCCTTGCCCGGTTACTCGGTCTGGCTACGCGCCTGGCAGGTACAGGTTGGCCGGGTGAAGCTCTATCTGTTGGACAGCAATGACGCCGCGAATTACCCGGCGCATCGCGGCATTACCAGCGAGCTGTATGGGGGTGGGGCGGAGCTACGCCTGAAACAGGAATTGTTGCTCGGCATCGGTGGCTGGCGACTGCTCCGCGCACTCGATATTCAACCTGAAGTATGTCATCTGAATGAAGGGCATGCAGCCTTTGCCGTACTGGAACGTGCCCGCAATTTCATGGAGGAAAACAGGCTCACCTTTGCGGCAGCGCTGGCCGTGACACGCGCCGGCAACCTGTTTACCACCCATACCGCAGTGGAGGCCGGCTTTGATCGTTTTACGCCAGCACTCATAGAACAATACCTTGGTGGTTATGCAGAACAGAGGCTGGGCATAACACTCCATGATCTACTGGCCCTGGGGCGGCAGAACTCAAATGATGATGACGAAGTTTTTAATATGGCATACCTAGCGATTCGTGGTAGCGGGGCGGTGAATGGCGTGAGTGAATTGCATGGCCTGGTGAGTCGACATCTGTTTGAGCCTCTGTTTGCGCACTGGCCGACAGAAGAGGTGCCGGTGGGTCACGTCACCAACGGTGTACATATGCCCACCTGGGATTCGGCGGAGGCCGATGACCTCTGGACGGAGATCTGTGGCAAGGATCGTTGGTTGGGTACTATAGATACCCTGGAACGAGATTTTCGCTCTATCTCCGATACTAAACTCTGGCAATTTCGCACCGCTGCCAGCCGCACCTTCGTGGAATACGTTCGTGAACGGCTATCCCTGCAATTGGCCGCCTCTGGCGCACCAATCGAGCTGGTTGACAATGCGCAGCATCTTTTCGATTGCAATACCTTGACGCTGGGTTTTGCGCGCCGCTTCGCGACCTATAAGCGACCGAATCTATTGCTGCACGACCCGGAACGCCTGCTACGCCTGTTAACGAATCCGCAACGCCCGGTACAGCTCATTATGGCCGGCAAGGCGCATCCTGCGGATCAGACGGGGCGCGCACTGATTCAACAATGGATGCAGTTCATCCGCCGGCCCGAGGTGCGTCCGCATGTTATTTTTATGGGTGACTACGACATGCATTTGACCGCGCACATGGTGCAGGGTGTGGATGTCTGGCTCAATACACCGCGCCGTCCCTGGGAGGCGTGTGGCACCAGCGGCATGAAGGTGCTGGTCAATGGTGGCATCAACCTGTCTGAATTAGATGGCTGGTGGGCGGAGGCCTACACGCCGGAGGTGGGGTGGGCGTTGGGGGACGGTCAGGTACACGATCACGATCCCGCCTGGGACGCCGCTGATGCGCAAGCACTCTATGACCTGCTCGAGAACGAGGTGATCCCCGAATTCTATACCCGCGACGAGCAAGGTGTGCCCAACGCCTGGGTTGCGCGCATGCGAGAAAGCATGGCGCAATTGACTCCACGCTTTTCTACCAACCGCGCGGTGTGTGAATACACCGAGCAACACTACCTTCCAATGGCCTCGTCATACCTTGCGCGGGTCGCTGATAAAGGTGCTATGGGTATTGCACTTGTGAACTGGCACCAACGGCTGGAGCAACAATGGGGCGCGCTACATTTCGGTGAACTGAAGCTGGAAACCGCTGGCGAGCAGCATCTCTTTGAGGTGCAGGTCTATCTTGATGACCTCGACCCAACGTATGTGCGGGTCGAGTTGTATGCCAACGGCGTAGATGGTGGTGTCGCGGAGCGCGTGGCGATGCAACGCGTGCGCCAACTGGTAGGGGCCGTAAACGGTTATGCCTATCACGCCGAGGTGTCGGCAACCCGCCCGGCGACGGATTATACGGTGCGGCTCGTTCCGTATCACGTGGGTGTTGCCGTACCGCTGGAGGATGGACATATCCTCTGGCAGCGGTAATTGACTTGAGGGGTAGTGGCCGTAGAAATATCACAACCCCACTCAGCGCAGTCCCTCAGCAAGCGATTCGCACGGGATTGAGGCGGAAAGGAAAAGGAAGCAAAGGTGAGCCAGAATACGGAGTGTGTGCTAACGCTTAACGGCGGTTCGTCGAGCATTAAATTCGCTGTGTATCAGGCGGGTGAGGCGCTGGAGCGCAGACTCGAGGGGAAGGTGGAACGCATCGGTCTGTCAGGGACGACACTGCAGTTCAACGATATCCTTCAGGGTGAAGCTGGCCGTAGTCGTATGGAAAGTGCCGACTACCCCTCGGTGGTGGTTTTTCTGCTCGACTGGCTTGAACAGCGGGTGGGTTTTGCGCATATCCGTGCCGTCGGCCACCGTGTGGTTCACGGCATGCAACACTCTGCGCCAGAATTAATCTCTCCCCCCCTGCTGGATGATCTGCACCGTATCTGCCCCTATGACCCGGAGCACCTGCCGGGCGAGATTGAACTCATTGAGCAGATCCAGCAGCGTTACCCGCTTTTACCCCAGGTAGCCTGTTTTGACACGGCATTTCACCACACCCTGCCGCGGGTAGCACGGCTTCTGCCTGTACCGCCTCGATTTGGTGACATGGGGCTTCGGCGCTACGGCTTCCATGGATTGTCCTACACTTACCTGATGCATGAACTCACCCGTATCGGCGGTGCGCAGGCCGCTCAGGGGCGGGTGATCCTGGCGCACTTGGGTAACGGCGCGAGTCTTGCTGCCGTGCTCGACGGCAAAAGCATTGATACCAGTATGGGCTTCACCCCGGCCGGTGGGCTGGTGATGGGCACCCGCCCCGGCGATCTCGACCCCGGTGCCGCATGGTTCATGATGCAGAGTGAACAACTGAATGCGGAGCAGTTTAACCGTCTTATCAATCATCAATCCGGATTACTGGGGGTGTCGCAGATCAGCTCCGATATGCGTGATTTACTGGCGTGTGAGGCGACGGATGCTCGTGCCGCCGAGGCGGTGGAACTGTTCTGTTACCAGGTGAAGAAGTGGATTGGCGCCTATGCCGCTGCACTTAACGGCCTAGATACACTGGTATTTGCTGGCGGCATCGGTGAGAACGCCCCCTCGATCCGTGCGCGGATCTGTGACGGCCTGGCCTTTCTCGGTGTGGAGCTCGATGAGACAAGCAATACGGCGAATGCGGGGCTGATTTCCACGACCAGCGGCAGGGTTGCTGTCCGCGTGATGCATGCCGATGAAGAGTTCATGATCGCCCGCTCAGTCAGTGAGCTACTGCAACGCGCAGTTGAAAAGGAAGAGTAATATGGTGATGAAGCAAAATAAATCGAAGCAGAGCGATAAAACCCTGTCGCCTGAGCTGCTGCGCAAAATGAATGCCTACTGGCGCGCGGCCAACTACCTGTCGGTGGGGCAGATTTATCTCTACGACAATCCACTGCTGAAAAAACCGTTGCAGCTTGAGCACATAAAGCCTCGCCTGCTGGGTCACTGGGGTACCACGCCTGGCCTCAATTTTATTTATGTCCATCTCAACCGGATCATCAAGCAATATGACCTGAGTATTATCAACGTCACCGGTCCCGGTCACGGTGGACCAGGTCTGGTGGCCAATACCTATCTGGAAGGCACCTACAGCGAGGTCTATCCCAACATCTCGCAGGATGAGGCGGGGATGAAGAAACTGTTCACCCAGTTCTCCTTTCCCGGGGGGATCCCCAGTCACGTGGCACCGGAAACACCGGGCTCGATAAACGAAGGGGGTGAGCTGGGCTATGCCCTGTCACATGCCTATGGCGCCGCCTTTGACAACCCCGAGCTGCTGGTGGCCTGCGTCGTGGGTGACGGCGAGGCGGAGACCGGCCCCATGGCCACCAGCTGGCACTCCAACAAATTCCTCAACCCGGTACATGACGGTGCCGTGTTGCCGATCCTGCATTTGAACGGCTACAAGATTGCCGGTCCCACCGTGCTGGCACGGATCCCCCACGACGAGCTGGAGGCGCTGTTTCGTGGCTATGGCTATACGCCCTATTTCGTCGAGGGTGATGACCCGGAGCAGATGCACCAGTTGATGGCTGCGACCCTGGACAAGGCGGTTGGCGAGATTCAGCGCATCCAGGGCGAAGCGCGCAGTAAAGGTTTCACTGAACGCCCACGCTGGCCGATGATTATCCTGCGTTCTCCCAAGGGCTGGACTGGCCCCGAATTTGTCGACGGTCAACAGGTCGAGGGAACCTTTCATGCGCATCAGGTTCCGGTCACCAATTTCATCCGCCAGCCAGAGCATGTCAGTATTCTCGAACAGTGGATGAGAAGTTACAAACCCGAAGAATTATTTGACGAGCAGGGTTGCCTGATTGCCGAACTGGCTGAACTGGCACCATCAGGTGAGCAGCGCATGGGTGCCAACCCTCATACCAATGGTGGCAAGTTGCTGCGTGATTTGCGACTGCCGGATTTTCGTGATTATGCGGTTAAGGTGCCAAATCCGGGTGAGGTAAAAGCCGAAGCTACGCGCGCCCAGGGTGACTTCATCCGCGACGTGATGAAGCTCAATGCCAAGGCACGTAACTTTCGTATTTTCAGTCCGGACGAAACCGCATCAAATCGCTGGGGTGCGCTATTCGAAGTCACCAATCGTTGTTCGACAGCGGAAATATTACCCGGCGATGAACACATTGCGCCCGATGGGCGGGTGATGGAGATGTTGAGCGAGCACCAGTGCCAGGGGTGGCTCGAAGGTTACCTGCTCACCGGGCGACACGGATTTTTCTCCTGCTATGAAGCCTTTATCCATATAGTTGATTCGATGTTCAATCAGCACGCCAAGTGGCTCGATGTGACGCGTGATATTGCCTGGCGTCGCCCCATTGCCTCGTTAAACTATTTACTGTCTTCTCACGTCTGGCGGCAGGACCACAATGGTTTTAGCCATCAGGATCCAGGGTTTATCGACCTGGTGGTCAACAAGAAGGCGGAGATCATTCGTGTCTATTTGCCGCCTGATGCAAATAGTTTGCTAGCGGTGACCGATCAGTGCCTGCGTAGCCACAATGATATTAATGTAATTGTTGCGGGCAAGCAGCCAGAGCTGCAATGGCTGGATATGGAGGCCGCGATCAAGCACTGTAGCGCCGGTCTGGGGATCTGGACTTGGGCCAGTAACGACGAGGGTGGTGACCCCGATGTGGTGATGGCCTGTTGCGGTGACGTGCCGACACTGGAGACGCTGGCCGCAGTAAAACTACTGCGTGAACAGTTCCCGGATCTGAAAATCCGCGTTATAAATGTGGTGGATCTGATGACCCTGCAACCGCCGGGTGAACACCCGCACGGCATTTCCGACAAGGAATTTGATGTGCTGTTTACCAAAGACCGCCCCATTATTTTTGCCTATCACGGTTATCCCTGGCTGATCCATCGCCTGACCTACCGCCGCACCAATCACAGGAACCTGCATGTGCGCGGCTACAAAGAGAACGGCACCACGACGACGCCCTTCGATATGGCGGTATTGAATGATCTCGACCGATTCCATCTGACAGGGGACGTTATCGATCGGGTGCCGAGCCTGGGCTCACGTGCCGCTTATGCAAAGCAACTGGTGCGTGACAACTTGCTCGACCACAAGGCCTACATTGAAAAACACGGCGAAGACATGCCGGAGATTCTTAACTGGAAATGGCGGGATGAATAAATTAATTCAGTTCTGGGACAATCTGCGATCAAGCTTCTGGTTTATGCCTTCGCTGATGGTCACGGGTAGCATGGCCTTCGCGGTCTTGTTGATCGAGGTCGACTCTACCGGTACCGATCAATTTCTGGGCCAGTGGCCACTCCTGTTTGGTGTGGGGGCGGAGGGCGCTCGCCAGATGTTGGCCACGCTGGCCGGCTCAATGATGACGGTTATGGGCATCACCTTCTCGATGACCCTGCTGGCACTGACGCTGGCGTCGAGTCAGTACACCTCGCGCATTCTCCGGAACTTCATGCGCAGTCGCGTCACGCAGGAAACACTGGGGGTTTTCGCCGGCATTTTCGCCTATTGCCTGATCGTGTTGCGCACCGTTCGCGGCAGTGGTGGTGTAGATGAGTTCGTGCCGGGTCTGGCGCTGTTCTTCGCCCTGCTGATATCGCTGGGTGGGGTGGGGATCCTTATCTATTTTATCCATCATATCGCCTCATCTATCCAGGCCTCCAGCATCATCGCCTCAATTGCCCAGGAGACCAACGCCGCCCTTGATCGGCTGTTGCCGGAAGAGCTGGCTCAAGGAGCCGATGAAGATGATGGCCGCAACCAGGGGCTCGAATCACTGGATGAGAGGGAGTGGTATCCAGTGCCGGCAGCCGTTAGCGGTTACATTAAAAGCGTGAATAACGCGGCGCTGTTGAGACTGGCGCGGGACCACAGAACCATCGTGCGCATGGAACAGGGCATCGGCGCCTTCGTGGTGCAGGATACCCCCCTGGTATCGCTCGCCCTGACCTACCCGCCAGAGCAGAAGATCATCAATGCCCTGAACAGGGCTTACAGTATTGGCTGCCATCGCACCGTCGAGCAGGACCCGGCTTTCGGTATCAGGCAGATTGTGGATATGGCCATCAAGGCACTATCACCAGGGGTCAATGACACCTCGACGGCGGTGATGTGCGTGGACTATCTGACCTCGATTCTGGCTCGCCTGGCCTCTCGACAATTCCCGCCAGTACACTGTTATGAGGGAGATAAGCTACGTGTGGTGGCGATTGTTCCCAGCTTTGAGGGTCTATTGGCCGAGGCCTTCGATCAGATTCGGGGTAACGCCGAAGTGAATGTTGCCATCCTGGGCCGCATGTTGGGTTCCATTGAGACCATCGGTAGCCTGACGATCAGGCTCAGCCATTTACGAGCTCTCGACGAACAGCTGCAGTGGATTGACGAGCTTGTTGAGCGCCGCATCGAAGCCACCCATGACCGTGCGCATCTTGAACGGCGGCTGTCAGCGGCGCGCGAAACGCTGAAAACTCAGTCTGCATTGTGTGCAGGGAAAGATATGACATAGTGTTATGGAAGTGTGATGGGGAAAACCAAAGGCAATAAATGCATAACAAAACACCTAATCATATAAAACACAAGTAAGACAGTAGCCAAAAGGCAGGCTTAATAGAATGGCTAGTAACCCAGATAATGTATTGCAGCAAGGTCTTGAGAATATACATAAACCTTTTTCACGCTTTATTCGAGCACAGAAAACCACTAGCTGGCTTCTTTTGCTCGCTACACTCGTGGCCCTGTGGTGGGCTAATTCAGCGTATTATTCTAGCTATCAGAGTCTGACACACATATCGATCGGGCTATTTCTGGGTGATTACAGCCTGCATGCTTCGCTTAAACACATCATAAATGATGGGTTGATGGTTATATTCTTCTTTCTCCTCGGACTTGAAATCAAAAGAGAGGTACTTGCCGGGGATCTCGCTCAGCCAGAACATCGACGCATGCTGGTTCTATGTGCCGTTGGTGGAATGGTTTGTCCTGCGATCATTTATTCTTTATTCAACTGGTCACATGATTCACAGATTGGCTGGGGCATACCGATGGCAACCGATACTGCGTTTGCCCTGGGCGTACTCACTGTCGTAAGAAAATACATTCCCTCCAGTCTATTGTCTTTTCTTGTGGGCCTGGCAATCGTGGACGATGTTGGGGCTATATTAGTCATTGCAATATTTTATACTCAAGATTTATCTTTATGGCATCTATTAAGTGCATTTGCACTTATTGCCTTTTTGGTGTTAAGCAATTACGCCGGTGTACGTCAGCCATATTTTTATATCATCGTCGGTATAGCCACCTGGTGGATGATGCTCAAATCCGGTGTTCACCCTACATTTGCCGGTGTAGCAATCGCATTAACTGTACCAGCACGTCCAAAGTTGATATCGGAAAAACTACTCGTTAAAGCTAAGGCCATAATTACCTTAATGCAGAAAAAAACAAAACCGGCCGATGTTCTCGGAAGTCGTACAGATCATGAGCATGTGTTAGAGGTTCGTGATTTTGCGGAACGCGCCAGTACACCACTACGTCGCTGGGAAGATGCGCTTGAGTCGCCCGTGGCTTTATTTATCTTACCCTTGTTCGTGCTGGCCAATGCCGGCATACCTGTTAGCTTGAGCTCATTTATCGAAAGCATTCAGCATCCTACTGGGTTAGGGGTTATTAGTGGGCTGGTTCTTGGGAAGTTGATTGGTATTTCTGGTGCATGCTGGTTAGGTCTGCGCTACAAAGTTGGCTGTTTACCCGATGGCGTTAATCTTCAGCATGTCATCGGCGTATCACTTATTGCTGGGATAGGTTTTACTATGTCGACATTTATCGCCACGTTGGGCTTTGATTCCCAACCAGTGCATCTTCATAGTGCTAAATCATCGATTTTGGTTGCCTCGTTAATCTCTGCGGCCCTCGGGCTCTTGTATATCCGATTTGTTGCCGCAAAAAGATCTGACGTGCCAATCCATTCGACGTCAGGAAACGATGTAAACTAGTTAGTGATATGTGGCGTCCCTCTAGTGATTCGTGTGCAGGCTCATCAATGATGCTGTGAAAGGTCAAAAATGGAGTTTGGGTCCAGCAAATAGACTTGGCCATTCATCGCTTAATTGAACCATACAAGGTGCTTCTTCGGGCCTCAATGCTGCAGCGTTCTATAGCTGCAGGTGAGTCTGGTAGTAAGTTGTAATACTAAAAATATTTCATTTTATCCAACTATAGGAGTACAACATGGCAATGGGTTCAGTAAGTACCATTAAAATTATTGCTATTATCCTGGTGGTCTTAGGGATTGGTCTTGAGGTATGGGGATATCAATTATCTGGCTCTGTCGGTTCACAAATAACACAGGCGGTAACAGGTTCAGACACGGAAAAGGTAATGACTTTTTACATAGCGGGCGCTGTCAGCCTTGTTGTCGGCATATACCTTTTCATAAACAATTAGCACTGGAGGTAACATGGATATCATTAGCTTAATAGTATTTTTAGCCGTTGGGGCGCTGGTAGGGTGGCTAGCTGGTACCATAGTCAAGGGAAGGGGGTTTGGTGTCATAGGCAATATTGTTGTAGGAATTGTTGGTGCTGTATTGGGCGGCTTTGTATTCGGCTTGCTCGGCATAACAACCAGTGGTCTTATAGGCGCTATAATTATGGCCACTATTGGCGCAGTCATTTTGTTATCTATACTTGGTTTAATCAAGAAATCCTAGCTCAACAGTAGCTGGCGGGGACATTTGCCTGATAGATATTTCAGTGGAACTATTACCCCGCAAAATAATTTTCAGGGTTGGTGATTGCGTGCGGTGTATGCCGAACACTATCTTGTGTAAGTGCTTGCTCAAACACAAGGTGTCTGTTCAAAAATTCGGTGAGGATATGCCTGAGATGCTCGGCTGGCAGTATTCATAGTGCATAAGGCAAGGTGTGATGAATACAAACCAAGATATGTCGAATAAACCCCTAACGAATCCAGGCGTGGTGGTGTCGGTGCGCGGCAGTGTGGTGGATGTGCGCTTCGAGGACCGGTTGCCGCCCATCTACTCGGTGTTGCGTGCGGGGGCGCAGAAGCAGATCGTCATCGAAGTGCTGGCGCAACTGGATGCACGTCGCGTGCGCGGGATTGCCTTAACCCCCACCCAGGGGCTGGCCCGCGGCATGGTGGTGGAAGATACGGGCGGGCCGTTAAAGGTGCCGGTTGGGAAGGCCATCCTCTCGCGTATGTTTGATGTATTTGGCAACCCTATCGACCGTCAGCCAGCGCCCTCAGAGGTGCAATGGCGCTCAGTCCATAGCGCCCCCCCCTCGTTGGCGCGACGTTCCACCAAATCCGAGATATTCGAGACGGGGATCAAGGTTATCGATGTGCTGATGCCCCTGGAGCGCGGCGGCAAGGCCGGGCTGTTCGGCGGGGCGGGGGTGGGCAAGACGGTACTACTTACCGAGATGATCCACAACATGATCGGACATCAGGAGGGGGTCAGTATTTTTTGCGGCATCGGCGAGCGTTGCCGCGAGGGTGAGGAGCTCTACCGCGAGATGAAGGAGGCCGGCGTGCTACCGAACATGGTGATGCTGTTCGGCCAGATGAACGAGCCGCCGGGTGCCCGTTTTCGCGTCGGCCACGCGGCGCTTACCATGGCCGAGTATTTTCGCGACGACGAGCAGCGAGATGTGTTGCTGCTCATCGACAACATCTTCCGCTTCATTCAGGCCGGTGCCGAGGTCTCCGGGCTGATGGGCCAGATGCCCTCGCGTCTGGGTTATCAGCCCACCATGGGCACCGAGCTGTCGCAACTGGAGGAGCGCATCGCTAATACCGACAGTGGTGCCATCACCTCCATCCAGGCGGTCTATGTGCCGGCGGACGATTTCACCGATCCGGCAGCGGTGCATACCTTCTCGCATCTCTCCGCATCGATTGTATTGTCACGCAAGCGGGCCAGCGAGGGCCTTTATCCGGCCATCGACCCGCTACAGTCCAGTTCCAAAATGGCCACCCCGGGCATCGTCGGTGCACGCCATTATCACCTGGCCAGGGAGGTTCGGCGCACCCTGGCACAATACACCGAACTTAAGGACATCATCGCCATGCTCGGTCTGGAGCAACTCTCGCCACAGGACCGCAACGTGGTGGCCCGCGCTCGCCGCCTGGAGCGTTTTCTCACCCAGCCGTTTTTCACCACCGAGCAGTTTACCGGCCTGCAAGGCAAGCTGGTCAGCCTCGAAGATGCGCTGCAAGGGTGTGAGCGCATCCTGAATGATGAATTCAAGGATTATCCGGAGAGCGCCCTCTATATGATCGGGGCGATTGACGAGGCGACGGAAAAAGCAGGGAAAAAATCCAATCCTGATCAGAAAACGAAGCCGGAGGTCGAAGATGCCAACGCCGACACTGATGTCGCTTAAGGTTCTGCTGCCCTTCGAGGTCTGCGCCGATGAGGTTGATGTGATGCGCATTGTTGTGGAGACGCGCGAGGGGGCGTTCGGGCTGCTACCGCGCCGCCTCGATTGTGTGGCGGCACTGACACCGGGGATTCTTGTCTACGAAACCGCGGCACAGGGCGAGCTCTACCTGGCGGTGGATGAGGGGGTGCTGGTGAAGAGCGGTCCGCAGGTGCTGGTCTCGGTGCGCCGGGCGCTGGGCGGGGCGGACCTGGCGCAGTTGCGCGATGCGGTGGAGCAGGAGTTTATGGCGCTGGATGAGCACGAGCAGGATGTGCGCTCGGTGATGGCCAAGCTGGAAAGCGGATTTCTGCGCCGCTTCGTGAACCTGCAGCATGAATGAGTCCTCAGGAAAAGACGGCAAAGAGGGGCCGAGCCTGGCCGAGCAGGTGGGCGTGAGGGCGGCGCGCAAGCTTAAGGCGCAACGTAACTCCACCCAGGGGATCTGGTTCGGCCTGGGGATGATGGGGCTGGTCGGCTGGTCGGTGGCGGTGCCGACGCTGCTCGGTGCTGCACTCGGTCTCTGGCTGGACAGCCATTATCCCGGCAGCCACTCCTGGACACTGGCCTTGCTGGTGGGTGGGCTGGTGCTAGGCTGTTTCAATGCCTGGCACTGGCTCTCCAGAGAGGACCGGGCGATACATGAGGAACAGGAGGATAAGGATGCATGACTTGGTGACCCTCTCCCTGGCAGGTGTCGCTGGCGGGGTGCTCGGGGGGATCTTTTTTGCCACCCTGTGGTGGACGGTGCGCATGGGCGCCGCGTCGCAACGACCTGGACTCTGGTTCTTCGGCAGCCTGCTGCTGCGGATGGGCATTACCCTGAGCGGGTTTTATCTGGTTGGCGCCGGTGACTGGCAGCGGCTGCTGGCCTGCCTGTTCGGCTTTGTCATCGCCCGCTTCCTCGCCACCGCGTTTGCCGGCCCACCGCTCGAACATCATCATGCACCCGCCCGGGAGGCCGATCATGCAGCTGACGCCTGATGCGCTCATCTTCTGGCAATACGGGGTGTTCAAACTTAACGCCACCCTGCTGTTCACCTGGGCGGTGATGCTGGTGCTGGTGATCGGCTCGAAACTTATCACGCGCAAACTCTCCATGGGGCTGCAGCGCTCACGCTGGCAGAATCTGCTGGAGATCGTCGTCATCACCATCGAAAAGCAGATCGAGGAGGTGGGCCTGCGCCACCCGGAAAAATATATCGCTTTTCTCGGCACGCTGTTGCTGTTCATCGCCATCTCCGCCCTCGGCACCGTGATTCCCGGTTACCTGCCGCCGACCGGCTCGCTCTCGACCACGGCGGCACTCGCCCTGAGTGTGCTGGTGGCCGTGCCGCTGTTCGGCATCGAGGAGCAGGGCCTTGGCGGTTACCTCAAATCCTATGTGAAGCCGACCTTCATCATGCTGCCGTTTAACATCATCAGCGAGCTCTCGCGCACCCTGGCCCTGGCCGTGCGCCTGTTCGGCAACATGATGAGCGGGGCGATGATTATCGGCATCCTGCTCACCATCACCCCCTTCCTTTTTCCGATTGTGATGACGGCGCTCGGTCTGCTCACCGGAATGGTACAGGCCTATATCTTTTTTATCCTGGCCACTGTCTATATCGCCGCGGCCACCCGTATCCGCCAGCCTGAATCCGCTTCGGAGAATGGCTAAACACCCACTTTCAAAGGAGAGACCATGGACAGTATGACAATCATCGCGGTGGTATCCATCTTCACCGCAGGCATTACCACCGCTTTCGGCACCATGGCCCCGGCGCTGGGCGAGGGGCGGGCGGTCGCTACCGCACTCACCTCACTGGCCCAGCAGCCCGATGCCTCCGCCACCATCACCCGCACCCTGTTCGTTGGTCTGGCAATGATCGAGTCCACCGCCATCTACTGCTTCGTCGTCTCGATGATTCTGATCTTTGCCAACCCGTTCTGGAACAACGCGATCGCCCAGGCCGCGGGAAAGTAAGCCATGCTTATCGACTGGTTCACCGTCAGCGCGCAGGTGGTCAATTTCCTCGTCCTGGTGTGGTTGCTCAAGCGTTTTCTCTACCGGCCTATTCTGCAGGCCATCGATGCGCGCGAGAAGCGGGTCGCGCAGACGCTTAGCGATGCCGAGGCCATAAACGCTGAGGCACAAAGCGAACGCGATACCTTCGAGGCGAAGAACGAGGCGTTCGACAGACAGCGTGCCGAACTTATGAGCCAGGCCACGGAGGAGGCAAAGGCCGAGCGGCAGCGGCTTCTCGATGAGGCGCGGCAGGCCGCCGACGACCTGGCGGCACGGCGGATGGAAGGCCTGCGCACCGATGCACAGACCCTGGGTCATGCCCTCGCGCTGCGCACCCAACTGGAGGTGTTTGCCATTGCGCGCAAGGCGCTGGCAGATCTGTCCGGGACGACTCTGGAGCAACGCCTGGCCGAGGTGTTCACGCGCCGGCTGCGGGAGCTGGATGGGGGGGCGAAGGAGGCCCTCGCCCAGGCCCTGGGCAGCGCGTCGGCTCCCGCGCTGGTGCGTAGCGCCTTTGAGCTGCCCGCAGAGCCGCGTGCCGCGATCCAGCGGGCGCTCAACGAAACCTTCTCGGCCGATATTCCGCTGCGTTTCGAGACCGCGCCCGAGCTAATCGGCGGCATCGAGCTCACCACCCACGGGCGCAAGGTCGCCTGGAGCATCGCCGATTATCTGGGCTCACTGGAAAAGAGCGTCGGCGAACTGCTGCAGCAACCCGCCGCCGCCGAGGGTAAATCGGATGTGACTGGCGGGCAGGCCCAATGAGCAGCTCGCCCGGTTCGCTGCCCGATACGCAACCCGATACGCTACGGGGTGCCCTCGACCGCGCCTTCGACGTCCTGGGTGAGAGGCGTGAAACCTTCAGCGCGCAACTAACATCGCGCGAGGTGGGCACCATCACCCGCGTCTCGACCGGCATCGCCCGGGTCGCCGGACTTCCCGGCGTCGGCTTTGAGGAGCTGGTGAAATTCCCCGGCGATGTGTTCGGCATCGCCTTCAACGTGGATGAAGATGAGATCGGCGTGGTGTTGCTCGGCGAATACTGGCAGCTACAGGCCGGCGATGAGGTCGAGCGCACCGGCCAGGTGATGGATGTGGGCGTGGGCGAGAGGCTGCTGGGGCGGGTTATCGACCCGCTCGGTCGGGCGCTCGACGGCAACGGGCCTGTGACCGTGGGGCGACGCCTGCCGATCGAGCGTCCCGCTGCACCGATCATGGACCGCGCGCCGGTCAGCGTGCCGCTGCAGACCGGCATAAAGGTCATCGATGCCCTGATCCCCATCGGCCGCGGTCAGCGCGAATTGATCCTCGGTGACCGGCAGACGGGCAAGACCACCATCGCCATCGACACCATCCTCAACCAGCGCGGCAAGGATGTGCTGTGCGTCTATTGTGCCATTGGCCAGCGTGCCTCCGCGGTGGCCAAGGTGGTGGCCACCCTGCGTCAGAAGGGGGCGATGGCCTACACCGTGGTGGTGGTCACCGAGGGCAACGACCCGCCGGGCCTCGCCTACATCGCCCCTTACGCCGCCACCAGCATCGCCGAGCACTTTATGGAGGCGGGTCGCGATGTGCTGATCGTCTATGATGACCTCACCCACCATGCGCGTGCCTATCGCGAGCTCTCCCTGCTGCTGCGCCGCCCGCCCGGTCGCGAGGCCTTTCCCGGCGACATCTTCTATATCCATTCGCGGATGCTGGAGCGGGCGACCCACCTGCGCAAGGAGCGTGGTGGTGGTTCACTCACCGCCCTGCCAATCATCGAGACCGAGGCACAGGATATCTCCGCCTACATCCCGACCAACCTTATCTCCATCACCGACGGGCAGATCTACCTCTCGCCCTCGCTGTTCGAACTGGGCGTGCTGCCGGCGGTCGATGTCGGCAAATCCGTTTCTCGTGTCGGCGGCAAGGCACAACGCTCCGCCTATCGCGCGGTGGCGGGTGACCTCAAGCTGGCCTACGCGCAGTTCGAGGAGTTGGAGACCTTCGCCCGCTTCGGCGCCCACATTGACGAGGAGACCCGCGCCATCATCGAGCATGGACGGCGTATCCGTGCCTGCCTCAAGCAGCCGGAATTTTCCCCGGTGCCCGTGTACGCCCAGATCACGGTGCTGCTGGCGCTGGGTGCGGAACTCTTCGATGCGCTGCCGCTGGGTCGCATGAGCGAGGCCGAGCAGGCACTACGCAAGGCGGCGTCGGCGCTGCCGCCAGCCCTGCGCGAGCGCCTGGACAGCGCCGAGAGACTGAGCGATGCGGATCGTCAAACGGTCATCGACACGGCCCGCGAGGTGCTCGCACGGTTTCAGGGCGTAGCGCAGCCCGGACCGGGGTCATGAGCGATACCACCACCAGCCTGCGCCGCAAGATTGGCAGCGCTGCGGATCTCCAGTCCGTGGTACGCACCATGAAGGCCCTGGCCGCCTCGAATATCGGCCAGTACGAGCAGTCGGTACGCGCCTTGGGTGACTACTATCGCACCGTGGAACTGGGGCTTAGCGTCTGCTTCCGGGGCGCCGCTTCAACGGCAGCGTTGCAGGCAGAGAGCAGACCAACGGCTGCCGGTACGATTGGCGCAGTAGTGTTTGGTTCAGACCAGGGGCTGGTAGGGCAGTTTAATGAGGTGCTGGCCGATTATGCGCTCACCACACTGGCGGCCCTGCCGGGAACTGCTGTGGTCTGGGCCATTGGAGAGCGGGTGCATGCCCGTCTGGCGGATGCGGGGTTGCCGCCTACCGGGTTGTTCAGTGTGCCCAACTCCGTCAAGGCCATCACCCCGCTGGTCGGACACATTCTCCTGGCGAGCGAGAGAGAGCATAGCCTGAGCGAGTTCAGCGAACTCCACCTCTTCTACAACAGCCCCAGCGCCGGGGCGATCTATGCGCCCGTCAGCCAGCGCCTGCTGCCGCTGGACGATAACTGGCGCCGCAAGCTGGGCGAGCGGCCATGGCCGACCGGCAATCTGCCGCAGGTTATGGGGGGGGATATTGCAACCCTGCGCGCGCTGCTCCGCGAATATCTTTTCGTCTCGCTGTTTCGCGCCTGCGCTGAATCCCTGGCCAGCGAGAACGCCAGCCGGCTGGCAGCGATGCAGCGCGCCGAGAAAAATATCGGTGAACTGCTGGAGGGACTTAATGGCACATTCCATCGCCTGCGTCAGAGCGGTATCGATGAGGAACTGTTCGACGTCATCGCCGGTTTTGAGGCTCTTATCGGGGCGAGGATGTGATCAGACCAAAGGCCTAACTGGCCATATATGACTATTTGCGGAAGTTAACTCTAGCAGCCATTAACGTCTGTTTTTGTCGCTGAGGAGCCGTTAGTGTTGGTAGGGTGGGACCTGGGGGCTGACTTAGACAGAAAACGGCCAGGAGCAGGCTTAAATATAAATAGCTTGCTATGGCTGTTATCTGTCACATAGCTGACGTTATAGAGTTAAGAAGATTTTTATTAGATGGGCTTGATGATGAGTGGAAAGCACTCAGGCCTTCTTCATGAAGGAAGATAACCCATTAATTCGATTTATAGTCATTGCCTGGAATAAGCTGCTCTGCTGCCTCATTTGAAAATCCATCTATAATTAGCCTTAAGTAAATTATGATTGTTCTAAATGGGGATTTTAGGGATGAACCGTATTTACATTTTCAGACTTGCTTGTGTTCTAGGTCTCTCTTTACTTCTTAGCGCATGTTCAGGTGGCGGTGGCGGTGGCGGTGCTGAGACACCAGCAGGGGAAACATATGCTTCCACTAGTGGCGCCTCTTCTGTCGGCTATACATCAGCCACATTGAACGGCGGCTTTGAAAATCCTTCGGGGTATATCACTACCGCCTGGTTTGAATACGGGACAACAACCTCCTACGGCACTTCGACCCTTCAGGAAAATTATGCCCAACTCGAGCTGATATCCGTATCAGCCAATATCACTGGGCTTCAGCAGAATACCACCTACCATTTCAGGCTCGTAACACAAAATTCTGGTGGCACATTTTATGGAAATGATGCGATCTTTGAAACACTTGCAACACCACAAATCCTCGCATCTGGATTAATTAGTCCTGCTGGGATCGCTGTTGATTCGACAAGTGTGTACTGGACAGAGTCGAACGCCGTAAATAAGGTTGGAATAAACGGTGGCGGAATAACAATCCTTGCAGCGAACTTGACTGGTAATAAAGGTATCGCCATAGATACGGCAAACGTGTACTGGACAACAGAGTCTGGTGAGGTAAATAAAGTCAGCATCAATGGGGGGGCAGTTACAACCATTGCATCCGGTCTGACTAATCCTCGCTACACTGTCGTCGACTCGACGCACGTATACTGGACAGAGTCTGATGCAGTGAAGAAAGTCAGCATCAATGGTGGGGCTGTCAGCATACTCTCATCGGGTCTCAACGAGCCTGCCGGAATTGCGGTTGACTCAACAAGCGTATACTGGAAAGAGAATGGCGCGGTAAAAATGATCGGTCTCAATGGTGGAATAGTCACAACCCTTGCAATATCAGAACCATGGGGTTATCTATCAGGCCTTGCCATTGACTCCACGAGTGTCTACTGGACAGAACCTGGAATCGACAAGGTAAATAAGGTCGGTAAAAATGGAGGAGAGGTTATGGTCCTCTCGTCAGGACCTGATGGTCCATGGGATATTGCTGTGGATTCTACAAATGTATACTGGACAACGGTTGATGCTCACGTTGTAAATAAAATTGGCCTCAATGGAGGGGCTGTTACAACCATCGCATTATTAACCGACCTCGGAATGCTGACAGCGGGTGCTATTGCAACAGACTCGACAAGTGTCTATTGGTTAGATCCTGGTGCGGGTGTGTTAAATAAGCAAAACAAAAATTGAACGTGTCGATCGATTTTAGGGAGTAGCATCATCAGTTATATCAATCTACGCAATACGTAACAGGTTATTCGTGCGAAACCATCTAAAGCAGTTAGCGATCGATTATCTCGGTTTCAAAATTCCAAAGCTGATTTTTCGCTATTGGCTTGGCTGCGGTCTACCTCGCTTCATTGACCTGATGTCGCCTTCGGTCGCATAGCAACCGTTATCTAGCATGGTGGGATAGGATGGTAGTTAAGGCCTGGTTCGGCCAGTGACAGAAGCGAGCGATGTTATAATTAAAAGCTGCCACCCTACCTTTTTCTGACCTTATATGTGGGTAACCAATCCCTATAAGATACATAATTATTATGGACTAAAATCATATATGGACTATTGTTAGATGCACCTCATGTACAAACACCAAATACAAATGCATTACAGTAAGATACTGCTGCTTATGCCTTTTGCGGTTATTTTGCTGCTGTCAGGATGCTCACGTGGTGGTGGCGATAGTAGCGCGAACTGTCCGCCCACGGAAACCCCATGGCTAACTATTACTTCTCCCTCATCAGAGAGTTCATACATCTCATCAACAAGCCATATTGATATTGCAGGGGAATCCTTTCGCTCACCATTTGGCTCAATATATCAAAAGGAATGTACTGGCATAGGGGTACTTATTCAATGCACTGTAACCATACAGCCAAGAGTAAATATAACAATAACAAACGTAACAACGGGATCGTCACAACCTGCAATAATCACAAATCGTAGTGAATTTGGACAAACGTCTTACACATATACTTTTTTTCTTCCTGCTAATCCTGAACCCGATATTAACTATATTGAACACTGTGGCGCATGGGAATGGGAAGCTGCTGAAGAGATAATGCTTGTCGATGGAGGTAACGAGATACAGATCGTGGCCGATGATTTAAATGGTAATACCGCCTTTGAAACCATTATTGTTACTGGCACCAATAAGGCACCTGTTTTTAGTAGCAATTCGAGCGTTTCAGTCGCAGAGAACCAAACAGCTGTGATGAGCGTGGTTGCCAGTGATCCGGAGGGTACGGCAGTCACCTATAGTCTGACCGGCAGTGTGGACGACGCCCTCTTCACGATTGGGGCCTTCACCGGCGTCCTTAGCTTCAAAACACCCCCGGACTATGAGTTCCCATCCGATAATGATGTCAACAATATCTATGATATCCAGGTCACCGCTTCGGATGGTATGTACACTACTAACCAGAGCATTTCCATAACGGTAACTGATGCAAATGATGCCCCCGTCTTTGTTAGCCCGGCAAGCGTTTTCATGGCTGAGAACCAAACAGCGGTGTTGAGCGTGGTTGCCACTGATCCGGATGGCTCGGCCGTTACCTACAGCCTAGTCGGCAGTATAGACGATGCATTCTTCACGATTGACGCAAACACCGGGGCTCTGAACTTTAAAACTGCCCCAGACTATGAGGCCCCTGCCGATAAAGATGCCAACAACATCTATGCTATCGAGGTTGCAGCCACTGATGGCACGCTTACTACGAGGCAAGCCGTGTCTATCACGGTAACTGATGTGTTACTGGAGTTGAATGTAGCGAGTGGTGGTGTAAAGACGCTCGCATTCAACTGGAAGGCATATCCAGGAGCTAGTTACTATAAACTACTCGTGAATCCAGATGGTTCTTCAGGTTACATTCAAGAGGGGGCCGACACGTCAGGTACGTCGGTTGATGTGACAATTTCTGTCCATCTTACCGACTGGAACAATGCTAGCTATATGCTCGAAGCTTATGACGCGAATAATAATCTCATTGATGGCACCGATCCCATTTCCATCACCAACCTGATGCTCTCCAGTATCGGTGACTTCAAGGGTGCCAGTAGCTACGATGATGCTTTTGGTTTTTCCATTGCCCTCAGCGCAGATGGTAATACTCTGGCTGTGGGAGCAAAGGACTCGCCTGATGGCGCAGGCTTTGCTAGCGGGTCGGTCCATCTGTTCCGTCGTATCGGCGGAAACTGGGTGCGGGAGGTCAACATATGGGCCCCCAGTACTGGAGTAGTCCAGTGGTTTGATGAGTTTGGTTACTCAGTTGCCCTCAGCACAGATGGCAACACACTGGCAGTGGGGGCTCCTGGGGAGGACAGTGGCTCCACCGGCATTAACTCCATTCCTGATGAGTCAGCCGCTGAGAGTGGTGCGGTCTACCTGTTCCAATATGCCAACGGTAACTGGGCGGAGGAAGCCTACATCAAGGCCTCCAATACCGGATCAGGTGATAACTTTGGTCACTCAGTCGCCCTCAGCAGTGATGGCAACACGCTGGCGGTGGGGGCTTATCTGGAGAACAGCGGCACTACCGGTATCAATTCCATTCCTGATGAATCTGCCGGTGGCAGTGGCGCGGCCTACCTGTTTCGTTATGCCAGTGGCAACTGGGCAGAGGAAGCCTACATCAAGGCCTCCAATACCGGGGCAGGTGATAACTTTGGTCACTCAGTCGCACTCAGCAGTGATGGCAACACGCTGGCGGTGGGGGCTTATCTGGAGAACAGTGGCACTACCGGCATCAATTCCATTCCTGATGAATCTGCCGGTGGCAGTGGCGCGGCCTACCTGTTTCGTTATGCCAGTGGTAACTGGGCAGAGGATGCCTACATCAAGGCATCTAATGCCGAGATGAATGATAACTTTGGTGATGCGGTCGCCCTTAGCAGCGATGGCAACACCCTGGCGGTAGGGGCCACGGGCGAGGACAGTGGCACCACCGGTATCAATTCCACACCCGATGAGTCGGCCGCAGGCAGTGGTGCGCTCTACCTGTTCCGTTATGCCAGTGGCAACTGGACAGAAGAGGCCTACATCAAGGCCTCCAATAGCGGGGCGGGGGATAACTTTGGTGGCACAGTTGCCCTCAGCAGTGAAGGCAACACCTTGGTGGCAGGTGCCACAGGTGAGGACAGTGGCACTACTGGGATTAACTCCACGCCCGATGAGTCGGCCGCAGGCAGTGGTGCGCTCTACCTGTTCCGCTATGCCTCCAACAACTGGGCAGAGGAGGCCTATATCAAGGCATCCAGTACAGTGGCGGGTGACGCATTTGGTAGCGCGGTTTCCCTCAACGCGGATGGCAATACTATGGCGGTGGGTGCTACTGAGGGAAGCATTGGTGCAGTCTACGTTTACTAAGTCAACGACGACTGAGTATATGGCTGTTTGAAGTTGCGTTTTACACCGAATTTCTTATCAGGTTTTGTTTGACTCGCTGATTGAACGTTGTTGCGGAAAAGTATTTATACTTGTGTGGTGAAGTTATTTAGATGTGTCATAACTCCCGCCTTGGTCGCTGAGGAGTCAACTAGTTTATCATACGGTTGGGATTTCGGGGATGAACTTCACTGTAGCCAGTAGCGGAATCTATTATGAGGTTTTCTTTAATGTAAACCCTGAACGCATAACCTCAATATGGTGTGGGTGAATGATTATAATGTGCGTGGTATAGCGAAGGCTGATGCTATAGATGTTTCATATGAAAGTAATTAACAATTATGTACACAATTATGAATATACATAGAGTGCTCTCGATATTATTCATCATCGCCTTACTGAATGGATGCTCTCATGAAAGTGACGACAATGATACTCAATATGACGGCACGTACAGCTTCAATATATATAGAACATCCTTATATATAGGTGATGATTCTATATGCGCAGAACTCGGTGAGGGTGCATTTGAAATAAAGAATTCCATAGTTTCCGGGTCTTTCATTAACTCGTACGGTATTACTTTTTTGATGTCAGGCGATTATGATCCTGAAGGGAACCCTCAATCCGGTCAAGATTATATTTATGGTGCGTTTTATGATGGGCTGGTATCAATCGAAAATTACAAAGCAGCGTTTTCTGGGAATATGAGTAATAATGAATTCGGTGTCAAGGTTGGTCTGGGAGTGTGGGGTAACGCAAATTGTAGTGGTATTTGGGAGGCTCAATAGATAGGGCGCTATTGATTACGATATACAGGACTCATGTCAGGTATTTAGCTAACAGCGGAAGTCAGAGCAGCTACCCACGGACTTCTGCCTTAGTCGCTGAGGCGTCGTCAGCCCTGGTAGGGCGGGGCCTGTGGGGTGACTTCGACAGGAAGCGGACAGTAGCGGTCCTCAGGGATGATGAGATAGGATGGCAGCTAACACCCTGTAGCAGAATAAGTGTTCCTATTTGAGTAATTTGATAATGTTTTGATGCTAGGTATTAGCATGGGTGTTTTTCAGGATGAGCGAAATGACAAACCGTACTGATAAAGTATCACCACTTTTATATGCAAGATTCGCCGGACTCCTGTATCTACTTATGGTCCCACTCGGTTTCTTTGGCTATTCATACATTCCTACTTTTCTTGTTGTGCCCGATGATGCCGCAACAACGGTCAGTAATATTATAATCTCGGAAACACTGTTTCGTTTCAGCATCGTTAGTGCTCTAGCCGTTCAGGTTATCAATATAATACTGGTTTTAGTTTTGTTTAGGTTATTAAAGCCGGTAAATAAATATCATGCTTCTCTAATGGTTATATTCCTCCTGGTTGGTACGCCCATAGCAATGCTAAATCAGGTTAATCTGTTTTCTGTCCTTCAATTATTGAGTGGGCATGAATATTTAATGAAACTTGAATCAGAACAATTGAATGCTCAAGTGATGTTATTTCTTGATACACACCGATATGGATCTCAAATTGCAGCTATATTCTTTGGTCTTTGGCTATTGCCCATGGGCTACTTGGTATTTAAGTCCGGGTTTCTTCCTAGGATTATAGGGATCTTATTGATAATTGGGGGTTTAGGTTATTTGATAGATTCCTTTACGATTTTTATTATTCCAAGCTTCACGGGTATTGTTCCATTTACATTTTGGGGTGAAATTTTATTTCCTTTATGGCTTCTAATTAAGGGTGTGAATGTCCAAGTGTGGAATAATTATATGCCTGAATCGCCTGAGTAAATAAGTGATGCCAGATAAAACTTTAATGACCGCTTCTGGCTAAACAACGGAAGTCAGCCAATCTTATCTATAGCGTCCGCTTTGGTCGCTGAGGAGTCGTTGGGCCTGGTGGGGCGGGGCCTAGAGGCTGCTTAGACGGGATACGGCCAGTAGCGGTCATTAAGGTAGAGAGGCTACAATGGCAGCTACCACCTTAAAGCGGACTTAAGCTGATATAGCTGGAGTACAAGAGTCGGAAACTCTGGGCATCATGCAGAAGCATAAAATGGGGGTGCGTCCCCTATTATTTTGGGCCGAAGTGGGTGTGGTTGAAAAGTAAAGTATTGTATCACCTGAATTGAAAAGTAGTCAGCAACAGAATCTAAAGTCGCGCAGCTAATGAATCAACTACTAAAAATCAAATAATGATAATGGGGATGTATATGATTGCTGTGTATAGCTTTGATTGGATGATGTTGATGTGACGCGGATGTTCAGGTTGTTTCTTGTTTGTATTTCAGCGCTAGTGATAACCACCATTCCCTGCTCTATGCCACCGTCATCTCAGTTGAGTTGTTGGGTGTGGAAGTCGTCAGATCTTATATACGCTGATAGTTATAATGAGTGGGTTCTTTATCAGGGGGATATTACGCTTGAAGGTGCTCAATATTTTGTTAAGCGTGGCTTGTATCCGGCTTACCTTGGAGGGCGGGAACCGACGCTTTTATTTAGACTCTATGCACTTCCTGATGTCAAGTTTCTTAGAGATCAAATAAGCTACGCTATAGAACAATGGAAGATACATGACACAACAGTAAAACAAATTCAGTTAGACTATGATGCGCCATCATCCAAGCTTGAAAGTTACGCTTATTTAATAACCGAATTAAAGCGAACATTACCTGAGGTGGGGATAAGTGTAACCGGGTTAGTTACCTGGTATGACGACAACCCTGATGGACTCGTAATTCTGGGAGAAAATATTGACTATATAGTATTTCAACTCTATCAGGATTATGCGCCACTGGCTGCGACAGAGCAATATGCACGACGCCTTGCAAGCTATCCCTTTCCATACAAGCTTGGCATTACCATGCACAAAAGTTTTCTCAAGTTCCGGCTTAAGAAGGGTAGAAATTACATTGGAACAACAGTGTTTATAAATACAAGGAGTTAAAATGAATTATAAATTGTTATATACAACACTTCTCTTTCTTCTGTCGGTCGCGGTTGCAGGCTGGGCCTGCGGTCCAGATTACGATTATGACTCAGACTTAGAGATATCACTGGCATTTTCTCCAAAGAACAGTAAAAGTCTGGATTTGAATGGAGTTCTGGGTGCGTTAGGTTTTGAGGTTGTTTATGAAAATAGAGAGCAGGGGCGGGAGAAATTTGTAGAACTTGTGAACGAGGTGTCTGCGCTTGCAGGGCGTAATGTGAAGTTCTTTCAGACAGGGAGAGAGTATACTGGGAAGTCTCGGACATTGCGTTGCCCTTTGAATTTGCGAAATGATATACGAGATATGTTTTTTGAGCTGAATGAAAGTAAGCTGGTAATTAACAAAAGCAGTGAAGGGTACGTGAAGAAAAAGCATAATGAATGGGATGCTGTGCCAGTAGAAAAAAGGGTTCGACAACATACATATACAGATTGGCTTGGTGCGGTTGTTTGGACAGTATTTGATCAATGTGACGTCGGAGTAATGTATTACCCGCACATAAAACAACGTGAAAACGTTGTCGCACCGAAGTACATATCTCCGCGTAACGATGAGCTTTTTAAGCAATTGGTCAACCACCCTGAACTACATAATTACGCAATTCTAGTTGAAGCACTCGTGCTAATACATGAGGGGGACACTGATCAGGCTAGAAATCTATCGAGCAAAGTGATCGCTGACAGTAAGGATGATAAAGAAGTAAATATTGCAAGGGCGTTAAGTCATATCGAGCTAGACATAAATGCAACAGGGGTGCGTTATGTGATTGACGCACAAAATCACAGCGATTACAGCTGGGGGCGGTGCGCCAGTAATACAGTGGATAATGCAATTAGTCTTGTGCGGACGGCCGCTAATGATCAAACTCTTGCTGATGATGATTACAATACCCTAGTAGGCTGGCGCAATTCTCTCCTTAAGTACTGCAATGCGGCCGATTCCCCCTCCACATTGATCGATGGTCCAGCCAGAGATAATGCTAATGTTATGTACTTGCATGCAGTTCATCAATTTTACGCAGGGCAGTACGAGCAAGCAGCTAAGACATTTTCTAAATCGGAAAAACAGGGGAGCCCATGGGTTGCAGAGGCGTCAAAGTATCTTGTCGCACGAAATAAGTTGCTGGCCGCTCAGGTTGACTGGGATCCAAATAGGTCGCCTGCTGTGCTAAAAACCTCATACTTGAATGCTGCATATGATACATATAAAGAATATATTGATAAATACCCCAATGGATCATACGTAAATTCTGCAAGAGGGATGTTGCGACGTGTGCACTACCTAAAAGGTGATAAAGAGGTATATGAACAGTTACTTATTGAAGAACTTGGGTATCTCATTGAAAATATTTCCCTGAAAGATGAACTTGATACCAAGGATCGGAGTGATATATTAGCGTTGGTTAAAGAGTATGAGCTGCGCACGGAGAGCAGTTCAGTAGAGACCCTTGTAATGTTTCATGCAATCTTGAATCATGCAGATTTAAAAAACATTAGAGAACTCTCTAGCCTTGCCTCAGAAATAGAATATTTGCTGTTGGCGTTCAGAGCTTACGATAATGGGGATGTTTCATTTTTCGAACAAAATCAAACACGTGACACAAAACTGCGTAAGTATCATGGAATCGTTGCAGCTAGGGCATTTGAACAGTCTGGACGATATGAGGCGGCCAATGAACAGTGGGACAGAATCAAACCCCTGTTAGCTCATCCCAGCGATAGTGAATTATCGATTGCCGCTAATATCATGCGCAGTGGATCGCTTGCGGATCTTCTTACCTCACCGTATGAGCTGCGTGACGATATAATTGCAGGCTACCTTTCTGCGCACTGTGGTGAAAGCGAGGATATATCACTGCTGGGAGTTGATTTGAGTGAGAGGCGACGTGCATTGGTAGTGCATGATCTTGCGATGCGCAAGCTAACATCCTTTGATATAGCAGGTTTGCAGGCGATGTATGATGAACTTGACGACAAGTCTATGGGGGGGCTGTCGGTGATTCGTACAGCTGTAAAGATGATAGCGACAGGGTCAGATTCCGGAAAGGGGTACATGAATATTGGTTACTTTCTTGCCAAGCACGGTAAACCGTATACAAATTCTTCCTTACATGAAAAACAGCTCGAAAGTACGATAAATATTTGCATGCAAACGGATGGTCGTGATGGCTCATATACCTATTTTCTCAGAGCGCTGAAGGAATATGAGTCATCTAGTTCTGAGGATGAGGCAAAAACTTTGCACTTTCTTGTTATGTGTAGAAAGCCTGGGGCTAACAGGTTGTCGTGCTGGGGTAGTGGTGATTCGAAAGATAGTAAAACCTGGCATACACTGCTGCACGATGAATATCCTAATAGTAAGTGGGCAAAAAGAACTCCTTATTTTTACGATTAGAAGCAGGCATTCGTAAGATAGGAGTGTTAGACATTCTGAGAAATAAATGGGGTCAAATAGAGATTCAACATGGTCAGGTCAAATTGACAGAATGGATAATGAAGACCCATATTATCACTATTATTAAAAAAATCTACCAAAGCGATCCAGCTAGACCTGTAAATGCGGCGTCTTGCTTCGCTACATTTTGCATTCACCTTAAACTGTGCTTGAATGTTGGTTGTCTGCTCCTGGGTTACTAGCGGACGATATCGTAGTTAACTAGCGATTTCTGCTTCGGTCGCTGAGCAGTCGTTAGTGCTGGTAGGGTGGGCCTGTGGGCTGACTTAGACAGAAAGCGGCTGTAGCGGTCATTCTGCTCAACAGGTAAAGATGCCCGCTAATGAGGGTCTTTGTGTTTGTATGGGTGAGAACAGCCCTACAGTGTATTGCCCGCATCTAATACAAAGTGGTCATGCAGATGAATCTTGCCTGATGCGTTGAAATGTCGGCATACCGAGCAGATGAGGCGTGACCCTGACAGGGCCTCCAGCCACGGCCCTTTGGAAAAGATATCCACTGCCGCCAGATCCAGTCGGCTCCTGGCCACCTTGAGGGTGGTGTTGCCGGTGAGTGTACTGGCGGTGACCTTTACATCGGAGCCGATACTCTCCAGTGCCACTGCCACATCACTGCCGATGCGGCTACCGTCAACGGTTACCCGTGATTCAAAGAGATAAAGTTCGGAGATGTCGGCATCCTTAATGGTGACGCTGCTGCAGTTGTTGATCTCGACACGCTTATAACGACCGCTAAATGTCGCCTGCCTCTTGTTGTTACACTTTGCGCTGCGTTTTGGCGGCTCTGCACTTTTTGTCCCGACAGTGTTGGTCGTCTCTGTCGCTTGCAGAAATCCCATTAACACCTGATTGAACCTATCGCTCTTCTCTACCATTGATAGATGGCCCGCTCCGGCAATGATTTCAAGTCGTGAATGGCTGATGCGATAGTTGATCACCATGGCGGTACGTAGCGGTGCAATGCGGTCGTTTTCTCCCCAGATGATCAATGTAGGTTTGTCTACACTGTCCAGTGCGGCACCAAAATTGTAATCAACAAGTTCAATACCGGCCCGCAGGTGTTCACTCTTCTCGGCGGCATCATTACGAAAGATTGAGAACAGTTGTTCAAATTTTTCTATGACCTTTACGACATAGGACTCAGCGGTGTTCGTGTTACTGACGTCATTGTTGATAGCCCCGGCAATGACGTATTTGCCGATGGCAAGGCGGTGCAATATCCCCGCCGCATCCACCATGACCAGACGTCTTACTCGCTCCGGGAATTTAGCCGTGTAGAGCAGGGCGATGGCGGCTCCCATGGAGTGACCGACCAGGTCAAAGCGCGGGATCGCGTAGTGTGTGGCGACAAATTCGATCAGCGCGACGTACTGCTCAGGTGAGTAATCCTTATCGCCCTGTGCGGAGCGACCAAAGCCGGGAAGATCTAGAGTGACGACATGAAACTCGCGTGCCAATACCGCGATTTGTTGCTGCCAGTCGCGGCTGGCATTGTCACCGATGCCATGAATGAGCAAGACGGTTTTTTCTGCCTCGCGGTTTGTCTGATAAACACATACACTTCCGTTGAATACCGGCTCGGCAATACACTCCTCTAGTATCGGCGTCGCAATGGCCGTCGAGACAAAGATAAACAGTGGTATAAGCAGGAGAAAGTGTCGATACTTCATAGGCTTCACATCTTTTTTAACGTCCATATATTCCGCATTCAAGGGTAGCGCATTGTCACACACTTCGATATCTGCTGATCCGATGGGCCGTGACGGCTGGTTCACCCTGTTGCTGTCCAATATTCTAATACTCCTTCTTGGTGGTACCAGCCTGCTGTGGTCAGCGTTTGGTGTGTTGCGCCAGGCGCGGCATGCCCCGCACGTCTGCGCCGGGGACGTGGCGCTACTACTGGTCCCCGGTATGCGGCTGCTGGACGGTAAACCTAATGCGGATTTTCGTTCGCGCCTTCAACGTGCCCGCCTGCTACATCAGCAGGGTGAGAGGGTGATCCTGATCATGGGCGGGGTGACCGGGTTTGAGGGCGTGAGTGAGGCAGCAGCGGGGAGGGATTTTCTGCTCGAGCTGAGCGTGGCCTCATCGTTCGTACAGCTGGAGGATAGCTCGCGAAACACCCTGGAAAATCTGCGCAATGCCCGTGAGCGGATTCAGGAGAGTGGTATTGATCGCTATGCATTGCTGAGCAACCGTTATCACCTAGCGCGCTGTCAGGCACTGGCACATGGCCTAGGGATGACGCCGGTACTCTGTGCGGCAGAGGAGCGGTTTTCTGCTCCGCCCTCCAGCTGGCTGCGCCTGTTTCTGGAGAGCTATTACCTGCACTGGTATTACACCGGCAAACTGTGGTCACGCCTTAGCCGCAACCGCCACAGTCTGGCACGCATCAGTTAGCCGCACCATTAGCGCTGAACCATCTCGGTGGAGTGATGGAATACCCACGAGATGGCAATACCCCCCATTACCGCATTGTCCTGTTCCAGCAATGGGCTGTCGGCAAAGGCCACGTCGTTAAGATCGTCATAACGCAGGAACATGCCCAGCCACAGCCTGCCGAAATAGCGGCTGGCCCCGATGGTGAGGCGCATCCCGCTATAGCCGCCCCTGGCCTGATAAGCGGGCCGCTGCACCGTCGAATAGGCTGCGGGCACGCTGTAGTAGTAGTGGTGATAGCCCTCGCTGGCAAACAGTGGCCCGAGCGAGCCCCCCAGCTCCCAGCTGCCGTTGTGAAGACTGGCGGCCAGGTTGGGGTGAAACATCAGCCCCTGTGAGCTGAGCGAGGGCAGCTCAATGGCGATGGCACTACGCAGTGGCAGGCGCAGTTGCCACTCGACAGGACCCTGATCCGCGAGCAGATATTCCAGCGAGGGTCCCAGTTCCAGCATTGGTGCCAGCTCCGGCATGCCGTCACGTCGTCCGGCATCGCGCTCAACCGGCGTCATGGCATCGGCACTGAGTTCCAGACGCCAGCGCGGTGACTCAAACAGCGTCCCGCGCAGCCCTTCACGGTCGAGCATGACATGTTCCCCACGGTAGATAATGAACGGAAAAGGTAACAGATAGGTCTGCTGTGAAGCGGCACCGCGGTAGCCGGGGAAGGTGCCTGCTGCCGCCCCCACACCTAGTTCCCAGAGCGGTTTTTGCTGCGACCATGCGGTACCGCTAGTGAGTAGCGCGATCAGGAGTGCCAATTGACAGTAGCCACGGCTGGCGGAGAAAATATCTGCTCGCAACAAGGTTAATCCCATATAATGACGACCTTTCCAGTACCTATTATCAGGAACCATTATGTCAGAAACACTGCAACGGGAAGTGGCTACACTGATCGTCGACACCCTTAACCTCGATCATGCGCCTGAGGATATCATCCCCGATCAGCCGCTGTTCCGTGAGGGCCTCGGCCTTGATTCCATCGATGCGCTGGAACTGGCTATGGCTATTTCGCGTAACTACGGTTTTCAATTGCGCTCCGACGATAGTGACAATGACAAAATCTTTGCCTCACTCGCCGCCCTCACCGCCCATATTGAAGCCAACCGCGCTTAGCACGCCACCGCCGTGCGTCGCCTGCAAACGCTGCTGTTCGTCGGTTACCCGCTGGCCGTTCACTTCACCCTTATCGCCTCACAGGCCGACTGGGCGCTATGGTTGCTGGTGGCGCTCAGCCTGAGCCAGCTGCTCACCCTGTACGCCACTTCGGGCAGTGCAAGGTGGCTGGCACTGATCCCGGCGCTGGTTCTCACCCTCGCGATTGCCGGTCTGTTGCGCGGGAGTGTACTGGCACTCTACCTGCCACCGATATTTATCTCCGGCGGCCTGTTGTGGCTCTTCGCCTCGACACTACGTGATGGTCATGAGCCCATCATCAGTCGCTTTGCCCGCCTCGTGTTTCAGGAGGAGGCCCCGGAACAGCTGCGTTACACCCGCCGGGTGACCCAGCTCTGGAGTCTTTTTTTCCTCGCCATGCTGCTGGAGACGGTGTTGCTCTCTGTCTTCGCGCCGCTGGAGCTGTGGTCGCTGTTCGCCAATATCCTTAACTACCTGTTTATCGCGCTACTGTTTGTGCTGGAGTTTGCCTACCGCCGCTGGCGCTTCCCGCAACGCACCCCGCTAAAGCAATTTATCCAACAGCTTGTCGCCACCGACTGGCCCGCGCTGCTGAGGCGAGGGGTGTGAGTCCTCGACTGGCGCTGTTACACGGCCACGACCTTAACTCGGTGATCGCCTACCGGGGGGGCGAGGCGGTCACGGCGGCGGAGTTTATCGGCCATGCACAACAGCTGGCCGAGAGGCTGCCCGCGCAGCAGCGGGTGATCAACCTTTGTGAAGACCGTTACACCTTCCTGCTCGGCTTTGTCGCCGCGCTGCTTCGCCAGCAGACCACGCTGCTGCCGCCCAATCGTACCCACGACACCCTCGAGCGGCTGCATCGCGAGTGTCATGGCAGCTATCTCCTGAGTGACCGCCCCGCCGACTATGCGCAGTACGACTGTGTTGATGGAGGTATCGCGCACGATGGCCGTTGTGCCAGCGCGATCCCGGAAATAGAGAGCGGCTTTGAGTCTCTCCTGCTCTACACCTCCGGCAGCAGCGGCGAGCCCACCCCCCATCCCAAAAACTGGGGAATGCTGGTGAGCGGGGCGAGACTGACCGGCGAGCAACTGCAGATCATCAGGGGTACCGTCCTGCTGGCGACCGTGCCGCCGCAGCATATGTTCGGCCTGGAGACCTCGGTTATGTTGCCGCTGCAATATGGCTGTGCGATCGATGATCGCCGCCCGTTGTTCCCGGCAGATATCGCCAGCGCACTGGGCACACTGCCGACACCCCGCGCCCTGATCACCACGCCGCTACAGCTGCGTGGCTGCGCCGCGGCGCAACAGCGCCTGCCGGACAGCAGCTTTATCCTCTCGGCCACGGCACCACTTTCGACCGGGATGGCGCAGCAGATCGAGGCCCTGTGCGAAACCCGCGTAAAAGAGATCTACGGCAGTACCGAGACCGGCGCTATCGCCACCCGCGCCACCGCCAGCGAGCAGTCATGGCTGCCTCTGCCCGGTGTCGTGCTTGAGGAACTGGAAGAAGGGGAGTGGCTTCTGCGTGCCCCCCACCTGCCGCAGCCACAGCCGCTGGCCGACCGGCTGCAGCAGCAGGGAGAACGCTTTATCCTGCTAGGGCGCAGTGGCGACCTTATCAAGGTGGCGGGCAAGCGGGTGAGCCTTGGTGATCTTAACCATATCCTGCTCGCCATCGACGGGCTGGAGGACGGACAGTTCTTCCTGCCCGAGGAGGAGCTGGACGGTCGTACCACCCGCCTTGCCGCCGTGGCAGTCACCAGCGGGCTGGATGAGGCGGCGCTGATCGAGACGCTACGCCTGCGCATCGATGCCGCTTTTCTGCCACGTCCGCTGCTGATCGTCGACAGGCTGCCACGCAACGAGACGGGGAAGCTGCCGCTTAAGCAGTTAATGCAACTCATCAACACACACAAACGGACGGCATAACTGGTGTCACAGAGAGAAAAAATCAGCCCGCAACACCCGGCACTGGCCGGTCACTTTCCGGGTCACCCGGTGGTGCCCGGTGTGATTATCCTGCGCCACGTGCTCGAACAGGCGCAACAGGCCGGTTACCGGGTGGCGGCAGTTAGCAACGCCAAATTCAGCGCCCCCCTGTTACCCGGGCAGGAGTTCGACATCGTGCTGGAGGAGAAGGGCAAACGCTTACAGTTTGAGGTGCGCGGCGAAGAACAGTTGTTTGCCCAGGGCAGCCTGGATGTGGAGGCACGCGGATGAGAGCGCTCAGCGCAAGCTGCGCGCTGTTGCTCGGCCTGCTGCTCAGCACCCCTGCCATGAGTGGCGAGACGTTCACCCTCGCAGGGCTGATGCAGCAGCTGGCTACCGCCACGCATCCGCCACGCCCGTTTACCGAGCAGCGCCAGTCGCAACTGCTCGCTGTGCCGATCACCCTGCACGGTAGCCTGGCCTTTCGCGATAGCCGCCTGGTCAAACATATCCAGCAGCCGTTTGATGAGCGCTTCAGCGTTGAGGGCGATACGCTGCTGATCGAACGCGAGGGCGGTGAGGTGCAGCGGCTTAGCCTGAGTGACTACCCGCCACTGTTCACCTTTGTTACGGTGTTTCGTGCCGCTCTGCAGGGCGACCTTGCCACCCTGGAAGAGCATTACCAAACCACCTTTAGCGGCACCGCCAGGGCGTGGCGTTTACAGCTTAGGCCACGCGATGCGCAGGTTGCGGTTCACCTGAAGGGGGTCGAGATTGCGGGCACAGGGGATACGATTTCCCGCTTCAGCGTGGAGGAGCAGAGCGGCGATAGCTCTACCCTGGAACTGGGTCCGGCCGCGCCGTGAAACAGCGCCTTGCCATTCTCCTCGCCTGGGGGCTTTTCCTTGGTTGCGCTGTCGCCATCCTGATGCAGGGGCCGAAGGTCGAGTCCGATCTGGGGCAGTTTTTGCCCGGTGGCGCGGACGCGGGCCCTGACCTGCTTCTCGACACCCTGCGCGACAGCCCGGCCTCCCGTGTGTTGCTACTCGACCTCAGTGGCGCACCAGACAGGCAGCTAGCGGATACGGCAAAAAAACTATCGAGTGCGCTGGCCGCAACCCCGCACTTTGCGCACGTGCTGGGGGTGGATAATGCACTGCCCGAGGCCGAACAGGCACTGCTATTTCGTTATCGCTATCTGTTAAATGCCACGCGCCTTGATGAGGTCGGGCTTAAGGCGGCGCTGCAACAACGCCTCAAGGAGTTGGCCCTCGGTGCGCCGCTGGACCATCAACAGCTGCGCCACGACCCGAGCGCCGCGCATCGCCAGACCCTGCAGGCGCTGATGGATGGCAACGGCCCGCAGCGCCACCTCGGGGTCTGGTTCTCCGACGACCGGCAACACGCCCTGCTGCTGTTACACAGCAGCGCCCCGGCCTTTGCACTGGATGCGCAGCAGGCGGCCATCGAGGCGATTCATCACAACTTTGAGCAGTTAGCTGTGCCCCAGATACAGCTGCTGATCAGCGGCCCGCCCCTGTTCGCAGTCGAGTCGCGCGAGCGCATCCGCGAGGGCTCACAGCAGCTCACCCTCTGGGCCTCGCTGGGCGTTGCCCTGTTGATTCTCCTTGCCTACCGCTCGTTCACCGCTACCGTGCTGGTGGCGTTACCACTATTTAGCGGCATCGTCGCCGGGGCCTGCGCCGTAGTGGTGACATTCGGGCAGTTGCACGGCATCGCCCTGGCCTTTGGCATTACCCTGATCGGGCTGACAGTGGACTACCCGATCCACCTCTTTAGTCATGGAGGTCACCGGGGGGCGGCGGCGCGCATCTGGCCCACCCTGCGCCTCGGTATGCTCACCTCGGCGGTGGGTTTCTCCGCGCTGTTATTCTCCGAATTTCAGGGGCTGGCACAGATGGGGCTGTTTGCCATTAGCGGTATCGTCGTCGCGGCGCTGGTGACCCGCTGGGTGCTACCTGCGCTGCAAACCACCGAATACCAGCTGCACCCTTCACTTAAGCCGCTGATCCGCCTCACCCTTAGCGGCGCGCAACAGCTCCATTTACGCGGCTTGTCACCACTGTTACTCGTCGCCTCGCTCACCACCCTTGGGCTGCAGGGGGATGCCCTGTGGGAGACGCGACTCAACCGTTTAAGCCCTATCCCCGCCTCACAGCTGGAACTCGACCAGCAACTGCGCCAACGGCTGAATGCCGCCGAACCGGGACAGTTATTGTTGCTACAAAATAGTGACCGGGAAAAGCTGTTGCAGCAGGCCGAGACACTTTCCGCACAGCTGCTTGCGGCACAGCAAAGAGGTGAGTTGCGCAGCTTTGATACCCCCAGCCGTTACCTGCCGAGTCAACAACGGCAGCTGCAACATCGTGAGGCCTTGCCAGACAGTGAGACGCTAGCGATAAACCTTAGCGCAGCCAGTGACTCTCTTCCCTTCAAGGAGCAGCTGTTCCTCCCCTTCATTGATGATGTCATGGCAGCAAAACAACTCACTCCCCTCAAGCCGGAATTACTAGCGGGGACGCTAACGGGAATGCGGCTGGAGTCGCTACTGCGCCATTACGACGGGGGCTGGTACGCCCTGATCACGCTCGGCGGAATTCATGATCAAACGGCCATCGCCCGTATCGCCAGCGATGCGGGGGCGCGCTATATCGATATCCCGCAACAGGCCTCGCAGCTGGTGGAACACTACCGGGACGAGGCCCTCTCACTGGCCGGGGTGGGGATGGTAATGATTATCCTGATCCTTGCCGTCTCATTACGGGGAGTGACACGACTGCTCCAGGTCGCGCTGCCGGTCTTCACGGCGATGGCCGTCACCACGGCCCTGCTCACCCTGCTGGGGGAACGGCTGTCGCTGTTCCACCTCGCCTCACTGCTTCTGGTGCTGGGGGTGGGGCTCGATTACGGCCTCTTTTTCGATCGCTGTCGTAGCGCGGGGCAGGGGTGTGACAAAACCACTGGCGCACTGCTGATCTGCAGCAGTACCACCCTGCTGGTGTTTGGGCTGTTGGCCCTGTCGCCGCTGCCGGTGCTGCACGCCATCGGCCTGACCATTAGCCTCGGAGTGATGACAACGCTGCTGCTCACCCTTAGCGCCGGTGGCAACTGGGGTGGGGCAGTGGTATAAAATGGTGCATTGCACAACACAATTAGAATAATGAAACCTCTCACCATTACTGCCTATACCACCGTGAGCGCACTGGGGCGCGGCAATGCGGCCATGTTGCAGGCGCTGCGGCAGAATAACAGCGGGCTACGGCCACTGGATTTCCCACCCGCCGAACTCGATACCTATGTCGGTTACGTCGAGGGACTGGAGCAGGAGCCCTTACCTGGGGCGCTTGCCGAGTTCGAGTGCCGCAATAACCGGCTGGCACTGCTGGCGCTGCGTCAGGATAACTTCGAGCAGCAGGTGGCAGCGCTGCGTCACCGTTACGGGGCCTCCCGTGTCGCCGTGCTCATCGGCACCAGCACCTCGGGGATCCTCAATACCGAGCTGGCCTTCCGCCAGCGCGATGAGACGGGGGCCCTGCCCGCAGGGTTCGACTTTGCCCACAGCCACCAGCTCTCCTCGCTGGTCGATTTTGTGCGCCGGTGCCTGCAGCTGGAGGGGCCTGGCTTCACTGTCTCTACCGCCTGCTCATCCAGTGCCAAGGTCTTCGCCGATGCGTGGCGACTGATGGAGGCGGGACTCTGCGATGCCGCCGTGGTCGGCGGCGTGGACTCCCTCTGCCTGACTACCCTCTACGGCTTCAACTCGCTGGAGCTGGTCTCGCCCCAGCCCTGTCGCCCGGCAGATAGCCGGCGCAACGGTATCTCCATCGGTGAGGCCGCCAGTTTTGCCATCCTTGAGCGTGAGCCTGGCGAGGCGGCCTGCGGACAACTGCTCGGCTTTGGCGAGAGCAGCGACGCCCACCATATGTCTACCCCCCACCCGGAGGGGCTTGGTGCGGTACGGGCGATGGAGGAGGCGTTGCAGCGGGCCGGGCTCACCAGCGATGATATCGACTATATCAACCTGCACGGCACCGCCACGCCCAGTAATGACCGCTCTGAGGACCTGGCGATCAGCAGGCTGTTCGGCTCGACCACCCCCTGTAGCTCCACCAAGGGGTGGACCGGACACACCCTCGGCGCGGCCGGCATCACCGAGGCGATCATCGCCATGCAGTGCATTGAGCACGGCCTGATGCCCGCCAGCCTCAATACCGAAGAGCTGGACCCCGACTTTGGCAGCGGCATCCTGCTGCAGCAGCGCGAGGCCAGCGTGAAGCGGGTCCTGAGTAACTCCTTCGGTTTTGGCGGCAGCAACTGCACCCTGATCTTTGGGGGGGCGCAATGACTACCATCTATCTGAATCAGGTAGGCATTACTGCCCCCGGCCTTGCTGACTGGCAGGCCAGTCAGGCGGTGCTGCGCGGTGAGCAGGACTATGTCGCCGAGCCGCTTAAACTGGTCGCTCCGCAGCTGCTGCCCGCCACCGAACGGCGTCGCAGTAGCGACAGCGTGCGACTGGCACTGCGGGTGGCCGAGCAGGCACTCTCTCTGCAGGAGGCACAGACCCTCAAGCCCGCGGCCATCTTCAGCTCAGCCTATGGCGACCCGGTGATCACCCACAAGCTGTGCGAGCTGCTTAGCGGCACTCCGCCGATGGCCTCGCCGACGATGTTCCACAACTCGGTACACAACGCCCCGGCTGGTTACTGGAGCATCGCCACCGCCAATCCGGCGACCACCACCAGTATCGCCGCCGGTGATGAGAGCTTTGCCACCGCTCTGCTCTACGCCGCGGCGCAGGTGATCACCGAGCAACGCCCGCTACTGCTGGTCAGTTATGACCTCCCCTACCCGCAACCGCTGGCGGCGAAGTGTGCGGTAACCGCCCCCTTCGCCTCGGCGCTGCTGCTCAGTCATCAGGCGAGCGATGCTAGCCTGGCACAACTTACCCTAGGGCTGGATAAGGGGGGCGACAGTGCTATGAAGAGTCGGGTGCTGGATAAACTGCGTCGTGACAATCCGGCGGCAAGGGCGCTGCCACTGCTGGCATGCGTGGCCACTGGTAGTGGCGAGTGCCGCCTGCCCTATTTGGGAGAGCAACGGCTACATATTGAGGTGGCTGCATGTTGCTAGACCATCAGGCGCTGTGCCAGCTGATCCCCCACAGCGGCAGTATGTGCCTGCTCGACTCGGTGCTGGCGTGGAGTGAGGAGTCTATCCAGGCGCGCGCCATCTCCCAGTGCGACCCGCACAATCCGCTGCGGGAGAACGGCAGCATTGGCGCGATCAATGGCGTGGAGTACGCGGCGCAGGCGATGGCGGTACATGGGGCGCTGTTGCTGGGCAGCGATGCGCCACCCGAGGCGGCCTACCTTGCCGCCATCAGGGGGGTGGCGCTGCACTGTGAACATCTGCACGATCAGGCCGAACTGCTACTGACCTGCCAACGGCTGGCTGGCGACAGTAACGGTTTTATCTACGCCTTTGAAGTCAGCAACGGTAGCTCGCTGCTGCTACAGGGGCGTGCCACCGTGATTAAACCCAACGAATCCCAAGCGATGGAAATACGATGATGAAACGAGCCCTGGTTACCGGTGGCACGGGTGCCATCGGCAGCGCCATCTGCCGCCAGCTGGCCTCGCAGGGGCTACATGTTTACGTCCACAGCAACAGCCGACTGGGCGTGGCGCAGAGCCTGGTCGAGGAGATCCAGCAAACTGGCGGCAGCGCCGAGGCGATCTGTTTTGATGTGACCGATGCCGAGGGTACGGAGCAGCAGCTGCAAGCGATTCTCGAAGCCGGGCCGATCCAGATCCTGATCAACAACGCCGGTATTCACGCCGATGCGCCGCTGGCGGGGATGAGTCGTGAGCAGTGGCGCTCGGTGATCGATGTCACCCTTAACGGCTTTTACAACGTCACCCAGCCGCTGTTGCTGCCGATGATGTCGACCCGCTGGGGACGCATCATCTCCCTCTCCTCCATCGCGGCGATCACCGGCAACCGCGGCCAGGCCAATTATGCGGCGGCCAAGGCCGCCTTGCACGGTGCCAGCAAGTCGCTGGCACAGGAACTCGCCTCACGGGGGGTCACCGTCAATGTGGTTGCCCCCGGCATTATCGAGTCGCCGATGAGCGAGCAGAGCTTCCCGCCCGAACGGATGAAACAGCTGGTGCCGATGCAGCGTGCCGGGCGACCGGAGGAGGTGGCCGAGCTGGTCGGTTTCCTCAGCAGTGAGGCGGCAGCGTATATCTCGGCACAGGTGATCTCGATAAACGGAGCGATGGCCTGATGAGCGAAAATAAAACCATTATCGTGATCCCCGCCTATAACGAAGCGGCCACTATCCGTGAGCTGGTCGAGCGCTGTCTGCAACTGTCGCTGCCGGTGATCGTTGTCGATGATGGCTCCACCGATAACACGCAGACGATGCTCGATGGCCTCGATGTTACCCTGCTGGTTAATGAGAAAAACAGCGGCAAGGCGGCCACCCTGTGGCGTGGCATGCAGCAGGCGATCAGGCAGGGGGCGGAGCAGGTGATCAGCATCGATGGGGATGGACAGCATCGTCCGGAGGATATCCCCGCCCTGCTTGCGACGGCACAACAGCATCCCGGCCACATGGTGATCGCTGCCCGTTTGAAAGACAACGACCAGGCACCGCGCGCCCGACTGGCGGCCAACCGCTTTGCCGATTTCTGGATCTCCTGGGCCGCCGGACAGTGGATACACGATACGCAGTCCGGCTTTCGCCTCTACCCGGTGGCACTGCTTAAACAGTTAGCACCGGATACCAGTAAAGAGCGCGGCTTTGTCTTTGAGAGCAAGGTGTTGATCGATGCTGCGCGCCGTGGTTTTGGCTGCAAGGTCACCCCCATCTCATCCAGTTACCACTCCAATGCACGCGCCAGCCATTTTCGGCCGGTAGCGGATATAACTCGGATTGTTTTAATGGTGGCATGGAGCCTGTTCTCCCGCGGTTTTTATCCACAGGGTCTATGGCAAGCACTGAGGGGGATGCAGCGTTACTGAATCGGGCAGTGAGAGGGGGGGGGGATGGCTGGAACACGCCACGCTGCTGGTACTACCCCATTATTCTGAGAAGACACCATAACTGAGCGTGCACCCTCGATGGTGCACTGAGTAAATCGATGAAACCCATTTTTAAGCAAAAGAAAATATCTGCCTACGAAGCGATTGATGAGGCGCAGAAGATCGCCTTTGCACCGCTGATCTTTCAGGCGGTGCGCACTATGCGCGAACTCGGTATTCTGGAGCAGCTGGAGCAACACAAGGAGGGGATCGATGCACAGGGTATCGCCGATAAATTGGAGCTATCGCTCTACGGTGTAGAGACGCTGCTGGAGAGTGGCATGAGTTGCAGTGTGGTCGAATTGAATGATGACGGGCGTTTCACCCTGAGTAAGGTTGGTTACTACCTGCTGCACGACCCGATGACCCGTATCAATATGGATTACAATCACGACGTCTGCTATCAGGGGATGTTCTATCTGGATGAGGCGATTCAATCAGGAAAACCCAGTGGCCTGAAGGTCTTCGGCGAGCAGTGGGAAACACTTTATCAGGCCCTGCCGCATCTACCCGAAAAGGTGAAAAAAAGCTGGTACGCCTTTGATCATTTTTATTCGAATAGCGCTTATCCGGCGGCGTTAAAAATAATCTTTGCCGATAAATCTGAAACGCTGGTCGATATCGGCACCAATGTGGGGAAGTTTACCCTGCTTGCCGCGCAATATGATGCCGATGTCCATATCACCATGGTGGATCTGCCGGATCAGTTACAAAATGCCATTCGTAATGTTGAGCAGGCCGGCCTTAGTGATCGCGTTACACCGCTGGGGATGGACTTACTCGATGAGGCCAGCCGCTTTCCTGCCGCTGCCGATATCTACTGGCTGAGCCAGTTTCTCTCCTGCTTCGGCAAGAAGGAGATCATCAGTATCCTCAGGCGTATTGCCGGGGTGATGGGGGAGAATTCTACGGTCTATATTCTTGAAACCTGTTGGGATCGCCAGCAGCATGAGACCTCCAGCTACTCACTGATTAACACCTCGCTCTATTTTACGGCGATGGCCAGTGGTAACTCCAAGATGTATCACTCCGACGAGCTACTGGAATGTATTAATGAGGCCGGCCTGGTGCTGGATAAGGCCACCGATAATCTGGGCCTTTGTCACACCCTTTTCGCCTGTAAAAAAGCAACGCGTTAGTCGGCGGGAAAGATCACAACAATGCAGCGCACCTGGTTAAATCAAAAAGAGCGTGGCAGTTTGCTACTGATACGCCTGATCGGTTGGCTGGCCAATAAGATCGGTCGTCCGGTTGGGCGACTGTTGCTCTACCCGATAAGTTTTTACTTCGTATTATTAACACCGCGTGCACGTCACGCCTCGCAGGATTATCTGCGCCGAGTGCTAGGGAGGTCGCCGCGATTTGGCGAGCTTTTTCGCCACGTCCATAGCTTCGCCGCCACCATACTGGATCGGGTCTACCTCATTACTAATCGAATGGACTATTTCGATATCACCATTCATGGCTACCCGGAGTTGTTAGCACAATATCATCGGGGTAAGGGCTGCCTTATGCTGGGATCGCACCTGGGTAGTTTTGAACTGTTGCGCAGTCTGGCGGATAAGGAGGAGGGGGTGGTGTTCCATGCCCTGATGCATGAGGCCAATGCCGAGAAAGTGAGCAGTGTACTGACAGCACTTAACCCTGAGATAAAGGATACGGTGATCCCAGTGGGGCGTAGCGACACCCTGTTTCAGGTTCAGGCGGCGATGGAGCGAGGCGAGGTAGTCGGCATACTCGGTGATCGGGTGGCGCTGGATGACAAAATTGTCGAGTGTGATTTCTTTGGTGAAAGCTGCAAGTTCCCTGCAGGCCCCCTGCTGGTCGGTGGACTCCTGGGCGTACCGGTGATTATGTTCTTTGGTGTCTATCTCGGTGGTCGTCGCTACGAGATCCACTTCGAGGTACTTAGCGATGGATTCACTCTGAATCGGATCACCCGCATGGAGCAGGTACAGGCGATGACGCAACACTATGTTAAACGTCTGGAATACTACTGCCGTCGCTACCCCTACAACTGGTTTAACTTTTACGACTTCTGGGGCGATCGAGACTAAGAGGTGTGCTCTTTTTTTAAGCTACAGAGGTAAATTTCGGGGCTTAATCTCCCCCACCATAAACCACCCCAGGAAGCTAGCTGCGGCCACATCGCTAGCGCCGCCAGTGCGATCAGCTGAATCACGATAAAGGGGGCGATACCCCTGTAGATCTGCATGGTGGTAACTTCGGCGGGGGCGACACCGCGCAGGTAGAACAGGGCGAAGCCGAAGGGCGGGGTGAGGAAGGAGGTTTGTAGGTTGATGGCAATCATAATGCCGAGCCACACCGGGTCGAGTCCCATGGTCAATAGTATCGGCGCGACGATGGGCACGACGACGAAGGTGATCTCGATAAAGTCGAGGATGAAGCCGAGCAGGAACATCACCAGCATCACCACCACCATCGCGCCGGGCAGGTCGGTGAGCAAGGCCTTGACAAGAAAGGTTACGGGGTCAGCTCTTGACCTTGCATCTAGAACAAGTGGGGGCAGAAGAAAACTTTACTGAGCCTGTAAGTTTCTTGTTGAATGTCCGTATATGGACTCCTCCTCGTTTGCAAGCACACTGTTAGCAGCCAATAAGATCGATTGCACACGTATATTCGGCCTCTGATGTTGGCATGCGTTGATGCCGGGCCAGGATGGGCTATTCGCGCGCGGGCTCCCAATCG
>JBFFMJ010000017.1:0-45232 GCA_041554195.1 Thiohalomonadaceae bacterium
AGCTACATTACAGATTATGTGATCGGGTATTACAGCCAATTCAGGCCGCATACCCACAACGACGGATTGGCACCCAATGTGGCCGAAAGGCGCTATTGGAATGCCTATAAAACCGTGGCCAAAAAGACTTGACCACTACAGTGTGAGCAGAAGTATTGAGGTAACAAGCACTTTCATGGGGTCTCCACCAGGATACGTTCAGAACGGGTTCAATGGTTCTATTAACAACATAGGCCAGGTTAGCCTCTACGCCAACGATGATAACGCTCTACCCAGTGCAACAACCACTCCGGCTTATGCGCACGTTTCCAGTTACCGGCCACATATTTATTCGCCTCGCTCATGGTGGGGTAAATATGGATGGTGGCGAGGATCTTGTTGAGTCCCAGTTGGTATTTCATCGCCGTGACAAACTCGGTGATGAGCTCACCGGCATGGTTGGCGACGATGGTGGCGCCGAGGATCTTATCCTTGCCGGGAACGGTAAGTACCTTCACCATGCCGTGCGCCTCGCCTTCGGCAATAGCACGGTCAAGCTCGTCAATGCCGTAGGTGGTGACCTCGTAGGCGATGCCCTGCTCCTTTGCCTCCAGCTCGTTCAGGCCGACGCGTGCCACCTCAGGGTCGCTATAGGTGGCCCAGGGGATCACCGAGTAGTCGACGCGAAATTTTTTTATCGGTGAGAACAGGGCGTTGACGGCGGCGTACCACGCCTGGTGGGCGGCGGTGTGGGTGAACTGGTAGGGCCCGGTTACATCGCCGCAGACGTAGATGTTGGGGAAGTTGGTGCGCAGAAAGGGATCGGCGGCGATGGTGCCGTGCGGCGAAAGGGTTACCCCCAGCTCCTGCAGACCGAAGCCGGCTGTGTTGGGGCGGCGTCCCAGTGCGATCAGGACCTCATCGTAGATGATGGCGCTCTCTTTGCCCTGATATTCGCAAATCACGTACTTTTCATTGTGCCGCTGTTCAAAGCGCACTGCGCGGTGACCTGTGTGAAGTTGCATGCCTTCGTGCAGGAATCGGTTGGCGACCATCGCCGCGACTTCGGTGTCTTCGCGGGGCAGGATTCGGTCACTGTTCTGCACCAGAGCCACTTGACTGCCCAGACGCTGAAAACTTTGCGCCAGTTCACAACCAATGGGGCCACCACCCAGTACCACCAGTCGTTTCGGTTGCCGGCGCAGATTCCATACGGTGTCGGAGGTGAGGTAGCCGCTCTGCTCTACTCCCGGTAGCGGCGGTACCGAGGGGCGAGCCCCGGTGGCAATGATCATGCTGCGGGTGGTCAGATGTTTACCGTTTACCTCTACCTCATAGGGGGAGCGCACGGTGGCGATACCGCTTATGCACTCGACACCCAGTTCGGTATAACGTGCTACCGAGTCGTGGGGTTCGACCTGCTGTATTACCCGCTGTACCCGTGCCATTACCTCGGCGAAATCAAACTGTGCTTCGGCCTTTTTAAAGCCGAGAGATTCTGCCTTGCTGAGCTCGGCAAGAAAACGGGCGGAACGGATCAACGCCTTGCTCGGCACGCAGCCGGTGTTTAGGCAGTCGCCGCCCATCTTATGTTTTTCTATCAGGAGAACCTTCGCTTTCACCGCCGCCGCGATATAGGCGGAGACCAGGCCGGCGGCACCGCCACCGATGACGATGAGGTTGTAGTCGAAGCGTGCGGGTTTTTTATGCATTCGGATCACTTTTGTTAGCGCCACGGCAAAACCATAGCAACAATAGCGGCTCTGCGCGATGTGTAATATGTCGGCATAAAGGCTGATAGACTGGCGCTATGGATATTGTGCATCACGCCCTGATAGGGGTTGCCGGTTTTGTGAGTGCCAGCGATGTTGAGCTGTTACCCCTCGGCGCGGCCTTTTTATTCGGTAGTGTCTTTCCCGATCTCGATGTCGCCTTCATGGCGCTGGGCAAGCGCTTTTACTTAAAGAACCATCAGGCACTTACCCACTCGCTGCCGCTATCGCCACTCTATGCGCTGCTGCTTGCCTCGCCCCTGTTTCTGCTTGATGGTTTTTCATGGTCACTGCTGTTCGCCGCCCTGTTCGGGTTGTGGCTGCATATCGCACTCGACTGGAGTAATACCTTTCGCCTCGCCCCCTTTGCCCCGTTCAGCTACCGGCGTTACAGTCTCGATGCGATCTTCTTCATCGACGCGGTGGCGCTCTCGCTCACCGCCGGGTTTTACCTGTTCTATAACATTGGCGCCGCCGAGTCGTGGGTGACGGCCCTCTACGGCACGGCGTTCTTGCTCTACGTGCTGGCAAAGCGCTGGCTGCAACGCCGGGTGAGGGCGCAGCAGCAGGCGACTATCGCCATCCCCTCCAGCCTTAACCCCTTCTCTTTCTACCTGCTAAGTGAAGAGGCGGAGGGGTATTACAGTCGCCACTTTAACGCGTTAACCGGGCGCAGCTCGCAGCTGCTCTCAGTGGCTAAAGTAGAGCCTGCGATCATGGCACTGGCGGCAAAGAGTCAGGTGTTTGGCGATATGCAGCAGATCTGCCGTTCTTTGCAGATTGTGGCGGTGGAGCGTGACGATGAGGGGATTACGCTGCATGCTGCCGATATCGCGGTGCGTAATTTTGGCGGCCGTTTTGGCCGTACCGTTTTGAAGTTTGATCACAAGGGGGAGCTGCTAAGTGAAGTGGCGAACATTTGAGGTACAGCGTGAGCCGGGCTTTCGCCTCAACCTGACGGACCTTATTTTTATCGCCCTGTTGCTGTCGCTGAGCAGCGCGCTCTATTGGCTATCGATGCCAAGGCTACTGGTGGCACTGGTGCTCTATCTGGGGCTAAGCTTCTTTCTCTTCTGTAACGTCTTTCGGATCGGCAATTATCTGGAACCCTGGTGGTATCTCCCCTTCGCCCTGGTTGCCTTCTGGGGGATTGGCTGGCAGCAGTTGGAGCCGATGTGGTGGCTGATCCTTTGTGTATTGGAACCGTGGAAGTGGCTGCTGATCGTCTACCGTATCCGCAGCGCTCACTATGTGGGGGTGGGGTATCGCCGCTCGGGTGGCGATAGCCTTCGCTAGCTCTGAGAGCGGCTGCGCACGGCGCTGGGCGGGACGATCACTGCCGGAACATGAACGCCACCGCCCCTGCTATGGCCGGATCGATCACCAATGCTATGCATCCTCCGCTACAGGCAGCACCCTGCTTTGCTGTATCTCGTCCTGTTGTGCGGCGTGAACTCTGTTGGCCTTTACTGCCATCACCAGCATCAGCACGGCGGCACTCAGCACGCTGAGCGAGGCCACGGAGAGCAGGGGCTCGATACTGGCCTCGGCCACTACCCCGCCGTAGAGCAGCAGCAGCCCGGTAAACATGGCCACGGCACCCGCGTGGTGCACAATAAACTGCAGGCGGGCCAGTCCCGCCGAGTATTGGCTCAGCCACAGTTTGTGGATCACGCCGTAGAGCAGTGAAACCACGAAACCGACCAGCATGATGTGGGCGTGGGTGACGTGCTGCGCATGGTTCTGTGAGGCGGCCATGAAGATGCCAAGACACATGCCGGCAACGGCATAGCTTAAAGCCCAGACCAGATATTTTCTGTCGTAGCGCATACTCTCCTCCTTAACTATTTGTTAAGTCGATAGCTGCAGGAACTGTCCTGCGGCGGTGACGCTCTGTTAGCTATCCTCACCGCTATCACACGCGGTAAAAGTGGAACGGGTGAGGACCTTTTTTCCAGGGTAAACCGGGGTTCCAGCAGTGCGGTCGCGCTGGCCCCGGTGTTCTGTCATCTACGGTACTAGGCCGGGGGACTCCCCTCCTTGAATGCGCTTATCATCTGTTCCCTGAAATCAGCGCTATCCTCGTAGCCGTGTACCTTGGTGCCATGCTCAATCACCGCCTCCAGCAGCTCCTCCTTGCTGTCGGCGGAGAGGGCGACAGAGCAGTTTTTGTCGCTGGGGTAATCGCGACAGTCTATGTAGTAGCGTGCCATGATTTTTTACTCCTCTAAGTAGGTTTACTTGGTATCGCGAATGGGAACCATGATGTGTGCGTAAGGGGTATCCTTCCACATCACATAGGGACCACCGTTGAAGGGATCGTCCGATAGACCTTTCAGCATTTCCCGAGGTGCCACGACCATCATGTGCGGCCCCTCCTGTACCCAGACATCACCATTTTTCGGATCGGTGGCGGCCGGGTTTGAGTTACTGACGTGGGCATCGCCCTGCAGCATGTAGGAAATCCCGATACGGTCGGTCTGGAAGTCCGCCCCGGCGGCTGCCGCCTGCATCAGCTTGGTCCATACCGCATCGTTACACATCGGGTGGTTATCACCCGGGCCTATGCCGGGCATGCAGACCCAGCCGTTAGAGCCTTTCTTTAACATCATCCCATCCACATCCATCACCGAGGCGCTGGCACTGATACCGCTGTGTGCAGCACTCTGTGCCCGCGTGATCTTTTGCGTGGCGGACTCGCTGGCATAGGTGTTGGCTGAAGTGAGAAGAATAGTGAGAAGAATTGAAAAATTACGCATGGTGATTGCTCCTTATCTTTACTGGTCATTGAGGACTGCAGCGCGATAGGTCTTCTCTGAGCCGATCATCGAATGCAGGTTAATAACCTAGCTCGGAAGTCAGAATATTCAAGGTGAAGCGGTGGGTGGGGGTGGAAAAAAAGGGCGTTATTGCTGACATTGGATGAACGGCGTGTCAGCGATCCTGCCGTTAGCCCGTCGGCGTAGGCGTTTTTTTCCGTTTCTCCTGGGGGTGGCGAATATACGTTTGCGAAAAATACAGTGTCAGATCGGGGGGGCGCGCTACGTTTATCGATGGCGGGGACGCTAGGCCATACCCAGGTATTGCACCAGCCCCAGTAGCAGTCGCACCATACCTGCCACTGCCAGTGCGACCCCTACCGATAGCAATACCGAAAACAGGGCATCGCGCCTGCCCAGTAGTTTGAGCATTACCGCGAAGGTGGAGATGCACGGTACGTAGAAGGTAAGGAAGATCAGGAAGGTGGTGATCTGCACCCAGTCGAGCAGACCGGCCAGCTCCTCACTGCCCAGGGCCTGGAAGATCATCAGCAGTGACAGCTCTTTGCGCAGCACGCCGAAGAGGATCGGTATCCCCAGCACGACGGGCAGCCCCAGCCACCAGCTGGTAACGGGGGTGAGCAGGGTGTTGATGATGGCATCGGTCTGGTAGTGCTGCAGCAGGGCCAGCAACACGCTGCCGCCAACCAGCAGCGGGGTGACGATGGTGAGGATGTCGCTGGTGCGCTCCCAGGTGCTGTGCAGCAGTGGCTTGAACTGTGGCATGGCGTAGCTGGGGATCTCCTGCACCTGGCCGGGGGTCGGGTCGGGGTAGCGACGGGTGAGCAGCTTGCCCATCACCGCGATGATGATGATCGTCAGGGCGAAGATGGCAAAGACGCCGATGCCGCCGAGATACTTGCCGGCCAGTGCCAGAATAATCGCCGAGCGTGCGGAGCAGGGGACAAAGGTGATGAGCAGTGAGGCGACCACCCGCTCGTGCCCCTTGCTGGTGGCTGCCGCCGCCGAAATCGCCGGGACGTTGCAACCAAGCCCCAGCAAAAAGGGGACGGCTACCCCGCCGTGCAGACCGATGTGGTGAAAGCCCCGGTCGACCACAAAGGCGATGCGTTGCATCACGCCGACCTGTTCCAGTGCAACCAGTAGCATAACCAGTGGCAGCATATAGGGGATGACGATGCCGATGAGGCCGATAAGGCCGTCGACCACGGCGCGACCTACCACCCCGCCGGTGGTATCGGGTTGCCACATCGCGGCCATTTCAATAAGGCGTGCGGCGGTCACCGAGTCGAGCCAGGTACTGACCTCGAATACCACGAACAGCACCGAGGCGAAGACGGCGAGGCTGCCCAGCAGTCCCCAGTGCGGGTGGAGGAAAAATTCATCCAGCCAGTACTGCCAGCGCGCGCCGTCGCTGGGTCCACCGATGCGGCTGACCTGCTCGGCCAGGGTGGCTGAGCGGTGGTGGCGGTCGGCGTGCAACTCATCGTGCAGCGGGCGTGGCAGCACATGTTCGGCATCGCGGCGCAGCCGCGTTACCTCCGGCATCAGCTCGGGAAAGTGCTGTTCGATCTCCTCCAGAAAATAGGGGTCGCCGGCCGCCACCTGCATCAATAAAAAGGGGTGGGGTACACGAAAGGCGGTGTGCAGATCCGGGCGGCGCAAGACTTCACTGAGTGGGCTTAGCGCACTGCAGATATGGTTACTGGCGGTCTGGTGCAGCGGGCAGGCACGCTGGCGTACCGCATCGGCGGCGGTTTGAAACAGCTTGCTCAGACCGTGGCCCATCAGGGCGATGGTCGGCACCACCGGCACCCCGAGGCGCTCGCTCAGCTGTTTGGTGTTAATGTGAATGCCCTTGTCGCGGGCTTCGTCCATGCGGTTGAGCGCGATCACCATCGGGCGGGCCAGCATCGAGAGCTCCAGGCTCAGCTCCAGGTGGTTCTCCAGCGCGGTGGCATCAACCACCTGGATCAATACGTCGGGGGTCGCCAGCGGGGCGGGCGGCCCCCCTGCCTCATGGGTAGCGACCATCGGACGATCATCGCCCCACATCAGGTACTTCAGCGCCACCTCATCTTCGGGGTCCATGTGGTGCAACGAGCTGATGCTCGGCAGGTCGACCAGGCTCGCCTCATCCAGCCCGATCTGCACCGTACACTCTTCATATTCACGATTGGTGCCGGCCAGTGCGCCGGTGTGAATAGAGGTGGCAGAGACCGCCTTGAAGAGAGTCGATTTACCGCTGTTGGGTTTGCCGATGAGTGCGATGCGCAGGCGTTTGTCGCCACGAAACAGCTGCTTGCTAATGGGGATGGATATCTCGACGGGGGCCTTTTTCATGTACCCATTATTCCTAGCTTAATTGTCCGATACAAGCGGCCTGACAGAATAAGGCACCTCGGTGCGTTTAGCGTGGCGGCTCACCGGGAATGGTGCGCAGTGACGGGGCTGTCGACTCTGCTGACACAGAGCCGAGCCTGCTCTATTGTGATCACTCTGTGTGAATTCAGCGCCTGAGGATTTGTCGCCCGGCAGGCGGAAAGAAAAGTTATTGCCGTGATGCCTTTGCTAAAAAGCGATCCAGTTCATTGGCAAAGTTGCGCCGGTCGGTCTGATTGAGTGGTGGCGGCCCGCCGGTATGGATGCCGCTGCCGCGCATCGTATCCATGAAATCGCGCATCGCCAGACGCTGGCGTATGTTCTCTTCGGTATAGCGCTCGCCACGTGGGTTGAGGGCCTCGCCACCATTTTTGATGACATCGGCGGCAAGCGGAATGTCGGCGGTGATCACCAGGTCGCCCTTTTCCACCTGCTCGGCGATATAGTCATCGGCCACATCGAAGCCGCTGCCCACACGCTTGGTGGTGATGTAAGGGGAACGGGGCACCTGTATCGCCTGATTGGCGACCAGGATTAACTGAATTTTGGCCCGTTCGGCGGCACGGAACAGGATCTCCTTCACCACCACCGGGCAGGCATCGGCATCGACCCAAATTTGCATCGGCTACTCTTTCTCTTTTTTCGCTGCGGCAGCAGCAGCGGCCGCCTCAGCCGCCGCCGCTTCAGCCTCGGCCCGTTGTGCCGCCACCAGTGCCGGACTCTCCATGCTGATGCGCCCCAGCGCGCCAGAGCGGATGTCGTTAAGCAGGATCTCCGAGGCGTTGTGCAGATCGATGCGACCACCGCTACGCAGGGCACCGCGCCGCCGGCCGATCTCCTCCAGCAGCTCAATATCGCGTGCCGGCAGTTGTTTTAATTTGTAGCGGGTCTTTAACGCCTCCGGGTAGGCCTGCAGCAGGTACTCGGCGGCGTAGAGGGCGATGTCCTCAAATTCGATGGCGGTGTTCTTGATGGCACCGGTTACCGCCAGGCGGTAGCCGCTGTTCTGATCCTCAAAACGGGGCCACAAAAAACCGGGGGTATCGAAGAGTAAAATGCCGTTACCCAGGTTGATCTGCTGCTGCTGCTTGGTCACCGCCGGCTCATCGCCCACCTTGGCGATCACCTTGCCGGCCAGTGAGTTGATAAGGGTCGATTTGCCGACATTGGGGATCCCCATGATCATGGTACGGATCGGTTTCAGCGCCGTATTGCGACCGGCGAAGATCTTGTTCGCCAGCTCCAGCACCCGGCGTGACTGTCCCTTCTGGGTGGCACTCAGGGTTAGGGCCTTGACCCCTGTCTCCTTTTCAAAGTGCTCCTGCCAGGCCTGCGTTACTGCAGGGTCGGCCAGATCGCTTTTATTGAGGATCTTAATACAGGGGCGATCACCACGCAGTTCAGAGACCAGCGGGTTCTCACTGCTGTAGGGGAGGCGAGCATCCATCACCTCGATCACCAGATCAATCTTCGGCATCGCCTCTTTGATCTTCTTGCGCGCCTTGTGCATGTGGCCGGGAAACCAGTTAACCGCCATGGGAATTCTCTGTGGTGTGGGAGTGGCTATTGTACCCAAAGGGTAGGGGAGCTGTCGCTGTTGTACGCCGTTACTGTTGCACCGCCATATTTAGGTGGGGCTGAGTCGAAGGACTTTTTTTCGGATGATCTGCTACCCTGCAGTTTTATTGCCATGACAACTGAGGCGACGAGCTGATGGGCCGCACACTTCCCGTTTTTGTTTTATTGGCAGCTTCCACCTTATGGGGTCTGGCATGGCTTCCGCTCAAGGGGATCCATCGGCTGGGTATTGACGGGGTCGCCCTCACCTTTGCCACCTACCTGCTGTTGTCGCTGCTGCTTACTCCGGCCATTTTCCGTGCACGTGCACTGATCAACCGGAGAAACCTTCGCCCCTTGCTACTGCTTGCCCTGTTCGGTGGCGGTGCCAATCTCGCCTTTGCGGTGGCACTGATCTACGGCGAGGTGGTACGGGTGATGATGTTGTTTTTTCTGTTACCCGTGTGGGCCGTGTTGGGGGGGCGGTTTTTCCTTAATGAGAGGGTTGATGCCGCACGCTGGGTTGGGGTTCTGCTGGCCCTGAGCGGGGCCCTTCTCATCCTTGGCGGATTGAGTGTTCTGGGTGGCATGCCGTCGTGGATCGATCTGTTGGCGCTTGCGGCGGGCCTGCTGCTGGCACTGAATAATCTGGTGTATCGGGCCGCACGCGCTGAGCCGATGATCGCCAAATTGGGGGCGATGTTTTACGGTTGCGTAGTCATCTCAGGCCTGTTGCTGCTGTTCGGTGTTGCCGCCTGGCCGCAGGCCGCCGGAACCACCGCCTGGGGGGCCGTCGCCCTTTACGCCGTTGCCTGGTTGTTGTTTGCCAATCTGGGGGCACAGTACGGGGTGACCCACCTCGAGGCGGGGCAGGCCTCGATCATTATGATTATGGAGCTCGTGGTCTCCGTGGTCTCCGCCACCCTGATCGGTAATGAAACGATGGATGGCTGGGAGATGCTCGGGGGCGGCCTGATACTGGTTGCCGCTCTGATTGAGGCGTTACGGGATAAGGCCACAGTGCCATTGCCTGGCTAGTTCGTGAAACCCTTAAATCAACCCTATAGCTTATTGTTCATATGGTTGTGGCATAAAGTCGGTTATTAGCCTATAGTGACCGGAGCTACAGATATTGTTATTGGCAGTTCCAGCAGTTCCGCACGGTTACTTCTAGATTCACGTCTTCATTACCTGTATGCACAACCCGATCTAATTATTTGTTTTTAAAGGTAAAATATCATGGCTACAGGTACAGTAAAGTGGTTCAACGAGTCTAAGGGCTTTGGTTTCATCTCTCAGGACGATGGCGGTGCAGACGTATTTGTACACTTCAGCGCTATCCAGGGCGGCGGTTTCAAGACCCTCGCAGAAGGCCAGGCTGTTAGCTTCGACGTAGAAAACGGTCCTAAAGGTCCGCAGGCTAGCAACGTAGTAGCAAACTAAGCCTCTGGAGGGTAATGGTGTAAGGCCTCACGGCTGACACCGTTACCCTCATGAAGACCGGGTCGGGGCCCTGCTTTGATGCAGGCGAGCCCCGTCCCGGTTTTTTTGTTTATGCCGTGCCGTTTCCTGGTGTGGTGTCTACTCACCGTCGCAATCAACTCACATCCCAAGGAGACGCCATGAAGACGTTATTTGTAGGAAACCTGCCACCCGAGGCTACCGAAGATGAGATCAAGGAACTGTTTTCTCAGTACGGCAATGTGCGCAAGATCGAACTGCCGCGTGATATCTTTAGTGGTCGCAATAAGGGCTTTGCCTTTGTTGACATGGAAGGCCATGAGGCCCGTGCCGCGATGAGCGCCCTGGACGGTAAGCCGTTCAAGGATAAAATGCTCAAAGTGCGCGATGAGAAGCCGAAGACCAAGGGACGTCGCTAGTCTCAAGGCTCTGGCGGAAACTGTGCAGGCGATGTAACGCATGACGCCTGCTGTATAATATTCGTTTAACACTCTTTTTAGCTCTATTCCGGAAAATCTCGTGATCTCTACAGCCAATATCACCATGCAGTTCGGGGCCGCGCCCCTGTTTGAAAATATCTCCGTTAAGTTCGGCAACGGCAACCGTTACGGTTTGATCGGGGCCAACGGCTGCGGTAAGTCGACCTTTATGAAGATCCTCGGCGGCGACCTGGAGCCCTCATCCGGCAATGTCATGCTCGACCCCAACGAGAGGCTGGGTAAGCTGCGCCAGGATCAGTTCGCTTACGAACAGTTCAGCGTACTCGATACGGTGATCATGGGCCACGCCGAGCTGTGGGAGGTGAAGCAGGAGCGTGATCGCATCTACTCGCTGCCGGAGATGAGCGAAGAGGATGGCATGAAGGTGGCGGAGCTGGAGGTGGAGTTTGCCGAGCTCGACGGTTATACCGCCGACTCCCGCGCCGGCGAGCTGCTGCTGGGCCTGGATATTCCGGTGGAGCAACACTACGGCCCGATGAGTGCCGTCGCCCCCGGCTGGAAACTGCGCGTGTTGCTGGCCCAGGCGCTGTTTGCGGACCCGGAGATCCTGCTGCTCGACGAGCCGACCAACAATCTCGACATCAACACCATCCGCTGGCTGGAGAATGTGATCAACGAGCGCAACTCCACCATGATCATCATCTCGCATGATCGCCACTTCCTGAACAGTGTCTGCACCCATATGGCCGACCTGGATTATGGTGAGCTGCGCGTCTATCCGGGCAACTACGATGAGTACATGACCGCCGCCACCCAGGTGCGCGAGCGTCAGCTCAACGATAACGCCAAGAAGAAGGCACAGATCGCCGAACTGCAATCCTTTGTCAGCCGCTTCTCTGCCAACGCCTCCAAGGCCAAGCAGGCCACCTCGCGGGCCAAGCAGATCGAGAAGATCCAGCTCGACGATATCAAGCCCTCCAGTCGGCAGAACCCCTTCATCCGCTTTGAGCAGGAGAAGAAGCTCTATCGTACCGCCCTGGAGATCGAGGGGCTGAGCAAGGGCTTTGGTGAGGGGCCGCTGTTCAGTGGCCTTGATATGATGATTGAGGTGGGTGAGCGCATCGCCATCATCGGCCCCAACGGTATCGGTAAGACCACCCTGTTGCGCACCCTGGTGGGTGAAGAGCATGGCGGTTTGAGCCCCGACAGTGGCATCGTGAAGTGGTCAGAGAACGTCAATATCGGTTACTACGCACAGGATCATGCCGCGGACTTCGCCGAGGACCTCACTCTGCTGGAGTGGATGGCACGGTGGCGGCAGGAGGGCGATGATGAGCAGGTGGTACGCAGTTATCTCGGTCGCCTGCTGTTCTCGCAGAAGGAGATCGACAAAAAGGTGAGCGTGATCTCCGGTGGTGAGCAGGGGCGCATGATCTTCGGCAAGCTGATGATGAAAAAGCCCAACGTGCTGGTGATGGATGAGCCGACCAACCACCTAGATATGGAATCGATCGAGTCACTGAATGGCGCGCTGGAAAACTATCCAGGCACTCTGATCTTCGTCAGTCACGACCGTGAGTTCGTCTCCTCGCTGGCCACCCGCATTATCGAGTTGACCCCTGAGGGCATAGTGACCTTTAGCGGTAGTTATGAGGAGTACCTGAGCAGTCAGGATGTTGCCTGATCAGGTCACCGTTTGAACGACAGGGATGTTGTTTATACCCAGCGCTTATCGAGATATTTTCCGTGAATAAGGCGCTCTACACTGGCGCGGGCGATCTGCCGTCCCCAGCCGAACTCTTTGTACAGTAGTAAAAATCCCCATATATCCTTTAACACCTTAACGCGATCCCCTACTGGCAGTGCCATTAGTGCCTTGGGGAAGTCGGCCTCGTGCGGTTTGGCGAAGGCGATCATCAGCGGATTCCACTGATCGGTGGTGCGGCGCACCTCGGAGGCGATCATCTGCCGATAGACCCCATTGACTGGTTTGTTGCGGCAGATCGACTCGATGATCGACTCACCGGAGATGGCCCCGGCGTGCAGTGCGCAGCTCATCCCCTCGCCGATCATGTTCAAGAAGCCGGTGCTCTGGCCGGTGAGCAGTACATTGCCCTTGCCGAAGGCGTACCGGTTGATCAGCGAGGGGCCAAAGTTTTCCGCGCACCCTTCGTGGTCGTCATCGGCGGGTTTGAGGATCACCCCGTGTTTCTCCTCAAGGTAAGACTTTACGTGTAGGTGGCGGCTGTGGAAGTTGTCGCCGCGCTTAAAGCCGACACCGACGATCTGCCGACCATCACGGGCATGGCTCCAGGTGTAGTGACCCAGTTCGGGATGGAACCAGAAATGGAAGTAATCCTCATCCAGAGGGCAGTCGACAATTTCATGAAATTTCTGGCCGACAAAGAACCACGGGATCGACTTGGTGTACTCCGGATAGATAAACTTTCTTACCGCAGAACTGGGGCCATCGGCACCGATCACATAACGGGCGCGTAATGTTTCCGTTTCGCCCCCCTTCTTGCGTGTATCTACCTCAACGAACTGGCCGTGGTCTTTCAGCCCCACCAGCATCGTCTGATCCATGATCTCGGCACCACTGCGTTTAATCACCCAGTAGTCGGAATATTTACGGTGCAGGTGCGGCACGGTGCCACCGAAGAAGTCCATCGGCATCGACACCATGCTGGGGAAGTGGAAGGTGACGCCGCGACAGGAGGTCGGCTGATGCAGGGTCTCGGCGGGAAGCGGGCCGAAGTTCTCCAGCAGGAAGCGGTAACCGCGGGGGGAGAGGATGCCGCTACAGATCTTGTGGCGCGGCAGCTCCTGTTTCTCGATGATAACGGTTTCAAGCCCGGCATCGACCAGTCGCTTGGCCGCCGCGGCCGCCGCCAGGCTACCACCGACGATAATGACATCTACTGATCGCATGTTGTTACCTTCATAATTTTTAAAACGTTGTTCATAAGCTTAAAGCTCTGCCACATGCACAACCGGCAGGTCGCACTGTTGCCGCATCACCGCGCCATCATCCAGACTCTCGACGACGATACGGTTAACATTTAAACCCTTCATTAGCCACGCGGCCTGCTGGCAGAGAAGCGCCTCGTCGGCACCGACGCCACCGGTGGCAACGGCGAGGCGTTGCAGGTCGAGATTGAGTTCACACCCACGACGCTGGCGCAGCGTATCGTAGTGGCTGACCATGCGCGAAAAATCGGCGTGGTAGCCGCGACTCTCGATAAGATAGAGGTCGTTACTGCCGAGCTTATGTTGTATCGCCGGCAGGCGGCTGAGTGCATAACCCATCGACAAAACCTCACTACGGGGAAGCCACTGTTGAATCGCCCGTTTTAACAGACCATCACTGACGATTAGTGTAGAGGCCTGTTTTATTGAATTTAAAAAGGCAGCAAGGCGGTCTGTCTCGATCTCAATACCGTGGTGCAGGGCGTGGGCGATATCGCTGCCGTTGTCTGCGGTGAGTGTGGTGTTTAACAGGGCCTGACACTGCGCCGATAATTCCGGTTGCTGCAACAGGGCGTCATCGACAACCAGCAGTGAGTCACCCTGTGGCATGGGCTGAGCTGAGAGCGGTGCGGAGGGTTGCGCTGGCGGTGTGTGGTCGCCACGCGTTACGGCCGTGCGACGCAGCCCGAGCAGCAGATCCATGAGCGGAATGTCTTCGGGGCAGACCGGCTCACAGGCCCCGCAGAGGAGGCAGTCAAACAATGAGCTGGTGTTGACCTCGCCACCAAACTGCAGTGCCTTGGCATGGCCATGTGGTGCCAGCGCCACATCATGTGTCTGCTGCCACAGCGGACAGACTACGGTACAGAGGCCGCAGCCGTGGCAATGGGAAAAATTCTTAGCCATTAGAATATTACATCGCGATTGAGGATCATCGCCGGGTCGGCCTGACGTTTCATAGCCAGATGTTTTTCCACCACCTCATCCCCGAGGGCGCGACGAATATAGCCCTTCATCATGCCGCCGAAGCGGTAGTAGCTGGTCTGCTTCTCAACACCGATATCGTAGATCGCATTCTTGAATGACTGCAGCTGGTCACGGCTGTAGTGCTCGGCCTCCAGCACCGGCTCGAACTCGCAGCCGTAGCTGAAGCCCGCGGCATCGGGCGGGATGCTCGACAGCTCGTAGTGTGCCTGATGCTCCGGGCGCAGCTTGATGCCGACACAGTAGAGGGTGTAGCGACGGAAGTGTTTTTTGCACACCGCGTTGCCCGCCTCTACCGCCTCAATGATCTTATCCACGTTGGTGGCAAGGTCGGGGATCACCATGTGCTTGTTGCCCCAGTGTTTCCATACCGCGCGGGAGAAGACTACGGTGCGATCGACGATCTCGCCATCGCGCATATGGTGGGGCGGTTGCAGGTCGGGGAAGAGGTTCTTTTTGCGCTGATAGAGAAACAGCAGCTCGCTGATGCGCCACGGTCGCAGCAGGTAGTAGGCAGCGAGCCGTGCGGCAAAGATAAGCTCGCCGTGTCCACGCAGCTGGCTGTGTTGCTGCGCCATAAAGGCCTGCTCACGCTCGGGCGAGTCGAAGGCGACCAGCAGCGTGATCGCCTTGTCCATCATGGTCAGGATGCCGCTGTAGTCGCAGCTGCCACTGGCATCGATCCGTTGCAGGTCCTCAAGCGCGGTACGCAGCGAGCGGTAGTAGAAATAGTGCATGCGCATCGGGGTGAAGGGGCGGATTTGCAGCGTCGCCTCGGTGATCACGCCGAACTGGCCGTAACCGAGGATCACACGCTGGAACAGTTCGGGGTTCTGCTCGTCCGAGCATTCGACGATCTCACCGGTGGGTGTCACCACCTGGAGTGATAGTGCCTGGTCGGCACTGCAACCGTATTTGGAAGAGTTGACGTCGATGCCGCCAACACCAAGGGTGCCGCCGACCGAGGAGGTCATATTGAGTGGCGCGGAGAGGTAGTCCAGCCCCTCCTTGCGCAGCTCCTCGGCCAGGCGGTGCCAGTAGATCCCCGCCTCGGTGCGCACGCTCAGGCTCTCACTATCAATGCTGACCACCCGGCTCATGCCGGTCATGTCGAGCAGCACACCGCCGAAGGCGACCGACTCCCCCTCGGTGGTCAGGCCACCACCGCGGGTGGTTACCGGCACCTTGTAGTGTTGTGCATGGCGCAGCAGGCTGGCGATCTGCTGTGCCGACTGTGCCATCACCACCCCGTGCGGCAGGCCATGGGCCATGCCCCCGGCGTCGGTCAGATAGATGCCCTGCGAGCCACGCTCCTGTCGCACCTCGATACCGTCGTCCTGCAGGGCAGAGACAAAGGCGTCCCAGGTGCTGCCTTGCCAGCGTGAGGGGTTGGTCTGTTGGCGGGGGATCCCCTGTAGCGCGTCGGGGGCAACAGGGCAGGGGGGCAGGGTGCCCAACTCTATTTCAGGTATATGCAAAATCTGGCCACATGGAGTGATTCACAATAGGGACTCAAGTGTATAGAACAATGGGCTTATAGGACAATTCATCTAGGGTCAAAATGCGGATATCTGAGCGAAAAGACCAGCGCTAGAGCGGAAGCTCTCTTTTCTGTCCAGGCCACACTCGTGGTACCATCCGTTGCGCCGAAACAGCCGATAAATCGCAGCATAATCAGTGGGGAAGTGAGCAGATATGATCTTAGCAGCAGATGCATTGGAGCGACTGCAACAGGGTAACCAGCGCTTTGTCTCAGGGGTGCGCAGTGTCGAGGCGATGCTTAGCCACACCAGGCGCGGTGACCTGGCCACGGGCCAGGAACCCTTTGCGATTATTCTCGGTTGCTCCGATTCGCGTGTCCCGGCCGAGATCGTTTTCGACCAGGGGCTGGGCGATCTGTTTGTGATCCGCGTTGCCGGAAACATTGTTGCACCGTCGCAGGTTGGCAGCGTTGAGTTTGCCGCCGCACAATTTAAAACACGCCTGGTGGTGGTGATGGGGCACACACAATGCGGTGCGGTCTGTGCCACCATCGAGGAGATGAAGCGCCCCACCGGCGAGCAATCTAACAACATTAAGGCGATTGTTGATCGTATCCGCCCCTCGCTGGTTTCGTTTATCCACACCGAGTTATGGCAACAAAACGATGCGCTGATCCGTGAGTCGATTCGCGCCAACGTCAGGGCCTCGGTCAACCAGCTGCGTCACGGCTCTGAGGCCCTGGAACGTTTGATTCAAGATGAGGGACTACGCATCGTCGGTGCTGAGTACTCGCTGGAGAGCGGCGTCGTCGAGTTCTTTGAAGAGTAGGGGAGGAGTGGTGAATAAAACACAAATTCAGAAAATTCGTATCGACATTATCAGCAACGAGCAGAGTGCCCTGTTCATGCTGCTTGACCGAAACGGGAAAATCAGTCGTCAGGGAAACGGTACACTGCCGGCCGATGAGTTTGCGGTGATGAGTGAGAATGACGGCTCGATATTTGAAGCCCTGGTGAATGCCCTGGATGATCAGGTCTTTGCCCATACGGGGGTCTACGATCACCCCAATAAATTGGGGCAGCCCATCACCTACAGCATCGCCTTTCTGGGCGAGGAGCCGGATGTGGCAGTGTTTGAGTTTCGTGTTGGCACCGAGACCAAGGATGTGGGTGAGCTACTGCCCTATTTTGATCAATTTATCTCGAAGACGGTGATGGCAACCAATCCGTGGTATGAGGCGGAAAAGGCCCGGGCTGAACAGGAAAAAACGGCAGAGTAAAACGCTCGCACCAATGCCATCGTGTATTGCGGCTTAGGGCTGCGTTACGGGCTACCGAAAAGGAGGCCGCTCGGACGTTTTCATTCCTGACTAGCAAATTCGCGGCAAGGGATCGTCTTCCAACTCTTCGAGCAGGCGCTCCCCGCCGATCTCGGTTTCGATCAGAACATGTGAAATTCCCGCATCGATGCGCCCGATAATGGCGGCATCCTCCCCCCCCTCCGTCGCCTGCCATCTCTCCAGTAAGGCGGGTGCATCGGCCGGGTCGATCACGGCGACCACGCGCCCCTCACAGGCGAGGTACATCGGGTCATATCCCAGCATGTCGCAGACCGATTGCACCGGGGCACGTACCGGAAGCTGCTCATCCCTGAGACGAACCCCCATCCGGGTGGCACGTTGCAGTTCGGCACAGACGGTGGCGATGCCGCCACGGGTCGGATCGCGCATGAAACGCAGGCTGGCGAATTGATGTGCCGCCGTGGTGAGTGCTAATACACTGGCCGCATCAGACTGAATATCACCGCGCAGGCCAAACTCCTCTCTTGCCAGCATCACCGCGATGCCGTGATCCCCCACCGGGCCGCTGATCAGGATGGTATCACCATCCTTAATGTTGTCCATGCTTAACGGGTGGCCGTTGCGAAGACCGATGCCGGTCGTGGCCAGATAGAGTCCGCCCCCCTCGCCGCGCCGCAACACCTTGGTGTCTCCGGCAACCACCTTCACACCAATCTGTGCCGCGGCCTCGGCCAGCGATTTGATGATGCGCTCCAGGGTGGCGATCTCCATGCCCTCTTCGATGAAGGCGTTGAGGCTCAGGTATTTGGGGATGGCACCCGCGACGGCCAGGTCGTTGGTGGTGCCATGTACTGCAAGTGAGCCGATGTTGCCGCCGGGGAACTCCAGCGGCTGCACGGTAAAGCCATCCGTCGTAAATAAGATGTCAGGACTGTCGAGAAACAGGGGGACGGCATCGGCCTCGATATCCAGCTCGGGATTGGAGAGGTGGCGCGCAAAGACCTCCTCTATCAGCTCGCGCATGTAGCGGCCACCATTACCGTGGGCCAGAGAGATGTGTGTGTCCTGCATGGTGCCGCTACCTGTCCTTATTTATTATCTGATTTACTTATTCTTGTAAGCATACTCGATAATCTGGCCAAAGCTGATGCCTGCATCATTCAGCGGTAGCCGTTGCGCCAGGTGAACGCTAAATGCATTTTCACAGAGCAGCGAGTGCGCCTGCTCTGTGAGTACGCGGTTTTGAAAGACCCCCCCCGAAAGGGTGACGATATTGATCCCATGTCTCTGACGAATGGCGAGGGCCTGTTGCAACAGGGCGTGTGCCAGTGAGGAGTGAAAGAGGGCGGCTCGTGCGTGGCAACTTAGAGCCTCGTCCTGTAAACGGCTAAGCAGGGGCTGCCAGTCTGTTTGCAGGCAGGATTCGCCCTCAATGAGTTCGAGTGCAACATACTGACCCGTGGGATGCGCGAGTGCCTCCAGTTCCATCGCAGCCTGTCCCTCGTAACTGGCAAGACGGCAGACTCCGGTGAGTGCGGCGGCGGCATCAAATAGCCGGCCTGCCGAGGTGCTCTGTGGCGCATTCAGTCGCTGCTGCCAGGCCTGTTTCAATAAGGAGGCCTCTTCAGGGAGTCCTTCATACTCCAGTCCACTCTCCCAGCAGAGGGCCGCGGCACTACGCCATGGCTCGCGCCCGGCCTTATCGCCTCCGGGAAGGTGAAAGGGGCGCATGCTGGCAACACGCTGCCAGTGGCCCGGTCGCCCAATAAAGGCCTCGCCTCCCCAGAGTGTCGCGTCGTCACCATACCCGACACCGTCCCAGCTGAAGGCCATGATCGCCCCCGCTGTTGGGCACTCATAGTACGCTGCCGCCGCATGTGCATGGTGGTGATAAACACGGTGTACCGGTAGTGGCTGGCTGGCCGCCCAGCGGTTGCTGGTGTAGGAGGGGTGCGCATCGCAGAGGACCTGCTGGGCCTCGACCGCGTAGAGCTGTTGCAGGTCGTTAATGGTATTTTCAAAGACCTCAAAGGTACGTGCACTCTGCATCTCGCCAATGTGTGGTGAGATCACGGCGCGATTACCCCAGGCCAAGGTGAGGGTGTTTTTCATTTGCGAGCCGACGGCGAGCAGCGGTTGCGGCAGGGTGAAGGGCAGCGTCAACTCCATGGGGGCTGTACCGCGGCCGCTACGAATGGGGCGGGGTTTGCCGGCGATGGTGCGGTATACCGGATCATCAGCCGGGCGTTGAATGGGGCGGTTGTGATGTAAGAATGCATCGGCGATCTGCGAGAGCCGTTTTTCCACCTCGTGCCGTCGGGTCAATACCGGCTCGCCGCTGATATTGGCGGAGGTGGCGATAAGTGGGGCATTAAAGTCATTGAGCAGAAGGTGGTGAAGCGGGCTGTACGGCAACATAACGCCCACCTCATTTAGGCCCGGTGAGACCTGTTCAGAGAGTACGCTTGAATCACGTTTTTCCAGCAACAGTATGGGTCGGCTCGGTTGCAACAGAAAACCCTTGTCATGCTCGTTAAGCTTCACAGACGAGGAGAGCTGCGCAAAGGGGGCCGTGGCACTTGCAGGAAACATCACGGCCAGCGGTTTGTGTGGCCGGTGTTTGTGGCGGCGAAGTCGTGTCACGGCATCACTGCTGGTGGCGTCACACATCAGGTGGTAACCACCGATCCCTTTAACGGCGAGGATCCTTCCCCGGCGTAGCGTCGCTATCGCCTGCTGTAGTGCAGCCTCATTGCCGGTAACAGTGATATCGCCACAGTGATACGACAAGGAAGGCCCGCACTCTGCGCAGGCGATGGGTTCGGCATGAAATCGGCGGTCGGCGGGCTCTTCATATTCGGCCAGACAACGGGGGCATAACGCAAACTCCGCCATGGTGGTGTTGGGGCGATCATAGGGCAGTGAGCGGATTAATGTGTAGCGCGGGCCGCACTGGGTGCAGTTGATAAAGGGGTAGCGAAAGCGCCGATTGGCGGGGTCGTTCATCTCCGCAAGACAGTCATTACACAGAGACAGATCGGTTGGCAGGCTGATCTGTGCTGTCCCCTTATCGTCACTTTGCAGGATGGTAAAGGCGGCAAACGCACCACACTTAACTGGCATGTCAGATTCCAGCACCGGTTCAGCAATCGGTGGCTTAGTCTGAAAAATATCCGCAACAAATGCAGGCAGCGCCGCACACTTGCCCTGAACGTGTATTTCGACCCGCCCCAGAGAATTTCTTACCCAGCCGGTTAACTGGTGTTGGTTTGCCAGGCGAAAAATAAAGGGACGAAAGCCAACGCCCTGTACCTTCCCCGAGAGGATGATCTTGCGGGCAGAGAGTGTGGCTGTCTGTGGTTGAGTGTTGATGCGCAGCTCCACCTAGTCTGTGTAGACGTTACGAGCTAACCGTTGCTACTGGCTCACTCCCGGTTGCGGGTTCACGTAACCCCGCCGACCACCAGATCCTACAGGCCCCTTCGTCCGAGACCATGCAGGGGCCGACGGGGGTTCGCGGGAAACAGGCCGTGCCGAACAGGCGGCACTCGTTCGGGTAGATCTTACCGAGCACCACCTGGGCACAGTCACAGCCCGCGGGCATCTGCCCGGCGCGTTTGCGGGCGTCATCGCTATAGGAGGGAAAGCGTTTTCTCGCATCGTATTGCGAGTAGGCTTCCGTTAACTGATAGCCCGATGCCGGGATGATGCCGATCCCCCGCCAGTTGGCATCGTAGACCTCCATCGCGGTGAAAAGGTGTGACTGGGCCAACTGGTTGCCCCCTGGTTTTACCAGCTCAGGGTAACAGTTATCGAGAAAGTAACGACCTTCATGAAGTTGGCGCAGGGTGGAGTACATCGCGGCGAGCAGACTGACCGGCTCAAAGCCCGCAACCGCCGCTGCAATATGGTGTCTGTCGACGACAAAGTCCCACTCTTCCGGCCCCATGATGGTGGAGACATGTCCCGGTGCGATGAGTGCGTGGAAGCCGGCAGAGCCGGACTCCAGTAGCATCGATACCGCAGGCCAGGTGAGGCGACCCGACAACAGCAGCGAGAGGTTGGCCGGTACCCCCTCTACCAGCATCGCCGCCACCGGTGCCGAGGTGGTTTCAAAACCCGCGGCAAAGAACACCACCGGTGTCTGCGGGTTCTGTCTGGCGATGCTCACGGCCTCCGTCGGTGAGGCGATGGGGCGAATATCGGCGCCCTGTGCCCGGGCCTGCTCCATAGTGCGAGCCTGTGCCCTGGGAACATTGACGGGTACGCGTAACATGTCACCAAAGGCGACTAAAATAATCTCTTCACTAAGGGCCAGCTGAATCGCTTCGAAGACATCCTCTTCGGGGCAGATGCAGACCGGACAGCCGGGGCCGGGAACCAGCTCAATGTAGTCGGGCAGGGCCTTGCGCAATCCTGCCATGGTGATCGAACGCTCATGACCTCCGCAGACGTTCATGATCTTTATCGGGCCGTCGCCGGCTGGGCGCCGGGGCAGCGCGTGAATGCGCTGCAACCACTCTTTGGCATCAATCCCCATCAGTCGTGGCTGTGACTCTGATGGCTGTGCGATGCGTTAGCCGGTTGTCGTCGCAAGTAGTGGCGTCTCTCCGTGACCTGTTGCGTGATCCACTCAAGCCACTCCGACATGCCTGTATTATCTTTTGATGAAATTTCAATCACCGGTGCCGTGCTGGCAATGTCACGCAGATAACGTCGGGCATTCTCTGGTTTAAAATCATCGAGGTAGGGTAGCAGGTCACTCTTGCTAATCATCACCAGGTCGGCGGTGCGAAACATCACGGGATACTTGGCGGGTTTGTCATCGCCCTCCGGTACAGAGAGCAGGGCGATATTCTGGTGCTGACCCAGGTCAAAGCTGGCCGGACAGACCAGATTGCCGACATTCTCGATAAAAACGATATCAAACTCGGTGAGGTCGAGATTGTGCAGCGCCTGATGAATCATGTGCGCATCCAGGTGACAGGCACTGCCGGTGGCGATTTGTATTGCCTTGACCCCGTGCTTGCGAATGCGCTCGGCATCATTCTCGGTTTCAAGATCTCCCTCGATAACGGCAATTTTAAGTGTCGGATCGAGTTGCTGAATCGTGGCCTCAAGCAGGGCGGTTTTACCCGAGCCGGGCGATGACATTAAGTTAACGGCCAACACACCGTGTTGATCAAAATGGTCGCGGTTATGGCGTGCCGTGTGGTCATTCTCATGCAACAGGCTATGTAAGACGGTAACGGCCTCCCTACCGCTTTGCGTCTTTTGTAATTTGCCGCCGGGCTTGATTAGCCCTTCGTTACCGTGAGTTATGTTACAGCCACAGGTATCGCACATCGGTCTCTCTCCGGGATTCTCGTTAATTCAGCCAATGAAGCATTTAATTAGTTTAGTGCATCATTTCGCCAGGTGAGGGTTCGGTCGTCTCTAGCTCGACACTCATTAGTAACAACTCATCGCCACTGATTAAGGTGGTACGCCAATCGCCACACGCCTGGCATACCATCTTGTTGGCCAGGGCATCAGACTCGCTGCCACACTGGCTACAGCGTACGCGAATGGGGCTGTGCTGCATGATGAGCTGGGCATGCTCGGCGATGGTCCCAGCGCTGGCGATGGAGTAGGCATTTTTTAACAATTCAGGCTCAACACCCGATAACGCGCCAATACTGAGGGTAATAGAAGAAACCGATTGTGCCTGTCGTTCTGCGGCGATGTGCTCGACCTGACGGATCAGTGACTGGCAGACCGAAAGCTCATGCATCTTACTGGTCTGCGGCGAGCATCTGGTCGTACAGTTCCCAGGCCGTTAGGGCATCTTGCTCGGATATCTTTTGAATACCATAGCCGACGTGTACGACAATATAGTCATTGATGTTGAGCTCTTCATCTTGCAGCATAAAGAGACTCACATCGCGGCTGACACCCTTGGCTTCACAGCTGGCCATGAAGCCTTCGATCGATTTGATCTGCATGGGAATACCAAGACACATAGAGTCGTTTCCAGAGCCAGGAGCCGTTAGCGGATTAAGCTAACAAAATAGGGCAACCGGTTGACATGTGTCAAGGAGCATCGCACCCTCCAGGCAGGGCGTTTTGATTTAGATCGCGGGGTAAATTAATGGGCCGGCACGAGACGTTGATACTGGGGATTGGTAACACGCTGCTTACGGATGAAGGCGCGGGCATTCACGCGCTAAATCACCTTGAATCAGTACTCACTAAGATACACGGTATCACTTTCCTCGATGGCGGCACGCTTAGCTTTACGCTGGTTGCATGGATTGAGGGTTGTACTAACCTAATTGTGTTCGATGCGGCCGAGATGAATCAGCCGGCCGGTACGGTGCGCTCCTATATTGGTGCAGAGATGGATGAGTTTCTGGGGGCGGCTAAACGCAGTGCACATGAAATCGGCTTGCTGGATATGATGGATATTGTGCGTATTACTGAGCACCTCCCAGAAAAACGGGCCATCATCGGCATCCAGCCAGAATACATGGGGTGGGGAATGGAGCCCACAGCGACTGTACAGGCGGCACTCGACGCGGCGGGCCAGGAAGCACTGGCGTTGCTCAGCCAGTGGGAAATAATCGATAGCCGGCATCGTATTATAAGTGCTTAAGCAATGACATTCTGTTCATGGGCGGTTAACAAAGAAATAAAGTAAAACGAAGAATAAATTGCACAGCGGTTCTGGAGCAGAAATATCATGGAGCAAACCACTCCTTCTCTGCAGTTCAATATCCAGCCAGGCAACCAGCTAACATGCAATGTCCGGCCACTGTTGCACCAAGTCAGGCATGCACTGGATAACCTGATAAGTCATGGTGAGACCACCATTATCGATCTGCGGAGTATCCCTCTGGCTCCCGGTGAGGAAGGGGGCTCCTCTCTCTATTAGGTCGTGGCGGGGTTGTCGCCAAGCTGGAGGTGCTGGGTAATTCCCTCACCTATGGGGACTTTCCATCCAACGGCATGGAGGACCCCTCCGGCTTTATGATTCCGCCGGGTGCCATACTCAACCGCGACCTCAGCACGGTGCATGAAGTGGACATGAATAACCGTGATGAGATTCATGAGTTTGTCGCGCACTCCTGGTACGACTATGAAGGCGGCAAAGATGCCGGGCTCCACCCCTATGATGGCGAGACCAAACTGAACTACACGGGGCCGAAGCCGCCGTATGACCAGCTGGATGTCGATCAGTCCTATTCCTGGCTGAAGTCACCGCGCTGGAAAGGTCATGCCATGGAGGTTGGGCCACTGGCGCGTGTGCTGATGCTCTATGCCACCGGTCATGAGCAGACCAAAGAGCTGGTAGGCATGATGCTGAACAAGCTGGAGGTGCTAGTAGAGGCATTGTTCTCAACACTGGGGAGAACCGCAGCACGCACTTTAGAGACACAAATAATTGCCGATGCCATGCAGGGTTGGTTTGATCAGCTGGTCACCAATATTAAAGCGGGCGAAACCAGAACCTTTAACGAAGTCCTGTGGGAACCGTCAAGCTGGCCAAGGAGTGCCAGAGGGGTTGGCTTTATGGAGGCCCCGCGAGGTGGGCTGGCACACTGGATTGTGATTGAAGATGAAATCATCAAGAACTACCAGGCCGTTGTGCCCAGTACCTGGAATGCCGGTCCCCGGGACGCGAACGGCCAGCCGGGGGCGTATGAGGCGGCACTGGCAGACAACCACACCCTGCACGACCCCCAGCAACCGATAGAGATCCTGCGTACCATTCACAGCTTCGACCCCTGCCTGGCCTGTGCGGTACACCTGACTGATCCCGATGGAAATGAACTGATTAATGTAAAGGTGAAGTGATGAAAAAGTTTCTGACAGGAATAATCGTTGTAGCGATGAGCGCATTCAGTTCATCCGCCGTAATGGCCCATGCGGGTCATGTAGCCGATGAGTCGTTACATGGTCCACTGCATTTGGAGCATGTGCTCGGTCTATTGGTTATCGGAGTTGCCGCTCTGCTGATGAAAATAATACGCAGCAAGTAACTTTACGCGTGGGTACTGAAAAGCGAGTGACGAATCACTGTCGTGAATGCCATATCTGGCCACGGCACGATCAGAGCCAGCCAAGCCGATCAGTAAACTAAGTAGGGCGACACGAGAAAAAACCAGAACCGGTAGCAGAAATGTTGGCTCCATCCCCCATACCAGTCAACAGACGCCCCCGGCTAACCCCCAAAAGCGCCCGCCGATAACAAGCAAAGTGGGGCGGTGTTGCTGCTGAGAGCGGATTTGAGTAAAAAAGTGAGACACGTGCGCAATGCATAGTGGAGCGACGCGTGAAAAAAGAGGTGTTTTTGTTGGAGATGGGCGCTTTTCTGTGCAAAATAGGCTAAAAATCAATATAAAGTAGATTATAGCCGTTGGGTCACATACCATAGGAGGCGGGATTAGGGCGTGAATATGGTCCGTGAAGGTCTGCAGCTAACTATAAAATTTATGTAATTAAATAAATGCGTTACGGCATATCGGCAATAAACATTTTAGATCGACACATCCGGTATGGATACTATACGGCGGGTATGCTCACGCTGGTCGTCTATCAACTACTCACTCTGCATACGCTTACGGCATCCACCCTGTTGCTGCCGCTGTCATACCTGGTTGCCATGTTTCTGGTCAACAAACTGATCTGGTCTCGCCAGCCGTCGAGTAATAGTCGCCCCGAGAGTCTGTCTGCACAGCAACGCCGGCATTTCCTTCGTGAGTTGAGTCTCTATGCGGTGATCGCTACGGGCTCAATCATTGTCTCGACGCTGTTTCTCGATATCCGGCTGACTGACGCCCTGTGCAGCGGCCTGATCCTTCTCACCTTTGGTTACTTTGCCGGTGTGGATACGACGCTGGCGGCAAGTCGGGAGTGGTTTGCTCAGGGGGTCGAGCAGAGTGTGGACACCTTTCGTTTGATTCCCACCTCGGTCAGTCTTAAACGTGCCACCCTCAGTATACTTACGCTCATTCTGCTCTTCAGTCTGACCGCGGTGGTAAAGCTGCATACGGGACTTTCCCTGCATCCGGGTGAGTACCAGCCCGTGGTCACTGAATTTGCCATCGATCTGCTGTTTTATCTCTGCATGGTCAGTGTGCTGATGGTGTGGACTATTCGTGGCTATTCACGCAACCTGCACCACATCATTGAGCCGCAGTTAAAAGTGGTACGTGATGCCCAGGCCGGAGAGTTTACCCAGGCTATCCCGATTTTAAGTCAAAATGAGTTGGGCTTGCTGGGGATACAGCTTAACCGCTTGGTCGAGTATGTGCATGACCGGGAGAAAGTTGAACATATGCTCAAACGGGTCGTCAGTCCCGATATTATGGAGAAGCTCCTCACCACCGATACTGAAACGCTTAAACATGGTGAGCAGAGAGATGTGGCGATTCTGTTCTGTGATATTCGCGGCTTTACCGAGATGACCGAGGTAACCTCTGCGGAAGATGTAATTCTGTTTCTCAACACCTTCTTTTCCGAGCTTAGTGAGATCGTCTCTCGCTACAACGGTATTATCAACAAGTTCATGGGTGATGCCATTTTGGCGGTCTATAGCACCGAGCACCCGACCTGGGCCATCGACAACGCCATGGCCACAGCCCTGGATATCGCCAAGCGTGTAAGCCAGTTGCAACTACCCGATGGCTCTCCTGCCGAAGCGGGAATTGGCATTCACTTCGGCAGGGTAGTTGCCGGCACTATCGGCTCAGAGCAACGTTATGAATATACCTTCCTGGGTGATGCGGTGAATACCGCGAGCCGGCTAGAGGGACTATCCAAGCGCCTGGGCCACACGATCATCGTCTCGTCAGAGGCCTATCAGATGCTATCAAGCCCACTGAAGAGCAGCCTGGTCGATCTCGGGTCACATCAGGTACGGGGGAAATCGGAGCAGATCCACATCTTCGGCGGACCGGTTGAAGGGTAAGTTTTGCTTATCCGGCAAAGGGGACTGCCCTCCTATATCAGTGACTCATTGAGCAGGTAAGAGCGCATATCGATGCCATAGGAATCGGGGGGCAAAACCTGTTTAACGGTATACTTGCCAGGGTCAGATTTGGCGAACGTCGCCAGATTCATGATGCGCGGCTTATCAAAGGTTTTTTTGTCACGCCCCCTGACCAGCAGGAGTCGCGGATAGAGCAGTTCACCCGGCCGAACGGAAATGACAATTCCCACCTCGCCAGTATCAAGTTCAACCAGGCTTCCTACCGGATAAATTCCCAGGCACTTAATAAAGGCCTCGGTGATACGACCATCAAATATTTTGTCCCGATAGAGGTAGAGGTAGCGCAGTGCCTCCGTAGCAGGAATGCTCTGCTCATCCCGCCCCTGAGTCAGCCGGTCATAGGTATCAACGATTGCCACGATCCGTGCAAAGGTGCTGATTTGGTCTGCAGGCAAACCTCTTGGATAGCCCATCCCATCAACCTGTTCATGGTGTGAATAAGCCACATCGACCACACTATTGGGTATACCCTTGGCGTTGAGCAGGATCTCAGCCCCGAACTCTGTATGTCTCTTCACCAGCTCAGTCTCCTCTGGTGTTTTTGACCTTGAACGGATCAGATCGACAGGAATTTTTACCTCACCCACATCATGCAGTAGTGCCGCCAGCCCGAGTTCCTCCACCATCTTGGGAGAGAACCGCATAAATCGCCCCAGCGTAATGCAGAGAATACTGGTGTTCATGGCATGAGCCTCGGCAGCGCGCTCATGACTTTTCATACTACCCAATAGCACCATCGCATCAGGGCTGCGAGCCAGGCTTTCCGTGATGTTTTTAACGATGATATTGGCCTGTTGTATATCGAGTGCCTTGCCGCCACGAGCCTGATTCACCAGCGCAGAAATCTGCTCCTCCGCTAGTGCCCGTACCTTACGTGCCTCGGTGATCTCTTCCTCTACGGGAACCTTATGTTCCGGCCTTCTGACTTTAATCTCGGGTAATTTTGTTGCATCTTTTTCCAGTACATGGGATGAGAGCAAAGTCTCTTTGTTGTACTTACTCTTTTCTTCATCGATATAAACATAATCACAGCAGCGGACCAGCTCATTGATGTCACCCTTACTGGAAATGGCAAAGCCTTGAAAGAGAAACGGTGTCTCTAGCCAGGGGCGGTCCAGTTCGGAGACATACATGCCTATCTGCAAGTCCTTTGTATCGACTTTTGTCTTCATCAGGGGGTAACCATTAAATTGATAATAGGGGCCATATTCTGTTGCAAGCGGTAATGGGTATAATCAGCAATTAGGCACAGGTCTATCGATGACATAAAAAATATAAGCTATTGAATAAGAACGATAATCACTTATAGCATATCTTGTTATTATTGGCAGCAGCTTCGCTCACAAAACAGTCGTCTGCAGGTGTTTTGCCTGTATGCGATATGACCGCTATATTCCTGATAATTGACTTAAAATCCCTTAAGTTCGTGAAATAGAGGTTTATGGTCAGCTGCTGGAGAGAGGGAGCTCACCCTGAGGAACCATCAGCACTACCGATATAGTGAAGAGCATAAGAGCCGATTACTACAGGCACTGAGTCCGGGCTTGGTGTCTATCTAGCGAAGCTTGCGTGCTGTGGGAACGTTTCGCTATTGCTCGCATATGAGTTATTAGATTATTTATCATGATTTCAGTGGGTTAAGGTGGTGGCTTGCGCATAGCTTGAGCTGGAAGACCTGTTATGTGTGATCCAATGGTGTGCAATAATGGAGTGCGAATGCATCATGCTGGGGCAGTTGTCGTGCTTCAGCTGGTGGTTATAAAGGATCATGGAGGGATAAAGAATTGACGACCTATATCGCCCTGTTTTGTGCAATCAACGTGGGTGGCAAACAGCTGCTGCCGATGAAGTCGCTCTGCTTGTTGCTTGAAGGGGCTAGGCTTGCATGGTGTGAAGAGTTGTATTCAGAGCGGCAACGTGGTGTTTCATAGCGATAGGCCCCCCTCTGAGCTGACAAGTGAGATCGCTGAGGCGGTGATCCAGCTGCATGGTTTCCGGCCGCAGCTGTTGCTGCTAAACACCTCGCAATTCAGCGCGGCTGTGGAAAATATCCCGCTTAATTGCGATAAGGCCCTGCACCTCTTCTTTCTGTTCTCAAAAGCACCATCTCCAGACCTGCAACGGCTGGATACGTTGAGGTCAGAATCCGAACAGTATCATCTGACTGAACAGGTATTCTATTTATATGCGCCCGATGGCGTAGGCCGTTCACGGCTGGTGTCACAGCTGGAAAAGTGTCTGGGTGTAGAGGTGACGGGGCGAAACTGGAATACCGTTAATCGGTTGATGGGTATGGTGAAGGGAGGCGCGTAGGAGCAGAGCAAAAGCGTCTTCATACTACGTGGTGGTAAAGCAAAACCGGCAACACCTATTTGTGCTTCTTTCTCGCGGTCTTTCCGCTACCACTCTTATCACCACCAATCTTGGTCTGACTAGCCTTGTTCTTACGTGCCGGACGCGTCCTGGAGTTCAACAGTGTATCCCGGCTTCCTACTTCAAAACCGCGTATGGTGATGCGTTTAATCGGCTCGCCGATGAGGCGCTCGATGTTGTTCAGTGCGCGCTCTTCTTCGCGGCTGACAAAGGAGATCGCCTGGCCTTTTTTACCGGCGCGTGCGGTGCGGCCGATGCGGTGGATGTAGTCCTCCGCCAGGTAGGGGAGGTTGAAGTTGACCACATGCTCCAGCCCCTGAATGTCGAGTCCGCGGGCGGCCACTTCGGTGGCGATCAGTACCTGCACCTTGTCGGCCTTAAAGTCGGCGATGGCGCGGCGGCGTGAGCCCTGGCTTTTATCGCCGTGACACAGCGCGGTTTTGATGTTGACCAGTTTGAGGTCTTTCATTAAGGCATCGGCCTGCGCCTTGGTGCTGGTAAAAACCAGCACCTTGAACCAGTTGTAACGGTCGATCAGCTCAACAAACAGCTCGGCCTTGCGGTGTTCCGCTACGGGGTAGACGACATGCTCGATGCCATCGGCAATGGCATTCTGGCGGGCGATGCTGATCACCTCGTGCTTGTTGAGGATTTTGTGCGCCAGCTCCTTCACCGGTTGCGACATGGTGGCGGAGAAGAGCAGAGTCTGGCGCTTCTTTGCGGTGTGTTTCAGCAGTGTCTGCACATCGGCGATAAAGCCCATGTCGAGCATGCGGTCAGCCTCGTCGAGTACCACGAATTCTACCTCGCTGAGATTGACGCTGTTGTTCTCCATGTGCTCCAGCAGCCGACCGGGGGTGGCGATGACGATATCACTACCGGTCTTGAGCTTTTTTTCCTGGGCCGAGATCTTGCCGCCACCGTAGAGGGCGGTGATGGTGAGGTCGGTAAACTGGGCATAGCGACCAATGGTCTCGGTCAGCTGCTCTGCCAGCTCGCGGGTGGGGGTGAGGATGAGTGCACGCGGGTAGCCAGGTCGAACGGGTTTGGGCGCGTGGAGCATCTGCTGCAGGATTGGCAGGGCAAAGGCGGCGGTCTTGCCGGTGCCTGTCTGCGCATTGGCCAGCAGGTCTTTACCGCGGCGTGCCGGGATGATCGCCAGCTCCTGTATCGCGGTCATTTCGCTATAGCCGCAGGCATCCAGGGCCTGCTGGATCTCAGGGGCGAGGTCTAAAGAGGAAAATATCATGGAAAACCTATGTGTGGTGGCGCGACAGGCAGAAACAGTGTGCGGATTATAGGGGGTTTTAGGCGCTGTGGCGTGGTTTATTGACGCGTTGCTATCGCGGCCTAGCTAAGGATATCCATAATCGCGATCACATTGCGTGCCGCCTCGCCCAGCTTCTTGCCCTGATCCATCGCCAGTTTGCGCAGTGCCTGGTGGGCCTGCTCTTCGCTCATGCCCTGACGTTTAATCAATAGTGCCTTGGCGCGGTCGATCTGTTTTCGCTCCTCCAGCGAGTCCTTTACCGTTGCCAGTTCTTCGCGCAATGCCTGGTATTCGCGAAAGCGGGCGATGGCAACCTCGATAACCGGTTTTACCCGCTTGCCCTCCAGACCATCGACAATATAGGCACTGACCCCGGCCTTGATGGCCTGGTTGATGGTGCCGCTGTCATCGTCCTCGGCGAACATGACGATGGGGCGGGGCTGGTCGCGGTGGATGGTACGCATCTGCTCCAGGGTGTCGCGGTCGGGGGAGTCGAGGTCGATGATAATGACATCCGGCTGATACCGTTGCACCTGTGCGGCAAGTTGCTCACCGCAGGTGAGCTTGGCGATAACCCGGCAGCCGCCGTCGCTCAGTGCCTGTTCCAGAATGGCGGAGCGTCCTGGATCCTCATCGACGATGAGAACGCTTAGTTCTTCGGTATTGGTTGATTGGGCCATCTTGGTGAAATCCGGGTAGTAAAAAAAAGCCGGGGGTGTTCGTTCCTGTAACACTCCCGGCCTTATGGCCATCCATGACATTTTCACGTAATCGCAATTGATTATGACCTGAGCATCCTTTTCGCTCCCACACTGCTCATGCCACAACAGTAACAGAGCAAGTGGTGTGCCAATAACCTTATAGCGTGTTCCCTACGCTAGAGGGGCGTTTCGGGGGCGTGCTTGCACCATTTTGGTTTGGCGTGAGTGGTTATGGTGCGTGTTTTTTCTGGGCGGTGTTTCGCCCTGGGTCACGCCGCTCCTGCGGGCCGTGTGCGGGGCTTACATGCCGGGGATCTGCGATTTATCGATGGTGTCGATCTGCTCCGGCGAGAGGTGGGTGTCGGCGTACCGCTGGTAGATCTCGTCCTCGATGAAGAGTTTAAACAGGTCGGGATCGATGTGGTTATCCTGCTTCATAAAGCCGAGGATGCGCAGTGACTCGGAGAGTTTCTTACCCTCCTTGTAGGGACGGTCTTTGGCGGTGAGGGCCTCGAAGATATCGGCAATCGCCATAATGCGTGCCTGCAGTGACATCTGGTCGCGAGTGAGACCGCGGGGATAGCCGCTGCCGTCCATTTTCTCGTGGTGTCCACCGGCAAATTCGGGAACGTTTTGCAGCTTCTTGGGGAAGGGGAGGGCCTCCAGCATCTTGATGGTGGCTGTGATGTGGTTGTTAATCACCGCACGTTCTTCCGGAGTGAGGGTGCCCTTGTCGATGGTCAGGTTGTAGATCTCATTGTCACTGAGCAAGGGAAGCTCTTCGCCATTATGACGCCAGCGTCGTTGACCTATCTGGTGGACGCGCTGCTGATCATCCTGCGACATGAACTCACCGCCAGTGTTGCTGCGCTGCAGAAACACAAACTCCTCATCAAGCTGGCTCAGGGTCTGCTGATATTGCTGCTGTGCGGCGAGTTTCTCCTCTTCGCTGTTACTCCCAAGCTGACACCTGAGCATGGCAATCTCGGCATCGCGCCTGAGAATATCGAAGCGGGTTTCGACCACCTCGATACGGTCATAGATGGTCTCCAGCTTGCTCGATTTATCCACTACCGCCTCGGGGGTGGTGATCTTGCCGCAGTCGTGCAGCCAGGCTGCCATCTTCAGCTCATAGCGGTCGTCCTCGCTCATGTGAAACTCTTTGAACGGGCCATCTTTGGCGTTATGTGCGGCATCGGCCAGGGCCATGGTGAGTTCTGGCACCCGCTCGCAGTGGCCACCGGTATAGGGGGATTTTTCGTCGATGGCGGTGGCGATGAGCTGGATTAAAGATTCCAGCAGGTCCTTTAAATCATTGATCAGGTGGCGGTTGGTCAGGGCGATGGCCGCCTGTGAGGCGAGGGACTCGGCGAGTCGCTGTGCGGTCTCGTTAAAGGGGATGATCTCGCCACTCTTCTCGTCCTGGGCGTTGAGTAACTGCAGGACGCCGATGATCAGCCCCTCGTGATCCTTCATCGGTATGGTGAGGAAGGAGGTGGAGCGGTAGCCGGTGTTGGCGTCGAATTTCTTGGTGCCGGAGAAGTCGAACCCCTCCGCATCGTAGGCATCGGGGATGTTGACGGTACAGTCGTTGAGTACCGCGTGGGTCACCACCATGTGGTGGTTGCCCTCACCGCTTTCATCGTAGAGCGGGATAGGGTCGAAGGGGATGGGTTTGCCGGTGGTCCCGCCCATGGCGAAGTTCAGCGAGTCGGTACGCAGGATCTCCATCTTCACCGCGCCGTTCTCCTGCACCGAGTAGAGGGTGCCGCCATCGGCGTTGGTCAGCGTCTTGGCACCGAGGAGGATCTTCTCCAGTAGCCGTTCGGTGTCGCGTTCACCCGAAAGGGCGATTCCGATCTCCGTCAGCTTTTCTATTTGCTTGAGTAGTCGGCTGGAGTGCGACATGTCTGGCCTTTGCGTAGGTTGGGACGAATTCTAACTCATTGTAAACGCAACGCTACGACTCGCCTATAGGGTATTGAGAGCGGGCAAGCGTGGTATTGGCTGTCTGATGAGCAGGGGTAGTCTATATTTACGTTAGTGACAGAGTGCACTCAAATTTTGTTTGCATTTTGCATCTGACGGGAGTGACTTCCAGAACTATAGGATATTGATTTAGCTATGAAAAACACGCTTTCTGAGTCGTGGGACAAGGAATCTATTGGTGTCACTGGCGAAGCGCGCTCGCAAAGGCGGGTGGAGGAAGAGCGGCTGGGGCAGATACTGCTAGGCGCTGGGAAAGTGGCACAGGATGAGCTGGCAAATGCATTGCAGCTGCAGGGGGATCGCGATGAGCCGCTTAGCCACCTGCTGGTAAAGCTGGGCCTGGTCTCCGAGGCGGATATGGTCCAAGCGCTGGGTGAGCTGCTCTCATTCCCCGTTGTGGAGGAGAAGGAGTACCTCAATGCGCTGGCGTTGGAGGATAGTCTTTCCACGGTCTTTCTCAAGGAGCACGCGGTGTTGCCGCTAGCGCTAACGGTGGATGAGGTCACGGTGGCCATGGCCGATCCCCTCGATCGCTATGCGATTAATGCGATCAGCCTGTTCTTCCAGAAGAGGGTGAAATGCCGTGTCGGCGAGCCGAGTGCGATCCAGTCGGCGATTGAGCGCATCTACGGTAGTGGCAAGACACAGATGGCGCGTATCGTGGAGGACATCTCCCCGACGAAGGGTGGCGACAGCCAGCAGGAGATCGCCCATTTAAAAGATATCGCCAGCGAGGCCCCGGTGATCCGGCTGGTGAGCCTGATCATGCAGCACGCGGTGGAGGCCCGTGCCTCGGATATCCATATCGAACCGTTCGAGAATCGTCTCAAGGTGCGCTACCGCATTGATGGCATGTTGCACGAGGAGGAGGCGCCCCCGGTGCCGCTCTACGCTGCACTGGTCTCACGTATTAAAATCATGTCGAACCTCGATATTGCCGAGCACCGCCTGCCTCAGGATGGCCGTTTTATGTCGCATATCGATGGTCAGGAGATCGATGTGCGGGTCTCCAGCGTACCCACTATGCATGGCGAGAGCCTGGTGTTGCGCCTGCTCTATAAAGACAATGCGATGCTGAGTTTTGAACAGCTCGGTTTTACGGGTGAGACCTACGAGAAGTTCCTCGACGTGCTGCACAAGCCCTACGGGGTGCTGCTGGTGACCGGCCCGACCGGCAGTGGCAAGACCACCACCCTATACGCCGCGCTCAATGCCCTCAACAAGGCCGACAGCAAGATTCTCACGGTGGAGGACCCTGTGGAGTACCAGATTGAAGGCATCAACCAGATCCAGGTCAAGCCGCAGATCGGGCTGAATTTTTCCCGGGCCCTGCGCTCCATTGTGCGCCAGGACCCGGACATCATCATGATCGGTGAGATGCGCGACCTGGAGACCGCGGAGATCGCGGTGCAGTCGGCACTCACCGGTCACCTCGTACTGTCGACGCTCCACACCAATGATGCGGCCAGCAGTGTCACCCGCCTGATGGATATGGGGATCGCCGACTACCTGGTAACCTCGGTAGTCAATGGGGTGCTGGCACAGCGGCTGGTGCGGCGGCTCTGTACCAGTTGCCGCAAGCCTTATCAGCCGATGCCGGAGTTGATAGAGAGCCTGCACCTTCAGGAGCACTGCGCCGAGGGCGTACCTACCCTCTACCAGCCTGTAGGGTGCGAGGAGTGCAGCAACACCGGCTACCGCGGCCGCGTCGCCCTGCTGGAGATAGTGGTGATGTCAGATCGCATCCGCAGCATGATCTTGCAGCATACGGATGCCCACGAGATCGCCAAGGTGGCGGTGGAGGAGGGGATGCAGACCATGTACCACGACGCCCTGCATAAGCTCGTTCAGGGGGTGACCAGCGTGGAAGAAGTGCTGCGCGCCACCCGGGATAACTAGCCTATGGCCCTGTTCTACTACAAGGCGATTGGCGCGGATGGCGAGCCGCTCAAGGGTGAGTTGGAGGCGCGGGACCGTGAATCGCTGGTTGAGCGCCTGCACCAGCTGAACCAGACCCCGTTGCATATTGAGGATGCGGCGGAGGCAGCGAGGCGTGGCGGGCGGCGGCGGCGCCTGCGCAAGTCCTTCGACCTGGGGCGTTTCAGTCGGGATCTGTCGATCCTGCTCAACGCGGGTATTCCGCTCGACGAGGCACTGGAGATGTGGGTGGAGCTTGCCGATGAGCAGTCGGCGAAGGTGATCCAACGCCTGCTGGAGGATGTGCGCGGCGGTAAGACCCTGTCGCTGGCCATGTCGGCCATGCCCGGGGTCTTCACCCCCTTCTATATCAGCATGGTTAAAGCCGCAGAGGCCGCAGGGGCCATGGCCCCGGTGATGTCCAGGCTGGCGGAATTCAGTGAGCAGCTGGTGAAGATGAAAAAGGGGATCCAGAGTGCCCTCATCTACCCGGCGATCCTGTTCTTTGTTACCGCCCTCTCCCTGATCCTGTTGATGACCTATGTGATCCCCCAGTTCAACATCCTGTTCGAGGGAATGGAGCAGCAACTGCCGCTGCCAAGCCGTATCGTTTTTGGGCTCTCGGCATGGATCAACCAGTACGGCGGTTGGCTGCTGTTGCTGCTGTTCGCACTGTTATTGCTGCTGCGCCAGCGCTTGGGCAATTTCAAGGGCAGCTATCAGCTGGATCGGCGGCTGCTGGCAATGCCACTGATCGGCGATTTGATGATGAAGGTGCAGGTGTCTATCTTCGCCCGCACCCTGGCCACTCTGATGGCCAGCGGGGTCTCGTTGCTGGCCGCGCTCACCATCGTGCGCGGCACCCTGTCGAACCGCGTGCTGAGCGAGGTGCTCGCCACCATTGCCGATGGCGTGAAAGAGGGCAACGGGCTTGCCCGCTCCATGCTGGAGAGTGGCCGCTTCCCCCGCTTTGTGGTGCAGATGGTACGGGTGGGAGAGGAGAGCGGCACCCTGGATGAACGGCTGGCCCAGCTGGCGGAGATCTACGATGCCGAGGTGAAGAGTGCCGTTGAGCGCGTGTTGTTGTTACTGGAGCCTGCACTGATCATCGGTCTTGGGGTGATTATCGGCGGTGTGATTATGGCGATATTGATGGCGGTGCTGAGTATTAATGAACTGGCGCTGCTGTGATGTGATGAACGTACATTGAGGATGCAATATGAGAGGTATGGAAAAACAGCGGGGCTTCACCCTGATTGAGCTGCTGGTGGTCTTGGCGATCCTTGGGCTGATGGCCGGTATTGTCGGTCCCCAGGTGATCAAGTACCTCGGCGAGTCGAAGAGCAAGACTGCCAAGCTGCAGATCGAGGATCTGGGGTCGGCACTGGATCTGTTCGTGCTTGATGTGGGCCGCTACCCGAGCAACGAGGAGGGGCTGCAGGCACTGGTGGAAGCCCCCTCAGGTGCAGTCAAGTGGCACGGTCCCTATCTTAAGAAAAAGCTCGTACCCAGGGATCCGTGGGGCAATCCTTATCACTACCGCGTGCCGGGTGAGCACGGTGTCTACGATTTGTACTCACTGGGCGCCGATAACATGGAGGGGGGGAGTGACGAGAATCAGGATGTGGCCAGCTGGCAGTAAGCGGCCAGTGGCCTGTTGTGGACGGCGCATGTCGGGAGCCCCAAGTCTGTCGTTCCCGCTGCGGGGGTTTACTCTGCTGGAGATGCTGCTGGTGATGACATTGGCAGCACTGATCCTGACCGTGGTGCCGCCAAGCTTTACCGCCATGTTGCCCCATCTGGAACAACGGTCGGAAGCAAAAGCGCTGGCTACCGTTCTGCGCTCGGTACGAGGCAGGGCAATACGCGAGCGCGGGGAGTTTGCTTTGATGCTGGATCTAGAGCGCCGCGAGTACCGCCAACCGGGTTCAGAAAAGGTGACCCGACTGTCCGAGGCGATGGCCCTGAGTTACCGGCCCGCATTCGACTCTATGGGTAAAACGACATCTGTCGCCATCCGTTTTTTCGCCGACGGCAGCTCTTCAGGCGGCACCATAGCGATGGTGGCGACGGAGGCGCGTTATGAAATTCACATCGACTGGCTGAGTGGCAGGGTGCGCTATCGTGAAAAGGTATAGGCAGGTATTCAGGCGCTCCGCTGGCTTTACCTTGATCGAGGTGCTGGTGGCCTTCAGCATCCTCAGCCTGACACTGGCGACGCTCTTCTCCCTGCTCTCCACGGGCGCACGGAGTACCCGGGTGGCCGATGAGTACGGCGAGGCGGTAGTGTGGGCCGAGTCGAAGCTGGCAGAACTCGGGGTGAGCGAGCCGTTGCGTGTGGGCACCCGAAGGGGAAGCTTCGATGCGCGCTACAGGTGGGAGCTGCGTATTGCCAAACGCCTGCCTCATGATATCAGCGTGATGCGGGAGAATGAGTGGGACCTGCTGGATGTCAGCCTGCGAGTGTGGTGGGAGAGCGTGGGTGGCGAGCGCGACCTCGCTATTTCAACGGCACGTTTGGTGGCAAGGGATTAGTGATGCCGGCTGTGAGAGCGACAGCAATGAGGCGCGGGGGACGAGGCTTTACACTGGTCGAGTTGCTGATCGCGATCACCCTGTTGGGCCTTATCTCAAGCGTTACCTACGGCGCCATCTGGACTGCAAGCCGCAGCCTGCGCACGGTGGAGCAGCAGGTGGAGTTGAACGACGGCCTGCGGGTAACGCAGGAGTTTATGCGCCGCAGCCTGTCACAGGCACGCGGCCTGCTGGCGGTGCAGGAGGGCAGGATGCAGGTGCTCTTCAGTGGCGCCCCCCAGAGCCTCGCCTTTATCGCCCCGGCACCCCTGCAGAGAGGCCATGCCGGTGGGCTCTATCTCTACCAAATCGAGCTGGTAAAGCGTGGTGAGAGGCGTAATACCCTGCGTCTGAGCTACGAACAGTATGTCACTGGCCGCGAGCCGGATGCCGAACCGTTGGCGCAGGGTGAGAGCCTGTTGCTGGAAGGGGTGGCCAAACTCTCCTTCTCCTACTACGGCAGCGATGAGCCGGGCGCCACCGCGCAGTGGTTGGATGAGTGGCCGCGCCGGGACATCCTGCCGCAACTGGTGAGGATGAAGCTGGAGCTGGAGAGCGGCGGTGAGGTGTCGGTAATGACCCTGGCGATCAAGGGACAGGTGGGCTGATATGGCGCGGCCCGGTATGGTGCCCTTTTACGGCGCTGTCGCCGAACGCGGCGTGGTACTGGTGGTGGTGTTGTGGCTGCTGGTGCTGCTGTCGGTGCTGGTGGGAACACAGGCGGGGAGTGCACGGGTGGAGAGCGAGCTGGTGCGTACCCGTGTCGATGCACTGCAGGCCCGTAGCGCGGCAGAGGCAGGGCTGTTCATGGTTATCGATATGCTGGCAACCCAGCAGGGCGCAAAGGAGCGCCTGTTGCGCACCGATGGCGGCAGCTATCGCCTGACATATCACGGTGTGGCTTTATCGGTTTCGGTTCAGGACGAGGCGGGCAAGATGGATCTCAATGCGGTGAGCCCTGATATGTTGCGTAGGCTGCTGCTCTCACTGAGCGCCAGTCCGGAGAAGGGGCGGGCGGTGTGCGATGCTATTCTTGACTGGCGCGATGTGGATGATAAGCGTCGCGAGCACGGCGCCGAGGATGAGGATTACCTGAAAAACGGCCTCGCCTATGGCGCCAAGGATGAGTATCTCGACAACCTGGAAGAGCTGCTGCTGATTCTGGGGATGGATGGCGAACTCTACGCTACACTTCTGGATGTGGTCACTGTGAGTACCGGGGCCAAGGGCATCAACCCGTTGGTGGCAAGCCGCCGCGTGCTGCTAGCCGTTCCGGGGGTGACAAAAGAGCAGGTGGACGAGTTCCTGCTGGCACGCGAGCGCTATTACAGCGAAGGGCAGCCGTCGCCGCTGTTTCCGGTCTCCGACCTCAACTACATCAGTCGCGATCGTGACCAGCTCTACTCCATTCGGGCGCAGGCCGTGACCGCGGGAGGCGTGACGGAGCGTGTCAGCGTTCTTGCCAGGGTATCGGCGGAGCGGGCGAAGTCTGGCGTCAGACCCTACGAGATTCTAAGTTGGAGTGTCGTGGATCATGCAGCGGCAGCGTTTACGCCGCAAGCCACGCATCAGTGAAGGGAATAATGGGCAAAGAATTGAATTCAGTCTCGGCGCTTCCGGGCAGGTTTAGCGCCTTTATGCGCTGGTGGCGCGAAGAGCTGGTTTCGCTGCTGCCGGCCACCTTGCGGAGGCAGTTGCAGTTCAGTGAGCATCAGCTGGTATGCTGCTTCTCAGAAGGGAGTGTGCAGTTTGCCGACTGCCACCGCGCAGCGGTAGCAGGCAGCGTTGTGATCACACCGGATGAGCAGGGTCGCCTCAGCGCGGCGCAGCAGGCGCAACTGTCGGGGCTGCGCCGCAAGGCGGGCGAACAGGTGGTACTGAAGCTGCCCGCTGAGCAGGTTCTCTCCCTCTCTTTTTCCCTGCCGCTGGACGCGGAGTCTAACCTCGAAGAGGTGCTGGGCTACGAACTGGGACGCTATGCCCCCTTCAAGATTGAGCAGGTCTACTACGGTTACACCATCCAGAAGCGGGACAGTGCCGAAAGGAAGTTATGGCTTGCCGTAAATGTGGTGCCGCGCAAACAGGTGGAGCCGTTGCTAATCCAGCTGCGTGAGTGGGGGCTGCAACCGGCGGTACTTACAGCGGCGGATGCGGATCAGGGGGCGGCAACACCTTGTTCTGATTCGGGCCAGAACCTACTGCCGAAAGAGGAGCGGAGCAACGGCGGCGGCTCGGCGAACCTGATCGTTAAATTGTTGCTGCTATTGGCATTGCTGCTATCGGCCGCGCTCGCCGCTTACCCGCTGCTGGTACAGAAGCTGCGCATTGCCGAGATGCAGCAGCAGGTGGATACGCTAAAGAAGGCGGCACTCAGCGTGCAATCCATGCAGCAGGAGATGGAGCGTCTGGCCGCCGAGGCAGACTATGTTGAGGAGCAGAAGCGCCAGTACCCTGAGGTGCTGGATGTGCTGGAGAACCTGACCCGCCTGTTGCCCGATGACACCTGGCTGGAGCGTTTTGAGATGAAGGGTGGGCGGATACGCATACAGGGCATGTCGGAGGATGCCTCGTCGCTTATTGAGCTGCTGGAAAACTCTGCACTGTTGCAGAAGGTCAGCTTCGACTCCCCCATTGTCAAAGACCCGCGCACAAACCGTTTTCGCTTTCAGATCGTTGCCGAGCTGGTGTAAAGAGAGGCGCTGTGACTGTTATACAACATACCCCTTTAAGTCGTCTGCTTACGCTGGGCCTGTTGCTGGGGCTGCTGGCACTGTTGTACCTGATCATTGTTGTGCCGCTGCAGGGATACCACGCGGAAAATCGTCAGCAACTTGAACGGCTTACCCTTCAGCTGGAGGGGTATCGACGCATAGCCGCAAGCCGTGAACAGATAGAAGGGCTCCTGGCCTCGATACGACCAGAGGAGAACACACAGGGCTATTACTTGAAGGGGACGACCCAGGCGCTCGCCTCTGCTGAGTTGCAGGCCCATGCGCGCACGCTTATTGAAAAGTCTAATGGCAGCCTGATCAGCACGCAGCCGATGGTGAAAACAGGGCGTGAGCCGGAGCGTATGGTCAGGGTGAATGTGCGGATGCGGGGGCGAATCGACAGCTTGTTGCAGACCTTCTACAACATCTCCACCGGCGTGCCAGTGGTGCTGACCGATGATGTGCTGATCCGTTCCGAGACCTCCACCCTGAGCCGGGCCGGTGAGCCGCAAAGCGACGATACCCTGGATGTGCAGTTCACCCTTACCGGGTTTGTCAAAGAGTCGATCCTATGATCAGGGAAAAAGTTTTTCGTCCGCGGGTTCTACTGTTGCTGCTGGTCAACGCCTTGTTGTTGTTATTGCTGGTATATCAGATAACCGCTATGCAGCAACAAGAGAGCCCGTCTGCTGCAAAGGCGGTAGCGCCGGATGAGCCAGCGATGGCGGAGAGAAAGAGAGCACACAACGTTCGTTCTATTGACGACTATGCTGAGGTGGTAAACCGTCCATTGTTCAATTTAGAGCGGCGCCCGCTGGAACTGGAGTCAGAGGCGCAGGATGAGGTGGATGCCCAGGCGTTTAACCTGATTGGTGTTGTACTCACGCCCGAGCAACAGGTGGCTATAATTTATTCCAAGAACCAGAAAAGACCGGTCAAGGTGGCACAGTGGGAATGGATTGACGGGTGGCGCCTGGTTTCGGTACAGGCAAGTGTCGTGGAGTTGCGCAAGGGACCACGCTCCGTGGAACTGGCGCTACAGCGGGCCTCAACGAAATCAGAAACTGAAAGATAATGAAGCAGTGTCGACGACTCAGGGCGTACCTGAGCGGTGTGTGGACCGACTACAGAGAGAAGGGATAGAACAGTGAAAAAATTTGCGAAGGCAGTGGGTGCCTGCGGTTCCGTACTGTTGCTGGGGTCGTGTACGGGGATGCAATCCGAGCCCCGGGATGCGGTTGCCGAGGAGCAGGTGTATCCGGCAGCCGCCGCGGTGCAGGAGGTGGCGGTTGTGCCCCAGGCACTCGGCACCGGTTCGCAGCCGGATAGCGGTACCAAGGAGTACGTCAAGTACGGAAACGGCCGTTTTATCAAGCGTTCGGCTCAAAAGCCCAAGGCGACCTTTGTCGGCGGTGATATCACCCTTAATTTCGAGAAGACTGACATACAGGAGGTGGTGAAGGTCGTTATCGGCGACCTGCTGCAGGAGAACTATGCGATCGGTCCCGGTGTGAGTGGTACGGTCAGCCTGCAGACCAGCCGGCCGGTGGCGCGGGAGATGTTGTTGCCGATGCTGGAAAACCTGCTGCGCATGAACGGGGCGGTGCTGGTGCGCGAGAGCGGCCTCTACCGTGTCAATGCGCTGGCCGATGCGGGGCACGGCACCTTCAGCTCCTCTGTTAGTAAGCCGCAGTCGCTGGGTTATCAGGTGGTGGTGGTACCGCTACGTTATGTCACTGCCTCTGAGGTGGCCAAGGCCCTTAAGTCGGTGGTGCCGGAGGAGGGGCTGCGGCTGGTGGACGACAGCCGTAATCTCCTCATGTTGGCAGGTTCGAGCCAGGAGCTAAGCAGCTGGGTCTCGCTGGTCGATGTGTTCGATGTCGACTGGATGCGGGGTTATTCGGTCGGCCTGTTCCCGCTGGAGAACAGCAGTGCCAAGGAGGTCTCCTCGGAACTCGATAAATTGCTGTTGAAAGGTCCCGAGGGCGGACCGGGAAAGATGATACGGGTAGAGCCGATCGAGCGCCTCAATGCCTTGCTGGTGATAACTCCGCAGGCGAAATATCTTGACCAGGTAAAGGTGTGGATTGCCCGTCTCGATATGGTGGGAAGCGAGCCCGGACGGCGGCTCTTTGTGTATCAGGTAAAAAACCGCAAGGCTGTCGATCTGGCTGATGTGGTTAATGATGTCTTCGGCGGTGCTTCCTCCCAGCTGGCGCATCCTGTGACCCCTGCTGTGGCAGACCCGGTGGCGTCCACAACTCTCGCCGACACCCGGCAGGGGAGCGATGCTGAGCCAAAGACCGGACCTGCGGCCATTCCATCACCCCTTACCCCTGGTGTGGAAGGGTTGGCACTGCCAGAGGGGGGGGATATCCGCATCGTGGCCGATGCACAGAATAACGCCATTCTGGTGATGGCTAGCGGTGCGGAGTACCGTATTGTCGAGGCGGCACTGAGAAAGCTTGATGTCCTGCCGCTGCAGGTACTGGTAGAGGCCTCTATCATGGAGGTGACGCTCTCCGACGAGCTGAGCTACGGACTGGAATGGTACTTGAACAACCGCAAGGTTACCGCCGACACATCCGGTTCGGCCCTGCTGGACCTCAATGCAGGCGAAGGCATCGCCCCCATCATTCCCGGTTTCTCCTATGCGGTAGTGAATGCAGCGGAGGATATGAAGGCGTTGTTAAATATGCTTGCCACGGACTCTCGCCTGAATGTGCTATCCAGTCCATCACTAATGGTGCTGGACAACAGCAAGGCAAATATCCGTGTTGGCGAGCAGGTGCCGGTGCGTAACAGTGGCGAGCGTGCCCTGGGTGATCAGACGATTTACGAGACCTTCGACTACAAGGACACGGGGGTGATGTTGACGGTAACCCCACGGGTCAACAGTGGTGGCCTGGTAACGATGGAGATCGATCAGTCCATCACCGATATCGGTGTTGTGGAGCAGACCACTCAGCAGCGCAGGTTCCTGCAGCGCAATATCAAGAGTGAGGTGGCGATACAGAGTGGGGAGACCGTCGTCCTCGGCGGCCTGATTCTGGATAATAAGACCGATGAAAGTCGCGGTATTCCCGGCCTGCGAGACATCCCGTTGATAGGTTGGTTGTTCGGTGCAAGCAAGAAGGTCAACGAGCGCACCGAACTGCTGGTGTTGATTACGCCAAAAGTGATACGCAACCAGAAAGATGCCAGTGTGATAACCGATGAGTTCAAGCGCCGCATGAAGAGTTTGCAGCCGGAAGAAAACGGTGAGGCAGAGGAGAAGGTTGAGGAAGGGGGTGCTGCACCGGGTGACAGCGGCGAGGTGTAGTTACTATCAGAAGTGGCAATAGCCATTATGTATTGAGAAAAAATAAGGCCCCTAACGGGGCCTTGTTTTTGTTGTAGTGAATGGGGTGATTGATCAGGTGGCGTCATCACCGTTGCAGTTGGAGTCGATACCGTCATCAGGAGCGGCTTCGGCCTTACTTGGGTTGATATCGAAATCACCATCATCGCAATCCCAGCCAGCCCCCTGTGCACGGGTGAAGTAGCCGTCACCGTCCACATCGGTACCACCGTCGCTGACGCCGATGACATAGGCCCCGGTTCCGGCAGGGGCGTCAGCATCAGCAAACACCTCGAGGTAAAAGTCAGTCGCGGTATCTGAGTCACTGTTGTTGAGCCAGTGAATAATAGTGGGGATGTTTCTGGGAGGATCAAAGCTGTCTGCGACTCCTTCCGAAAAGCCTTGTAAGACTTTATCCGCGTCGTAAAGGTTGGAGTCAATGGGCGTGCCTGCACTCTCCACCTCCATGATCTCATAGGCGCTGTTTGCCGGCACCGTGATCTTGAAGTAGTCCACATCCCCGCTGTCGATGGTGTGCGTTTCGGCATAGACCTCGCTGCGGTGGATGATGTCCCAAGGATCGCCCTTGAGCATCGGCAGGCTGCCAGCGGTGTTGAAACTGTCGTCCGGCTCATAGATGTCCTCGGCAGCGGTTACGGGCCAGTCGGTGCCGGAACAGCTCTGGTCGATGGTATCGTCTTCGGTTTCCACCGCCCACGGAAATGCGTTGATATTTGTTTCATCACAGTCATAGTGTGGCGAGAAGTCATCGCCATCGGTATCGGAGAAGACGCGTGAGGAGAGGGTGTAGCTCGCCACCCCACCGGCCTGGTCAGATACCTTGACATAATAAGTGCCAGAGGCGGACGGGGTGAAGGTGACTCTTGGATTGAAACTGAAATAACCCCACTGGCTGATCAAGTCATCGCCACCCGCATAGGTTACGATCGTTGTGCCGTCACCTTCAAAAAGTTGAAGCCACGGGACGCCGTTGTAACTGACGTTATCCACGGTGAATTCATATTGGGTACCGGCGTTGAGGTTTACAGACAGCCAGTCCTCATCACCGATGGGGTAAATCGTGCGGTAGGTGGTCTCGCCGATAGTCAGAGTTCCTGCGGTACTGGAACTATCGTTACCTCCAGCCCCCTCTTGCGTGTCGATTGCGGTTGGAAACGCTGAGGGGTCGCTGGGGTCAGGATAGGGTGTTGTGCCCC
>JBFFMJ010000018.1:0-36870 GCA_041554195.1 Thiohalomonadaceae bacterium
AAAAAGTGCTGCGGCAGAACGCCGATGGAAACACTGCTTGATGGGAAATCGATCTGGAAGGAAAAATTCGTGAACTGAATTTGACCTGACAGACACCCTCTGAAAAATCGGTAACTGTCAGATCAAGTCTGAATTACTACAGAGAATCCATATGAGACAGACCGCATGCCATTACAAGGAGCCATACCTCATACGGTCACGTTATTTAGTTTAGTCAAGCTTGTCCGCAAGATCATCAACAGTCGGTGAATAGTAGACGTTTTGCAGGATTCTGAGATCCCTGTGTCCACTCACTTTGGCCAACTCCATGACTGTCAGCTTTTTTGAAAGTCTGGTTAGAGCCTCTCTGCGTGTGTCGTGAAAACGCAGCTCAATAATGCCAGCCTGCTTCTTCAGCTTCCGAAAAACAGCATCAATACTCGAGGCCTTCATACCAAAGACATGCTCCTGTTTATCGGCCACGCTCATGACCTGTTTGATAATACGCTGCGCCTCCGAACTAAGCGGCACATCTCTCGGATGTCCATTTTTTGATTTTGCCACATGCACAAAACGCTCATGAACATCCTCCTTCCGCAACCCCGCAATCTCTCCCGCCCTCATACCTGTTTCGATAGCAAACAAGTAGGCAGCACCCACCCTAGCTGAAACAGTAAATGGAGGCTCATTAAACTGATAGCCCGACACATGAATTAGCCTGTTGGTCTCATCCTCTGTTGGCCTCCGATCACGTGCCGGGTTTTCCCTTGGCCGTGACACATCCTTCGTTGGGGAGTGTTTGAGCCACCCCCACTCCTTTCGTGCAGTATTGCATGCGTGAGAAAGGATGTTCATTTCCCTGCATACCGTTGAACCAGTGACGCTCTTTAGCCTGCGGTCACGCCATGCTGCAATATGTTTTGCCGACAACGCTTCGAGCGGCACCTGCGCAAGTTCATCCTTCATGATTAGTGCGATGGTTTTAACTTCACGGATATGTCCCCGCTTAAGTGGGCTCACATCGTTTGAATAACGTTCAAGTAAATCACCAAAGGTTTTATTCGGAATTTTTCCTAGGAGTCCATCTTCGATTTCTACTTCCATTTGAAGAGCCCAGGCTTTTGCTGCGGCCTTAGTCCGAAATGTTTTAGTCTTACGAATGCCTTTGAGCCTAACTTCAGCCCGCCAGCGATCACCACGCTTCATAATTGCTGCCATATTAATCACCTCGTATACATAGCGGCAACCTCTTCCCTCTACGCGGTGAACTGCTCATTGTTTAATGGCAGCACTGGCGCAAAATGGTGGCACTAGTGGTGGCAAATTGGTGGCACTAGTAGCCTGAAGATGTTGCAAATTGTTGGACTATGATGAACATGAGATACGCATTAAATCCATGATTTTTAAGGATAAAATGCGATTGAATGGCTAAAACCGCGAAATGTTGTAACTTGTTGATTTATAGAGATGTGGTGCCCGGAGCCGGGGTCGAACCGGCACAGTGTTGCCACCGAGGGATTTTAAGTCCCTTGCGTCTACCAATTTCGCCATCCGGGCAGATGGTGATGCAGAGTTGGGGAATTCTACCCCACTACATAAAGAGTTTCAGCTAGAAGTTTACGCCTGTTCTCACAAAGACTCGAAGCAACACTTAACAATTTGCTACAGGCGAAAAAAAAGCGCTCTAAAAAGAACGCTTTTACGATGGAGGCCGGGACCGGAGTCGAACCGATCTACATGGATTTGCAATCCAGTGCATAACCGCTTTGCTACCCGGCCTGAACTAACTTATTAAGCTTTGCAACTCGCTGTATCGCCATTCTAACACCGACGATATGCTTTGTTATGCCTATTTATGAAAAAACCCCGGTCGTTTATCGACTGGGGTTCTTCCGGAATTTGGAGCGGGAAACGAGATTCGAACTCGCGACCCCGACCTTGGCAAGGTCGTGCTCTACCAGCTGAGCTATTCCCGCTAAATCAAGAAGCGCTATTCTAATTCGTAGCCAATTATTGTCAACCCTTGGTGACAACTATTTTCCATTATTTTGCTTTAAGTGCAGGCCAGGCGGCTCGCAGGTAGAGCACCATCGACCACAGCGTCAGCACGGCGGCAACATAGAGCAACATCAGCCCCGCTTGCGCTGTGGGGAAATCACCAATGGGCTCACGATAGAGTAGCAGTACCAGTGCGAACATCTGCGCGGTGGTTTTTATCTTACCCATCATACTGACGGCGACCTTGGCCGAGGCCCCGACCTCGGCCATCCACTCACGTAGGGCGGAGATGGTGATCTCACGACCGACGATCACCAGTGCCGGTAACGCAACCCAGATGCCGCTGTACTCAGTGGGGTTGTTATCGACGATGAGGATGAGGGCCGCGGCGACCATCAGCTTGTCGGCAACCGGGTCGAGAAAAGCCCCGAGGGCGGAGGTAACGCCCATCCTCCGGGCCAGATAGCCATCAAGCCAATCGGTAAAAGCCGCCAGGGCAAACAGCACGGTGGTAATAAGGTTGGCATTGGCCACATCAAGATAGAAAAAGAGGACGAAGAAGGGGATCAGGCCGATACGTAGCAGGGTGAGGATATTGGGGAGACTGTTCATGGATTATTATGCTTCATCGTTATGAAAGACGGCGTAAATGCTCTGTGCCAACTGGCGACTGATACCCTTGATCTTGGTTAAATCATCGACCCCGGCGCGGGCTACCTCCTGCAGGCCGCCAAACTGTTTCAGCAACTGCTGGCGTCGCTTTGGCCCGAGCCCTGGAATTCCCTCCAGTACCGAGCTGCGACGGGCCTTGGCGCGGCGCTGCCGGTGGCCGGTAATGGCGAAGCGATGGGCCTCGTCGCGTACCTGCTGCACCAGATGCAATGCGGGGGAATCAGCGGGCAGTATAGTCGGCTGGGCCTGACCCGACAATATCAGCTGTTCCAGTCCCGGTCGGCGCTCCGGTCCCTTGGCGACACCGATCAACATCACACCGACCACCTGCAGCTCCTCCATCACCGCCTCGGCCTGCGTCAGCTGTCCCCTGCCGCCGTCGATGAGCAGAATGTCGGGGTACTTCCCCTCCCCCTCCTTGAGGCGCTTGAAGCGGCGTGTGAGCGCCTGTTTCATTGCCGCATAGTCATCCCCCGGAGTGATTCCCTCGATATTGAAGCGGCGATAGTCGCTCTTAAGCGCGCCGTTGGTATCAAACACCACGCAGGAGGCAACGGTGGCCTCGCCCATGGTGTGGCTGATATCAAAGCACTCGATGCGTTGCGGCATCTCCTCCAGGCTGAAGGCCTCCTGCAGGGCGATAAAGCGGGCGTAAATGTTGGCCCTGGCGGCCAGGTGGCTGCTCAGCGCCTGTTCGGCATTGGTGACGGCCAACTCCAGCCAGCGCGCCCGATCACCGCGTACGCTTGAACTAAGGGCGAGCTTACGCCCGGCCTTGTCACTCATCACCTGCTGCAACAGTTTCTGCTCGGGCAGGCTGGTACTGATAATCACCTCAGACGGGAGGCTGCTGCCACTGCGCCCCTCGGCCAGGTAGTATTGCGGCAGGAAGGCCTGTAGCAGCTCGGCCTCATCGCTCTGTGCAATCTGGCTGGGGAAATAACTCTTGTTACCGAGATTGCGTCCGCCACGAATGAAGAAGACCTGCACACAACCAACGCCGTTCCGCACCCTGGCTGCGACCACGTCGAGGTCTCCCCCCTCGCCCATCACATACTGCTTCTCCTGCACCCGGCGCAGATTGGCGATCTGATCACGGTAGTGGGCCGCCTGCTCAAATTCCAGGGCACTGGAGGCCTGCTCCATGCGCTTGACCAGCTCATCGATTATGGCGTTATCCTTGCCCTGAAGAAACATCACCGCGTGGCGCACATCCTCGGCATACTGCTCCTCCGATACGATGCCCACACAGGGGCCACTACAGCGTTTGATCTGATACTGCAGGCAGGGGCGCGAGCGGTTGCGATAGAAGTGCTCCTCACACTGGCGTACCGGAAAGAGCTTCTGCAACAGGTTAAGGCTCTCGCGAACCGCCCCGGCACTGGGATAGGGTCCAAAGTAGCGCCCCTTTTTGCCACGCTTGCCGCGGTGAAAGCCGAGTCGCGGGAAGGGGTCATCGGATAGGTAGAGGTAGGGGTAGCTCTTGTCGTCACGTAGCAGGATGTTATAGCGCGGGCGCAGTGACTTGATGAGGTTATTCTCTAACAGCAGCGCTTCATTTTCAGTATGGGTGACGGTCACCTCAATGGCGTGAATATTCGCCACCAGTGCCTGGGTCTTGGGGGCCTGATCGGTACGCTGGAAATAACTGCTGACGCGGCGTTTGAGGTTCTTCGCCTTGCCAACGTAGATCACCGTGCCCTGCGCATCGAACATACGATAGACGCCGGGACGTGTAGTGAGGGTTTTAAGAAAGGCCTTGCTGTCGAAGGGCTGCGGGCTACTGCTCATGATGGCTAGAGAATTACGGGCCTGATATCGACCCGCTAACAACCGGCTAGATGCCGTCGAGGATACCGTGATGCATCGCCAGACGGGTCAGCTCTGCATCGTTACCGACACGCAGCTTCTCAAACAGACGGGTGCGATAGGTACTGACGGTCTTCGGGCTGAGACAGAGTTTATCGGAGATCTCATGCACCTTGTTGCCCTGCACCATCATAATCATGACCTGCATCTCCCGCTGAGAAAGCGACTCAAAGGGGGACTTATCGTTTCCTGGCAGCAACGAAAGGGCGAGATTTTGTGCAATATCGGAACTGATGTAACGCTTGCCGCCATGCACCGCCTTAATCGCCTTTATGATCTCATCGACCGAACAGCCCTTGTGCAGGTAACCCGAGGCACCCGCCTTGAGCAGACTGGAGGGGAAGGGATCGTCGGTATGTACGGTGACGATGATAATGGGCAGATCGGGGTATAGCTGCATCAACTTGCGGGTCGCCTCCAGACCGCCGATACCGGGCATTGAGACGTCCATCAATACGACATCAGGGCGCTTCTTACGCGCCTCACTGATCCCTTCCTCACCACTTTGGGCCTCGGCGGTCACTTTTATTCCGTCAGCATCTTCCAGCAGACGGCGAATGCCGGTACGCACCAATTCATGGTCATCGACGAGGAGTACACTAATCATAACAGCCTGCCGTTCTCTCTATGCACAAACATTGTTCAACCCTGTTGCCCTGTTTCATCCTTAACATCAATTCTATCCTCAGGTGTCAGCCTCGCAGCTCTTCACTGCTGACCGCAGGCTCCGCTTTGACCGGCTCGACAGTCGATTCTGTTTTCTCAGGTGCAGTTACTGCGCCTTGTGATGCCGTTACCGCGCCGCCGGAGGGATCGGCAAAGCTGTCGTTAAGACGCTGCACGAAGCGATCAGTATCACCGACCACACGGGCTAACTGACGCTTGCTTCGGCGGCCCCACCCGGCAGGTGTGACATTGAACAGGCTACGCCAGAAGGCGGTGCTGCGAGCAAAACCGCCCAACAGTTGCTTCTCCTCCTCACGCCCCTTCGCCTGTTTGCCGAGCCACTTGATAACGCCACGACTGGCAAATTTACGCAGTCGATGGTGCACATAGAGGCCCGCCCCTAACAGCAACGCGGCCGCCGCAAGGAACCAGTTAATATTGCTCCCCATATCCTGTGCCCAGGGGGCGACAAAACTGAGTCCGTCCCAGTAACCCGCATTAATGCTAAGAGTCAGCACCAGCACGGCAAGGGTGCCAAAAACTACACCATCGAGGATCAGGGTACGACGACGCCAGCGAGCCAAGGCCTCGGTCAGGACCGGGACAATACGGCCCTCGATATTGCGCGCCGTCTTCTCCAGCGAACCGACGATACGATAGGAGCGCTCTACCTCGACCTGCTGAATACGCTGATAGATCTCCGCCATATCGGCATCACGCTTACTTTCAAAGCGCTGGCGCCGATTAACATCGTCAATCGGTACTGCCGCATCAGCATTATAAATAGTATAGAAGCGTCCTGCTGTCAGCCCCTTGGAAGCCAGCGCCCGCTGCCAGGCACCGAACACCTCCTCGGGATTATCCTCACGGGCGGTGGTATCGATCTGGTTAAGTACATAGAGAAACTTACTGGCATCAGCACGCTCAATACTACCTGCCACCAGATGCTCCAGGGTATCCTGCATCGCACCCGGCTCCGGATGACGGGCATCGAAAAAGACAATCACCAAATCAGAGAGATCAATGATGTGTTCGGTAAGACGCAGGGTAGAGGTGCGTTGCGCATCGGCATCGAAACCGGGGGAGTCGATGATAATCTTGCCCTTCAGCGGCTCACTGTGACAGGTCTTTAGCTGAAGATAACTGTCGATGCGGTTACCTTCGCCACCATCGACCTTCTCGATATCTTCGCTAATCTGGTAGAAGGGAAAACGCGGGTCGGCATCCAGCGCAAGGCCAGGCAAAACGTGAATGTTCTCCTCACGGCTGTGACAGACCACGGTAAATTTGTCGTCCACCGCCTGGTTACCGGAGCTCTGTAACGGGAGTCCCAGATAGTGGTTAATGAAGGTTGATTTACCCGAGGAGAAGGTGCCGAGTATTGATACTAGGGGCCACCAGGGGATCTGCATGGCGAAAGAGCCGCTGTGGGGCAACAGCCCCATGCGGTAGGCCACCTTGTCCAGTTCGCGAAAGCTGTTGACGGCACTCAGCAGTACTGGATTTTCCTGACGCAGGTGCGTCTCCAGGCTCTGCAGGCGATTGGTGATGACAGGATCGGGGCCGAACATAGTATTACCTGCAACTCAAGGGAGGGGTTACCATGGCATGAAGCTGCTCATCTGGCTCATCGGACGGCCAATATTGTAGTTCATCGCACCGACCTGATGGCGCATACCATCCACACTCATGGCCATTGAACGGGTAGAGGCGTTCATCGTGTCCATGCTGTTGTTGATGCGGTGCAGATCGTTAGAGATGCCGCCCATATTGCCGGAAATGCTGTCCATATTGACCACCATGTGGTCGATACTCTGGGTCAGCACGGAGACATTTCTGGCCAGTGAAGCGACATCATGGGTCAGGCTATAGATGAGGTAGAAGCCATAACTCGCCAGCACGATAAAGGCAAAAAGCGAGGGGTAGACGATCATCTCCCAGCGGCGCGCACTACTCTCAAAGGTAGTGGCCAGACGTTCCATGTGGTGCTCGCCGGTTTCTGATGCAACCTGCCCAGCACTAATGCTGGTTACGTTGGCACGGCGCTCATTGTTAGGTGTCTCTGGGGTCTTTTCAGTCATAACTACACTCTCTTTTGCTCAAAATCACAAGCATTAATATGTGAACTATATCACCTTTTACTACTGGGAGAACTCGTTATACAGTGCTCGGCCCTGTGCCTCATCCAATGCCCCCACCACACCGACCAGGCGGCGGGCCATCGCCTGATTACCTGACTTCCTGATCAGACGGGCGGCGGCCACGTAGGCCTCAACTGCCGCGGCCACATCAGACTGGGCAAGCAGCACATTGCCCATCTCACCGTAGGCGTCATAGTTATCAGGCTGTAGCGCAATAAGTTGACGATAATAAGCAACGGCACCATCAAGATTGCCCTGCCACACTGCAGCACGGGCCTCGCGCCATGTGGATAATGAGGATGCGGCTGGTACGGTTGGGGTAACAGGTGCGTCCACTGTTGCTTGCGGTAGCGGCTCAGGGGCACCTTGCTCGACAGTCGAAGTCACGACCACTTGTTCTGAAATTTTCTCGTCTTTCTCATTAACACCAAGCTGCGCTACGGCTGACTGCGACCCGACTAGCCCCTCGCCACTCACGGCTGGTACCACATCCGCAACAGGCGCCTGGATGACGGGAACAACAGTCACTTCTGCCGGCACTACTGCGACAGCCTCCTCATCACCACTCACTTCGGCTACCGTCTCGCCCTGTGGTGCCGCTAGCGGTTCAGTAACATCCGGCTCTGCCGTCGTTATAGCGGACGTTTCAACCACTGCCTCTGAGCGTAGACGCTCAGCCAGCTCATCCACCTTAGCGACCAAAGCCGCGACCTCTAGCGACTCGGCGACCTCCTCAGAAAACAGCACCTCGCGATTCACATAGAGAGCGAAGATGACAATGATTAAAAGCAGATAGACCGGATGAAACAGCCATTTCAAAACTCGCACAGTTTACTTACCTCCCCGCTCACGAGTCTCAGGATAGAGAATCCCGGCAAACGCTTTAAACTCTTTCGATGCCTTACTCCATGGAACCAACTCGAACACCCCTACCCCCTCACTAAAAGAACGACGATAGGCGGTGCGCTGGTGCAAACGGCTCTTAATCAAGGTAACGCCATCCAGGTCTTGCAGGGCTTCTTCAGCCTCGTCAGATTCACGAATCGAGTGGTGAGTATCGGCACGATTCACAAAGACACAAACCTCAGGCGGATTGTCGGTACTCAAGCGGGAGATCATGCCCAGGAAACGTTGGGTCGACCAGATATCGGCCTGGCTCGGAGGAACCGGAATGACGATGCGATCGGCTACCGATAGCGCCGATTTCATTGCCTCCATATCGGCAGTGCCCACATCGACTAGCACCTCACCACTCTTACTGGTCAGGTCATCCACCAGATCCGCTCCACCATAGTGAAGACTGAACAACGGGGTGTAGCCCTCATCGCTACGCACCTCTGCCACATCAGTCAGTGTGCGCTGCGGGTCAAGGTCAAAGGCACTCACCCTTTCGCCATGCGTCGCGAGCCACACCGCCAGATTGAAAGCGACGGTACTCTTACCTGAGCCACCCTTTAGATTGCCGATTACCGTAATCATATTCGTATCACTCAACCCGTAAATAGAACGTCTACATCATCGCCTTAGCGAGCCGCTGCGTCCAGCCTCTGATAGCCTTGCGGCAACTCGAATAAGGTCTCTTTTTGTACCCCTAACAGGATGTTGCGTAACTCCCGAAATGAGCCATCTTTCGCCACTTGACGAATAGCAATATTCAACTGCGGGTCATACCACTGCTCATTCTCAACGACACTCTTTCCACTGTATTGCATGGCGCGCCAGCGCTCAACCCGACGATTATTGAGGCTCTCCTCTCCAATGAAGACCATTGCCATCACCAGTTGTCCGGCCTCTACGATCTGAACTGGAAAACCGTGGCGTGAATCGTTCCACTGCAAGCGCTCCTGACCGTTGACCCGCAACAGCCACTTTCGGGCATTGCGTCCATTCAGACTCTCGTCCGCCAGCTGTCGGCACTCTGCCCCTTCTACTGCTTCACAGGGGTTACGATTTTTGGCACTGCCCGCGGAAATTTTAGGAACATTTCGCTGTTGATAGAGCTTGCGCCCCTCATCCAGAACCCAGGCCAGCCCCTTATTCGGGTCAATGATCTCGATCATCAACTGCCCGCTCTGCTTCATTTCGGTACGCACCCGACCTGCCCCGACATACATCTTGCCATGAACATTTTGCCCCTGTGCCGTGCCCTGAACGACCTCGGCGGAGAAGTCAGCACCAAACCAGCCAGCCCTGACACTCATGGCTTGCAACAGCAGACAGGTACCCACTGAAATGAAGAGAATTTTAAATCTACGCATAAATAAAGCTTGGTGAAGGGGCATCCCCTTCACCTCACTATCAACCTTAGTTATTGCCAGCAGGCGGAGCTACCGGAGCGGGAGCAGGACCGTAGGGACCATAGGCAGGTGCCCCCCAACCAGGACCAGGACCATAACCAGAACCATAACCACCACCGTTATAGGGATTGCCATAACCACCGTTATTGCCGTTATAGCCATTGCTACCGTTATAACCATTATAACCGCCGCCATTCCAGCCATTGTTACCGGAACCGTAGCCATTGCCGTTACCGCGACCCTTGCCACTGAAGCTCATGCTGAAGTCACCGTCGCCCATCATGTCGCCCATGCCGTTGCCCCAGCCATTGCCATTGCCATTGCCATTGCCGTTATTCCAGCCATTGCCATTGCCCCAGCCGTTATTATTCCCCCAACCGTTGTTGTTGAAGGGACCCCACCATGCTTGAGCGGTAGACATGGTCAGTACAGTAGCACCAGCCAGTGCAGCGGCAGCTACAACCTTTGCAAACTTATTCATAATTATTACTCCTGCGTTTTGGGGAAGAGTTATCGCGTATCGCCCCCGCCTCCCCGGCCACGAACGATACCGTAAAAAAAGATTATTTAGCGCCACATATCAGACCAGAGAATCCCCCTATCCGGTTGCAGCGTGTCATAAGGGTCGTTCCAGTAATTTCCATAATTGGGGTTCAGCCCACCATCCCATGGGGCAAGCCCAGGCATGGGAAGATAAGACTGGGTTGAGTAGCCAGGAGCTACCCCAGGGTTGTAAGGGTAACCTGGCATAGGCGCATAGGGTTGCATTGCAGGATAGCCCGGCACACCACCATAAGGGGTGACACCAGAGGCCCGGCTCGATGGGTCTTCAACTCCACGTTGTCGATAACGTGGTGGCTCATCAGTGCCATTGTCACCACTGTTAGACCAGGGGTTATAGCGACCAAGATAACCACTCCTGCGTCCCGTTTCAGGTGCCGTGAACGCCGGCTTATCGACCCTGCCCCAGGGACGGCCCTGCGCCGAATCAGCGTAGGACACTTCAGGGTAAAGGGCGAATACCAACGGTAGCAGCAGAGAAAACAGGCTGAGAGAAAAAATATAACGGAAGGTTGGCATGCCTGGCATCGTCCTGACTTAACGTCCCATCGGTCCGCGCCACCAGGGAGGGGGCGTGGGCAGCTGGTTTGACGGCGGCATATAGTGCATCGGCAACGCAGGCATATTGCCGAAGACAGGCATGCGGTTATTGCCACGCGGAGCGACACTACTTGTCTCAAGCTGTGGTCGTGAACTGATATAGGGCCCTGGTGGTGGTGGCAAAGGCATAGCACCCTCGTTCCCACCCAGTACCTGGGCACTCACAGAGAGTGGCAGCATGATGCCTGCACAGAGCAACATCCGCAGAGTAGTCGTAGAACGTAACATCATCATCACTCCCGGCTTAAAGATTGAAGTCATCATCGAAATTCTTCAGACGAATGCCACGACGATTTTTACTCTCCTTGGTACCTCGCCCTTCCTTGATGGCAACACTCTTCTTCACTGCAGGTGCAGCCTTCTTAACCGGCGTCTTCTTCAGCGCGATCTTCTTTTTGGTCACACTCTTTTTCTTAATCGTACTCTTTACAGTCGACTGATTCATCGCCCTTTTCTTTACGGTAGCCACCTTCTTTGATGCCACCGGCTTCTTCACTGTCGTCTTGGCAACAGGCTTACTTTCCTGAGTCCGGCTCTCAACAGCCACTTCCGGCTCTACCTTTGGTTCTGCCTTCGCCTCGACCTCTGGCTCAGCCTTCGCCTTGATTGCTGGTTCGGTCCTGGTTTCAACGGGTGTTGCTGCTGGGGGGGGCGCTGGGGCCGCTGGGGCCGGTGCTGCAGCGGGCGCCGTTGCGGTAACGGCCTTACGGCTTTGCCACATCTCGATAAGACCGAACAAGGCCCCCATAGCCAGCGTCCAAAGCTTGAACGTCAGTGACTTCAGCATCATCGTGAAGAGTCGCCACATGCCGATCACGACATCGCCAATGGCAAGACCACCGCCCTGTTTAACCGGCGTTACCTCTTCAGCTATCTCACAACTTTCGCCATTTGCACCCGGCGGGCAAAACACCGTGCGGGCACTGATGCAGCCCAGCGGGATCACGATCAGAGTCAGCATGGTAGAGACCAACACACCGAACAGCAGTGAAATCGCCATTCCCTGGAAGATCGGGTCGAAGAGAATGACGCAGGAGCCCATCACCAAGGCCCAGGCGGTGATCATGATAGGACGGGTACGGGTTTTACACGAGATAATAACCGCCTCGCGCACATCCACCCCCTGCTTCACCTGCGTAATGGTGAAGTCGACCAGTAGAATGGAGTTGCGCACGATGATACCGGCCAGGGCAATAAAGCCGATCATAGAGGTCGCGGTAAATTCCGCCCCCAACAGCCAGTGACCGGGAATAATACCGATCAGGGTCAACGGAATGGGGGCCATAATCACGGCCGGCACCACAAAGTTGCCAAACTCCCATACCACCAGAATGTAGATCAGGATCAGGGCCACAGCGAAGGCGGCACCCATATCGCGGAAGGTCTCGTAGGTCACGGTCCACTCGCCGGTCCATTCAAAGGCGGAGTGACCGTTATCCTCCGGTGCGCCGAGCATTTCACCCGATAGCACTACACCATCGGGCGTAGTGTAATCCTTAAGCAGGTCTTCGACCGCAAACATACCGTAGATGGGGGCCGCCAGCTCACCGACCGCCTCGCCTACCACGTATTCAACAGGGCGCAGATCCTTGTGGTAGATCACCGGGTCCTGTGGCACCTCGCGGAAGCGGCCCAGCTCGGCCAGCGGCACGGTAGAACCGTCGGCTGCGGGGATCGGCAGATCACCCAGACGGGTGGTCTGAGCACGAATTTCGAACGGTACCTGGAGGACGATATAGGTAGGATCCAGTACCGTACCCTGCTTAACGTCACCGAGCTTATAGCCGCCCATCGCCATCGAGAGGTTGCGGTTGATGGTATCCACCGAGATACCGCGACGAACGGCCTTCTCGGTATCGACCTCGAAACGCCAGGTGTTGTAGGGCTGCTGCATGTAGTTATCGACATCGGCCACACCCTCGGCCTGCTCGAACAGCTCGGTCATCTTGGCAGCGACTTCGCGACGGGTCTCGGCATCGGGGCCGTAGATCTCAGCGACCATCGCCTGCAGTACCGGCGGGCCTGGGGGCATCTCGACAATAGTAATCTTCGCGCCAGCCTCTTGAGCAATCGGCGTCAGCAGTTCACGCGCCGCAACGGCAATCTCATGGCTACTGCGCTTGCGATCGCCCTTGTCCAGCAGCTGTACATGCACCTCCCCCTGCCAGGGATCCTGACGCAGGTAGTAGTGGCGCACCATACCGTTAAAGTCGAAGGGTTGCGCGGTGCCACTATAGCTTTGCAGTGCGGTCACCTCGGGGAAATCACGCAACACCTCGGCCATACGGTGGGTCAAATTAGCCGTCTGAGGGAGCGCCGTTCCTTCTGGCATATCAACGGTAATGCTGAACTCCGGCTTGTTATCCAGCGGCAACATCTTCACCGTCACCCAGTGGGTGTAGAAGAAAAAACAGGAGGCGAAGAAGGCCACAAAAATCAGACCGAGGGTAATGAAACCACGCTTACGGTCGTTGACGATGGGGGTAATGATGCGGCGAAAACGCCTCTCCAGACGCTCGTTGGCGGCGTGCTCCTTGGCCTCCTGTTTTTTCAAATATTCCATGGAGGGACGCAGGCGCATCACCAGCCATGGGGTAAAGGCGAAGGCGGCGATCAGTGAGAAGAACATAGCCACCGAACCGAGGGTCGGGATCGGGGCCATATACGGCCCCATCATACCGCTAACAAAGCCCATCGGTAGCAGCGCGGCAATAACGGTAAAGGTGGCAAGGATGGTGGGATTACCCACCTCACGTACCGCATCGACGGCGGTAGCGGTATCCATTTCGCCCTTCTCCAGCCAGCGCCGGTAGATATTTTCCACCACCACTATGGCGTCATCAACCAGAATACCGATGGAGAAGATGAGGGCGAACAGGCTCACCCGGTCGATGGTCAGACCGAGCACCCAGGCCGAGAATACGGTGATCAGAATCACCACCGGAATCACCAGCAGCACCACCATGGCGGGGCGCCGTCCAAGGAAAAAGAGCACCAGAATGCCTACCGCTGCGGTAGCGATGAAGAGCTTTTTGATAAGGTCGTTGACCTTGTCATTGGCGGTCTGACCGTAGTTGCGGGTGACATCGACCTGTACATTGTCCGGTATCAGCCGACCACGCAGGCTCTCAACTTTTTCAATAATGGCATTGGCAACCGAGACACCGTTACTCCCCTCTTTCTTCGAGAGGGCCACTGTCACCGCCGGTACACCGTTGGCATTGCCCTCACCGGCGTAGGCCGGACCGGTGTAATACTGCACAATCCTGCTGGCCTCTTCCGGCCCCTGGAAGACCCGCGCCACATCGCGCACATAGACAGGTGTACCCTGCTGGGTGGTCACCACCAGGCGCCCCACATCATCGGCACTGGTAAGGAAGGCACCGGAATTAACGGTGAAATACTGGTTGCCGCTCTCCACACTACCGGCCATCGTCTCGGCGTTGGCGGTACGAATGGTGTTGGCGACCTGGTCCAGGGAGACTCCGAAACCGGAGAGGCGCTCAGGCAACACCTCGACCCTGACCTGCTCGCTACGGCCACCAACGATAAAGCCCTGACCGGTATTCGGGATCTGTTTCAGATTTTGCAGCAGATCCAGCGAAAGGGTACGTAACACGCCGTCGTCAACAGTATCGGACCAGAGCGTCAGGGTCACCACCGGCACATCATCGATACCCTTGGGTTTAACCAGCGGCATCGCTACGCCCGGCGGCATAATATCCAGATTGGACTGTATCTTATCGTGAACCTTTACGATGGAAGGCCCCAACTGTTCGCCAACAATAAACTGTACGGTCACCATGCCCTGAGCATGTCGTGAAGCGGAATAGACGTGTTTAACACCGGGAATTTCGCTCATGATCCGCTCCAGCGGATCGATGGCAAGACTGGCTACCTGTTCAGAAGACGCCCCAGGGTAACTGATGAGAATATCGACCATCGGCACCGAGATCTGCGGGTCTTCCTGGCGCGGCGTAAACACCAGCCCCAATACACCCATCGCCAGCATCGCAAAAAACAACAGAGGTGAGAGTGGCGAATGAATAAAGGCCTCCGCCACACGTCCGGCCAGTCCCAGCGCCTTCGGCTCTTCCGCAACGCCATCCTGTTTCAGGGTTTTATCGTCTTGATCTGTCATAATTATTGTTCTGTCATCAGGTTAACACTCGTCGGATCCACTTGCCGAACTCATCTCGGCACCTCGCCAACAAGGTGTCACTGGGTAGACTTGACCGGATTGTTAATCACACGTTCACCGCCACTGAGTCCAGCCAGCACGGTCACACGGTCATCGGAAACGAGTTGGCCAAGGCGCAACACTCGCAGTTCGCGCTTGCCCAACGGGCTCAACACATAGACAGCAGGAAGGCTGCCTCGCTGTACAATAGCGGCGCGCGGAATGACAGGGAGACTCATTGAGGGAACCGAGACATCGGGGATCATCACCTCGGCATACATGCCGGGGGCGGCGCGTGAGTCCAGCGGAATATCAAGCTTGACGGTAACGGTGTGACGGATGGGGTCGGCCATGGGGAAGATCTGCGCGACGCGTACCTTAAGCGGGGCATTTCTATCAATGTCGAGCCGAGCCTCCAGCTCATCATCATCCTGTATCCCTGGCATCAGGCGGGCGGGCACTTCAATCATCACCTGCAAGGCCTCGGTATCGGCATAGGTCACAAGCGGCTGGCCCGGCTGCACGGTATCACCAATCTCCACCATTTTATCGATGATCACGCCATTGAAGGGAGCGTAACCCACCGCATCACGCAGCTTGGAATCGACTTGCTCCAGCTGTGAACGCGCCTGCATGTGGGCACTGCGGGCCTGCTCGATACCGGTACTACGTGAATAGAGGTCGGCCTGACGCTCCATCCCGGGGTTATTGATGCCCATCATGTCGGAGAAGTTACGGGTAAACATCTGGTCGAACATGCCCGGAACGCCCATTCCGGACATGCTGTTACGAGAAGAGGGGGAAGTCAGTTCACGCTGAAATTGTACACCGGCGTTGCGCAGAGAGGCCTCGGCGTTAGCCATCGCGGCCATGGCTGAGCGACGCTGTGCATGCAGCTCGTCATCGGCCAGAGCAACCAGTGCGGTATTCTGCTCGAAAGCATCGCCCTCGGCACCGGCGATATACTTAACTCGTCCCGGCAACTGTGCCGCAATGGAAACCTGACGGGAAGGGATTACCGTTCCGCCTAGAACGATCTGATTCTGCTGACGGATGACCTCAACCGTGGTCACATTCTCTACCGCTTCAGCCTGCACGCCCTGAGCTGTGGCAATCAGGCCGAGTGCTGCAAATAGCGATATGGATACTTTACCTACCATTCGGTGTTGCTCCCATCTCTCAATTCCGTTCATCAAATTTCTTTAACCGCAAGCAGCGCCGCCTCACAGCTCATCGAAACCGTTGTCTTGTTATATGGAGAGTTGTAATAAAGCGGTATATAAAACAGCGAGCACAATATTGAGTATAATTTATGATTACATTGTATCTAACTGTTTTTATTATAAAAATTCTCCCAATTCCGTTAGCGCAATGCCTTCAGAGCGGACATTATCATAACAACGTATCTATTTGTTTTTCAGCCATTATGTCTTTGAGGTTGGGACAATGCAATATAGTTACATAAATGAGGCCTAAATAAGCCATATCAGCGCCGCACTGAGCCCGCAACTTGCCAGAGACAGCTCCACTGATAGGGAAAACGGCTGAGATGAAATTACGAAAAAAATAGTGCCTAGTGGCGAGCGAAGAAACGCCGCCTTCGAATAATGCCTCGCCCCGATTTGGACGATGCAAACGTCATATCTACACGGCATTGGGCAAAACGAAAAAAAGGGCCTGTACAGGCCCTTAAAATAGGTATGGCGGAGAGGGTGGGATTCGAACCCACGGTGGGTCGCCCCACAACGGTTTTCAAGACCGTCTCTTTCGACCACTCAGACACCTCTCCGAAAGAAGCGCGCAGGATAACGGAAACGTTTTCACTTTTCCACCTTGATCTTACATTTCATCACGTTATTCTATGAACCCAAGTAAATTTACGTTGTCCCATCAGTTGATGACGCGTAGTCTCCGCCCGTGAACACACCATTTTTAACCATGAGGAACATGGAATGAACTTTAACGAAACAGCCGTTGCCCGCACAGCCGAGGCGGTCTTTGCTACCAACAAGCTGATCCGTAACACCTACACCCTGCTCTCCATGACACTGATCTTCAGTGCAGTGATGGCGGTGGCCTCAATGGCCGTTAATGTTGGTCCCATGGCCTCGCTGATGTGCAGCGTCGGCGCCATTGCCCTGTTGTGGCTGGTACTACCCCGCACCGCCAACTCCGGTGCCGGTATCGGTGTGGTCTTTGCCATCACCGGGCTGCTGGGGTTTGGACTGGGTCCGATGCTAAACAGCTACATGGCTCTGAGCAATGGCCCGCAGCTGATTGCTACCGCTGCGGGTGGAACCGGCGTGATCTTCCTCGCCCTCTCGGGCTATGCGTTGACTACCCGTAAGGATTTCAGCTTTATGGGTGGCTTCCTGATGACCGGCTTGATCGTCGTTATCGTCGCCATGATCGCCAACCTCTTCATGCAGATCCCGGCACTCTCTCTGGCCATGTCCGGAGCCATCGTGATGCTGATGAGCGGTTTCATCCTCTATGACACCAGCCGCATGGTGAATGACCCTCATGCCAACTACCTGATGATGACCGTCTCACTATTCCTGAATATTCTTAACCTGTTCACCAGTCTGCTGCACCTGCTGGGTGCCCTCTCCGGTGACGATTGATTTGGCCTGAGCTAAACCAGTGAACGACATAAACCCCGCTGTTGCGGGGTTTTTTATGTTCATGGATGAACGGTATGCCGTGGGTGCATGTATGCACACGACTGCAGGGATGCAGGAGGAATTGCCGAGGAACGGCGCTTATCTGTAAGGAGGCCTTAAATGGGCGAAGATATGTGGTTAAAAATAGGCTCTGCGCTGCTATTGGGAGCGATGCTGGTGATGATCTGGCCCCGTGCCCGCATCATGATGCAGGAAGGGCGCAAAGGCAGTGCGAGTGAATGGAAGTCGGCCCTGATCCCGCTGTTGCTGGTGATAGGCTTCGTGGTGTTACTGATTCTGTCGGTGTAACTACTCTTTGCGGAAGTTGGGGTGATTGCAGTCGCGATTACGGATCTGGTACTTCACCACAGCGCACTCATGCTCTTCATAACTGGCTGAGAAGTGGTGGCTGCCGTCACCGCGTGCCACAAAGTAGAGGCTATCCCCCTCACTCGGATGCAGGGCGGCGTGCAGGGCATCACCGCCGGGCATGGCGATAGGTGTAGGTGGCAAACCTGCTCGGGTATAGGTGTTGTAGGGGGTATCGGTTTGCAGGTCACTTTTGCGAATATTGCCGTCATAACTCGGCCCTATGCCGTAGATCACCGTAGGATCGGTCTGCAGACGCATCCCTTTTTTCAAACGGCGCATAAAGAGCCCTGCAATTTCACCACGTTCAGAGGGCTGACCGGTCTCCTTCTCCACGATTGAGGCGAGGGTCAGCGCCTCGTAAGGAGTTTTCAACGGCAAACCGGTGGCACGCTGCGACCATTCCTGCTCCAGCCGCTCCTCCATTGCAGCATAGGCCCGCTTTAGAAATTCAACATCAGAGAGACCACGGGGAAAGTGGTAAGTATCGGGGAAGAAGCGTCCCTCGGGGTGCTCCCCCTCCCTGCCCAGTCGCCTCATGATCTCCTCTGCCTGGAGTCCCTTGAGCTGGTGTTGTAGATAAGGGCTGGCATCGATCTCCGCCATCACCTGGCGAAAGTTCCACCCCTCCACCAGGGTAACCGAATACTGGCGAACTCTGCCCGCCACCATATCATCAAGCAGCTGTGACGGGCTCATGCCCACCTTAACGTCATATTCACCCGCCTGAATATTCGCCGCCTTACCTCGCAGGCGTGCCATCCAGACAAAGTAACGACTATCCTCGATCACTCCCTGCTGCTGCAGACTACGTGCTACTGCCCTCACGGAGCTGCCCGGCTTGACCAGCAGCGGCAGCGGTTGCGCACTTACTGCCATCGGTTGATCGACAAACTGCTGATACGACATCAGCAGCCAACCGGCGACAAGGCTGCCGATCAATATCAACGCACCAAGCAGTTTAAACAGGCGCTCCCTCACTGCTCACCCTCCAGCTTGGCCTGTAGTACCGACTGCAGGCCCTGTGTCAATTCACCCGGCATAAAATCCCTGTCCAAAAAATGTCCTACCGGCCAGATACCGATAAGGCTGTTAGTCATAAAGATCTCATCCACCTGTAGCAGCTCTTCAGGGTGAATCTCGGCGGTATCAACGCTAATACCCAGATCCCTTGCCATCGCCATCACCTCGGCGCGCATCACCCCGGCGACACCACAGCGACTCAAGTCTGGAGTAAAGAGACGCCCCTCCTCGACCCAGAAGAGGTTGCTCATCGTCCCCTCCTTCACCCGGCCATCAAGATCACACATCAGCCCCTCGTGAATCGCCGCGTCGTCCCACTCGGCACGTGCCAACACCTGCTCCAGTCGATTGAGATGCTTGATCCCGGCCAGAGCCGGATTACAGGCGAGCGGTGTCTGACAAACACGCAGCCGGATGCCACTGGCAAGCTCAGGGTAGTCGGGCCAGGGATAACTAAAAAGAAGACGCTGTGGTGAAGACTCCTGTGGAGGACGATAACCGCGCCCGCCACTGCCACGGGTGATCACCAGCTTGAGGACCGCACGCTCCTCGCCGCCACACAGGGAAAGTGCCTCCTGGTGGAGGATCTGCGGCTCGGGCATGGCTAGCCCCAGCACCTCACATCCGCGTTGCAGACGTGCCATGTGGGCCGACCAGAATCGGGGCCTGCCGTTAATCACGGCAAGGGTCTCGAACAGACCGTCGCCATAATGCAGGCCACGATCTGTCGCCGATAACAGCTCCGTCATTTCACCATTGATCATAATTGCCATAACAGATGCTAGTGGTGCTTAGAAGGGTGAATGAGAGACAAAGACACAGAGAAGATAGGCGTTCCGAGCGAGAACCGCTCGGAGACGTTCAACATCAGACCCTGGCGAGGATCAGGGTGCCGTTGGTACCACCGAAGCCGAAGGAGTTGGAGAGGGCATAGTTGATCTCCATCTCTCGTGCGGTGTTCGGCACGTAATCAAGGTCACACTCCGGATCCGGGGTGATGATGTTGATGGTGGGCGGGGCGACCTGCTGATGCACCGCCAGTGCGGTGAAGATGGCCTCGATCCCCCCAGCGGCACCCAGCAGGTGACCGGTCATCGACTTGGTGGAGCTCATCGCGATCTTATAGGCGTGGTCACCGAAGGCCCCCTTGGCCGCATCGGTCTCGGCCTTATCACCGGCAGGGGTAGAGGTGCCGTGGGCATTGATGTAGTTGACCTGATCACCGTTAATCCCGGCATTGCGCATGGCGTTGTTCATGCAGCGCATCGCCCCCTCACCGCCCTTGGCAGGCAGGGTCATGTGGTAGGCATCACCGCTCATGCCGTAACCGACTACCTCGGCGTAGATCTTGGCACCACGCGCCTTGGCATGCTCGTATTCCTCAACCACCACCACACCGGCACCGTCACTTAAGACAAAACCGTCGCGATCCTTATCCCAGGGGCGGCTGGCCGTCTGCGGGTCATCATTACGGGTAGAGAGGGCACGGGCCGAGGCAAAACCACCCAGGCCGCAGGGAGAGGTCGCCATCTCGGCACCGCCCGCCACCATGACATCGGCATCGCCGTATTCGATCAGGCGTGCCGCATCACCAATACTGTGTGTGCCAGTAGCGCAGGCGGTAACCAGTGCGATGTTCGGCCCCTTGAGCCCGTACATGATGGAGACATGGCCGGAGATCATGTTGATAATGTTGCTGGGTACAAAGAAGGGCGAGATCTTACGCGGACCACCCTTCAGGAACGCCTCGTTGCCCTTCTCAATACCGGGCAGACCACCGATACCGGAACCGACCGCCACGCCGATACGCTCGGCGTTCTCTTCGGTGACCTCAAACCCGGAATCCTTGATCGCTTCCATTGAGGCGACGATACCGTAGTGGATAAAGGGGTCCATCTTCTTGGCATCTTTGGCCGTGATGTAATCGGTAACGTCAAAATTCTTAATTGAACCACCAAATGTGGTGGCAAAACCGGTGGTATCGAAGTGGGTGATGGGGGCAATACCGCTCTTGCCCGCGAGGATATTATCCCACGACTCTTTTACACTCAGACCCACGGGCGAAACCATACCCAGACCAGTAATTACAACACGACGCTTAGACAAGGGACGGCCCTCTCAAAAACTTTGTACCAGACAAACAAAAGGCCGCGCCCACATGCGTGGTTGCGGCCCGGTAATGATTTCAGCGATTAACCCTGATGAGCATTGACGTGGTCAATTGCCTGCTGCACCGTGGTGATCTTTTCCGCATCCTCATCGGGGATCTCGGTCTCAAACTCCTCTTCGAGAGCCATAACCAGCTCTACGGTATCAAGAGAGTCAGCGCCCAGATCATCAACAAAAGAGGCTGAATTGGTTACCTCTTCTTCTTTCACACCCAACTGCTCAACTACAATCTTCTTGACGCGCTCTTCAATACTACTCATGACGGAAATATCCTCCCAGAGATATAAAAATAATTCGTTTTACTGCGCGGTATTGTAGAGAAAAGCGTGCGCATATGCCAGATATTGACCCCATTCTGCGACACCCCTTTTCCATACCGGTTATCTTATTGATTTATATGGAGTTTATCACCCCATATACATGCCACCATTGACGTTAATCGTCTCGCCGCTGATATAAGCGGCCTCCGGTGAGGCCAAAAATGCGACCGCAGCGGCGATCTCCTCCGGCTGACCGAGACGGTTCAGCGGGATCTGGTTGAGCAGCACCTGCTTATGCTCATCGGCCAGTGCCTTGGTCATATCGGTGTCGATAAAACCAGGGGCGACGGTATTAACGGTAATGCCACGGGGCCCTAGTTCACGAGCCAGCGATTTGCTGAAGCCGATCATCCCAGCCTTGGCAGCCGAGTAATTGGTCTGTCCGGCGTTGCCCATCAGCGCGACCACCGAGGCAATACTGATAATGCGCCCCTTGCGCGCCTTGGTCATCGGGCGCAGGCACGCCTTTGACATGCGATAGACCGACTTCAGGTTAGTCTCCATGATCGCATCCCAGTCATCATCCTTCATCCGCATCAGCAGGTTGTCGCGGGTGATACCGGCGTTGTTGACCAGAATAGATGGGGCGGCAAACTCCTCGGCAATGGCCTTCAACACCGCATCGATGTTCTCCTGGCTGGTGACATCCAGTGCCACACCCTTGCCGGTAATACCAGCCTCCTGAAGGTAGGCGCTGATCGCCTCGGCACCCGACTCGGAGGTGGCAGTACCGATCACCGTGGCATTTTTAGCACCCAGGGCCAGCGCAGTGGCCTTGCCGATTCCACGGCTGGCACCGGTTACCAGCGCCACTTCATTTGTTAATGACATCAATCTCTCCTTCAGGCCGACAGCTCGGTCAGCGCCTTTTCCAGACTGGCGGCGTCAAACACCGCCATTGCATTCATCGACTTTTCGATGCGCTTGTTCAGCCCAACCAGCACCTTGCCGGGACCACACTCGACCAGCGTATCCACCCCATCCAGCGCCATCTTCTGTACCGACTCCACCCAGCGTACCGGGCTGTAGAGCTGGCGCACCAGGGCATCACGGATGGCATCGCCATCACTCTCGGTGGCGACATCGGCATTATTAATCACGGGGATAGTGGGTGCAGAAACTGTAATACCCGCCAGCTGCTCAGCCAGCTTCTCTGCCGCCGGCTTCATTAGCGCGCAGTGGGAAGGGACACTCACCGGCAGTGGCAAGGCTCGCTTGGCCCCCGCCTCCTTCGCCGCATCGACCACGCGCTCCACGGCTGCAGCGGTTCCAGCCACCACAACCTGTCCGGGGGCGTTGAAGTTGACCGCGGAGAGGACCTCGCCCTGGGCTGCCGCTTCACAGACGCCAATTACCGCTGCATCATCCAGGCCAAGAATTGCCGCCATCGCCCCCTGACCGGCGGGCACCGCCTCCTGCATCAGGCGGCCACGCTCGGCCACCAGCTTTACCGCATCGGCAAAATTGAGCGCACCGGCAGCGACCAACGCTGAGTATTCGCCCAGGCTATGGCCGGCGACCACGACCGGATTGGCCTGCCCCTGGTCCTGCATCACACGCCATACGGCGATACCGGCGGAGAGCATGGCAGGCTGGGTAATTTGTGTGTTATTGAGTTCCTCAGCCGGGCCATTCTGCACCAGTTGCCACAGGTCATAGCCCAGGGCGGCAGAGGCCTCGGCGAAGGTCTCGCCCACGAGAGGAAAGGATGCGGCCAACTCGGCCAGCATACCTACGGACTGGGAACCCTGTCCCGGAAAGACGAATGCTACGGACACTGCACTTCCCCTTTTTTATTCTGTAATTTGTGAATAAAGAATGCCGTCATCGACGGCAATGTTAAAACTTAACCAGCGCGGAGCCCCAGGTGAAACCGCCACCGAAGGCCTCCAGCAGCAGGGTATCACCACGCTGGATACGGCCATCGCGCACCGCAGTATCGAGTGCCAAAGGTACCGAGGCCCCCGAGGTGTTGCCATGTTCGGCGACAGTCATCACCACATGGTCCATCTTCATCTTCAGCTTCTTGGCGGTCGCCCCGATAATACGGGTATTGGCCTGATGCGGCACCAGCCAGTCCACATCACTCTTCTCCAGGCCATTGGCCTCCAGGGTCTCATCAACAATACGCCCCAGGGTGTTGACCGCCATCTTGAACACCTCGTTACCCTTCATCTCGACAAAGGGGTGGTGTTCGCGAATCTCAGGTGAATTATTGGAAACCCCGGCCTGCACTTCCAGCAGATCTTTGTATTGGCCATCGGCGTGCAGGTGGGTGGAGAGGATCCCCGGCTCTTCGGAGGCCTGAAGCACTACGGCACCGGCCCCGTCACCAAATAACACACAGGTGGTGCGGTCGCTCCAGTCAACGATGCGCGACATGGTCTCGGCACCGATCACCAGTGCCGTCTTATGCGTGCCGCTTTTAATAAATTTATCAGCCACGCCAAGGGCGTAGACAAAGCCGGTGCAGACCGCCTGCACATCAAAGGCGGTCGCACCGTGATTACCAAGACGCCCCTGCAACAGGCAGGCGGTGCTGGGAAAGACCTGATCCGGGGTGGTGGTGCCGACGATGATCAGATCGAGGTCATCGGCGCTGACACCTGCCGCCTCCATCGCGTGTTGCGCGGCGCGCTCGGCCAGGTCGACGGTATTCTCCCCTTTAGCCGCGATATGGCGCTGTTTGATACCGGTACGGGTGACGATCCACTCATCGGTGGTATCGACAATCTTCTCCATATCGGCATTGGTCAGAACCTTCTCCGGCAGATAGCTGCCGGTACCGCTGATGCGTGAATAGATCAAACCGCTTGCCTCTCTTCTAATAGTTTTCCCAGCTCTTCGCTAATCATCTCCGGGACATTCTTCTCCACCTCCAGCACCGCCTCTTTAATTGCGTTACTAAATGAGAAGATGTCGGCGCTGCCGTGACTTTTTATCACAATTCCACGCAGTCCGACCAGTGTTGCGCCGTTATAGACCCGTGGGTCAATACGCGCCTTAAAGGCGTTGAGCACCGGCATCGCCACCAGCGCCGCCAGCTTGGTGAAGAGGTTACGCTTGAATTCCTGCTTCATGTAGTGACTGACCATCTTGGCAAGCCCCTCACTGGTTTTCAGTGCCACATTACCGACAAAGCCATCGGCCACCACCACATCCACGGTGCCCTTATAGATATCATCGCCCTCAACAAAACCGACGTAATTCAGACCGCTCCCAGCCAGTAACATTGCCGCCTGTTTCACCTGCTCGTTACCCTTCATCTCCTCTTCACCGATATTCAGCAGCCCCACCGTGGGCCGCTCGATATTATCGACGGCACTGGTGAGCACCGAGCCCATCAGGGCGAACTGGTAGAGCACCTCGGCGGGGGAATCGACATTGGCACCGAGATCCAGCATGTGGGTGTGGCCGCCGATGGTCGGCAAGGTAGAGATAATGGCAGGACGGTCGATACCGTTAAGGGTCTTTAGCACAAAACGGGCGGTCGCCATCAGGGCCCCGGTATTACCGGCACTGATGCAGGCCTGTGCCTCTCCGGCCTGTACCAGATTGAGGGCAACACGCATTGAGGAGTCTTTTTTGCCGCGTAGCGCCTGCGAGGGCTTCTCATCCATGCCGACCACCTGTGAGGCGTGATGCAGGCTTAAACGATCACTCACCGCTGAGCCATTCGTCGCCAGCTCATCGGCCAGCTGCTGCTCATCACCGACCAGGATCAGCGTCAGCCCCTTGTGTTTTTTCAGCGCGCTAATCGCGGCCGGTACAGTCACAACGGGGCCATGGTCACCGCCCATGGCGTCAATGGCGATTACGGTTTGTGTCATACGTGTTCCTTAAACGTAACACCGGCCCGAGATCCACAGGATCACGAGCCGGTATTAAAAGCTCTCAAGCTAGTAGCAAAGGCTTATTCGCCCTTGGCGTTTACCACCTTGCGGCCACGGTAGTAACCATCGGCGCTCACGTGATGGCGCAGGTGGGCCTCACCGGTGGTCGGCTCGACAGAGACCGCTTCCGCAGTCAGCGAATCGTGTGAACGACGCATGCCGCGACGTGAAGGGGACTTTTTGTTCTGCTGTACAGCCATTACTAAAACCTCGTCAGGTGTTACCGTTACTTTTTAACGCAGCCAGGGCAGCAAAGGGGTTGGCCTTGCTGCTCTCGCCACTATCATCATCGTTGTGCTGCGCCGCAGCCGCTGCCTGCTGATTAACGTCGATACACTCCTCCTCGTGCAGTGCCACGATGGGCAAGGCGAGCAACAGTTCATCTTCGATCACATCCCGCAGGAAGAGTTCATCACTCTCCACCAGCAGTGGCTCATAATGGGAGGGCAGCTGCTCGGCCTTTTCGATAGTACGAACCAGCCCCAGGGCAAAGCTCGCATCGATAGGGGCTTTCATTGCCTGCAGACAGCGCTGACACTCCAGTGTCACCTCGGTCTGCAACCGTCCCTTCATGTAACGAATACCTTCGGCATCGATACCAAATTCAAGGGATACGGCCACCTTGCCACTGCGGTCAAGCAGTGAGTCGTGCATACGGTCCAACTCCGCAATGGAGTACTCCCCATCAAACAGGCGGCCTGCTTCAGCCATCCGAAAGGAGTCGATATGAACCGGTAAGCGCTCGTCAAACATAAGCGCGCAATAATACGCCCACAGTTAGCGGCTGTCAAAATAAAAAAGTCAATAAAATCGGGCTGTTCCAGCCGATTATTCCCCCTCATCCCCGTCCCGATTAAAAGCCATCAACTTGACACGCGATGTCCCCTCTCGTAGTAGTAGAGTGAGTGTCTAAAGCGGACCACCTCCAATCCGCACCCAAGAGGACAAGATGCCAACAATCAACCGACTGCTTGTTGCCAACCGCGGTGAGATCGCCATTCGTCTCATTCGCGCCTGCCGCGAGGTGGGGATCCGTAGCGTCGCCATCTATAGCGAGGCGGATCGCGCCGCGCTGCATGTAAAGATGGCCGATGAGGCGTACTGCCTGGGCACCGAGCCGCTACAGGGCTATCTGGATGCGAAGGGGCTGGTACAACTGGCGCAGCAGACCGGATGCGAGGCGCTTCATCCCGGTTACGGCTTTCTATCGGAAAATCCGCTACTGGCAGAAGAGTGTGAAAAACAGGGTATTCGCTATGTCGGTCCCCCCTCCTCGGTGATCCGCCACCTGGGAGACAAGCTGGCGGCACGGCGCAGTGCCATTGAGGCGGGAGTACCGGTCACCCCGGGCTCGGATGGCAATCTGGCCAATATCGACGAAGCCATTCACTGCGCCCGCCAAATAGGTTTCCCGGTAATGCTCAAGGCGACCGGCGGTGGCGGTGGGCGCGGCATCCGTCGCTGTGATGATGAGGAGGCACTGCAACACAACTTTCAGCGCGTCGCCACCGAGGCGGACAAGGCCTTCGGTCACAGCGGCATCTTTATGGAGAAATATATCGAGCGGGCACGCCATATCGAGGTGCAGATCCTCGCCGATCACCACGGCAACACGGTTCACCTGCTGGAGCGTGACTGTTCAATTCAACGCCGCCACCAGAAGCTGATTGAGATCGCCCCCTCGCCGCAGATAAGCCCATCGCAACGCCAGCAGCTCTGCGACTGGGCCGTCAAACTTACCCAGGCCGTTGGCTACAGAAACGCCGCCACAGTGGAGTTTCTGATCGATGACAACGAGGCCATCAGTTTTATGGAGGTGAACACCCGGCTACAGGTGGAACACCCGATCACCGAGGCGGTGACCGGTATCGACATCGTGCAACAGCAACTGCGGATCGCCGCCGGTGAGCCACTGTCGATCAAGCAGGACGAGATCAGCGCCCGCGGCTACGCCATGGAGCTGCGCATCAACGCCGAAGACCCGAAACACGACTTTAGCCCGCAGTTCGGCAGCCAACTCGGTCATGTTCATCACTACAGCCCGCCCGGCGGGCCGGGGGTTCGTATCGACAGTGCCTTATATAGCGGCTACACCATCCCCCCCTGGTACGACTCACTTTGTGCCAAACTCATCGTCAATGCCAGCGACTGGCCGGGACTGCTCGCTCGTGCACAACGGGCACTGGGAGAGCTGCGTATTGGCGGGATCAAGACCACCATCCCCTACTACCGCGCGGTGCTTGGGGAGGCCGAATTTGCAAGCGCACACTTCGATACCGGCTACGTCGATATGCACCCCGAACTTATCGAATATAAAGAGAAAGAACAAAACAGCCACAAGGTCGCCGCCATCGCCGCCGCCCTCACTGCCGCCGGGCTGGTTTAAGGAGTCAATTGAGAATGACCGATCCCCAACGGGTAAAAATCACCGATACCGTATTACGCGATGCCCACCAGTCACTGCTGGCAACCCGCATGCGTACCGAAGATATGCTGCCCATCTGCTCGCGCCTCGATCAGATCGGCTTCTGGTCGCTGGAGGTATGGGGCGGGGCCACCTTCGACGCCTGCCTGCGTTTTCTTGGCGAAGACCCGTGGCAGCGATTACGCGATCTGCGCAAGGCCCTGCCCAACACACGTCTACAGATGCTGCTGCGCGGGCAGAATCTGGTCGGTTACCGCCACTATGCCGATGATGTGGTGAAAAGTTTTGTCGCTAAAGCGGCAGAAAATGGCATTGATGTCTTTCGCATCTTCGATGCCCTTAACGATAACCGTAACCTGCGTGTCGCCATTGAGGCGGTAAAAGAGAGTGGACGTCACGCCCAGGGGGCGATCTGTTACACCACCAGCCCGGTGCATGATATCCCGCGCTTCGTCACCCAGGCGCAGGAGCTGGAGGCGATGGGCTGCGACAGCCTCTGTATCAAGGATATGGCCGGACTGCTCACCCCACAGGCCACCGCCTACCTGGTTAGCGCACTGAAACAGGCTGTCGCCATCCCGCTACACCTGCACAGCCACTCCACCTCGGGGCTGGCCTCGATGTGCCAGTTAAAGGCGATTGAGAACGGTTGCCTGCACATCGACACGGCCATCTCCGCGCTGGCGGGAGGCACCAGCCACCCCCCTACCGAAAGTATGGTGGCAGCCCTACGTGACACCCCCTTCGATAGCGGGCTAAACCTGGAGGCACTACAGGAGATCGGCTTCTATTTTCGCGAGGTACGCCAGAAGTACCAACGCTTCGAGAGCAGCTACACTGGCGTTGATACCCGCGTACAGCTCAATCAGGTGCCGGGTGGCATGATCTCCAACCTTGCCAACCAGCTACGAGAACAGGGTGCACTAACCCGGATGAGTGAGGTTCTGGCCGAGATCCCCCGGGTACGTGCCGACCTCGGATATCCGCCGCTGGTCACCCCCAGCTCACAGATCGTCGGCACCCAGGCGGTACTCAACGTGTTGGCAGGCGCACGCTATGAAAACACCACCCGCGAGGTCAAGGCCTACCTGGGCGGACATTATGGCAAGGCCCCGGGAGAGGTCAACGCGGCCCTGCGCCAGCAGGTCCTGATGGATGAACCTGTTATAACGAACCGTCCTGCCGACCAGTTAGGCCCCGAAATGCCGCAGGCCGAAGAGCTCGCACAGGGAATCGCAAAGTGCGAGGAAGATCAATTGATTGTCGCCCTGTTCAATGAGCTTGGTCTCGACTTTCTCAAACAACGCGAGGTGGGTACGCTACAGGCGGAGGCACTTGAAGAGGCCGCGGGACAGGACAGCCTCACGAAAAATATCGGCAAGGAATTTACCCTCGAACTGCAAGATGACTTGCAAGGTGAGCGCTACCGCATCAAAATCACCGGCGGTGAAACTCAGGCCGATGCACGACGCATCACGCTTGAGGTTAATGGCGAACCGCAGGAGGTTCTGCTCAGCGATGGCAACACCCTCGCCAGCGCGGCCCCCGGCAACCGCCCCGCCCCACAAGGGCCGGGAGATATCACCACCACCATGCCCGGCCTGATCGCCGAGGTCATGGTAAAAGAGAGTACTAAAGTGGAAAAAGGAGAGCCACTGTTTGTCATTGAGGCGATGAAGATGCAGAGCGAGATCGTCTCCCCCGTATCGGGCATCGTCGACAAAATTTATATCCGCAAGGATGACCACGTGGAACCGGGCGAAACATTGATCGCCATTAAACAATAACTAGATTTCAGGTAAGACTTTCGATGCAACAACTGGTACTTGGCTCCACCTCCCCCTTCCGTCGTCAACTGCTGGAAAAGCTCGGCCTTCCCTTCGACACCGCCTCTCCCGAAACAGACGAAACGCCCTTACAAGGAGAAACACCAGAGCAGCTGGTGGCACGCCTCGCCGAGGCCAAGGCACGAGCCGTCTCCAGTCAGTATCCCGAGGCGCTTATCATCGGCTCTGATCAGGTGGCGGTTAATGGTGGTGAGATTCTCGGCAAGCCGCATACCCACGACAAGGCAATGGAGCAGCTGCGCAACGCCTCCGGCAAACAGGTACGCTTTCTCACCGGACTCTGCCTCTACAACGCCGCCACCGATCATGCGCAGGTAGAGGTGGTGCCATTTGATGTCATATTCCGCGACCTCAGTGACGAGATGATCGACAACTACCTGAAGGCCGAAACACCCTATAATTGCGCCGGCAGTTTTAAATCCGAAGCCATGGGGGTCGCATTATTTGATCGGCTGGAAGGGGAAGACCCCAACACCCTCATCGGCCTGCCACTGATTAGGCTGGTACGCATGTTGGAAGCGGAAAATATCCGGGTGATTTAATAACAGAATAGTAATGACCTTCGCATTAACCAAAACTGTCCAACTCATCCTCATTGCCCAGAAAACGCAAAAATAGGCACCGTAGGTGATGTGTTCGCCCGAATCCAGTTTACGGTCAATTCCCCATGAGCTTAAAAGAAAATCCGAGAGTAAACTATCTTCATAAAGCCGCCACTCGGCACTCCCCTTATCGTCCTGATAATCCATGGCAGGAATGATCAGCACGCGTTTACCCTGATGACGATAGCGATGAAACAGCGTGGCCAGAGGCAACATCCAGATGGCATCTAACTTATTCACCACCGTGAGTACATTGAGGTGTGAATAGTCATCATCGGTCAGCATCGGACCTGCGAAATTGTAGATCTGCCTAAGCGCATAACCACGGCTATCCAAATACCAGCCCACGGCCACACTACTCACCCCACCCAACGAGCCACCGGCAACCGTTATTTGATAATCACGGTTAACTAACAGTGGCTCAAGCTTCTCCATCAGTGACAGCGCCACATCCCGATAACCCCGGTGAATCGTGGCATTGAGCTCACTATCCCAAACAAATTCCGGGGTGAAATTATCGATCCAGTTCTGCTCGTTCTCTGAGCCCCTGATAGCTACATGATACTGTTTGTTCTGATCATCCCGGATCAGGGTAAACCTCACATCCCGCGCCTCATCCACAGTGTAGCCATCGTAGCCAGGATAGGTCTGTTCCAGAATGGTCGCATCATCCATGTTAAAGATTAACAGCGCCTGTCTGGCGGCAAACTCAAACGCGCTCTTCTGCTCGTCATCTGGTGCATAGGACACCGAGGCCATTTGATGCCACTTCTCCCTGAGTGATGAGGGCACAAACCTGAAGGGGCGAAAGACAAACCCCCGCCAATAGAGCATGGTGACGGAAAAGAATGAAAGAAAAAATGAGAACTTCGATTTATCCCAAATCGCCTTAAGTACCACTTTATAATCCATGTCCAACCTCCTGTTAACAGACTTTTATTCAGTAATCCTTTTGCCGAGTAAACATTAACGATTACCCTGTTGGCCGTGTTAGCCGATACCATGACGGCATCGACACCACTAGCGAAGCGTAATTATTGTAATGTGTTCGCACCAATACCCATACGCTCACTCAGCACATTCGCCATGGAGCTGCCTAGGCGATCAGCAAAACGTTTAAAGATATCAGGCTTGGGGGTGTAATCCACCAGCTCCTCGACCTTAATCACCTCGCGGGCAACATAATCGACATCACCAATGGCATCGGAAAGGCCCAGTTTGATACTCTGCTCACCGGTCCAGAATTTTCCGGTAAAGAGTTGCGGATCATCTTTAAGGCGCTCTCCCCTTCCCTCTTTAACCGCGGCGATAAACTGCTTATGGATGTTATTGAGTAGCCCCTTGACGTGTATCACTTCATCCTTCTGCAAGGGGGTGAAGGGATCCAGCATCCCCTTGCTTTCACCCGCAGTCAGCAGACGACGCTCAACACCCAGTTTCTCCATCGCCCCGGTAAAGCCAAAGCCGTTCATCAACACACCAATGGAGCCGACGATACTCGACGGATTGACATAGATGTTATCGGCCGCCGAGGCGATGTAGTAGGCACCGGAGGCCCCCACATCGACGATCACCGCATGTACCGGAATATCTTTGTGCAGAGCACGCAATCGTTTGATCTCACGGAAGACATAATCAGACTGCACTGGCGAGCCACCGGGGCTATTAATACGCAGCACCACCCCTTTGGTATTCTCATTATCAAAGGCATCGCGTAGCCCTTTAATAATATTATCGGCATTGGCCTTGCTGGCATCAGAGATAAGGCCGTTCACCTCGACCATGGCGGTATGCTCCCTATTCTTTGCAGAAACATCGCCCAGCTTAGCGTCCTGCATCGCCAGGAGCACAAGTAAAAAAAGGTAACCAAAGATCAGAAACTTGAAGAAGATACCCCAGCGCCTCGCACGACGCTGCTCATTCAACGAGGCACTGCTCAGTTTTTCAATAAGCTCACGCTCCCAACCGCTATCGCGAATCGGCTCCTCACTCTCTTTTCCAAACATATCTCGAATCCCTACTCTATTTTGTCGCGCTAATGGTTTGTGGTTGCTGCTCGGCCAACCAGCCGTTCAACTCTGAGATGGCATCCAGGCAGTGCAGCGGCCCATGCTGTAGCAACCGTGCCTTTTCATGCACGCCGTAACTGACGGCCAGTGAATGGGTACGGGCATTAATCGCCATCTGCAAATCGTATTCGGTGTCACCGATCATCAGGGTCTCGCCCGGTTCGGCCCCCAGCTCATCCATCACCTCTTCGAGCATCTGTGGGTGGGGTTTGGAGAAGGTCTCATCGGCACAGCGGGTGGTATGGAAATACTGACCAAGGCCGGTCTTCTCCAACACCATATCCAGCCCCTTACGCCCCTTGCCAGTAGCCACGGCCAACAGGTAACCAGCCTCACTCAGCTCTCGCACGGTCTGCTCGGCTCCGGGGAATAGCTCAGAGTGATGCTCACTACCGCCAAGAAAATGGTAACGATAACGCTCCACCATCGCCTTCAGGAAAGCATCGTCACTGCCCGGATAGAGGGTATCTATCGCCTCACGCAGACCCAGGCCGATAATATTCTTAATGCTGTCGGCATTGCGTGATTCACAGCCCAGATCACCGATCGCCGCCTGCATGCAGACCACAATACTCGCCTCGGAGTCCATCAGGGTGCCGTCCCAGTCAAAGACCAGCAGGTTAAAGGGTTGACTCATTACTCGGTTTCCAGATTGGTTAACAGGCGCTGCAGCTTCTCATCCAGCGGGGCCTCCACATGCACCGTGCCATGATCCGGCAGGGTGAAGTGCAGCTCGGCGGCGTGCAGAAACAGGCGTTTCAGGCCACGCCCTGCCATCTCGCGGTTAAATTTCTCATCGCCGTACTTGGTGTCACCGGCGATAGGGTGCCCGCTATACTGGGCATGCACCCGTGCCTGATGGGTGCGCCCGGTGACCAGCTTTACCCGCATCAAGCTACAGTCTTTATATAAGGTGAGTGGAGTGAAGATACTCAACGAGGGCTTTCCGTCCTCACTGACCCGCACCACCCGTTCACCCGATTTCAGTTCATTCTTGCGTAGTGGCGCATCAATCCCCTTGCCCTTGCTCCCCCCCTTCCAACGTCCCATCACCAGCGCAAGGTAGAATTTATCCATCCCCCCCTCCCGCAACAGGGTATGGAAGGCGCGCAGCACGCTACGCTTCTTGGCGATCACCAGGCAACCGCTGGTATCGCGATCAAGGCGGTGGCCTAATTCGAGAAAACGCGCATCGGGGCGTAGTGCCCGTAGCCCCTCAATCACCCCGTAGGAGAGACCACTCCCCCCATGGACAGCCAGACCCGATGGTTTGTTCAATACCAGCAGGCCATCATCCTCATAGAGGATGCTGTCATTAATCAGCTTCAATACCTTATCAGCTGGCCGTATGGCTTCTGGCTTATCACTGACTCTTACTGGGGGTATACGAACCATATCCCCCAGAGCGAGCCGGTAGTCCGGCTTGGCCCGCTTTTTGTTCACCCGCACCTCACCCTTGCGCAAAATACGGTAAATGCGGGTTTTGGGTACGCCCTTGAGGGTTTTCAAAAGGAAATTGTCGATTCGCTGTCCAGCACTACCTTCATCCACCTCGACCATGCGGACGGCTGTTGCCTGTGTCTCATTCATCAGCTAATGATACCAGTCACAAAGATTGATGTACCACTCTACTACTGTTATATTTCAATGGCTTCGTAAAAGGCCCTGCGCGAGATCCCATTAAAAAGCGCCCGCCGAACAACGAGATAAGCAAGCAATGCCAGCCTGATGCAGACACAATCGCCAGGCAAGATAAGTTAACTGCGTACACCCGGCCTGATGCCGAAACGCCCAAACAAAAAGCGCTCCCGCGTTCCGATAACGGTACTGCAGGACTGGATTTACAGAGTGATTGCAGGCCGCCCCACTTGATTCCGCGGCCCATGATTAGCGTGTCACCACTGGTGTGACAGCCGCTCTGGCGAACCCGCATACCCTTAACTGGATGTGGTTGAGCGCCGAGAGAACTGATAATGAAAAGAATGTTGTTTAACGCAACTCAACCTGAAGAGTTGCGTCTGGCGCTGGTCGATGGCCAGCGTCTCTACGATCTGGATATCGAAAGCTCCACCCACGAGCAGAAAAAATCCAATATCTACAAAGGCCGTATTACCCGCGTCGAACCCAGCCTTGAGGCCGCCTTCGTCGATTACGGTGCCGACCGCCACGGCTTCCTGCCACTGAAAGAGATCTCCCGCAGCTACTTTGACCCTAAGGTGCAGATCAGCGGTCGCGTCAATATTAAAGAGGTCGTCAAGGAAGGTACTGAGGTCATCGTACAGGTGGATAAAGAGGAGCGCGGCAATAAAGGCGCGGCACTCACCACCTTTATCAGCCTTGCCGGTCGTTATCTGGTTCTGATGCCCAATAACCCACGTGCCGGTGGAGTATCACGCCGCATCGAGGGTGAGGATCGCGCCGAGTTACGCGATGCCATGAGCCAGTTGGAGATCCCCAGTGACATGGGCGTTATCGTGCGCACCGCGGGTGTCGGCAAGAGTGCCGATGAGCTGCAGTGGGACCTCGACTATCTGGTACAGGTCTGGAAGGCCATCGAAAGCGCCGCCGCCGAGCGCAGGGCCCCGCTTCTGATCCACCAGGAGAGCAATGTCGTTCTTCGCGCCATTCGCGACTACCTGCGCACCGATATTACCGAAATCGTTATCGACGATGAGGCGGTCTACAACCAGGCCCGGGAGTTCATGGAGAGTGTGATGCCGCAGAATCTGGGCAAACTCAAGCTCTACCAGGATCGCGTACCGCTCTTCACCCGTTACCAGATCGAATCGCAGATCGAGTCCGCTTTCCAGCGCGAGGTCACCCTCCCCTCCGGCGGTTCTGTGGTCATCGACCACACCGAAGCGCTGATCTCTATCGATATCAACTCCGCCCGTGCCACCAAGGGCAGCGATATCGAAGAGACCGCGCTGAACACCAACCTGGAAGCAGCCGACGAGATCGCCCGCCAGCTACGCCTGCGTGACCTCGGCGGCCTGGTAGTCATCGACTTTATCGACATGAGCCCGGCTCGCAACCAGCGCGCCGTAGAGAACCGGTTGCGCGATGCGCTGAAAATGGATCGTGCCCGCGTTCAAGTCGGCCGCATCTCTCGCTTTGGCCTGCTCGAGATGTCCCGCCAGCGCCTGCGCCCATCACTGGGGGAATCGAGCCAGATCGTCTGTCCCCGTTGCAGCGGCCAGGGCACCATTCGTGGCATCGAGTCCCTCGCCCTGTCGGTACTGCGCATCATCGAAGAAGATGCCATGAAGGAGAAGACCGGACAGATTCGTGCCCAGTTGCCGGTTGAAGTCGCCACCTTCCTACTTAACGAGAAGCGTGCCGTCATCGCTGAGATCGAGGCGCGACAGAACATCTCTGTCGTCATTATCCCCAACCCACAGCTGCATACCCCTCACTACGAGATGCAGCGGGTACGCGTCGACGACATCCAGCCAAAACAACAGGCCAGTTACGAGATGGCTACCGCCATCGAAGAGACCGAAGAGGTCAACACCAGAGCGCAGGATAAGCCCAAGGCCAAGCGCGAAGAACCCGCCGTCAAGGGTGTGGTACAAACCACCGCTCCACCGCCCCGTGCGGTAGAAGAACCCCGCGCCAGGCCCAAGGCAAAGACAAAGGCAAAGGCAAAGGCCAAAACGGAGGCTAAGCCTGGTTTCCTGCGTCGTCTGATCGGCGGTCTTTTCTCCAGCGAAGCGCCCGAGGAAGAGAAAAAGGAGAGTAAGCCGCAACGTCAGCGCAAAAGCCAGTCAGGCGATAAACGCCAGCGTAGCCGAAGCAGTACCCGCCGTGGCAGTCGTAGCGATGGCGCTACCCAGAAACAGCAGGGCCAACAGAAACGCCGAGAGCAGAAACCGGCTAAGCCCAAGGGCCAGGAACAGAAGCCGGTCGAAGAGAAAAATGCAGCCACCACCGAAAAACCAGAACCGGCGAGTACTCGCCGCGGAAAGCGTGGTGGTCGCCGTCGTGGTCCGCTTCGTGACTTCGATGGCACCGTAAGTAATCCAAGAGTAAGTGGTGAAAGCAGCCAGGCAGCAACTCAGCCGGTTGCCGAAGTACAACCACCCGCTGCTGAGGCTAAACCACAAGCGGTAGAGCGTAAGCCGCACCCCACCAAGGTGGTAACGCCCCAGCCGGTCGAAAGCCAGCCGCAGCCGGTCGCCGAGGAAACGCCCCAGCCGGTCGAAAGCCAGCCGCAGCCCGTCGCTGAGGAAACACCCCAGCCTGTCGAAAGCCAGCCGCAGCCGGTCGCCGAGGAAACGCCCCAGCCGGTCGAAAGCCAGCCGCAGCCCGTCGCCGAGGAAACACCCAAGCCGGTCGAAAGCCAGCCGCAGCCCGTCGCCGAGGAAACGCCCCAGCCGGTCGAAAGCGAGCCGCAGCCCGTCGCCGAGGAAGCGCCCCAGCCGGTCGAAAGCGAGCCGCAGCCCGTCGCCGAGGAAGCGCCCCAGCCGGTTAAAAGCGAGCCGCAGCCCGTCGCCGAGGAAGCGCCCCAGCCGGTTAAAAGCGAGC
>JBFFMJ010000019.1:0-35837 GCA_041554195.1 Thiohalomonadaceae bacterium
GCCCCCGCCACCGCCCCCTCCACTGCAGGCACTGAGGGTGATGAGCAGTACGCTTGCCAGAGATAAGTTGGTGTTCTGCCATGTTATTCTCATTGGGCATTCTCCATGTGGTTTCGAGCCTCTGTTCTGAAGTTTAGGACAAAAAAAAGCGCCGGGCCTCTCGACCCGGCGCTTTTTCCTCCTTTAGTTAAGCGGGCATCCCTTCTCGTTGGCCGCTGAGAGCTTGGCCAGTGCCGAGTAGATGGACTCGGGACCGGCATCCGCTCCAACCGCATCACGGTAGAGGGCAATGACCCCTGCCAGGCTGTAGCTGTAGTTCACAGACTCCGCGCTAGGCAGGGCGGCCGCGGCGTGGCGGTTGAGGGCCATCAGGCCGCCACCCCCCAGGTTCACTGCATCTATCAGCGTCACCGTGTCAGCCAGGCCGGACTGGGCCGGGGTGACGCCGAAGGTGGCGTTGAAGCCATCAGTGGTCTGGATGGTGGTGGTTACATCATCTGAACCAATACCATCCCACAGCTCGGTGTGGTTTCTCCAGAAGCCGGGGGTACAACCCTCGTCACCCGGAACCACGGTGCAGGAGCCACTGGCTGTCTGCGGCAGCTGGTTCGGGAAGCCGGCCACCTGATAAACCACATCAGCGGTGTTGCTCAAGATACCCGGTGCCGAGGTGGTGTAGTTGATGCTCACGGTGGACTCACCCAGTGGCAGCGGATCCGGCATCTGCGAAGCGATGTTGCCCAGCAGGGTGTCGGTGGCGCTGACCAGGTTGAGTGCCGGTGTGTCGCCTGAACTGGTGTTGTTCAGGGTGAACACGAACTGGGCATCCTGGCCTACAACCACCTCGCTGTCCCCGTCGCTCGGATCTTTACAGATCTTTGCCAGGGTCCACTCGGGCTGGAACAGGTCAACGCTGTGGCTATCACTATCCGGCACGTTGTTGGGGAAGCCAGCCGGGTGATAGAGCACGTTCACCGTGTTACCCAACGGATCCGGGTCGGTACCCAGCACGGTACGGGTGACCTGGAAGGTACAGGAGGAGCCCAGCGGCAGGGTGTTACAGCCTGCTGTGGTCGCCTCTGTGGCAAGGCTGCCGATGACGCTGTCGGTGATACTGGCCAGCGTCAGGTCGGGTGCGGTGCCATCCAGTGCCGCGGTGGTCAGGTCGCCGTCACTCTTGTTGGTGATGGTGAAGGTGTAGGTGACATCATCACCGACCTTGGACTTCTCATCACCGGTCTTGGCGATTTCCACTTCAGGATGGAACAGGTCCACGCTGTGGGAATCATTGTCGGTGATGTCGTTGTCGAAGCCCGCAGGATTGTAGTGCACGGTGACCGTGTTACCCAGCGGATCCGGGTCGGTTGCCAGTACGGTACGCACAACCGAGAAGTTACAGGAGCCGCCCAGGGCCAGGGTGCCACAGCCTGCTGCATTGGCCGGGGTGGCCAAGTCACCCAGCAGCGTATCGCTGATGGTGGAAAGTTGCAGGTTGGGGGCAACGCCATCCAATGCGGCCGTGTTGAGGTCACCATCAGTCAGGTTGGTGATGGTGAACTGGTAGGTCACATCATCAGTCGCCTTGGAGATGGTTTCCCCGGTCTTGGCAATTTGCACCGCAGGGGCGAATAGATCGACCGAGTGGGTATCCGTATCGGTGATGTTATTCGGGAAGCCCTCCGGATTGAAGAGCACGGTGACGGTGTTGTCCAGCGGATCCGGATCCGTTCCCAGTACGGTACGCGCTACCGAGAAGTTACAGGAGGCGCCGAGGGCCAAGGTACCACAGCCCGCCGCATTGGCCGGGGTTGCGAGATTACCCAGCAGCGAGTCGCTGATGGTGGCCAGCACCAGATCGGGTGCGGTGCCGTCGATAGCCGCCGTGTTCAGATTGCCATCGGTCTTGTTGGTGATGGTGAACTGGTAGGTCACCTGATCCCCTGCCTTGGAGATGGCATCACCGGTTTTCACGATCTCCACATCGGGGTAGAACAGATCCACGCTGTGGTTATCGTTGTCAGCTACGTCGTTGTCGAAGTCGACAGGATGGTAGTGCACGGTGACGGTGTTATCCAGCGGGTCCGGGTCGGTCCCCAGCACGGTACGCGTTACCGAGAAGTTACAGGAGCCGCCCAGGCTGAGGGTACCGCAGCCCGCCGCATTGGCCGGGGTTGCGAGATCGCCCAGCACGGTGTCGTTGATGCTATCCAACACCAGGTCGGGAGCAGTGCCATCCAGCGCGCCAGTGGTCAGGTCGCCATCGGTCTTGTTGTTGATGGTGAACTGGTAGGTGACCGCATCGCCCGCCTTGGAGACGGTTTCACCGGTCTTGATGATCTCCACCGCCGGGGCGAACAGGTCCACGCTGTGGGAGTCGCTGTCGGGGATATCGTTGGGGAAGCCGTCCGGTGAGTAGTGAACCGTTACCGTATTCGGTGTCGGGTCGGCATCGGTGGCAAGTACCGTGCGGGTGATATCGAAGGTACAGGAACCACCTACGGCCAAAGTGCCACAACCAGCGGCATTGGCGTTGGACGAGATATCGCCCAGCAGGGTGTCGCTGATGCTGGTCAGCAACAGGTTTGGCGCCGAGCCGTCATACGCGGGCGTGGCGGGATCGCCGTCGGTCAGGTTGGTGATGGTGAAGGTATAGGTCACATCATCACCCGCCTTGGAGATGGCGGTGCCCGTCTTGGTAATGTTGATACCGGGTACGAACAGGTCCACCGAGTGGCCTGCGCTGTCCTGGACGCTGTCACTGCCGTAGTTGTAGATGGCGGTAACGGTGTTGGGCAGCGGGTCGGGGTCGGTCGCCAGAACGGTGCGGTTAGCATTGATGGTGCAGATATCGCCGGGATTGAGGATATTGGCACAATCACCCGATAGGTCGCCGAGCAGGGTGTCATTGATGCTTTGCTCGGTTAGCGGTACCAAACCGGTGTTTTCGATGGTGATGGTGTACTGGGTATCGTCAGTCGGCTTGGACTGGGTCGGCCCGGTCTTGGTCACCTCGACACCGCACATCGGTATTTCGCCAAGGATGTAGTCATGCAGCTTGGCGTCGATGGAGTGCGAGGAGCGGGTCTCGTAGAGGAAGTTGGTGTAGCACCCCTCATTCAGCCCCAGCAGGCGCAGCGCCGCGGAGAAGTTGAAGATCCCCTCGAAGAAGGTGGTGGTGGGGTACTGGTCGCTATAGGGATTTGGTGCCGCATCCCCCTTGGCGATGTAGGGCCACACGGTATCGACAGGACCTGCGTCATTGGAGATGGCGCAGCCCAGCGGGTTGGCGAGATTGCCACAGCGCAGCCCCTCGCCTGAAATCAGCTGTTGCAGATTCTTCTTCACGCCGGTGTTCCAGGTGTAGACGGCAAAGGTGACATCCGAGCCGCCGCCGGTGAAGTCGGCCTCGATGAAGATGTCACCGTTGGTGCGGCCGACGCTGAAGCTCTCGCCGGGGAGCGGTGCCGGGATCTGCTCCTGGAAGAACCAGCCGCCGAGGGAGGCGTCGCCGTTGGGGGCGTAGACATCGCCCTGCATCACGATGATGAGGTCGCCATTCTGATGGTAGCCAGTCATGCCACCGGGCAGGCCATCAATGGGTTCCGGTGATGTCAGGCCACTCAGGTTGTAGAGGGCGATGGAGCCGTTCTCGTAGTCGTTCTTGTCGGGCAGGGTCTTGTCGGCCGCCTTGACGTAACAGTTGAGCAGGTCGTTAACGTCCTTACAGCCGTGGTGGAACATATTGTCGGGGCCAGTAAAGGGCAGACCGACGCGGTCGGTAATGGGGACTAGCTTAACGATGGCATCACCGTTGTTGTAGAGATCCTCCCAGTCACTGGGGGCTCCTGATGCGGCATTGGGGTTGCCATCCATCTCAAAGATGTTGTCGAACACCCCCGCCTGTGCGGATGAGTATCCCGTCAGCAAGGTGGCGGCCAATAGGCCGCCACCCAGCAATGACGAGATCTTGCTGCATTTCGAACTTTTCATGGTATTACTCCTTGTTGAAATACGCTCCGCCTATAGTTCAAATTCGGCGGCACTGTAATACTAAGCCTGAGGGGAGTGACTATCACGTATGTACGCGGGTGCGTTGCCCGAGCATTTGCGATAAGTTGACCTTACCGACAGTAGCCATTCACTGAACATCGCGGACAGTACTACTTAATTTGCTGTTAGAGAGAAATCAGTAGCCATTAATTCGCGTCAGTTCGAGTAAATAGCACTATGCAACCATACGATGATTTGCACCCTTTGCAACCCAAAGCCTATATCAGATCTGAGAGAATTCAATGTGGAAAACAGAAAAAAGATTCTCCCTTAAAAATGAAATAGATAGCGTTTGTTCTATGGAATGCTCTGCACTCTTTTGTGTTGTTTCAGGTGGTGGAATGGGCGGGTTTTAAGCAGGTGAATGAGAATTAAGGAAGGAGTGCCCGTGGCATATGGGTAGCGACACACCGTGTCAGTCGCACTATGTCAGATACGTGTCATCTGCAGAGGTGTGTCAGGGTTGTCGTGTCAGAGCTGGCGGTTTTTATTCGACTGTGCACCTGGCTGTGTGCTAACGCACCATGGGGCTGTGGAGCTAGCGGCCTGACGTGATGGTTTATACCGAGCGGTACAACCGATATACTTTGCGCAGTCTATATAAAGTGTGGCGCGGTAGAGGCCACGATAACTGCAAGGATTTTCATGTATCAACCTGTGGGTAAGGCACTGACCGGGGTTCTGCTACTCCTACTGAGTGGACCTCTGGCCGCTAACCTCGATGAGGTGGCCATGCTAATTGAGGCGGGGAGCCACCAGAAGGCCCTGAATCGGCTGGCAGCAGAGCCTGAAACGCGTCGTTCACGCTTGCTACAGGCCAATGCGCTGGCTGGGCTGAAGCGTAATGAGGAGGCCGAGGCCATCTATCGCGCCCTGATCGAAGAGGCACCAGAAGACCCCACCCCCTATAACAACCTTGCCACGCTGTATGCCGCTACGGGTCGCCTGCAGGAGGCGAGCGAGCAGCTCACCCGTGGGATGAAGAGTGATCAGCGCTACGCGGCCATCTACAAGAACCTGAGCCGTGTCTATGTGGAGATGTCGCGTAACTCCTACGCCAGGGCCCTGCGTATGAACGAGAAGCAGCAGGGGCTGAGGCTGGTGACACTGGACCATCGCGACGGCACCTCAGAGCCGCTGCAGGTGACTGTCGTGGCGCTGCCGCAACCGGAGGTGGCAGCCAGGCCTGTGCCAGACCGGGTAGCGCAAGCGGCACCAAAGCCTGCGGTGAAACCGGAGCCCGTGTCGACACCCTCACCCAAACCGGCCGCAAAAGCTGAACAGACAGCCCCCCCCACCCCGACAGTGGTTCCAGCCCCCCGGCGCACAGAGCCTGTTGCCGTTGCGCAGGCCACACCGCCACCGAGCGCAGTGGAGTTTGATGCCGGTGGCGCCATCGCCGCACTCAAGCAGTGGGCCGCGGCCTGGTCGGCCAATGATGTCGAGGCCTATCTTGCCGCCTATGACGATGAGTTCCTGCCGCCACGCGATTTGACCCGTGCACAGTGGCAGGCGGAGCGGCGCGTGCGCCTGAAAAAACCGAAAAAGATTGAGGTCATGCTGAGTGACTTTGAGGTCAGCAGCACCAGCGACAATTCACTTACGGTCAAGCTGTTGCAGCGCTATCGTTCCGATAACTACCGCGACACCACCCGCAAGGGCTTTATTCTGGTGCTGCGCAGTGGTGAGTGGAAGATTGGCGATGAATATACCATTGAGGTGATCAACTAAATGGCTAGACGACTCCTGACGACCCTGTTCGCTGCGACGGTACTGCTGTCGCCACTGGTACTTTATGCGGCACATCCGGGCGAGAACGTGGCGGTCGCGGATGGTGCCCTTGCCACCATCGGCAACCGCGGTGCCCTCTATGAGCAGGCCCACCAGCGGTTGCGCCAGCGCCTGCAACGCTACCCGCAGGATCATGAGGCGAGCCTGCTGCTGGCGCTGCTCGAGTTCAAGTCGGGCTACTTCGAGGAGGCCCTGAGCGAGCTGGGTGGCCTGCTCAAGCGCGAGCCAAAGTTTCATCTGGCCCATCTGGTGCAGGGCGACATGCTGCTGGCGCAGACCCGCGTGATTAGCGATATCGGCACCAACCCCCCTCTCGTCGATACCGCCACGCAGCAGGAGGGGTTGGGGCTGTTGCGCCAGGAGGCCGAGGCGCGCCTCAACGCCTATCTGGAGACCCTACCACAGGGCAGATTGCCGCGCGCCCTGCTGGCGCTGGACGATGAGGTGAAGAGCGCCCTGCTGGTCGACAAGCGCAGCCACCGCCTCTACGTCTACGAGCGTGAGGCCGACGGTACGCCCCGGCTGGTGCAGGATTTTTATGTGAGTACCGGCAAGGCCAACGGCAATAAAAAACTCAGCGGTGACCTGCGCACCCCGGAGGGGGTCTATTTTATTACCCGCCATATCTCCGGTGACAAACTGCCCGATCTCTACGGTGTGAGCGCCTACCCGATGAACTACCCCAACGAGTGGGACCGCCACCTCGGCAAGACCGGCTACGGTATCTGGCTGCACGGCACCGAGGCCGCCTACTACAGCCGCCCGCCGCTCGATAGCGAAGGCTGCGTGGTGCTGCCCAATATCGACCTCACCGCAGTGGCCGACTACCTTCACCCCGGCACCACACCCATTGTTGTCAGTGACAAGGTCGAGTGGCTGGCGCGCGATGACTACGTTGCGTTACGTGATGAGGTGGCGGGCGCCGTCGAGTCGTGGCGTCGCGACTGGCAGAGCGGTGATGTCGAGCGCTATCTCACCCACTACGACAACAACTTCTGGGCCGACGGACATAATAAAAAGAGCTGGCAGCAGCGCAAGCGCCGCGTCGCCAAAGGCAAAAAATGGCAGAAGGTCGCACTGGATGACATCTCACTTTTCGCCTACCCCCGCATGGCAGGCGATGGCCGTGAAATGATGGTGGTCAACCTGAAACAGAAATACGACTCTAATAATTACTACAGCGAAATGGGCAAGCGACTTTATCTGGTGAAGGCCGATAAAAGCTGGCGGGTGTTGTATGAGGGGGGGCGGTAGGTTTCGTTGGGATCTATCCGAAGTTGGTAGGTCACGTTGCGATAGCTACGTGACTCTGCTGCGGTATAGCGTCAGGTAGCTGTCGCAACCTGACCTACTGGTGGTAGAGGTCAGCCGATGTCTGACTGGCGCTACGCGCCAGGGGGGCACGGTAGCCAGGATTGGTGGTGATGACTTCGTTATTATGCTTGACGGTACCGATAGTTTTCTCTTTGCAGTGATCGCACTGGTGGGCGGTACCCACCCTTGTATGATGTTATTCGGCCTGCGCTGCCTCCAGCTCCTCACCCAGTTCCATCCACTGCTCTTCGGCCTGTTCCAGTGACTGATCAAGCTCGCCTTTTTCGCGTAGCAGTTGCTTGAGCTTCTCTTTGTTGTCGTCGCTGTAGAGCTCGCTGTCGGCCAGTTGTGCATCGAGGCTGTCGCGTTTTTCACTGAGTGTGTCGATCTGTTTTTCGAGCTTCTGTAATTTATTTTTTAGCGGTTGCAGCTGTTTACGTCGCTCTGCGTCGAGTCGGCGCTGGTCTTTGCGTGAGACGCTACTGCCCTCATCGTTGCCGCTGTCGGCGGTGGCCTGTTCCTTCTGCTGGGTGGTGACCCAGCGGCGATAGTCGTCAAGGTCGCCGTCAAACTCATCGGCCTTGCCGCTGTCGACCAGCAACAGTTTATCGGTGACGCTGCGCAGCAGGTGACGGTCGTGTGAGACCACCACCAGTGCCCCTTCAAAGTCCTGCAGTGCCAGCGCCAGGGCGTGACGCATCTCCAGGTCGAGGTGGTTGGTCGGCTCGTCGAGCAGCAGCAGGTTGGGGCGCTGGTATACCAGCAGCGCCAGCACCAGGCGCGCCTTCTCGCCGCCGGAGAAGGGGGCGACCGGGGAGAGGGCGCGGTCGTGCGAGAAGCCGAAGCCACCGATGAAGTCGCGCAGGGATTGTGCATCGGCCTTCGGGTCGAGCCGTTGCAGGTGTTCCAGCGGGGTACTGTCCAAATGCAGCTGCTCCAGCTGGTGCTGGGCGAAGTAGCCGACCTTGAGATCCTGCGCCGTTTTTATCTCACCGGCGCGTGTATCCAGCTCACCAGCGATCAATTTGATCAGTGTCGATTTTCCTGCGCCGTTGTGACCGAGCAGGCCGATGCGATCGCCGGGATAGAGCGACAGGGTGACGCCGTTAAGGATCAGAGTGTCGTTGTAACCGACGTCGATCTTGTCGAGGGTGAGTAGCGGGTCGGGTAGTTTTTCCGGCGTCCGAAAGGCGAAGTGAAATTGCGAGTCGACATGGGCCGGGGCGATCTGCTCCATCCGTTCCAGCGCCTTGATGCGGCTCTGTGCCTGCTTCGCCTTGGTGGCCTTGGCGCGAAAGCGGTCGATGAACGACTGCACATGTTTGATCTCGCGCTGCTGCTTTTCGTAGGCCGACTGCTGGTTGGCCAGGCGTTCGGCACGGATGCGCTCAAAGGCGCTGTAGTTGCCGCTGTAAAGGGTGATGCGCTGTTGCTCGACGTGGAGGATCTCGCCCACCACATCATCGAGAAAATCACGGTCGTGGGAGATAAGCAGCAGTGTACCGGGGTAGGCGCGCAGCCACTCCTGCAGCCAGATCACTGCGTCGAGGTCGAGGTGGTTGGTGGGCTCATCGAGCAGCAACAGATCGGAGCGACACATCAGCGCCTGTGCCAGATTCAGGCGCATGCGCCAGCCACCGGAGAAGGTGGTGACCATGTTCTCCTCCTGGCCGGGTTTGAAGCCGAGACCGTGCAGCAGGCGGGCGGCGCGCGAGCGGGCGGTGTAGCCGTCTATCGACTCCAGCTGCGCGTGTAGCTCGCCCTGCCGGTGGCCATCATCGGCCTCAACGGCGGCAGCCAGATCGGCCTCGACCTGGCGTAGCTCCGCATCGCCATCGAGCACATAGTCGATGGCGGAGACGGCCACCGCGGGTGTCTCCTGCGCCACATGGGCGATGACCCATTTGGGTGGCAGGGAGAAGTCGCCGCCGTCGCTATGCAGCTCGCCGCGCAGCAGCGCGAACAGGCTCGACTTGCCGCAGCCGTTGCTGCCGGTAAGCCCCACCTTGTGGCCTGGGTGGATGGTAAAGCTGGCCTGTTCAAATAACAGGCGTGGCCCACGACGCAGAGAGAGATCGGTAAATTTCAACATGGCGGCGGAGTGTAGCAGTGTACGCTGGCGAGAAGTAGGTCAGGTTGGGTGAATACGCTACCTGACGCTCACTCCACACCGCTCGTCACGTAGCGGGCGCAACGTGACCTACATAATCAGCAGCAACTGGTTCCGCAACCACAGCCACCGGGCTTCACCGCCTCAATACTGGCAGAGACGACATAGTCGGTGACGTTGGTATCCGGTGCCCAGTCCTTGATGAACTCTTTTGACTCATCCTTGGGCTGGATCCTGATCTGCTCGAAACCGGCATCCGCCATCATTTTCTCCAGATCTTCGATCAAAGAGGCATTGCCCATACAACCGGCGATGAGGCCGGCGTCGTTACGCATCGTCTCCGGCAGCTCTACGGTGGCGACCACGTCGGAGATGGCAAGACGTCCGCCCGCCTTCAGCACACGAAAGGCGTCTTTAAACACCTGCGGCTTGTTGGGCGAGAGGTTGATCACGCAGTTGGAGATGATCACATTGGCGGTCTCATCGGCGATCGGCAGGTGCTCGATCTCGCCGAGGCGAAACTCCACATTCTCGAACATCCCCTTCACCGCATTGGCGCGCGCCTTGGAGAGCATGTCGGGGGTCATGTCGACGCCGATGACGTGGCCCAAGTGGCCTACCTCATGGGCGGCAAGGAAGCAGTCGAAGCCGCCACCGGCGCCCAGATCCACCACCACCTCCCCCGGCTTGAGCGCCGCGATCGCCTTGGGGTTGCCGCAGCCCAGCCCCATGTCGGCCCCGGAGGGAACCAGCTCCAGCTCCGCCTTGCTGTAGCCCAGGCGGGTGGAGATCAGGGTATTGATGGAGGCGTCATCGGTGGTGCCGCAACAGCTGGCGCCAATGCCGCAGCCTTCATCGGCGTTATCGGCCTGCGCTACCTGGGCATAAGCATCGCGCACGCCCTGGCGGTGCTGGTCGTGGTCGGCGTGGTTGGGCTTTTTATTTTCAGGCTCGCAGCAGCCGGATGATGGAGTGCAGCAATCACTCATGGGTTTCTCCTCGGTTCATAATCAGGGTTTATTGTTCAGGTGCGTTGAGCGGGTCGGCGAACAGACCGGCCAACGCCTTCAGGGTTGCGGCCTCGACCCAGCAGACCACCTGCTTGCCACGGCGTTCCATCTGCACCAGCCCGGCGCGGTTGAGCTCTTTGAGGTGGTGCGACAGGGTGGAGGGGGCGATATTCAGCCCCTCACCGAGCTCCCCTACACTTAACTGCGATGCCTGTTCAATGTCGCAGGCGGTGCCGGGTGCGCAGCAGTGGGTCAGGCGCTGAAACAGCGCCAGACGGTGAGGGTTGCTCAGGGCCTTGAAGCGATCCGCATCGCGCTCAATATTATTTCTATAGTTCGACATGTATCGAATTGTAGGCGTTTGAGCATAATGCTGTCAAGCAGGCGATCTACCTGCTGCGCATCATTATTTTGTGCGGGCCAATCCCCATTTTCTCTATAGGGTGAAGGTAACGTATATAATCCTTGGCGATGCCGGGTGAATAGACTCAGGCATCGGCCCTGTTAGCCGGTGTGCGCAAATGGATGGTCTTTGTTATCACTACGTGTGGAAGATGAAGTGGAATATTGGTACGACTACAAGTTGGTAATACTTTCGGTGGTGGTGGCAGTGATCGCCTCACAGATCTCTCTGGCCATCGCCTCTCGCATTAAGGCGCACCGTCAACAGGTTGTAGGTTGGTTGCTCGGCGGTGCTGTTGCCATGGGTATCGGTATCTGGGCGATGCACTTTATAGGCATGCTGGCCTACCATCTACCTATTCCTATCGGCTATGACATCCCGCTGACACTCTTCTCGCTACTGCTGGCGATCATCTCCTCTATAGTGGCGCTCTATGTGATCTTCATCAGTGAAGAACTCGATTTTTCGAGTAATGCCCTGAGCGCCCTGATGATGGGGGGCGGAGTTGCTGGCATGCACTATACCGGCATCTACGCGATGCAGATGTCGCCCGCTATCGAGTTTGACCCCTCGCTGTTCCTGGCTTCCCTCTTGATTGCCTATATCGCCTCGTTTTTTGCTATTCGTTTTGCCTTTGTCTATTCGACCAGCCTCACCTTTTTTGATGCCCGGAAGAGTATTGCCGCACTGATTATGGGCATTGCCATTGCCGGTATGCACTACACGGCGATGGGGGCGCAGCTGATTGACCCTAATGCGGTTTGTCTTTCGGCCGATAAGGGGATGAGCGTGGAGGTGATGGCCGCGATGGTGATTACCGTGGTGATGCTGATCCTAGTAATTACCGGTGTGGTACTTAACAGTGATCTGAAACTGTCGCAAAAGGAGAAGGGCTTTGCCCTGCGCATGGCCGAGCAGAACCAGCGCTCACTGGCCGAGGCGGAGCAGCTGGCGGCTGACTTAAGCCGTGAGTCGCTGCGCAATGCGGAGTTTGCCAACAAGCTGGTCGACACCCTTGGGGCGGTCGTGGCCGTGCTGGATCGAAGGGGAACGATCATTCGTTTTAACCACACGGCAGAGCTGGTGACGGGCTTTAATCGCGATGAGATTATCGGCAGGCCATTATGGGACAAGCTGGTTCCACCGGAACAGCGGGTAGAGGTTGAGGCGGTGTTCGATAACCTGGTTGCTGGTTTCTTCCCCAATACTTATACCAACCACTGGATGATGAAGTCTGGGGGGAAACGACTGATCGACTGGGCAAATACCGCGCTGCTGGATGATAAGGGACAGGTTGAATTTGTTATCGCCTCAGGTATCGATGTTACGGAGCAACGAGCCAATGAAGAGGAGCTTAAAATTGCCGCGGTGGCCTTTAATACCAATGAGGCGATTGTGGTCACCGATGCCGAGGCGATCATATTAAGTGCCAATCGCATCTTTACCGAAATAACCGGCTATGAGGCCGATGAGGCCGTTGGTCGTAACACCTCACTGCTCAAGTCGGGGCGGCACGATGAGGCGTTTTACCGTGACATGTGGTCACAGCTTAACAGTCGGGGCTTCTGGATTGGCGAGATCTGGAATAAGCGTAAAGACGGTGAAATCTTCCCTGAGTTGTTACGCATCAATGCCGTCAAAGATGATGCAGGCAGGGTACAAAATTATGTCGCCAGTTTTAGCGATATGTCGCAACTTAAGCAGGCCGAGGAGCAGCTGACCTATATCAGTAACTATGATCAGGCCACAGGGCTGCCCAATCGCCGGTTATTCGGTGAGCTGTTGCATAAGGACATGACCGCGTCTCGGCCCAAGGGGGAACGCGGGCTGCTCTTTTACATGCGTTTTGTACAGCTCGGTTTGTTGAACGAGTCGTTGGGAACGGTCGTGGTCGATAAGTATCTTGAACGGTTTATCGATCACGTACGTGACCACTGCGGCGCCGGTGCCATTCTGGGTCGTGCCAGCGGCAGTAGTTTTCTGTTGGCTTTGCCACGTGTAGAGCGGGCCGCCGATCTTTCGACACGTGGCGGCCAGTTGGCCGAGTCGATCATTCAGTACGCCAGCAGTGGTGAAACCGTTAACGGTAATGTGGTCCGGGTGGGTATTAATATCGGTATCGCCACCTTCCCGCAGGAGAATCTGGGCGCACAGGATGTGATGCAGAATGCCTTTGTTGCGCTGGACCGCGCCAAGCAGAGTAAGGGTTCCAATTACCACTTCTTCTCGGAAGAGCTACACAAGGCTGCCGTTGAGTCTTATCAGATGGAGGTGTTGCTGCGTGCGGCGATCAACAGTGGCGAGTTGATGCTCTACTATCAGCCGCAGGTAGACCGGCAGGGCAAGGTGTTGGGGGCAGAGGCGCTGCTGCGCTGGCAGCATGAGGGTAGCTTTGTCTCCCCCGCCGAGTTTATTCCGATGGCCGAGCAGAGCGATCTGATTCACGAGATAGGCAACTTTGTGTTTCGTGAGGGGATCCGTGAACTGGCTCGGCTGCTTGCCGCCGGCCTGCCCGATGACTTCGGTTGTATCTCACTCAACATGAGTGCCAAGCAGTTTCAGGACAACTGTTTTATCGACAATCTGAAGAAGCACCTGATCGAATTTGCCGTGCCGCCGGAGTATGTAAAGATTGAGCTGACTGAGACGGCGCTGGTTGCCGACCCGCAACAGGCGATTGCTACGATCAATACGCTTAAGGAGTTGGGGATCCGCATCTCGCTGGATGACTTTGGCACTGGCTACTCGTCACTCTCCTATCTACACCGCATCCCCATTGATCAGCTCAAGGTCGATCAGAGTTTTGTGCGCGATGTCACTATCAACAAGGTCTCACGTTCGATTACTGAGACCATTATCATGATGGCCAACAGCATGGACATCGACGTTCTTGCGGAGGGGGTAGAGACCGTCGAGGAGAAGGCGTTGCTAGACTCCTTCGGTTGTTATCACTATCAGGGGAATTACTTCTATCGGCCGATGCCAGCACAGGAGTTTGCGGCGCTGTTGCAGGGGGGCTAAAGAGTAAGTTGAGATACCCGGCTCAGGGGGTCTGAAAACCCTGGCACGACAGGGAGGTGATCTCCCCCGTTTCCAGTTGCAGCGCGGTAAGCGCGCCGCCCCACAGGCAGCCGGTATCGATGGAGTGGACGTTGTGCTGCTGGTAGAGCCCCAGCGCCGACCAGTGACCGAAGACCAGTCGTTGCTGGCGGCTGTTACGCGGCGCCACCTCGAACCACGGCAGGTAGCCCTCGGGGGCATTCTTCACTTCGCCCTTGTGCTTAAACTCCAGCTTGCCGTCAGCCTTGCAAAAGCGCAGGCGGGTAAAGCAGTTGACGATAAAGCGCAGGCGATCCCAGCCATCTAGTTTTTCCGACCAGCACGTTGGTTTGTTACCGTACATGTGGCCAAGAAATTCATGAAATTTCCTGCCTCGCAGCACCTTTTCTACTTCGGCGGCGCGGGCCAGAGCCTCATCCCTGTCCCACTGCGGAGGCAGGCCGGCGTGAATCATCGCGTAGTCCAGTTTGGCGTCGTAGTGCATCAGCGGCTGGACGCGCAGCCACTGCAGTAACTGCTCGCCGTCGTCGGCCTCAAAGACAGCCCGCAGCCCATCGTTTGAACTGAAATGTTTGTGCTTGTTTTGCCACACTGCCAGCAGGTGCAGATCGTGGTTGCCGAGCACGGTGATGGCGCTCTCCCCCAGTCCTTGTACAAAGCGCAGTGTCTCCAGGGATTTGGGGCCGCGGTTGACCAGGTCGCCAGTAAACCACAGGGTGTCTTCGGCAGGGTCGAACTGAATCTGTTGCAGTAGCTGTTGTAGCTCGTCGTAACAGCCCTGAATATCGCCGATGGCGTAGGTGCTCATAGTCTGTCCATCTCAGATTTTTTCTTAATTCTAACAGCTTAGCGTTTGCTGGCGAGAGTGGCGCTCATCGTTGAAGCGGCTGCTGGAAAGTCTGTAGCCGTTTGTATGGGCTTAATTTTCTTTCCATAATTCCAGTCGCCGAAACCAGCCACCTGCCAGTGCCGGGGTATCGTGCTGCAGCGTGAGTTGTGGGCAGTGTTGTAACACCTCCTCAAACACCACGTCGGTGCGGGTGGCAACGTGTCGGCTGAGCAGGTTGAGGGTGCGGCGTACCGGGGCCCAGGCACCGGGTTTCAGGAATTTATCGAGCAGTAATATACGTCCACCGGGACGCAGCACGCGCGCGGCCTCCTTAAGGGCAAGGTGCGGTTGCGGCACCACGGCGAGAATGAGGTGCATGACGACAATGTCAAAGCTGTTGTCATTGTAGGGCATCGCCATCACATCGCCTTCGTGCAGCTCAATGTCATGGCGCCCTGCGGCACGCATGCGTGCACGCTCGAGCATCGCCGGGGTAAGGTCGATGCCGGTGTAGCGATTGCCTGCGGGCAGGTGGGGGATGTCGAGGCCGCTACCGATACCCATTAACAGGATCTCTTTGTCCTGCTCTGCCTGTAACGGTTTGAGGTTTTCTGCCCGTATCGACTCGCTGGCTCTGGCGATCAGCGGGTCGTACAGTGAGGCGAAGAGGGTGTAACTCTGTTTGAGGCCCATCAGTGCAGGCTATGGGGCTGGCTGAGGGTAAACATGGGGATCGTGGCATCGAAGTGCTTACCGTTGTCGCTAATCATCTGATAGCTCCCCTCCATGGTGCCGATGGGGGTGTCGAGTACGGCACCGCTGGTGTACCGAAAGTAATCGCCGGGGCCGATGTGTGGCTGCTCACCCACCACCCCTTCGCCATGCACCTCTTCGACCTTGCCGTGACCATCGGTGATCACCCAGTGACGGGTAAGCAGTTTGGCCGGGGCATCGCTGTTGTTGCGGATGGTGATGGTGTAGGCGAAGACAAAGCGCTCATCGGCCGGGTAGGATTCCTCCTCCACGTAGTGGGTCTCTACTTCGATGGCGATGGGGGGTGTTTCACTGGCTGTATTCATGGTTCTCTCCACACTACCCTCCCTGGCGGCGTCTGAAATTCAGGTTTGAGCGTTTCCGCGGTTGCGCTCGCTGATGGTACGGACCGCTTCGAGCACGGCCTCGGTGATCTCATTATGCATCTTCTCGCGCTCACGGGAGGTGAGGAAGAAGGCCATGTCGACATCGTGACGCACATAACGGGCCGGCAGTTGGTTGAGGGCCAGACAGGCCACATCTTCCAGAAAATCTTCGTCATAGTCGCCGTTTTCGGCGACGGTGTTCATGACGTGCTCAATCACCAGCGACTCGTAGTAATTGTGCATCGATTCGAAGTTCATGAGATCTCCATGGTTGTTCTGCAGTTAATGAGCCGCCGTACGCTCGTTTTGAGCTTAGACAGCGCGGTGCAACTGTTCAACCACTTCGCTAAGGATAATGAGGGTCAGGCACGCAATTTCCAAGTGGGGGAGCCGTCCGGGTTGAGCAGGTCATGAGTTAGCAGCCACTGGCGGGCATCCTCGGCGTCCTGCTCGAACCAGGCCTGTGCCGAGCCGAGGCGAAAGGTGTAGCCCCAGCTGTCCATGTCGGCAAAGATGCGCTCGCGCCCCACCCCTTCAAGGTAGCCGCCAAGGGTGATCTCCATGTAGTTGACGGCGTTCTCCTCATCATAGTCGCCCCCGGCGTTGGTGTGCAGCACCGCGCGGCGGGCCTCGTCCATGCAGATGAGGTGGCAGCTTTCATGCAATGCGGAGTGCAGCGGGGTATCGCCACGGGCCAGTACGCGACGGGCGATAATGCCCGCCTCGGGTTCGCCGAACCAGGAACCGGGGATGGGCTCGCCGTCCGGCACTCGCTCCAGGCTGAGGCCGAAGCGGGCCAGCAGCGCGCTCAGGGCATCGAAGTCGATTTCGCTACAGAGAAGTACCTTGCTCATACATAATTTCCTGCTCGGGCTCCATGCGTTGCGGCAGGGCAGCTAACGTGGTGCGCCGATAACGGGCCGTTGATGCGGGTTGTGGTTAAGCGTTTTGCTGCGCGTAGAGCGCATCGGCCAGTCGCACAAACTCTTCCAGGCTCAGGGTCTCGGGGCGACGGCTCGGATCAATACCGAGTGCCTCGATAGTCTCTGCATCAAGCAGTTTTTTCATGTTGTTGCGCAGGGTCTTGCGCCGTTGCTGGAAGGCCTGGGTGACCAGCTGTGCCAGCAGCTTCTCATCTTTCGCCGGGACGGGAGGCGTCTCGTAGGGGGTGAGACGCACGATGGCCGAGTGCACCTTGGGGGGGGGATTGAAGGCCTCGGGCGGCACAGTGAAGAGCTTTTCCACCTGGCAGTGGTACTGCACCATAATGCTGAGGCGACCGTAGTCACCGCCGCCCGGCGCGGCGGCGAGACGGTTGACCACCTCCTGCTGCAGCATAAAATGCATGTCCTGAATACAGTGGGACTGCTCAATTAGACGGAAAATCAGCGGCGTGGAGATGTTGTAGGGGAGGTTGCCGACTACCCGTAGCGGGCGCGCATCCGCGGCCAGAGAGCAGAAGTCGAATTTCAGCGCATCGGCGTTGTGCAGGGTCAGCCCCCCCTGCACCGCGAACTGCACGCGCAGGCCCGGAATGAGGTCGCGATCCAGCTCTATCGCATCCATCGCCTTGCAGCCGTCAAGCAGCGGCTCGGTCATGGCCCCCATACCGGGACCAATCTCTACCAGGTGTTCCCCCTCTCGCGGGCGAATCGCGGCGACGATGCCGTGGATCACCCCCTGGTCGTGGAGAAAGTTCTGGCCGAAGCGTTTGCGTGCTCTATGTTCCATGGGCGCGACGATACACGGGTGCTGCGGATATGCCAAGGGATGTAACCGCGACCGTAACAACCGCCTTTCTTACAGGTTGTCTCCTATGACTGTTATCGCTGTAACAAACAGGGCAAACGTAGCGATACAATCGACTCCTGTGTGGTGTCCATCGCGGGTGCCAGCGTCACCGTTGAGGAGACCAGTGGCGGTGTTTGCCAGAACCGCCTGTTGTATTAGTACAGCCGCCAGTTGCTGCGCAAGCCAGGGCTGGATGTTTTTTTATGGTTAGTATTTTCATGCGGCAAAGGAGGGGAGAGCTATGCCACTGCCATCTCCACCGCCACCTCAATGGCATACTCCAGACTCCCGATTTGTGCCTTTCCGGTGCCAGCCAGCTCCAGTGCGGTACCGTGATCGACCGAGGTGCGGATGATCGGCAGCCCCAGGGTAATATTCACCGCACGGCCAAAGCCGAGATGTTTGAGCACCGGCAGCCCCTGGTCGTGATACATCGCCAGCACCGCGTCGGCCTGTTCTAAATAACGTGGGGTGAACAGGGTGTCGGCGGGCAGCGGGCCGATAAGATTCATCCCCTCACCGCGCAATTTCTCTAGCAGCGGGGTGATCACCTCGATCTCTTCATGCCCCAGATGGCCGTCTTCACCGGCGTGCGGGTTGAGGCCGCAGACCAGGATGCGCGGCTCGCTTAAACCGAAGCGCTGCTGCAGATCGTGATACAGGATGCGTAGCACCCACTCCAGCCGTTCGGCGGTGATGGCGTCGCTGACCTCGCGTAGCGGCAGGTGGGTGGTGGCGAGGGCGACGCGCAGGCCACAACGCTCATTGGTCGCGAGCATCATCACGACCTTCTCTGTGCCACACAGACCGGCAAGAAATTCGGTGTGACCGGTAAAGGGGATTCCTGCCTCGTTGATGACCCCCTTATGCAGCGGGCCGGTGATCAGCGCGGCAAATTCGCCGCTCAGGCACCCCTCGGTGGCGCGGCGCAGGGTGTCGAGGATGTACCGGGCGTTGGCGACATCCAGCCTGCCGGGCTCGCGGCTGCCGCTCAGGGGCTGGTGTAACACCAGCAGCTCTCCGGCGGCAGCGGGGCGGGCAGGCGTGGCCTCATCGTAGTCGCGCAACTGCAGTGGCAGCCCCAGGGTGGCGGCGCGCTGTTGCAGTAGCTCCCGGTCGGCGATCACCACCAGTTCGTGGTGGCGTGGCCGTTGTGCCAGCTGTATCGCCAGATCGGGGCCGATCCCCGCCGGTTCACCGGCGGTATAGGCGAGGCGCTGCGGTGCGGATGCGGTGTGCAAGATTATTTGTCGAGACGGATATCGACATAGGCCTCGTCGCGCAGGCGGCGTAACCAGTTCTCGGTCTCTTCGGTGGTCTTGCGCTCGCGCAGTGCCTCGAAGGCACGGTTGCGTTCGACCTCGGCGGTGTTGTCGTGGTCGCGCCACTCGTTCACCTGCAGGATGTGCCAGCCGAACTGGCTTTTAAAGGGGGCGCTGATTGCGCCTGGCTTGCTGCGCTTGATGGTGTCGCGGAAGGCCTCGACGAAGATCGCCGGGTCTGCCCAGCCGAGCTCGCCCCCCTTGGCGGCGGAGCCGGTGTCGGCGGAGTGGGCGCGTGCCAGTTCGGCAAAATCCTCACCAGCGAGGATGCGCTCGCGCAGTCGCTCCAGCCGCTGTTTGGCCTCGGCATCGGAGATCAGCGCCGAGGTGGTGATGAGGATGTGGCGGGCGTTTACCTGGCGCACCACCTGACGTTCTTCACCGCGCTGCTCGACCACCTTAAGCAGGTGGAAGCCGCTGGTGCTGCGCACCGGCTCGCTGATCTCACCGACGCTCATCCCCTTCACCGCCTCGGCGAATGCCACCGGCAGTTGCGCCAGGCGTCGCCAGCCGATGTCACCGCCCTCCAGCGCCTGCGGGCCTGCCGAATGGCTCACCGCCATGTTGCCAAAGTCGGCGCCGCCGCGCAGCTCACCGAGCAGCTGTGTCACCTTCGCTTGGCTCTCGGCGATCTGCTCGGGTGAGGCGTCGGCGGGCAGGGCGATGAGGATGTGTTGCAGATGGAACTCCTGGTTTTTCGATTGATTGCGGCGCTGCAACTCAAGCAGATTGTCGACCTCCTGCGGTGAGACGTTGACGCGCTTGTCGACCTGGCTGTTGCGCACGCGGGTGATGATCACCTCCTTGCGGATCTCCTCGCGGAAGGTGGCAAATGAGACCCCGTCATTTTCCAGTGTGCTGCGAAACTGCAACAGGCTGAGTTTGTTCTGCTCGGCGATGCGCTCGATGATCTTGTTCAGCTCCTCGTCACCGACCTTGATCCCCAGCTGACTGGCCTGCGCCAGTTGTAGCTGTTCGACGATCATGCGCTCCAGCAGCTGGCGTTGCAGCACCTTTAACGGCGGCAGCTGGGTGCCCTTCTTTTGCAGTTGCGCGACCAGGGCCTGCAGGCGAGTGGTCAGTTCACCGCGGGTGATGACATCGTCGTCTACCACCGCGGCGATGCCGTCGATCTCCTCGACGGCGGCATGTAGTGGGGTGCTGAGCAGCAGCAACAGGGGGAGGATGAAGCGCATTTTCATTGTCATGGGTAACCGTTTATTCATAAGTGAGAAGGCCCTCTTCGAGGGCATCTTCCAGTCGTCCACCGAGGCTGCCCAGCCCCTTGAACTCGAAGGTGAGATAGACACTGCGTTCTAATTCATCGCTGAGACTGTCTCGTTGGTTGCGACCGATCAGCCGTACCGACCAGCAGCAACTCTCATACTCAACACCCGCCAGCAGGTCGAGACTCTTGGTGTTGGCCAGATCATACCGCCATCGGCCCAGTAACTGCCATTGTCTTGCCAGCGGCCAGAAGAGAAGAGCGTCGCTCTGGCGCAGTTGTTCGTTCTCATCGTAGCGATAATCGAGGCTCAACAGCTGTTTGGCCGAGGGCTGATAGCGCAGGCGGCCATTGAGCTGTTCGCTACGTTCGCTCTCGGTATCGTAGCGGGCGGTAAGGCCGAGGTGCAGGCGCTCCACCGGCTGTAGCGCCAGCTCGGCAAAGATGTCGGAGTGGGGCGTGGTCTCGACCGGGTCGGTGGCCAGCAGTTGAACCTGACGATCGGCAAAGTAGTAGCTGCGCCCGATGCTGGCGCGCAGCCGTTCACTGCCGTTGCCCTGGTCGAGCAGGCGGGTGGTGAGGGCGGCAGAGAGCTGTTTGCTATCGCCCTGGCGGTCGGCACCGTTAAAGCGGTTGTCGCGAAACAGCTGATTGAAGTTGGCATCGCTGCTGCCGGTGTCGAACAGCGGCAGCGCTCCCTGCTCCTCATAGGGCACCGACAGGAGGAACAGGCGCGGCTCCAGGGTGTGGGTGATGGGGCGGCCCGCAATGGCTGTTTCGCGATCAAACAGCAGGCCGCTATCGAGGCTGAGGATCGGCAGCGAACGGGAGAATTGCTCGCCCTGCGTGGCATCCTTTAGCCGGTAATTGGTATAGCGCCAGGCGGCGCTCGGCTTGAGGTACCAGGCAGCCCCCTGTAGCGGCAGGCTGAGCGAGGGTTTGAAGTCGAGCCGGGTGCCGGTGGGGATTAGTGTGCTGTGGGCAAAGCTGACCGCCTCGCTATCCAGGCGATAGTGCAGCTGATTGGGCTGTGCGCTGCTGCGCCCGCTGAGCTTGAGCTGCGGCAGGCGCTGGTAGGGCTCGCTGCCGGTCAGAGTTTGATAACCCTGGGCGCGGGCAAGAAAGCTCCAGTGATCGCTACGATAATTGAGGTCGAGGCGGCGCTCCAGCTGGTCGCTGCTGGTGGCGCTCTCATCGGCCCCCAGATCGCTCAGATAGAGCGCATCGGAGGCGCGGCGCGCTGTGAGGGTGGTGCTCCAGCCGTTGGCGAAGGCGCTGCGGTGGTCGACGGCGAGGTAGTTGCGATCATCGCCATAGATCTTGTCGTCCCACAGGGCGTCGGCCTGGATCTCTCCCTCGCTGTGCTCACCGAGAAAACGGAATTCGCTCATCAGCATCGGCCCGCGGTTGCTCAGGCTGCGCGGGGTGAGGGTGGCGTCGTAGTTGGGGGCGATGTTCCAGTAGAGCGGCAGGCGCACATCGGTGCCGTCGGTCTCTGAGCTGCCGAGGGTGGGTGGTAGCAGGCCGCTCTTGCGTCCGGCCAGTGGAAAGTTGAGGTAGGGGCTGTAGAAGATCGGCACCCCCTTGAAACGGAATACCGTGTGGTAGGCCTCGCCGGTGTTGCTCTGCTGGTCCAGCTGAAGCTCGCTGGCGCTCAGCAGCCAGTCCTCATGGCCGGGGCTACAGGTGGTGTAGCTGACCCCCTTAAGGGTGGAGTGGTCGGCATCGCTAAGGGTGAGGCTCTCGGCGCGGCCAAAGGCGTGTTGCTCAGTAAAGTGGAAGGCGACCCCGTTGAACTCACCGCTCTGCTGTTCCATCATCATGCTGGCGCGCTCGCCCTGCATCACCAGGCCGCCGCCGTGAAACAACACATTACCCTCGACCGAGACCTCGCCGCTGCGTTGGTCGTAGCGTGCCTCATCCCCCTGCAGGGTGCGCCCGTCGCGCTGGATCACCACGTCGCCACGAAAGTGGCTGGAGCCCCCCGCCTGTGATACCACCTCCTCGGCGCTTAATGCGGTCTGCCCCGGCTGGGTCTCGCTGGCGGGGGCGGGGGCGGCTAAGATGCCGCTTGGTGGTGCGCAGCTGGCCCAGCGTGACTGACTGCCATTGCTATCGATCTCGCTGGCACTCCCCATTGCCGGGGCGCACAGCAGCCCGCAGCCCAGCAGCAGGGGCACAATGGCGTAACAACGACGGTGTTGCGAATGGGTCACGGCGTATTATCGGTAGGTGGAGGTTTAAAACCCGCTAAAATCGCATAGAATGGCGCTGCCTTCAAACAGAATCGAAAAACCATGATGCTGCCGCAAAAGCTTACGTTACGCCATTTCCTGCTCCTGCTGGCGATTACCCTGCTGTTGATCTTCATCCTTCTCTTCACCCGTCCGGAAAAAACGGCTGCTCTGCGTGCCCCCGTTATCCCCACCGTGGTGGTGACTCAGGTGCAACGCAGCGATGTACGCGCGACGCTCAAAGTGAGCGGGCGACTGCAGCCGCGGCTTGCCGCCACCCTTAGCGCCGAGGTGGCTGGGCGGGTGGTGGAGCGTGCCGCCGAACCGGGCCAGCAGGTGGCGGCGGGGGCGCTGCTGTTGCGCCTGGAGGATGGGGATTACCGTGACGCCCTGATTCGCGCCGAGTCGCAGCTTGCCCAGGAGCGCGCCGCCGTGGTGCGTGATCGCCGCCTGCTGGAGCTAGCCAGCCAGAACCGCGCCCTACAGGCGAAGGAGGTGGCACGCCTGGCCACCGAGTCGATTAGCTCGCAATCCCGTCGCGATGAGACCCGCCAGCGCCTGCTACAGCTTCAGGGTGAGGAGGCGCGACTTGACTATGCGGTCTCCACCGCCGCCTCCAGGGTGTCGCTGCGACAGGCCGAGCTGGCCCGTGCCGAGCGTGACCTGGCGCGTACCCGTATCGTTGCCCCCTTTGCCGGAACGCTTAACGAGCTGCTGGTCGATGTGGGGGACCGTACCGCCATCAACCGTGAACTGGCCTCGCTGGTGGCGCTGGATGAGCTGGACCTCTACGCCGAGCTGCCCGGTGACACCCGAACCGCCCTTACCCTCGGCCAGACCCAGATGATTAGTGTTAACGGTGAGCCCCATGAGGGGCGACTGGTATCGCTGCAGCGTGAGCCGGACCGCAACACCCACACCCGGGCGCTACGCATTCGGGTGGCGAGGCAGGGGCTGATGCCCGGTGCCCTGGCCGATACCCTGCTGCCACTACGCCCGCTGAACGACGCCCTGCTGGTGCCGGTGGCCGCCCTGCTGCGCGAAGACGGCAAGGCCTACCTGTTTGTCGAGAGTGGCGGGAAGCTGTCGCGCCGAGCGGTGGAGCTCGGGATACGTGATGGCGATGCCATCGTGGTGGTGAGCGGTGTCGAGGCAGGCGAGCGGATCGTCGCCCGCGATGTGGCGGCGCTGAGTGATGGTCAAAGCGTGAAAGTGGTCAGCGAATAAACCGCAATGTTTCTTATCCGCTTCTCAATTAATAATCCGCTGATCGTCAATCTGTTGCTGGTGCTGATCGCCCTCTCCGGCGTGTTTGCCTGGCAGGCGATGCCGCAGGAGATGTTCCCGATGGTGGAGCAGGACAAGGTGCGCATTTCCACCCTGTTCGAGGGGGCCTCACCGGAGGAGGTGGAGCGCCAGGTGACCCTGCCTATCGAGCTGGAGTTTGACGGCCATGCGGATATCGAGACCATTATCTCCAGCAGCAGTGAGGGGCTCTCCACCATCCTCATCGAGCTGAAGTCGGGCAGCGATGTGGATGAGTTCATCCGCGATGCCGATGCGGTGCTGGCACGCATCAAGGACCTGCCTCAGCAGGTGGAGACACCGGAGCTGGTACGTCTGGAGACCCGTTTTCCGGTGATCAGCATGTCGCTCTACGGCGAATTGTCGCGAGGCGAGCTCTATGCCATCGCCGAGCGGGTAAAGCGACGCCTGATGCAGCTCGACAATGTGGCCAGTGTCGGATCCGCCGGGGATCGCGAGTGGGAGTTGTGGGTGGTGGTCGACCCGGAGCGCCTGGCGGTACGCGGGGTGACGCTGGAGAAGCTCAATCAGGCGCTGCTGGCTAATCTGCGCGACCTGCCCGGGGGCTCCATCCGTGCCGCCGAGGGCGATATTCTGCTGCGCGGTATCGGTGCCCGTCCCGAGCCCGACGCCATTGCCAATATCACCCTGCGCACCAACGAACGGGGGGGACGACTCACCCTGGGACAGGTGGCGAGGGTGGAGCGTCGCCTGGAAGAGGCCAAGACCCTGGGGCGTTTTAACGGCCAGCCCTCGGTCAACCTTACGGTTAATAAAAGTGCCTCGGGCTCCACCATCGATGTTGCACTCAAGGTGCGCGAGATGGCGGAGGCGTTGCGCGCCGAGCTGCCACCCAGTGTCTCGGTGGGACTGTTTAGTGACCTATCTATCTACGTCAAGAACCGTCTCGACACGGTGAAGTCCTCCGGCCTCATCGGCCTGGTACTGGTGCTGCTGTCGCTCTACCTGTTCCTGAATTTCCGCGTGGCGCTGGTGACGGCGCTGGGGATCCCGGTTGCCTTTCTCATTGCCACCATTTTGATCCAGCAGGCGGGCTACACCATTAATATGGTCTCGCTGTTCGCCTTCCTCATCGCGCTGGGGATGATTGTCGACGATGCGATCATCGTCAACGAAAACATCTATCGCCACATGGAGCAGGGGATGCTGCCGCGTGAGGCGGCGATGCAGGGCGCGCGCGAGGTGTTCTGGCCGGTGATCGCCTCGACCACCACCACTATCGCCGCCTTCCTGCCGATGTACGCCATCGGCGGCACCATGGGGGCCTTTATCGCGGTGATCCCGGCGGTGGTCACCTTCTCGCTGCTCGGTTCCCTGTGGGAGGCCTTTGTGGTGCTGCCCTCGCACGCCACCGAACTGCTGCGTCCGACGCCGCGGCGTCGTGGCCGCATCGACTGGGGGGCGCTATTAGAAAGCTACAGCCGCGGCCTGGAGTGGGGGCTACGTAACCGTTACTACGTCGTCTTAGCTACCGTGGCTGTGCTGTTGATCACCCTCACGGTGGCGGTCACGCGCCTGCCCTTTCAGATGTTTGGCCACTCTGCCGCCGGGCAGTTCTTCGTCAATGTCGAGGCACCGCGCACCAATACCCTGGACGATACGGCGCAGCTGGCCACCCGCATGGAGCAGTCGATCTTTGCCGAGTTAAACGAGGATGAGCTCTCCAGTCTGCTGACCAATGTCGGTGTCACCTTCGTCAGCTTCAATCGGGTGAAGTTCGGCAGCAATCAGGTGCAGATGATCATCGACCTTGCCCCTCCGGCCCCCGCAGGTTTTGTCGAGCGCTGGGTGACGCCGCTGGTCAATTTCAAATTCGGCTGGGAGGGGACACGCGAGCGCGATACCGAGGTGGTGATCAATGCGGTGCGCGAGCGCCTGGCGGGGATCAGCGGTATCGAGCGTCTCTCTATCCTGCGCGCGCAGGGCGGGCCGGGCGGGGCCGATATTGAGATCGGCATCAGTGGGCCCGATGTGCGCCAGCTCAGCGCCATTGCCGAAGAGATGAGCGACACCCTGCGCCGCCTGCCCGGCACCCACGACGTGAATCACAACATGGAGGAGGGCAAGCTGGAGTACCGCTACAGTCTCAACGAGCGGGGTCGCCTGCTGGGGCTGACCCAGGCGCAGCTGGCCGATGCCGTGCGTGCCGGTTTTCAGGGGCTGGAGCTGCTTTACGTCAACTGGGGCGACAAGCGTATCCCGCTACGGGTGATCTATCCCGAGGCGCTGCGTGAGGATGCCCAGAGCCTGCAACAGTTGCGCATCACCCTGCCGGCCGGAGGCAGCGTCTATCTGGGGGATGTGGCCGATATCGTGGTGGACCGCGGGCTGAGCAGTATCAGCCGTCGCGACCAGCGCCGTCTGGTGACGGTAGAGGCGGAGGTCGACCCCAAGGTGAGCACCGCGCTGCAGGTCACCGAGATGGTGCAGCAGCAGTACGCCGATTTTGCCGAGCGCTACCCCGGCTACGAGCTGTTGTGGCTGGGGGAGAAGAAGGAGACCTCCGAGTCGATGGCCGACATGTTCAAGGCGATGCTGCTGGCGCTGCTGGTGATCTTCTTTATCCTCGCCGCCCTGTTCAAATCCCTGCTCGACCCGCTGGTGGTGATGCTCTCTATTCCCTTTGGCCTTATCGGCGTGGTGAGTGGTCACTTTCTGTTCGACTACCACCTGCAGTTTCTCTCGGTGGTGGGTTTTCTCGCCCTCTCCGGCATTATCGTTAACGACTCGTTGATCCTCATCGACTTTGCCAAGAGACGTCGCGCCGAGGGGATGGGGCGTGAGGCCTCGCTAATCGAGGCGGGCCGGGTGCGGGCACGCCCGATCCTGCTCACCACCATCACCACCTTCCTGGGTGTCTCGCCGCTGATCTTTTTTGCCACCGGGCAGACCGCCTTCCTCTCACCGATGGCGGTGAGTCTCGGTTTTGGCCTGCTCTTCGCCACCGCGTTGATCCTGTTGACCCTGCCCTGTTTCTATCTAATCGCCGACGACCTGCGTGAGTGGAGCCTGAGAAGTTGGCGTCGAGTGAGAAAAATAGGTAAACAGTGATGAAAATCGCATTTGCTGGTAGCCATTTTTTGACATACTGTTATTTAAATAACATTCATGCTTGAGGAGAGAAAATAATGAACAAGGGTAGTCTGGCAGGTTTACTGGTTCTGGCGCTGGGTGTTAGCTCGGTACAGGCGGCGGATGAGATTGTGATGACAAATATCGCTGGCCAGGATAATTTCAAAAAGCTTTCTGAAGATCTCGCCTCGGCCACCAGCTACAAGGCGCTGAGCCCGGCCGAGCCGCTGGGTATCACCGGTTTCGATATCGGTGTTGAGCTGACCGATACCTCGCTGCAGTATGCCGATGTCTTCGATACCGCCTGCGGTGGTTGCGGCTCGGATAACCTGACTATTCCCAAGCTGCACCTGCACAAGGGGCTGCCAATGGGTTTTGATGTGGGCCTGATGTACGCCTCTACCTCCAGCAGCAACGTCACCGTCACCGGTTTTGAGCTGCGTTATGCCAATATCGAAGGCGGCATTGCGATGCCGGCGGTGGCCACCCGCCTCAGCTACTCCAAGCTGGATGGTGTCGATGACTTGAGCCTGGAGAGCAAGGGTATTGATCTCAGTCTCTCCAAGGGCTTTGCCATGATCACCCCCTATGTGGGCGTGGGGCAGAACTGGGTCACCAGTGACAGCTCTTTAATCGATCCGACAACTCTTAAGCCTTATGAGAAGGAGGAGTTTACCCAGACCAAGTACTTCGTTGGCTTTAACCTCAACCTGGGCCTGCTCAACTTTGACTTTGAAGCCGATAAGACCGGTGAGGCGCAGACCATCGGTGCCAAGGTCGGCTTCCGCTTCTAAGCTGTATCAGCACCAGGCAAAAAAGCCGATGCCCGCGTAGCGGGTGTCGGCATTTTTTTGTCTGTTACCTTATAATGGCCGCCACATTTATCAAGGAATCTCACTGTGCCGCAACGTCTTGAGCAACTGAACCACTGGCTGGCCGATAAGCTGGGCCTGCCCGACTACGAGATCGCCCCGGCCTCCGCTGACGCCAGCTTTCGCCGCTATTTTCGCGTCAGCTTTAATGGCGAGAGCCGCATCGCCATGGATGCGCCGCCGCAGCAGGAGGACAGTCGTCCCTTCGTTGCCGTTGGCCGCGTACTGCATCAGGCGGGGCTCAATGTGCCGCAGATCCTGCACGATGACCTGGAGCAGGGCTTTCTGCTGCTGAGCGACCTCGGCTCCCGGCCCTACCTCGACGCCCTCACCGAGGAGAGCGTGGAGCGCCTCTACGGCGATGCCCTGGGGGCGCTGGCGGCGATGCAGACCTGTGTACCGAGCGAGAACCTCCCCGCCTACGATGAGGCACTGCTGCAGCGCGAGATGGCACTGTTCCCCGACTGGTTCCTCACCACCCACCTCGGACTCACACTGAGCGACAGCGAGCAGCAGCTGCTCAGCGAGACCTTCACCCTGCTGGCCGAGAGCGCCCTGGCCCAGCCGCAGGTCTTCGTCCATCGCGACTACCACTCGCGCAACCTGATGGTGTGTGAGCACAATCCCGGCATCCTCGATTTCCAGGACGCGGTACGCGGCCCGGTCACCTACGATCTGGTCTCGCTGCTACGCGACTGCTACATCGCCTGGCCGCGCCAGCAGGTAGAGGAGTGGGTGCAGGGCTACCACGACATCGCGCTGGACCACGGCATCATCCGCGCGCCGATGAGCGCCCAGTTCCTGCGCTGGTTTGACCTGATGGGGGTACAGCGCCACCTCAAGGCGATCGGTATCTTCGCCCGCCTTAACCACCGCGACGGCAAGCCGGGCTATCTTAACGATATCCCGCGTACCCTGGGCTATGTGGAGGAGGTGAGTGCTCGCTATCCGGAGCTAAGGGACTTTGCCAGCTTCATCGCCGAGCGGGTACGTCCGGCGATGTAGGAGCGCATACAGCACGTTCCAGACGCTGTGAAGCACCGCCATCCATGGCGACGGCGTCCTCGCCGCGATAGCTACCCGTTCACCGCGATCTTCCGCGGCTGGATCTCCGCCCGCTTGGGGATGGTGATGGTCAGCACCCCGTTCTCGCCTTTGGCACTGATCTGGTCGGTATCGGCGCTATCGGGCAGGGTAAAGCGGCGGAAGAAGCTGCCGTAGGAGCGCTCGATGCGTTTGTAACCCTGCTTCTCCTCCTTCTTTTCACTTTCACGCCCCCCCTGGATGGTGAGCATGCCGTTCTCGGCATGGATATCGATATCCCCAGGGGCGATGCCGGGTAGATCGGCGACGATGGTAAAGCACGCCGTCTCCTCTTTTATATCGACGGCGGGTACCCAGTCGCTGGCGCTGGCGGCGTTCTCCTCGCCCATCATGCGATCCATCTCGCGACGCATCTGCTCCATCATGCCCCAGGGTTGCTGGTAACGAATCATGCTCATATTGATACTCTCCTCTGTGGTTGTGACTGGCCGCTCGGCGGCCTGTTATCACCACACATAAGAGTGACCAGGCGATCTTCAAGAGAAAGAGGGTTAAATTATTTTTTTTTGCGCTATTCGCATCGCCATGTGCTGACGGCTTGAAAAAGTAAGTACTTACATACGATGTTTTTCAGGAAAAAACAGGAATATTAGAAGCACTATATATTGTGTTTGCGAGATGCGTCACATTATGCGCGCTATGTTACTGATTTTATTAAGGTGGCGCTAAATTATTCAATAAATACAAGGGGTTGCGGTTAGTGTTTAGTTTGTTGTCTGGAGTTGACAGACCCTGTGTTGTGGCCTAACATTCCCGAATCAACACAACATCTTGTGTCTGCCCGAGAATGGAATAACAAGCCATATGGAACCGGCACTGCATCGATATTTAAAGAATCTGACGAGGGAGAACCACCGTGAGCAAAGGCTCTGCGCATCTTAAGGCTGTGACAACATCCGTGACCGACATCCCCTTCCAGCCCGCCTCGCTGGACATCTGGGAAAAGAAATACCGTCTCGCTACCAAGAGCGGTGAGATCATCGACCATACCATCGATGAGACCTATGCCCGCGTCGCCCGCGCCCTGGCCGATGTGGAGACCGACGAGAAGAACAAAGAGATCTGGGAGAAGAAGTTCCTGTGGGCGCTGCGCCACGGTGCCATCCCCGCCGGCCGCATCACCTCCAATGCCGGTGCCTGGGCCTACAAGCCCGCCACCTCGACCATTAACTGCACCGTCTCCGGTGTGGTGCGCGACTCGATGGACGACATCCTCGCCAAGGTACACGAGGCGGGTCTCACCCTGAAGGCCGGTTGCGGTATCGGTTATGAGTTCTCCACGCTGCGTCCGAAAGGGGCCTTTGTCGCCGGTGCCGGCGCCTACACCTCCGGCCCGCTCTCCTTTATGGATATCTTCGACAAGATGTGTTTCACCGTCTCCTCGGCCGGTGGCCGTCGCGGCGCACAGATGGCCACCTTTGATGTGGGTCACCCCGACGTGATGGACTTCATCAAGGCGAAGCGCGAAGACGGTCGGCTGCGCCAGTTCAACCTCTCGCTGCTGGTTACCCGCGAGTTCATGGAGGCGGTGATCGCCAGCGACGACTGGAAACTCGCCTTCCCCATCTCCCCCAAAGAGTGCGAGCTGGACGGTATCGACCTTAACGACCCCAAGCAGGTGGTATGGCGCGACTGGCCGATCAAGGACACCTACATCACCAACGATGAGGGGCTGGTCGCCTGCAAGATCTACAAAACCATCAAGGCCAAACGCCTGTGGGACATGATCATGACCTCCACCTACGACTTCGCCGAGCCCGGTTTCATCCTTATCGATGAATATAACGATATGAACAACAACTGGTTCTGCGAGAACGTGCGCGCCACCAACCCCTGTGGCGAGCAGGGGCTGCCGCCCTACGGTGCCTGCCTGCTCGGCTCGGTCAACCTCACCAAGTTCGTGCTCGACCCCTTCACCGACAAGGCGCGTTTTGACTGGGAGACCTTCCGCGAGACCGTCGCCGTGTTCACCCGCATGCTCGACAACGTGGTCGAGATCAACGGCCTGCCGCTGGAGCAGCAGCGCGCCGAGATCGAGAGCAAGCGCCGCCACGGCATGGGTTACCTCGGCCTCGGCTCCACCTGCACCATGATGCGCCTGAAGTACGGCGAGCAGGCCTCGCTGGAGTTCACCGAAAAGGTCACCCGTGAGCTGGCGCTGGTCGGCTGGCGCACCGGTGTCGAGCTGGCCAAAGAGAAGGGCGCCGCCCCGATCATGGATACCGACTACGAGGTCACCGGCGAGATGCTGCGCAAGCGCCCCGAGATGAAGCGCGACGGCTTCAAGGTCGGTGACAAGGTCAAGGGCAAGGTACTGCACGCCAAGTACAGCCGCTACATGCAGCGCGTGGCCGAGGTCGACCCCGAGCTGGTGAACGAGATGTCTGAGGTGGGCTGTCGCTTCACCCACCACAGCTCCATCGCCCCCACCGGCACCATCTCGCTGAGCCTCGCCAACAATGCCAGTAACGGAATCGAGCCGAGCTTCGCCCACCACTACTCACGTAACGTCATTCGTGAGGGCAAGAAGTCGAAAGAGAAGGTCGATGTCTGGTCGTTTGAGCTGCTGGCCTACCGCGAGCTGGTCAACCCCAAGGCGATGCCGTTCAGCGATAAGGCCGACGAGCGCCTGCCCGACTACTTCATCAGTGCCGATGGCGTCAGCCCCAAGCAGCACGTCGACATCCAGGCCGCCTCGCAGAAGTGGATCGACTCCTCCATCTCCAAGACGGCCAACGTCCCCACCGACTACCCGTTTGAAGAGTTCAAGGACATCTACCTTTACGCCTACGAAAATGATCTGAAGGGCTGTACCACCTTCCGCTTCAACCCCGAGGCGTTCCAGGGCGTGCTGGTCAATGAGTCCGACCTGGAGAACACCACCTACCGCTTCGAGCTGGAGAACGGTGAAACCATCGAGGTCAAGGGTAACGAAGAGATCGAGTACGACGGCGAGATGCATACTGCCGCCAATCTCTACGATGCCTTAAAAGAAGGCTACTACGGCAAATTTTAGTCTTCGCCCTTTGGGCTGAGGGGGTGTTGAAGCGCTTACTGCGCGTGCTCACATACTACTTGTATGCTGCGCTGCTCATAAGCACTTCGCCTACCCTCAGCACCAAATGGCTCGCTAAAATACGTGGTAGGGCTTAGAGAGAAAGACAGTTTTAAAAGAATTTTGATTCGGAACGGAAACCCCGAATCACAGGAGAGAAAGAAAATGGCAACTAAAATCGCAAAGAAGATCGTCGGCTACGCCGTGGTTAAAGAAGAAGAGCCGGCCCCGGCCGCCGCCAATGCCGCACCGGTAGAGATGAGCGAAGACAATATCGTTCACCTCACCGAAAAGCTCGAGCGCCCGGAGATGCTGCTCGGCTCCACCTACAAGATCAAGACCCCGCTCACCGAGCACGCGCTCTACGTGACGATTAATGACGTCATTCTCAACCCCGGCACCAAGCACGAGCTGCGCCGCCCGTTCGAGGTCTTCATCAACTCCAAAAATATGGACCACTTCCAGTGGATCGTCGCCCTCACCCGCATCATTTCCGCGGTATTCCGCAAGGGTGGCGACGTCACCTTCCTGGTCGAAGAGCTGCGCTCCGTATTCGACCCGCGTGGCGGCTACTTCAAGAAGGGCGGCAAATACATGCCCTCACTGGTCGCCGAAATTGGCGATGCCATCGAATGCCACCTGCGCATGATCGGCATGATGAAAAACGACGACCTCGACGAGCATCAGAAGAAGCTCATCGCCGAGAAGCGCGCGCAGTATGAGGGCACCGCCAAGACCTCCGACGAGAGCAACGGCGGCGGTGACTTTCCTGAGGGGGCGCAGCTGTGCGGCAAGTGCAGCACCAAGGCGATGATACAGATGGATGGGTGTATGACTTGTTTGAATTGTGGGGATAGTAAGTGCGGTTGATTAGATAATCGCATAAAGAGTCGCGAGGGAATGCGAAAGACTAGAGAGACCGGGCTTCGCAGTGATGTGGGGTCCGGTTTTTTTATGGAAATTGAGGGTTGAAAATGGAAGGTTGGGAAGCTGCATTAGATGGAAGGGGTGAGTTAGATCAGTATGGAGAAAATAAACTCCTGCTATTTGCTTTAGATTTACATCAAGAAATTGATGATATTGAGCTGATAGCAAATAATGTTTTAACAGATGGGCCAAATGATAAAAAATGCGATTTGGTTTATGTGAATAGAGAGAGTGGGAAAGTTATCATCGCTCAGGGTTACTGGACGAACATAGCGTCGAAAAAAGAGGCACCGGCTAATAAAGCAAGTGATCTAAATACGGCAGCAACGTGGCTTTTATCTATGCATGGTGAAATACCTGAAATATTAAAGTCAGCGGCTGAGCAGCTGCATAGTGCATTGAACGAGAAAGAGATAAGTTCAATTGAGTTTTGGTATGTGCACAATATAAATGAATCGGAAAATGTCAGATCTGAGTTGGATCGTGTTGCGCAGACTGCAGATAGCCTTATCAAAAGATATTATCCTGAGTCTCAGGTTGAGCATGTAAGCTCTGTTGAAATAGGGCGGGCGACACTTGAAACATGGTATAGAGGGACTCAAGCTCCAATATTGGTGACAGATGAATATAATTTTGAGACAAAAGGTGGCTTTAAGTCGGTAGGGACAAACTGGGAGGCGTACTCCACATCAGTATCGGCAGCATGGTTGAAAGATGTATTTAATGAACATGGAAAAAATCTATTTTCAGCGAATGTAATAGATTACCTTGGTAGCAGGCAAACAGATAAAAATATAAATCATAACATTAAAGAAACGGCAAGAAATCATCCGGAAATGTTTTGGGTTTACAATAACGGCATTACGGCGCTAGTTAATGATTTTGAATATACATCAGATGATGATCTTGGTGTGCTGAAAATATCTGGGATCGCAATCGTGAATGGCGCTCAAACCACCAGGGCTATAGGTGCAACAGGTGATGCGTTTCTGGGAGAGGCGTATATACCCGCTCGATTTGTGAAATGTTCTGATGCGGGAACTGTTCAGGATATTATAAGGTTTAACAATAGTCAGAATAAAATTGAGGCATCAGACTTTAGAAGTAACGACTTAATGCAAACAAGGCTTCGAAGAGAGTTCGATACCTTGCCTGAAATGACATATACGGGCGGTAGGCGTAGCGCTGATGGAGCGCCTAGAAGAAGTCGTTCGCAAATACCGTCTTACTCCGCAGGGCAGGCTCTAATGGCATTTCATGGAGACCCGGCAACAGCTTACAATCAGAGAAGTAATATTTGGAAGTCAGATGCGTTATATTCGAAGGTGTTTAATAATGAAACAACGGCTGAGCATGTGACATTTGCATATTCGTTATTAAAGTCGGTTGAAGAAGCAAAATCTGGATTACGTGATATTGGCGAGAAAGACAGAACAGATGCGCAAAATAGGCAGTGGAGTGTGTTGCAGCAACGGGGGGCGACATTTCTTGTGTCGTCGGCTATAGCTTCAGGTCTTGAGACGATAATAGATAAGCCAATACCAAATCGTTTTCACCTTAAGTACAAATCAACTACCACAGTGGAGTAATCAATAGATGCATGGGACAGTGTGTTGAAAGTAATTATGCCGCTAATAAATAAGCTTGCACCTGCGCTTGAAAGTGGCAACCTAAAAAATAAAGATGTGGTGAAGTCTTGCGTAAATGATTTTGTTGATATGCTTCAGGCTGTACGGCAGCCAAATGCAGAAACGTTTGAGGCTTTTACTAAATTACTTTAAAAAATAAAACGGGGTCAGAACACAGGGCCGTAGGGTGGGTTAGCAAAGCGTAACCCACCATAACGTAAGCAAAGTAATAATAACGGGACATCTCCACCAATTAATAGGCATAAGGATGACGGCATGATTAAGCATGAACTTAAATACTGTCCACGCTGTGGTGCCGAGATTGAGTGTAAGACAGGTTCAATATCTATTTGTCAGTGCCAGACGGTCAGTCTTAGCGGAGAACAGTCTGATTATATATCGAATCATTATGATGATTGTCTCTGTGCAGACTGTCTTGATACTTTGCGGAGTGAATGCAATTTAGATAACTTTAATGAGCGCATGTCATCAATATTGACACTACATCATTAGCCCGTAGGTATGGTTAGCAAAGCATAGTCGTACAAATGTACAACATTTAGAAATGCGTGAGATTATGCTTTGCCAGTCGCACACTAAAAAACGGTGTCAGAGCACAGTATTCTCTAATTGAATAAGAAATAATCGGAGTTGTACTCCACTTGTAAAAAAGGCAGGGAGCGGTATGCAAGGTAAGTATAGGTTGGTGGTCGCATTTTTTTCAGTACTGATGTTGTCAGCATGTGGAACTGCGCCCGTGGTGAAGAGCTCAAAGTACTATGACGCGGGTGGGGAGAAAGTCGCTGCTTTTGGATTTGTTTATTACAAAAGCAAGATGAGGAAGGCGAAAAAGTCCGGTACACCATCTCCGTATAAAAAACCAACCACAGGTTTGGACGATATTCGCTATGAAAGTTTCGGTGGCGATTTGGTAAAGGTGGCTGAGGATGCCTTTAAGGCGTATGGAATTACTGTGCGAGACGCGTGGGAGAGTGAAGTTAAGATGGATTTGTCTAGCACAGGAAGTTTTGATGCATTAGTGACAGATTCGGAAGTGGATCTTTTATATCTCTTTGCTAGTAGCGGAAAAGTCACAACGAATCGGCATATGGTCCGTGCAAACTATGTGTTTCAGGCGCTGCTGCTAAATCCGATAGATCGCAAGGTGAAGTGGCGAGCTGTTATCGATACTAGTGCCTGGGCAGGTAGAGACTTCGTAATGAAGAGTGCAGATGCGACTGTATATGACGAGGTGTATGCCAAGCAGCTGTAAACAGTCGTCGCTGAAAAAATGAAGTTAGATGGTGTTATCTAGCCCATAGACCGCAATAAGTGGGGTCAGATGTATCGTCAACGTTAGGGCTGATATGGAGAAAATATGAAGTTTAACAAAAATTATTTGGCTGGGTCGTAGGGTGGGTTAGCAAAGCGTAACTGTAGTGGCATAGTTAATTTGGCCACCTAGTTATGGGTGATATTATCACCCCTAAGACAAACAGGTGACAAAATGGCTAAGACAAGAAGGACGTTCAGTCCTGAATTTAAACTCGAATCGGCTCAGCTGGTGGTTGACCA
>JBFFMJ010000020.1:0-31982 GCA_041554195.1 Thiohalomonadaceae bacterium
GCACTTTAGGTGTGCTTGTCGCTACGCTAGCACACCTAAAGTGCCACTACGGTTTGCCGGTTATCGTGAACGTTAGATGCAAATAAAAAGAAAAATACAGACCATAATTATAAGCTTAGAGAAAAGGTTATAAATCACGTCTCAATATTTATTGTCACAGTCAGACATAAGGTGATTATCACTAACAAAAGGTGTAGATTGTAAAATCACAAGAAACACCAAGAACACGGAAGATCAAAAGATGGTTAAAAAAGACAAACCAAACAGTCATATGCTAGCAGTCGTCCTTATTTGGTCGCCTGCATAATGCAAATAGCATCTAACCAGGCGCTCAAGCCGACCCACCTCCGCGGCACTTGTTTTGTGCTGTGTAGCACAAAATCAAGTCCCGCTACGGCGGTCGGCTTAGCTCGGCGTTGGGCATAAAAAGTGAGAAACACTAGATTCATATTAACTGTTTTACTAAGTATGCTGTTCTTGTTATCGCATGCTAATGCCGAACAAGATCTTCCCATTTATGTTGAGGACGGAAGAACTGTATACAAAAGCCAATTAAATTACATTGAGGCATATGACAGGGAGTCAAACAAATTGCTATGGGAGACGGTCGTATTTCCAGACCTAGAACCTGAGTCATATGTTTGGGGGCTAGAACATGATGTCCAATGGACTGTCATTAACAGACTAGAAATTGAAGGCACGTTATTGCGTGTAACTGACAGTAAGGAAAGAGAGTATTACCTGAATAAATCAACTGGCAAACTGGTGGAAGAGAAATAATGCCCAACAATACGCTCAAGCCGACCCACCTCCGCGGGGCTTGTTTTGTGCTGTGTAGCACAAAAGCAAACCCCGCTACGGCGGTCGGCTTAGCTCAGCGTTATGCGTAGAAACATGTTGCAGAAGAGCATCACCGAACACTCAGTTCTCACAATGGAAGAGCTGGAAGAAATAGCGTTTAACAATACTGTTGAAGATATAGATAGTGTATTAACTGACCTGCTGTTGGGTAACAGTATGGAACATTACCTCTCTGCAACTAGATTCTTTAGGGATTTAGTTAATTACAATATAAAAGGACTCAGTTCAGAGGAAATAAAACAACATTTTGGTTCAATGCGCTTCTTTGAAATCATCGAAGACAACTTGAATTCAGATGACTCTGTAAAAAGAAACGATGCGGCATATACATTAGGGAAAGTATGTGCTTTTACAAGCATACCCAAGATTAAATTGGCACTTGATAAGTTTATAAGCGTTGATGCTGAGTATGCAGATAGCCTCAAATTTGAATTGGAGTGGCTAATTGAAAGCCAGAAACACGCATAACAAATCACTCCAGCCGACCCAGTGCCGCGACGCTCCTTTCGTCGCTATGCGGCACCGGTCGGCTGAGTTCAAACGTTAGATGTAATGAGTCATGATAAGTAGCTATTTTGAAGAGTGGGAAGTAAAGCCAGAATTTGAGAAAGAATTTATTTCAATCTTTAATGGCTGGTTGGGTAAAGAGAATCTGCATAAATTAGATAAAGTAAAAGAAAATGAATGGTCTAAATTCAACTGTCTCGTTCATGAGGTTTACAATAAATATATGATAGTTATTGTGAACTTAGATGAGCATAGCTACAAAATAGCAAAAAATAAGAACGAAATAACTGAAACATATGAAGCATCAATGAACAAATATGCATCTCAGTTTACTAAATACATTATCCCTGAATTAGAGTGCGTGCTAACGGAAGAGTGGGACTATACTTATATACTATGGCATAAAAACAACGGAGCTAAAGAGGCTATTGTTCCGTTGGTAACAAAAGTTGGTTTGTATAACTTTAATGAATAATACATCTAACAATAAATTCAACAAGGACATACCTCCGCGGCGCGCATTTTGTGCAAAATCGCACAAAATACGAACCGCTGCGGCATGCCTGTTAATAAAGCGTTAGCATTAAAAAGGGTTTGATTTATGGATGATGATCGAGAAGAAATAGAAAGTCTTATTCTGGAAGAAATGGGTATGCCATATGAGGTGCTTATCGTTGATGGAATATCCGCTGTAATTTATCTACTGGCCCTGTTTTTGTTAATATTTTCATGTTTCAAGCTGTATAAAAGTGGCTCTGTACCAGGAGTCAAATTAATCATATTAAGTGTCATATTCAGTGTTGTAGTATCTACTACTCATGAAGTGCTTTATGAAGAAATATCATCTTTTAGTGATTCTATTTTTGAATTGACTCTTTCAATTCTCTATGCGGCTGGAATATACGGGTTCTTTTCAATGGCAAGTCATTTTTCGAAAGAGCAATGCTAACAATTAGCTCAAGCCGACCCGCCTCCGCGGCGTTTGTTTTGTGCTGTGTAGCACAAAAACAAACACCACTACGGCAGTCGGCTTAGCTTAAACGTTAGAGTGCAAAAAATGGATATCACAAACAACATAAAATGGATTCTCATTTCGGTTGTGCTATTTGCTATTGGTCACTACGCAATCCAGAGTACTGCAAATAATCTAAGCTTCTCTGATCCATTGTTCACAGAATACGCATCATGGTTAAATATATTGGCGTTGGCACTCTACTTTGTATGTGGTGCCATATCTAGCTATCTAAGCAAACAGAAGTATGTAATAACCGGCGCTGTTACTGGGCTTCTATCCGCAAGCGCAGCAATCTTTATGTTTAATGTATCGGCCTATGATATCAGTGGTATGTTTATTACACTGATTACAGGCATATTGTTAGGTGCGGCTGGTGGTGTTGTGGCAAAACATCTTAGTAGAAGACGCGCACATGCACTCTAACAGAACGTTATGACCGCTGATGGGGCTACTACGGACTTCATGAGGGTACCTGGCTAATGTCGCCTTTGGTCGCCTAGCCGTCGTTATCGAGTATGGTGGTGGGAGATGGTGGTGGTTTAGGCCCGATTCGGCCATGAGCGGTCCTAGGGGAAAATGGCATGGGATGGCAGTTATCCACCCTAAAGCGGCCATACTCACTTGTAGCCCTATAGATTGGAGCCGACAGCCACAAGCGGACATCCAATCATAGTAAAGGTGTACTGAACACTGATACTCTCAAATTACTATGTATAGAAAAGCTAATTATGTGAATGCAGGAGCGGATCTGTCGGGCAGCACTTCTCGTAAGGTACTACACCAGTACGACGTTCATACCATCCTTGTGATTGATTAACCATTCGCACAGCCACTAACATTACCGGTACTTCGATAAGAACGCCCACCACGGTGGCTAACGCCGCGCCAGATTCGAATCCGAACAGTGCGATAGCTGTGGCTACTGCCAGTTCAAAGAAATTGCTAGCACCAATAAGTGCAGATGGACCTGCCACACAGTGGGGTGAACGTACCTGGCGATTAAGCAGGTACGCCAATCCAGAATTGAAAAAAACTTGAATCAAGATGGGCACTGACAGTAATGCAATAATCAGTGGCTCGGCAATAATCTGCTTTCCCTGGAATCCAAATAGCAATACTAGTGTGGCGAGCAAAGCGCTTAGTGAAAATGGGTGCAGACGTTTAATAGTTTTTTCGAGATGTACATGGCCATCCTTGCGCTTAAGTAGTTTCTGGCGCCAGAGGGTTGCAATGATCAGTGGTACGGCAATGTAGAGCAGTACCGACAGTAGCAGCGTATCCCAAGGCACGGTGATGGCGGAAAGGCCCAGCAATAGCCCAACGATCGGCGCGAAGACAAACACCATAATCACGTCATTCAACGCTACCTGCGACAGTGTGAAGTGAGGCTCTCCTCTCATCAGGTGGCTCCAGACGAATACCATCGCCGTACACGGCGCAGCTGCCAGTATGATGAGACCGGCGATATAAGAGTCGATTTGTTCGGCAGGAAGGTAATCACGGAACAGATAACCTATGAATAACCAGGCGAGCAAAGCCATGGAGAAAGGTTTAACTCCCCAGTTAACAAATAAAGTTACTCCAACACCACGCCAGTGTTGCTTTACGCCTTTGAGTGCTTTTAGATCGATCTTGAGCAGCATGGGAATAATCATGAGCCAGACAAGTACGGCCACCGGCAGATTGATGTGTGCAGCCTCAATACGGCCTACCATCTGAAAGACACTGGGGAACAGATGCCCAAGTCCGATGCCAACGACGATGCAGAGGGCAACCCATAAGGTTAGGTAACGCTCAAACAGCCCCATTTCACTACTCCTAGTTTTTTTGTCACTCATGGTATTATTAAGTGTACTCTTTTTTCCGGCGTTCGATTAACTCTGTAATTCGCTGTTGGATGCGTCATGGTTTGCACTGAATCCAGCCACAATGTTCTAATCTGCCCCGAATATTTAATTCTTATTTATATTGTATTTTTTCATCTTTTCCCACAAATTCTTACGGCTAATCCCCAGTTCGTCAGCCGTTTCATGCATTTGATATTCGTGGCGTTTAAGTGCCTCTGTGATCAGTTGATGTTCATAATGGTTGAGGCGATCCTTGAGGTCGTTTCCGGTTGTCTCGGTGCTAAGTGTGTCGCTGATGACTTCGGTTAGAATTGAATCGTCGATATAGGACTTTGATGAGAGTATGCAGGCACGTTCGATACAATGGTGTAACTCCCTCAAGTTGCCCGGCCAGTCATGGTGTAACAGTCGTTCTTCGGCAGAAGGGAGTAGGTAGTGTTCGGACTGTGGATCCAGCTCGTCAAGAAATATCCGCGTAAACCAGAGGATGTCCTCGCGACGTTCACGCAGTGGCGGGACATTGACGTGGACCACGTTGATTCGATAATAGAGATCTTCACGAAAGCTGCCCTCGGCAACCATCTGCTTGAGATCCCGGTTGGTGGCACAGATCAGTCGGATATTTAAGGAAACCGGTTTTTCTCCGCCAACCCGGACGACTTGTCTCTCCTGAATAACGCGCAGCAGGCGAACCTGCATGTTCGCTGGCATTTCGCCAATTTCGTCGAGAAACAGCGTGCCGCCCTCAGCCTGTTCGAAGACACCTATTTTAGTGCAAAGCGCGCCGGTAAAAGCCCCCTTTTCGTGGCCAAAAAGTTCGGCCTCCATCAACCCTTCGGCTATCGCACCACAGTTGACTCCGACAAAGGGTTTGTCGGTATCGTTATTGGCGCAGTGATGCAGGAAGCGAGCGGCGTGCTCCTTGCCAACACCCGATTCACCCGTGATCAAGACCGTAGTGCCGTGGCCGGAGAGGCGACACAGTGTCTGCTCAATGGAACGCATGGCCGCAGAGATCCCAAGTACCGGTTGCATAGCCGTATCAGTGATGGTGGCGCGGAGACAGACTCTGCGTATCTTGTCGATGAGGGTATCGAGATCAAAGGGTTTGGTGATGTAATCGGCCGCCCCTTTTTTCAGCAGCTCGACAGCATCGCTAACGCAGCCGTGCCCAGTGACAAAGATAGTGGGGGGTAGAATGCGACCCTCATCCAGTAGTTTTGAGTAGAGTTCGGTACCACTCATGTCTGGCAGACGGATGTCACTGATCACGGCGGCATAATCCTTTTTACCGATGTGTGGCCAGGCGCCTGTTGCGGTTTTATACCAGTCGCACTCAAAGCCCTCCAGTTCAAAGCGATAGCAGAGTGACTCACCCATGATAGGCTCATCTTCTACCAGACATAATCGTAAGGGTGTTGTTGTATTCATGTGGGCAGCGGTATCATTACGGTAAATCGAGTCTCTTGCTCACTGCTGAGCGCTTGGATGTGGCCATTCAACTGGCTGGAAATTTGATAGCATACCCATAGCCCCAGGCCGCTGCCTTCGGCATCGTAATGCACGAATGGCTCGAACAGATGGGGCATGCGATCTTTAGGAATGGGTTCACCACTGTTGTAGACGTTTAGTACCAGTGTAGCTTGCTCGGCTGCGATATGGCAGCCCACACGTCCACCAGTAGGTGTCGCCTTGATGGCATTGAGCAACAGGTTAATCAATATTTGACGTACCAGCGTGGCTGAAAGCGGTAGCGTCTCTATCTCTGCAATCCATTCAAAAGAGATTCCCTTGCTCTCGATGTCAGGTGTGATCAGGGTGCGTAGGTCATTGACATCGTCGATGCAGAAATGGCGACTGGTGGGTGTGGCTTGGACCAGCAGCACCGAAACCGTATCGCGGATCTGCAGTAGGCCTCGCTCCAGTAGTGAAACGGTCTTTTCGGTCATCTCATCGAGTTGGCCGTAGCGGCGGTATGTATTGATGGCATTAAGCATGCCACCTAGTGGGTTGTTGATCTCGTGTCCGATAGAGGCCGTGAGTCTTCCCACCGCTGCCAGGCGTTCTGCGGCAATCACTTGCTTCTCCAGTACCTGTTTCTCTTTCAGCTCTCCTAGCATTTTGCGAAAACCGGCAGCCAATTGGCCGATCTCATCCTTTGACTCATACAGTTCACAGTGCAATTGAGCCGGGTCTTCCTGCCCAATGCGACTCATGCAGCGGGCAAGTTGTACCAGCGGATTGGCCATTCGTACCCCCCAGTACCAGCTCAGGGGGACGAGGATGCTAAGCGCAATGATAGTGGCAAAGAGGGCGCGGCTGGCAAAGCGGGCAAAGCGTGGAGTGAAACTGGCGCGCGGGTAACTCATTACCAATGTTCCTAAGCGGACATTGTCGGAGATGATGGGGGAGGTAACGTATAGGCTGTCGGTGCCAGGTAGATCCTGTACTTCAGTATGGTTTGATGCGTTGCTACTCAGAAATTGTTCCAGGCGCTCATAAGCCACACTGGCATTTGCCAGCGGCGTCAGCATAGGGAAACGAAAGGGGTCTGACGCCACATAAATCTCGGTGTCATTGTTGAGAACAATGATTGAATCGGCCTGGAAGGAGGGCTGTCCGTTTAGTTCTTTATCGAGCGGTGTGCGGATAAGTTCAAAGGTTTGCCAGACATCATCTTTAAGCAGGGCGGGTATCAGAGTGTGTGCCATGACACGTCCTACCCCCTCGGCATTGGCGAGTAGATCCTGCTTGAGATCGTCGTAGGCGCGAAAGATCAGGGCCGCGGTAACGGCAAAGGAGGTGATCAGTATGAGTACCGTGCCACGAACGGGAATTTTGTAGCGAAAACTGAGGTCATGAAACATGGTGCAGCTCTCCTAAGGCGGAGGCCATTTCGCCAATGGAGTTATAGTCAGAGGATTGACCTGAGCCAAAGCCATCGATGTTCAGACGATCCAGTATCACCACGGCCTCAGGGTCTTTACCCATTTTTTTCAGGATGTCACTCAGGTGCAGATAAAGCTCCGGTGAGGCCGCGGGCCCAGCCACGATGGGGGGGAATGCGTAACTGGGCGACTGCTTGACCAATCGAGTCTGGTCAGTGATATCCGGGCTGAAGCGTGCCAGTGTATCCCATACGTAACCGTCAACGCAGGCACCGTCGGCCAACCCAGCACTGACGGCCTCAATGGCGTTACGATGACCGGCACTAATAAAAGTTTTGCGGAAGAATTTGTTGGGGTCTAGCCCCGCTTTTAACAGGCGAAAACGGGGCACCAGAAAGCCGGAGTTGGAGTCGGGATCGGTGTAGGCAAATACCTTCCCTTTAAGGTCAGTAATGGTGCGTGTCGAGGTATCTCGTTTTGGCACGATCAGGTTCGAATGGTAGAGTGGTTGACCCCGGTATATGGGTACTGCAGCGAGACGTAATCGCTGGTGATGGGCAATGTAGGGGTAGCCACAGATCCAGGCGAAATCTAACCGTTCGGCAAGCAGATTATTAACGATCTCCCGGTAGGTATCGCGTTGCACAAAGAGTACGGGACGGCTGATTCTCTGTTCCAGATAGGTTTGCCAGATACGCAGGGTTGACGTCAGGTCGGTGAGAAAGACGGGCGTGATGCCGATGCGTACAGGATTATCATTGGCACGTACCACGCGGCTAGCAGCGATGGCGGCGGCACAGGAATAAATAAAATGGCGACGCGTCAATATGGGCATGATTCTTCTCTATTTAAAAACTCTTCTAATAGTACTCCCTGATACGCTTCTTTTTGCTGACGGGCAACCGTGTTCTATTGGAAATATACCCCGTGCTTCTCCCGTCGTAGCAAGCAGAATGCAGGCCAACCACATACAGCCTAAAGCAATTAGGACAATGTTACCAAACCGTGACACGCATCGGCTGTGAAGGCGATTGATCCCGCACAAACACTATGGCAGAGAGGGGTGTGGATGGTTACCAAACGGTAACTGAGAAAATAGCCTCTTCAGAGGATTCGTTACCAGATGGTAACGAAAAGGGCGTTACCATTTAATAACTCCCTGTTTTATATGTCTTTTCCGATCTGGCTTGTTACTTGCTCATAACTCTATGAGTTGCCCGACAGCATCTCTGCCGGGATGAGTATCTTCACAACAGTATGGGGGGAGAGGGGATGAGCGAAGAATTACGCCTGTCGTCGCGAGAGACTCGCGGAAAGGCCGGTCTACGGCGCTTTGGGATGGTCATCGACCTGCGTCGTTGCATAGGTTGTGATGCCTGCATGGTAGCCTGCAAAGCCGAATACGATGTTCCACTGGGGGTGTTCCGTACCTGGGTGCCTACCCGAGTCGTTGGCAAGTACCCGACGGTAAAGAAACAGTTTTTGCCTCGCCTCTGTAACCACTGCGACGATCCGCCATGTGTGCGTGCCTGTCCTGTAGGTGCAACCTTCAAGGTCGAGGATGGCGGTTTTGTGTTGCAACACTATGATCGCTGCATCGGCTGTAAGGCCTGCATGGCCTCCTGTCCCTATAACGCTCGCTTCATGCTGCCGGAGCATCGCACTCGGAGCAGCATTACCAGCGTCGTCGATAAGTGCACCTTCTGCTACCACCGCGTTATCCAGAATCTGGTACCGGCCTGCGTGCAGACCTGTGTCGGACGGGCGCGAATTTTCGGTGATATGAATGACCCGAAAAGTGAGGTCTCCAGATTAGTGGCGCGGCATTCAACACAGGTGTTACGTCCGGAGCAGGGCACCAAGCCACAGGTATTTTACATCGGTGCCGATCGCAACATGAGTGAGTATGGCCGCGGTGTCTACGACGCCAGCGAAGCGCTGGATGATGAGCGTGCCGTATTCAATCGTAATTACAAAAATTAGGGGGCCGGTACGATGCTCGACTTTACCGTTTTTCACACGATCGCCTGGCCTAGTGCCTATTCGGTCTACTTCTTTGTCATAGGAATCTCTGTGGCGATGTTCTTTTTCTCAACGCTGTCATGGTACCGGGAGGAGTTTCAACCTCTGCGTCAATCTGGTCTCTACCTGTCGTTCGCCCTGCTGGTGTTCGGGGGGCTGCTGTTAATCAGTGACCTGTCGCAACCGGCACGTTTCCTCAACATGCTGAATCCGGCCTATCTGAAATTTGATTCGCCGCTGGCTTGGGGTAGCCTAAATCTAGCCTCCTTCGGTCTGGTCTCTGCGCTCTATATTTTAATGATCCGCAGCGGCAATGGGACTAATGGAAAACGCCTTGCGGTAGTTGGCGCTTTGATTGGTCTGGGGCTTCCCATCTATACCGGTTTCGACCTCACGGTGCATCAGCATCGTCCGGTATGGAATACCCCGTTGATGCCGATCCTCTTTGTTGCCCTGTCACTGTTATCGGGTGCCGCGGTGGCTTCATTCCTTGCCCGGGGTAATGAGAAGTTGATGGCCATGCTGCGCAGTTTCATGCTCTGGTCTGGCGGTGCAACAGCAGCGATGCTGGTCTCACTACTTGGTACAACGGCCTATGGCGGTACCGGTGCAGAGATCACCTTTATGTTTATGACCTCTGGAACCATGGGGCTGATCTTTATCGGTCTTGGCATGGTACTGGGACTGATAGTGCCCATTGGGCTGCTGTTGGCTCCGGTAGGTAGACAGCCTGTCGGTATGATGGCCGCCGGGGCACTGCTACTGGTGGGGGGCATGGCACTGCGCTACGCCATCCTCATCGGACCGCAGATTGTCCATACCTACTACTAACCATCGCGCTGAATCCGAGGAGAAAATATCATGTTGAAATTAACACGTAGAGATTTCATTAAAACCAGCGCGATCACCACTGGGGCGGTTGCGGTCGCCCCATCAATGCTGCAGGCGATGGAGAACGAGCTGGGGGGGAAAGATTTCAGCCCTGAAACGCTCGCTGAGCGTAACGCGATCCCGACCAACTGCCACGTCTGCAATATTCAGGATGGCGCGGTGGCCTTTGTTGAAGATGGCAGGGTGGTCAAGCTGGAGGGTAATCCAAACCATGTCTCCACCCGAGGGCGACTCTGTGCCAAGGGTAACGCTGGGATGTGGTACAGCTATGACCCCGACCGCATCCTCTACCCACTGAAGCGGGTAGGAAAACGTGGTGAGGGAAAGTGGAAACGAATCAGCTGGGATGAAGCGTTGGCTGAGCTTGTTTCGAAGATTGACGAGGTGTTGAAAAACGGCGACCCAAACGAGATCATGCTTAAGTATGGCCGTAACCGGACCGGGGGGGTGCTTCATCGTTTTATGGATACACTGGGTTCTGCGACCGTGCTAAACCACACCTCGGTGTGTGAGTCGTCGAAGAAGGTGGGCATGGAGCCGACCTGGGGCCCTGATATCGAAACCCCTGACTTTGCCAACTCCAAATACATCCTCAATTTTGGCTCCAATGTTCTGGAGGCGGCTTATTTCCACAACCCCTACTCACAGCGTATTACTGAGGGGCGGGTCGACAGTAACGCGAAGATCGTCACTTTTGATGTGCGTCTTTCAAACACCGCCGGTTTCTCCGATGAGTGGATCCCGGTGCTACCCGGTACCGATGGGGCGGTGGCACTGGCGATTGGTCATGTGATCCTGCGTGAAGACCTGCAGGACTCCGATTTTATTGAAGATTGGACCAATGTCACCCTCGCAGAGCTGAAGGAGCACTATCAGCAGTTCACACCGGAGTGGGCGGCGGCTATCTCCGATGTACCGGCAGAGACGATTGAACGTATCGCCCGTGAGTTTGCCCTGGCTAAGCCCGCGACCACCTACACATACCGCGGTCCGGCCAAGCACCTCTACGGCTCATACAACGAAAAGGCGTGCATGATGCTCTCCATCATGACCGGCAATGTCGAGAAGCGGGGTGGTTACTGTCTGCCACGGGGCATGGGCTACGATCAGCCACAGCCGCAGCCACCCAAGCCTAAGCATGACTCGATCCTGAAGAACCCTCCCGAGTTCCCGCTGGCCTCACACCACGTGAGTCACCTGGTACCGTTCTGGATCGCCGAGGGTCGGCAGAAGATCAGTGTCTATATTAACTACATGGATAATCCGGTTTATACCAATCCGGGTGCCGATACAGTGTGGGGAAGGCTGTTCCGTGATGAAAAGTTGATCCCCTTCCGCGTGGTGCTCTCACCCTTTATGGGGGAGGAGGCGCAGCTGGCCGATATTATCCTGCCGGATGTTCCCTACCTTGAGCGCTGGGAGCCGGAGTCGATGCCTAATTCCCTGTGGCCCTGGTTGGGCATTCGCCAACCGGTTATTCCGGCGATGGGCGAGGGCAAGGAGACCAAGGTCTACCTGCAGGAGATCATTGAGCGTCTCGACCCGGATGGGTCACGCGATATGAAGAAATACTGGAACTTTAAAGATCCCGAAGACTACATGCGTCAGCAGTTCGAGAATGTACCGGGCCTGAAAGAGGCCGGTGGTCTGGAGTGGTTGAAGAAGCACGGTGTGTGGCCTATCTACGGCAAACTCGACCCGTCGAGTGGCAAAATCACTGACAAGACTGGACGTGAAATTCGCGCCGAATATGGCCTGCATAAAAAGGAGTTGTCGGCAGGTGATATGCTGGGTGCGAGCGTCGATGAGCACGGTGGCATTCATAAAAACGGCAAGGCCATTGGTGTCAAACGCGACGGCAAAAACTATGTCGGTTTCCCCAGCGGTAGTCGCTTGATCAATGTACGTGTTGATGAGTGGGCAAAATACGGATTCAATCCCATGCCCACCTTTAAGACGATTCCGTGGCATGAAAATCTCAAAGATGACGAGATGATTCTCACCACCTATAAGTACAACGTCCATGTGCAGTCACGTACCCAGTCAGTCAAGTGGCTGGCTGAGCTGGTGCATACCAACTGGGCTCCGATTAACACCGAGACTGCAAAACGTATCGGCGTGAAAACCGGTGACAAAATTCGGGTAGAGAGCGAGGTGGGTTATCTAATCACCAAGGCCTATGTTACCGAGGGGCAGCACCCCAAGGTGATTGCCATCTCTACGGCATGTGGTCACTGGGGGTATGGCCGCCTGGCGCAGCTCAAGCTTAAGGAGAAGGGTGGACAGTATGGTGCCGACGAGGATGCGGATTTGAACAACGTCTGGTGGGAGGACAAGGGGGTGCATCCTAACGATATTATCCCTGCCGTTGCCGATCCCATTGGTGGTTCCGCTGGCTGGTACGATACTGTGGTTAAAGTGACCAAGGCTGGCCCCGATGATAAGTATGGATACATCGAGGCCTCATGGGAAAAACATGTCGAGTGGTTTAAGAAGACCATGAGTTTCAGCTATGTGGGCGATCAGCACCGCAAGATGCACCCGGAGATGGCGGCGTGGGCAGGCCCTGATAGCGTTGAGCCGAAGAAACCATCGGGTCATTAAGACACGGCTTGTTGGCCCCACTGTTGGGGCCGACTCAAATCATTGAGAGGTTAGAGATGACTGATACAGCAGAAAATAAAGTTGCTGAGCTTCGTGCCCGTGCCCGCTGGTACCGGCTACTCGCCGGGGTCTTTGCCGAGGAGCCGAAGGCGGAATTCCTGCGTGAACTGCGTAGCGATAACTGCCTAGGCGCGATGGCGGATCTGGGAGTTACGTTTGATGAGGATTTTATCAGGGCAGAAACGACCGAATTGCTCGAGACGCTGGCCTGTGAATACACCATGTTGTTTGTGGCACCGGGTGGTTTTCCGCCGGTAGAGTCTGTTCGACTACAGGGTGGGTTTCGCCAGAGTGCCAACTCTGAAGTGATGCGCTTATACGCTGCAGAGGGGTTTTCGATCAGGTCCGATGGTTTCGTTACGTTTGATGATCATCTTGCCGTAGAAATGGGCTTTGTCGCCGTATTGCTGGAACGCCAGGCTGATGCGCTGGAACGCGATGATGCCACCGAGGCCAGACGGTTGGATAAGGGTGTTAAGCGGTTTTGGGTGCAACATCTGGGTAAATGGGTACGTGGCTTTTCTGCACTGCTTGAAGAGGCGGCGGATCACTCCTTCTACCGTGAGATGGGGATTCTGTTGAACGCCTTTGCCGTGGCCGAACTGGAGTTACTTGAGCTGGAGGTCGCCGATGGTGATGGTGGACGCTGGCGTGCCCCCAAACCGGAATCGATCGATAAGCCAATGCAGTGCGGGGGGCCAATCAATGAGTCTACTGCTGTGGGATGAATTGTTAGTGTTGTGGCAGTCGGGTGATTTTCGTGCCGTACACGACTGGCTCAATGAACGATGGTCCCGTGTGGTGCAGGAGTCGGCCGAGCAGGACGCCGACCCCTTTGCCCGCTTTCTGCAGGGTCTGGCCTTTGCTGCGTTGGCGTTTCATTTTGCGGCAGAACAGAATCGGGAGAGTACTGAGCTGTTTGTCGAAGATGCCCTCGCCGTGTTGTCGCATTATCCGCCCTCCTATGGCGGTATCGTCACCACTCCCATTATTGACTCCTTGGCCGAGCTGCGAGATTTAATGCCTGGTGTGGACGCAGGACAACCTATCCCGGTGATCATCTCCAGCGTACGGGCCTTGAACTTTTCATCCGGCCTTGTGGCATGACGGGTGTGCAGCTCGGTCGTTGGCTAGGCGATTCGACGAGGGAGGAGCATGTGCCCACCTTCGTTGTTGATAAGGGAGGTGATACGAATATTTTTGCAGGCTGTCATGTCGTCACCCCCATGGGTGGCCGTGAACGTATTGATGAGCTGCTGGCCGCCGGAGCCTGCAAAGTATTGATCGGTGAAGCGGCCCTGCTGGATAGTGAACTGGTCAAGGAGATGGTTGAAAAGCATAGAGCTGAGCGTATAGGTATCTGGCTGCCGGTGCGTCGTACCAGTGCCAACTGGAGCCTCGATAGTGAAAGCAACGCCGACTTCACCTTTGTCGCAATCACCACACCACTTCCACGCTGGATGGTACGGCGAGCCGATGGCTCCCTTACCGATGTTGATGCGTTGTGGTGGGCCGGTGAAATGATGAAACTGGGGAGTTTATCGGTAGTGGTGTCGGTAAGTGAACCCCACGATGATGACCTGCTCTCCTGTGCTGAAATGAGTGAGATTGCCGCGGATAATTTCTGGCTGGATACCGCAACCACCGATATTGAGGAGCTACGCTTCTGGGTTAAATATGGTCATGCCCAGTGGCTGGTGATGCCAGCGGAGAGTGAACTTGAGGCAGTACTGGCGGGTCTACACGAGAGGCTCCTTGAAGATCCGGCAGTGGGGTAATTATGATGCGCAAGGTTATATTTTTTATGCTGTTCGGACTAACCACAACACTTTTTGCCGAGACCGTGGTGGATGCCGCCGCTCTGAGTCAAATGAAGGACGCGGCCAACTGGCCCGTGGTCGATGTTAGAGAGTTGTCAGAACGCAGCATGTCACCGATACCCGGCTCCCTTGATTTTGATTCGGAGTTATCGGTTGAAGGAAAGATTCTGGTGATCGCCTCTGATCATGTAAGAGCACTGTTGGTGGCCAGGGCGATTGAAGAGCAGCTAACGGGTGTCGAGGCGTTTGTGGTGGATGGTGGCCTGCAAACACTTCAAACCCTACGCTCTGAACTGCGTTCATTATCGGGTGAGTCGGGGATGCCGGGAACATTTAACATTCCCACCGATACCTGTGAGCCGGGAAATCCGTTACATACCTTTAGCGACGAAGATGAGAAATAATTGTGAGTAGTCTGGTCAATCTGATACCAGAAGTAAGGGCGGATCGCTGTACCCGCTACCACTATCGATACTCTGATTGCAGTCGTTGTGCCGATCAGTGCCCCCATCAGGCGTTAACCCTGAGTGATGAAGGGGTGAGTGTTGATTCAGGTAGCTGCACAGGTTGTGCGCTGTGTGCGGCCAGCTGCCCGACCAACGTTTTTCGTGCCACTAACTTGCCTCTGGTCGCGATTGCCAAGCCCGCATCAACTTCGCTGAATATCGTCTGTACCCCATCTGATCTGGCTAGTGATGAGGAGGATGTTAGGGTTCCCTGTCTGGGGGCAATTGATGTGGCGCTTTTCGCGAGCCTTGGATTAAGAGGCGTCGATGTAACACTGCGTGGTAGTGGACATTGCGAGCAGTGTAGCCACGCACCACATGGTGGAGATCGGTTGCAGGAACTCCTCGACACTCTTGAAGAGATTGCGATCTTTAATCAGCAGGATGACTCACCGCGACTGCTGCTTGAGGACGTAACCGAGAGCTCGGGAATGGATCAGCGGCGAACCGGTCGGCGTCAGTTATTTCGTCGCTGGTTGGCAAAAGGTGCCGAGGCTGCGCAGGGTAGTGCACAACATGGCGTTGAGATCCCTGCATCAGCGATTCGCTATGCGGCCGATTTTATTCCAACGCGTCGTCAGCTGGCAGAGAAGGTAGTGCAACAGTTAGGAAAACCACTTAGCGATGAGATGATAGGGCTAACCTGGGGCATGGCTTATGTGACGGTAGGTGACAATGGATGTACCGGCTGTGAGGCCTGTGCCCGAGTCTGCCCGACGGGGGCGCTCAAGGTGAGTGAAGATGATGACTGGAAACTTCTTACCACAGCCGCCAAGTGTGTCGGCTGTGGCGTCTGTATTGAAGCATGCACCACCAACTCCATCGAGCTACACCATGGTTGGCAGCCAGGCGATACACCATTGCTCGCATTACACACGCTGCGCCGACATCGCTGTCAGGAGTGCGGGCGCTATTTCGTGGGTCTTGATGATGAGACCTGTCCGGTATGCAGTGACGATACCGACAGTTTTTCAGCTATTTTCGGATAAGGGGTCTTTTATGAAATGGGAATTTACCGCCAATGAGGTAGTACGTGGCGAAGTAGTTTATGGGCTGGAAGACTTTCGCCGGGATTTAATGGACGAGGTCAGCAATAACCTCGAATCTGATGATGAAGTATTTATCCAGCACAGTTTTGATGTGGTCTACGAGCTTTGCCATTGGATAGCCACCGGACGTAAATTCGCAGACTTTGTAAACACACTGCCGGAGAATGGGCCATTCGATGTGGTTGTACTACAGACAATTAAAGATCATATGACAGATAACATTACCATGCTGGGTGCCATCCTGCAGCGCATGATCATGGACGGTGTCGAACAGGGCATGGCGGTAGAACAGGCTGTGGATCGCACCGCACAGATCCATGACAGTGTTGTTTCCGGGGCAGCCACAAATTAACGCGCTAGTATAAGGATGTACTTTACGCAGCTACTACACAATAGGTTTACTGCAATTGAGGGCTAATCAGCAGTAAGCAAAGGGGTAGACAGCTATGGATTATGATACAGAAATCGACCTGTCCGGCTTAACCTGTCCGGTACCCATATTGAAAACGAAGGCGGCACTGGCCGCCATGAGGTCTGGCGAAGTGTTAAAGATCATCGTCACCAATTCAGATTCTGTCCGTGAGATTCGTATTTATGCGAAGCAGACGGGTAGCACTCTTCGTGAGGTGTTGGATGAGGGTGGGGCGAACATCATGCTGTTCAAGAAAGGGTAATACGGGAGAAGTATCAAATGTGCGACTGTTCGTAATGAATCTGCGGGTTCATTTTAGGAAGTAAGGCGATAGTTTTCTACAGGGGGTTCCTAACATACATAACAGGATATAAGAATAGTCGGAATCGTGACGACCGGAATCTTAACATTAATCATTACGCAGGCATCCCACTCGTCGCAGCTCATTTCATACTTGCCAAGCCAGAAACCTTCCATTTGTACCCGGTGTTGCGGTCCCTCGTCTGCACTGCGCCCCCTCTCTGCCACAGGACTGCCCATCAGAAAACCACCGGCGAGCATAGATACTGTCTGTGGCTCGAACGGAGCGACCTGTCTCGCCTGTGCAGTTACGATGTGGCCGGTGTGTGGTGTAACACATAGAAGCATCAGTATGAGAGTGACAAATTATTGTTCATTGTTTTATGGGTTCTCTGTTTCAGTTACGGAGGGCCATGTTTTAGCTCTACTCTGCAATCATCCGTCCGCACTATGATGATAAGAGATAGGCTGGAAATAATCTGTGTCCATCTTGTCAGGGAGAAGAACACAGCTTAACCTTACGCTGCTCTCCAGGGGAAACCTGCGTCTTAGCTGTGAAGTTGGATGTCCGCTTTTTGTTGTTTTTGATGGATGTGGTTCTGAACTGCTAATTACTGCTTTTGGTAGCTGCGGACGTTAGCTGAGTATTCCACTGACTTCCGCTTTGGTCGCTTAAGGATCATTAGTGCTGGTGGGGCAGGGGATGTAGGCTGATTACGGCACTGTACGGCCAATAGCGCCATTTAATGTATACAGGCGAGGATGCCAGCTATCTCCCCCATAACAGACGCAATGGAGTAATGCTGGCCTGCGAGGAGGCATTTCACCGTCTAGTTGACCTTGATTGTCGATAACATAAGCTGGTAAAGCGGGCTGAACACCACCACTTTAGGGCGATTGAGTGCCTGTGCGTATGAATTTGGTCTGTAATGCCATTGACATGCCTCGAGTCACGGTCTATGTACAGCGTATGCGAAACAGTTTATGCGCGAAAAATTGCCAGCCCATAGGGCTACATCGAAAGGCGCGGTGTAAACATGCCGCAAATTGGAAATTGATGCATGAATAAGTTAATACTGTTTTGGAGCAATCTGCGATCGAGCTTCTGGTTTATGCCTTCGCTGATGGTCACGGGTTGCATTGCCTTCGCGGTGGTGTTGATTGAAACGGACTCTATCGTTAGCGATCGCTGGCTGAGCCAGTGGCCACGCCTGTTTGGTGTCGGGGCGGATGGTGCACGCCAGATTTTGTCCACACTGGCCGGTTCAATGATGACGGTCATGGGCATCACCTTCTCCATGACTCTGCTGGCACTGGTGCTCGCGTCGAGTCAGTACACCTCTCGTATTTTGCGGAACTTCATGCGCAGCCGCATCACACAATTCACTCTTGGTACCTTCGCCGGCATCTTCGCGTATTGCCTGATCGTGTTGCGCACCATTCGCGGCAGTGGTGGTGTAGACGAGTTCGTGCCAAGCCTGGCGGTATTCTTTGCCTTTATGATGTCGCTTGGTGGCGTAGGTATCCTTATCTATTTCATTCATCATATTGCCTCGTCGATCCAGGCTTCCAGCATTATCGCCTCGGTCGCTCAGGAGACCAACGTTTCTATAGAACGGCTACTGCCTGAGCAACAGGATCAGGCACCCGATGAAGTCGAGAGCCACAACAAGGGACTTGAATCACTGGATGAGCGCAACTGGTATCCAGTACCGGCAGCAAAGAGTGGCTACATTCAAAGCGTGAATAATGAGGCGCTGCTGTGCATGGCGCGGGACAGCAGGACCATCGTGCGGATGGAGCACGGTATCGGCGCGTTCGTTGTGCAAAATACGGCGTTGTTATCGCTGGCCCTGACTTACCCGCCCGATCAAAATACAATTGATGCGTTTAATGCGGCTTACAGTATTGGTCGTCATCGCACGGTGGAACAGGATCCGGCTTTCGGTATTCGACAGATCGTAGACATAGCCATTAAGGCGCTTTCGCCCGGCGTTAATGACACCTCAACGGCGGTGATGTGCGTGGACTATCTGACATCGATTCTTGCTCGGCTGGCCAGTCGACAATTCCCGCACGTGTACAATTATGAGGGAGATGTCTTGCGTGTTGTGGCGATTGTTCCGAGCTTTGAAAGCCTATTGGCCGAGGCATTCGATCAGATCAGGAGTAGCGCCGAAGTGAATATTGCTATTCTGGCGCGCATGCTCGGCGCTCTTGATACTCTAGGCAGTCTGACAGTCAGGCGAAGCCACATACAAGCAATCTACGAACAGGTGCAGTGGATTGCCGAGGTTTCCGATCACTGCATCGAAGCCACCCATGATCGAGCGCGCATCGAAAGGCGGTTGGCAGAAGTGCGTGAAACACTGGAATTACGAAAAGTATTGAGTGAAGGCCCGGCCAACGGTATTGCAGATATTCCTAAAAGCAGTATGACGGCAGGCAGCTCATGAAGCTTGGACCAGACACTTCATTTACTGGCAAATGGTTTGTTTCAAACTCAATACACCCATTGTTTACATCTGGTGATTGAATCTTGCTCTGGTGCCAGATTAAAAGTTATAGGCTAAAACTGTCCACCGTTCTGAAGGTGCGCACTGCAGAATATACTGGTGGTCATCGCCACAGTCATCTATTAGTGGAGCGGAGAGGAAGTGATGAAAAATAAGAAAAATCATCTATACTTTCTTGGTTTCCTGAACCTGTGCGCCGCCTTTGGGTAAGGGTTATGCGCTGACAGTGACAAGCTATGCTGTGTTTTATCTGAGCAGGCAACTTTTCGGTTATAAGGAGGACAGCCATGATCGATAAGACTGCTGAATCTGAACTGGTAACGCGTTATGACAGGATTTATAAGTCAGTTAAAAGACGCTTTTCCGATCAGATAACCCCCCCCTTCGAGATTCGCTTATGGGGTGGTCGAAGTTATGTCTTTGGTAAAGGTAATCCTACCGTACAGGTTCTGGTAAAGGATAAAGAAGGGCTACAGGCGTTGAGCAGATTCGATGAGGTTAGGATTTGCGAGGCTTACATGGCCGGCAGTCTGGATGTGGTGGGGGATATGCAAGGATTTGTCAGCTTGCGCAACGGGTTGAGCGACAGTCATCCACTACATAGACTGTGGCGTCGTATCGCGCCGTTTTTTATTGGGCGTGTACAGACTGATCGCCAGGTAATTGCCAGCCATTATGATTTTGATAACGAGTTCTATCTACGCTTTATGGATGCAAGCCGCTGTTATTCACAGGCGGTATTCGAACGCGATGATGAATCACTAGAATCCGCTCAGCGTCGAAAGCTGGATTTCGCGATTGATGCCTGTAGGATAAAGCCGGGTGATCGTGTGCTCGATGTTGGGGGAGGCTGGGGCGCATTTACTGAACATGCAGGGCGTCGCGGCATAGAAGTGACCTCACTGACAATATCACGTCAGTCTGAGGCATACCTGAAGGATTTAATACATCGTCAGCACCTCCCATGCAAAGTACTGAATCAGAACTTTATGGAATACCTATCGGAGGAGTCTTATGACGCAATCGTTATTCTGGGAGTAATGGAACATTTACCGGATTATGCGGCGGTTTTGCGACAGTTTCAACGATTGCTGAAACCTGGGGCTCGTGTCTATCTGGATGCCAGTGCCTTTCGCGAAAAGTATTCCAAACCGACATTCATTTCCCGTTATGTGTTTCCTGGCGACCATTCCTACTTTTGCCTACATGCGTTTCTGGCAGCGGTGGCTAAAACTCCACTGGAATTGCTAACTGTGCATAATGACCGTCACAATTATTATCTTACATGCAAGGCCTGGGCGGAGAATCTGGACTCTGCCCGCGATGAAATTATCACCCGCTGGGGAGACACGCTTTACAGACGTTTCCGTCTCTATCTCTGGGGTTCGGCTTATGCGTTTCTCAGTCGCAGCATGGATGCGTATCGGGTGGTGCTGGAGCGGCCAGAGATATCTGAAGAGACCTAATGGGGATTTCGAATCTAACAAAAGGATGATGGGATTATATCCCATCCATCCAAGAACTCTCGAAGCGGATCATATATGAAGTGTGATTTATGTGAGTATGGAGTAATGACATTGCATGTGGATAGTGTTGCAGGAACGGATAAGGTAATGACTTTACACATCACTGGTGTGATCAATTTTGTTGTTGGTATCTACTTTTTGTTAAAAAACAAACAGGAGGCAACATGGATATTATTAACTTAATCATATTTTTAGCAATTGGCGCGATGGTAGGGTGGCTCGCTGGCGTCATAGTGAAGGGGGGTGGGTTTGGTGTTGTAGGCAATATTATTGTGGGCGTTGTTGGTGCCGTATTGGGTGGTTTTGTCTTCGGTTTGCTCGGTATAACAACAGGTGGATTTATAGGCTCTATCATTATGGCCACTATTGGCGCCGTACTTTTGTTATTTATAATTAGCCTGGTTAAGAAGGCCTAGCTCAATTGAAGCTAACAGGAAAATGAACTATGCCACTACAGTTGGCAAATTTTTCCACTGAAATATTCGCAGGTTATTTGGTCGTTGATGTCCGCTGATATGATGTCTGCGGACTTCATGAGAATGCCAGGCTAACGTCGTCTTTGGTCGCAAATCCGTCATCCAACAATAAAATTAGATGATTTATGATGTGACTGCTGGGTTGTCCGTAAATAACCGATTAACGGACTATTATACTGATTGTTTCCAGGCTCACGTCATGAGCCACTATATGGTGTATATTTAATACAGTCTTTGTGATTATAAGGGCATTGTGAGGACTTTGAGGTGAATGGATCATGAACTTCATGGTGATGCGTATAGAGCGCGGCATGTGCTACGGGGCCTGTCCTGTATACAATCTTACCGTGACGGGGGATGGTTTGGTTGTTTATGAGGGTATTAAGAACGTAAAGAATACAGGCCTGCACCTGTATGAGCTTTCAAGAGAGAAGTTAATGACTCTCGCAAATGAGTTTGTTGCTGCAGGCTTCTTCGACATGAACTCTTCCTACCAAACCATGTCAGCCACTGATATGCCATCGGTTAATATCTCTTATCTTTCCCCTTATCGGTCAAAGGAAATTGACCACTACCATGGGGACTTTTCTGCGCCAAAAAAACTGAAGGTATTGGAAGATAGGTTCGATGAGATAGTAAATATAGACGGCTTGGCTGAGCTCGGAGATAAGATAGGGCATGAGCGTGGGCCGTGGGGGCAATTTTTGTGAGATGGAGTGAGCTATGAATGGAGCATTCGATAAAATCATTGGGAAGACAATTTCGGGTTTCCTCTGCAGAAAGAATAAACGCCCGCCTGAACTTCAACTTTTTCTTGTATTTGATGATGGCACCTACTTTGAAATGTATGGTCATGGAGATCTAACAGGAGCCAAGGGGCTTGATCGAGGTACCATGGAAGATGTGAAACATACTAGGTTTCCAGATGGCGTAACCTTGATGGCCGTAGAGGAAGGGGGGGAAGACGAAGAGGGAAGTAATACCCGAACTGTGACCGAGGATGCCAAGCAAATCAATGGTTCGGTGATTATCACACTTGGTACACCTGGTGATGACACTCTGCTACCCGCGTATCAGCGTTTTCAGGAACTTGGCGTTATGGCCGATGAGGATGACCCATGGGTTCAACTTGAGAACAAGATGATAATTTGGCTCTTTAGTCGGGAAAATGGGCCTAGCGTCATGGATGAGTTAGTGTCGAGTGCTATAAAACAAGAGGTAGAGATGAATGATTATACTATCTCTATAGGTTATCACCGAGGCCAATGGGCTACTGATATTGTCATCAACCCTGTTGATGTATCTGTAAGTGAGGAAGGAGAGTCTTCTTGGCCGCCTTCTAAACAACAGTTAGATCTTGTTTCGCTCACGCTAATGAGTCTTCTTAAAAGAGAGTGGGTTGGCGCTATGGTTTTGCGACAGTAGGGGAGTCGATACCTCATGTGTCGGTAAATACCCGTTTAACGGACATTACAATAATAATTCATCACCAGGCTCATCCTGTGAGCCACTCTATCCAGTATCATCAATCCTATACTTAGTGATTTATTGCCAGGCATCCCTGGCAGTAGCTCTACGGCTGATGCCATAAGGAGGTTGTGATGGAAGATACCCTGGTACTCGTCCTGGGCCCCCCACCTGAGGGGTGGCAAAAGGATCTGTTCTACAAATACCAGAATGACAGACGCACTGGTGAGGCCTCTGGTGAGGGCAACTGGGAAGCCTTCGAGGGGGAGATCGTCTCGAACCTCTTTGGTCATGACGGGGAGTCGCCGAGCACCATGGATGAGCTATTCAGTCAGCTTCTAGGTGCACCTGTCCGTATTGAAGATCCTTATTTCAGTATGAGTCCCCAGCGTGGGCTCTGGGTGGCGAATATCGCCATCTCCCGTTCCCATGTCCATGTTCCAGAGGGGAGTGAGGCGACCTGGCCCCCATCGAAGAAAGCCCGTGATGATGTGGGACTTGCCCTGATGTACCTCTTGAAAAGAGAGTGGGTGAACACGCTCGCACTTTATCCAGAAAGGCACACCGGTTAGCACTCTGGCAGTAACGAACCGCTCTGTCCTGGGCACCGGAGTGCCACAGGCCAATCCCGGGAGGGTGATATGAACGAGGATATGAAGAGCGATCTCAAGGTACTTGAGCATCTGTCCTGCGTGATTGAGTGCCTGTCACTCGACTACACGGGTGAGGCTAAGCATGAAATCACTATGCTTGCTGAAAGTATCAAGGAAGGGAAGATGGGAAGCGAATCCGCCTCCCTGGTGGAGACACTTGAGAGTGCTCACGAGTTGTTAATGAGCGAAAGGAAAGGGGAGGCGGCCAGTATCCTGAGTCGTGTCAGTCGACAACTCTGGAAAAAGGTGCTCCAGCATGTCTAATCTTGTTGAGATCAAGCTCAAGAAGGCCACCATAGAGGAGGCCGGACTTCCAAACGTACCTTACCCGATCCCCATCGGCATCCTTAAACAGTCGCTTTCTTCGGTTGAGAATATTCCGCTATCTGCATTCCTTTTCGGTCTCCAGCTTAAAAGTCTGCAGAATAATGAGAACTGGCGACAGTATGAACAAGCAATGGTGCGTCTAGTGGAGCTTGTTGCGCCGGAAGATGATCGGGACATTGTGGAGGCATTTGGGGATAACTGGTGGTTGGAGTTAGGTCCCGTTGACCTGAATAGTGAAATAGTGACCATCCAGCGAGACGACGAGTTGATCGCTGCTATCGTGCCGCGAGAGGACGGACGACTCCGTGTGGCGGTATATCGACCTCTAGATGCAAAGAGTGCTGAATATCTAACGGGTCTTGCTCTATTACCCGACGAGGATGGTGAGGTCTATTTTCGTGAAAACAACTGGGAGTACGCACTGGATAACAGTGTGACAATGGGAAATGTCTATGCATCCATGGAAGGGAGTGCCTACCTTTCTTACTGGCAGTACGGAATTGGGCTAGACCATAAGAAGAGAGAGGTGCAGGAGTGGTATGCCCAGCGCAGTCTTACCGCCATGCGTCCTGGACAGGTTGCTACTCAACTGGGTATTCACTATCTCTATTCGGCTGATTTTGACGATGAGGGAGAAATGATGGAGGAATACGAGGAACCTACCCCAGATATTCTCTTGTGGGAGGGACGTCGCCAGCAGCAACGTACGGTGCAGGGACGTTTCCAGGGATGTTTATTAGGTGGGGCTGTAGGTGATGCCCTGGGCGCTCCGGTCGAATTTATGTCACGAGATGAGATCCGGCAGCGTTTCGGCGATAAGGGCATCACCGACTACGTACCATCCTATGGGGTGATGGGGGCGATCACAGATGATACCCAGATGACGCTCTTTACCGCCGAGGGATTGCTGCGAGGCTGGGTGCGCGGTGCGGTGACGGGCACCACGACTTATACCGGCGTGACAGCCCATGCCTATCTTCGCTGGCTACATACTCAGGGTGAGAGAGGGACGTATGAGTCTAGGTTTGGTGTTGAGCAGGATGAGGGGTGGCTCATCGGGCATCAGGCACTACATTATCGTCGAGCCCCTGGAAATACCTGTCTCTCAGCGATTCGTTCCATGCAGAGCTTAGGCGAGCCCGCTGATAATGATAGAAAGGGGTGTGGCGGGGTGATGCGTGTAGCGCCAGTTGGACTGTTTGCTTGGCGTATGAAAGAGCATATGTCCCCCCAGGATGCCTTCAGGCTTGGGGCAGAGGTTGCCGGCCTGACCCATGGGCACCCAACCGGTATGTGGCCTGCGGGTGTTTTCGCCGTCCTGGTGATGGGTCTAACCGATGGGGCGACGCTTCCTGATGCGTTACGAACAGCCAAGGCCTGCCTGGTAGAAGAGCGGGAGCACGAGGAAACGCTCCGAGCAATCGAGCTGGCAGAATGTCTAGCCGCCAGTGAGGTCTCTGCAGATGAGGCCATCGCGAGGTTAGGGCAGGGGTGGATAGCAGAAGAGGCATTGGCTATCTCTCTCTACTGTGCCCTGGTGGCACGGACCTTCAGGCAGGGTGTCATCATGGCAGTGAACCACGATGGCGATTCTGATTCGACGGGGGCGATAACGGGTAACCTACTTGGTGCGCTGTTTGGCGTGAAAAGTATCCCCAAGCGCTGGTTAGAACAGCTGGAACTGAGAGAGGTTGTTAGTGAAATAGCTGATGACCTTTATGGGTTCCAAGAATGGAAGGTTGATGACTATTCGGATGATGATTCTAGTGCTGAGATATGGAAAAAATATCCAGGATATTAGCTGGATTTGACTTTATCTATTGCTAAAATAGCAGCTCTCAACCTACAGTAATAGTAGGGAATTGTATGGGTTTAGTCAGGAACCGGCCAATCACGGTCGTTACGCATGAAAAGAAACCATGGCTACTAATCACCCAATAACCGACTAAATCACCATCATTATATAGCTTATAGGTGCAGGATATTTACCACAGGAATTTGTGGGGTATACTGAAGTAACAAGTAAATCGGGGTCCAGATCTGCCTATATTGATAATGAGACACGGATTTTATATGCCATTAAAAATGTTAAGTTACAAAACTAAATATAAATCCCGTTGCATATGGATAACGAGACAGTAGGCCTCGTTAATATTACTGTTAGTTATTTATGGAGACATGGTGAGCAAATCGACAACTAGAATCATAAGCCCCGAAGAGTATGAAAAACTTTTCAAGGACAAAGAGATTGCTGCACATAAACAGGCGTTAGATATTCGGAAGTTTGAAATTGAACTTTACTGGAAGCGAGCCACCTACTTTTGGACGTTTATTGGTGCAACCTTAGCAGGCTTTATATCAGTTAATGCATCTTCGAGCGAAAATAAAGCTGACCTTCTTGTCATGCTGTCTTCCTTAGGGTTTGTATTCTCTTCGGCTTGGTTTCTTGTAAATAGAGGTAGTAAATACTGGCAAGAGAATTGGGAAAAACATGTTGATGTTCTTGAGGATTCTATAACAGGCCCTCTGTATAAGGTGACAATGACAAGAAGTAAAGATATTACTGCTGGTCAGTACGCTATACACCTAGTAACTGGTCCTTCTCCAATTTCCGTGTCGAAAATTAATCAAATCATAAGTCTCTATGTTGTTGTGTTATGGGTTGTGCTTTTAGTTAATTCGCTACCACAGGCAAAGGCACTACTACCTGAAAACTCGCTACATATGTCGTTGGTCAGTATTAGTGTCCTTGCTATAGTTGGGTTTCTTTGGTTAGGTCGTTCATATGGTCATGGGGCGTACCACGCTGCTAACCTCAGAAAGTCTCGAATAAAACCCAAAGACAGTGAATAAATCAGCTAATAAATGGGTCAAGTTGACGCATTCTGCGGCACTTCACTCTGCTACATGCTCAACTTACCCAAACCGTTAGGCATTGAAGATAATGGCAACTGACGAAGATCTGAAGTCAAGCTTTTATGAATATGTAAAAAGAAATCGCGTCTTTATACTAGGTGCTGGTTTCTCTGCAAGCGCAGGCGTTCCATTAACCGCCTCCTTGTTAAGATTGGCCATGAATAAGTTTTCAACAGAGTGCAATGGATTATTCCAACGTGTAGATGGCTATGCTCGTGAAAGTATAGGGTGTTACGATGATAGCGACCTTGACTACGGTGAATTGAGTTTTTCTGATCTTTGCACATTTCTTGAGTTTATTGAGCTTAGAGAATATGGTGGCGGAGAAAGGTGGAAGGATGAAGGCTCCCGAGAAAAGCTGACATTAAGATATTACCTGGCAAAAACTATTGCGGAACATACGCCGTCTTATGACGAAATCCCTCAGCTTTACTTGGATTTCGCTGCTCAGTTGCACGAGAGGGATATCGTAATATCTTTTAATTGGGATGGTTTGCTTGAACTAGCCATTTTAGCTGTAGGGAAAACATACACATATAACTGGGGTGATGACGGAGCGATTAAGCTATGTAAGCTTCATGGCTCGGTAAATTGGAGACTCAATGCTCCTGAGCACCTAGGAAAACCTATTGATACCCTTGGCTGGCATTCAATGGAATTTACAAAAGGGATGATGGATGTTGATATTTATCATACTCCAGCGTTGTTACACTATGGAACATGGAATCATTATTCACCTTTAGGCGAGGTTGAGCCGTTTCTCGTACTGCCGGGATATGGAAAGGCATTTGACGTTCGGTCTAATGCAGTGCTCTGGTATAAACCAGAGTTTGCTTTTTCTGCTACTCATGACGTCTATATTATCGGCCTTAGTCTCGCGCCTGATGACTTTTTCATAAGAAGCCTATTTCTCTCGAATCTTCCATACATAGGGTCTTATTCAGGCGTTGAGGGTAGAAGGATATTTGTAATAAATCCTGATAAGAACGCCAAGGATAATTATCAATTTATACTGACCAAAGGTCATGCAGAGCTTTGGAATGAAAAGTTCTGTAATGATCATGTAAAATTCATGTCTGAACAAATAAATAATTCCTAACAATACGCTCGTTCGGATACATGAAGTTCCCCCGTTTTAACGGACTGTTCACCTGTCTCGATACCGGGTACGCCACCAGGTCATCATCACGATGTGGGGATAGGAGTCTCTGCACTGTAGGTAATTACTGCATCTCACCCCCTAAGCCGCTCATCCCAGCTCTCAGGGGGATTGAATAAGTGCCTAACACACAGTTCAAGTCGAACCACCTCTGTGGCGTTTGTTTTCTACTGCATAGTGCAAAAACCAGCCCATCTCCGGCGGTTGGAGTAATAGAACGTAATAACTCAAAGGAAATTATCTCGTGACTGATGTCTTTAATGAATGGAAGAACAAGGGTATTCATAAAGGTAAAGTATTTATTTATGACGGAATCATAGATCAAGATTTGTGGGACTCGTCGGATAGTCGACTTATGTTTCTTTTAAAAGAGGCCTACGACTCCAAGAGAGAGTCTGGAGCATGGGACTTGACAAATTTAATTAGGAGGCGAGGCGTTTCAGGTAGAACTTTTAAGCCTATGGCTCAGTGGGCATATGGTATTAATAATATTTTACATGGTAATGGGGTGGTTCCATATGTTGAAAATAGCGCGGATGTAAAAAATGCTTTATTTTCTTCTGCAATTGTAAATATCAAAAAGAGTAATGGAAAAAAGACTTCGAGTAAAAATGACTTGATAGAGTATGTGGATGAAGACTGGGGGCTTCTATATTCACAAATCAAATCGATTTCCCCAAAAATCGTCGTTTGTGGAAAGACATGGCCTTTAATTAGGAACAAACTACACAATAAAAAGAAAATTTCAGATAGAGCATATGTTTCAGATGACGTTATTTATATAGATTATTGGCACCCATCAAATAGAGCATCAAATCTTATGAATTACTATGCCATTTGCGCCATCACAGAAATGGCTTTGAATAACGTCCCGGTATAACAAGTTAAAAAAGCTCGCTCTGTCGGGCTGGGGGAAGTTCCTATCCGTAAATCACCGAATAACAGGCATTGATAGTGTGGCTCACCTAGTGACCCACAGGGTGTGGATAATGTTCATTATTGACTAGATCCTGAATGGGGCGCAGCTAATGACCAACACCTATGATTATGCCAGTGAGGAGGGGGAGTTTGAAATTCTCGCGAATGACTATCCATTTCTTCGATCCATCTCTGGTAAGATGTGCGCGACATATGAGTATATTCATGAGCATGAGATAGTCATGCTTTTTTCGACATGGGTATTTGATGAAGTTGATGCTGAAAAGATGAGGAAATCAGGGTTTAGGTCAAAATTCTTCGATCTGATTTGCGAATTTAGTAAGTCTCGTATCAAGCATGGTGTAATGAATTGTCATGACTGTATGGTGGTATTTGACAATGGAAATCTAACTATACACTGGTTGCAGGATGGGGAGGTCGACAAACTACGCGATATGTGGCATTCATCAGAATGATCTATGCAATTGCCCTGTAATACACCAGTAAGATGAAGCTGTATTTGATGTGGGGCGGGCGGTGTAATGACCTTTTTTGTTTGTCGTGACATGTCATTGCGTGCGAGTTCGATCTTTATACGATGCAACTTACGTGCATATTCTTAAGTATTTCAGGAGATTGTGTGAGGGAAATATTGCTTGATACTGAAGCCACTGGTGAATCACCATCTTGTGGCCATCGGCTTATAGAGATCGCATGTACTGAGATATTTGATAGAAAAACTATTGGTGCTCAGTATCACTGTTACATCAATCCGGAAATGAAAATTGATGCTACGGCTACAGATATACATGGGTTAACAACAGAGTTCCTTCTCGATAAGCCAGTATTTCATCAAATAGCAGATGGTTTAATGGGGTTTTTAGGTAGTTCAAGTCTGCTTGCGAATAATGTTGTCTTTAATATGAGCTTCCTTGATAGCGAACTTAAACGTATCGGACGTGACTCTATAAGTAGTAAAAGTCAGATCACGGATGCACTGATAATGGCCAGAGAGATTTATCCAGGCAAAAGGAATAACCTGGATGATTTATGCGAAAGGTTAGGGGTGTGCTATGAACACAGGTGTTCTGTAGGTGCACTACTAGATGCTGAGTTGCTTGCTGATATCTACATTTCATTAAACTCCATGAAAAATATGAAGGGTGAGGGGTAATGATGAGGACACATGTCTATTATATCCCTAGTCTCATATCTGATTTTTAGGATGGCTACCTCATTGCATGAGGATGGACTAATACATTTGGAACATGGCATGTAGTAACGTGTAGTCTGGCGGATTCACAGTGCTTTATATGGTCGTCAAAGAAGATATCTGCGCCAAACGCTTTAAGGACTGAGCCCTTGTCGCTCCCTCCAAGGAAGAATGCCTCATCCACCCGTACATCCCATGACTGGAGTGTGCGTATCACTCTCTCTGAAGTCGGTGTGGCTCTTGCCGTGACTAGAGCAGTACGAATAGGTGATGATTCAGGGGGGTAGGTGGCCTGAATCTCATGCAGTCGCATAAGGAAGTTCTTGAATGGGCCAGCAGGAAGAGGATTGCGTGCATTTTCACACTCTGAACGTGTGAACTCGCTCAAACCATGCTCTTGGTAGAGTCGTTCTGACTCATCAGAGAATAGAACCGCATCGCCATCAAAGGCTATTTTAAGGTGCTCCTCATGATTGTTGTTTGTTGATGGTAAAACGGTTGCTGCGGCATAGCCATCACGAAGTACGGCTTCAACGTTGTCGGGTTCAGATGAAAGGAACAGATCAACGCCAAATGATTGTATATAGGGTGATGGCGAGCGGCCACGCGTAAACGCTGCCCTTGAGATGTCTATCCCGTGTGCCCGGAGTGAGTTGAAAACTCTAAGGCCAGTCTCAGGACTGTTCCGAGAGAGAAGAACTATCTCTACAACCTTGGCATCTTTTGTGTTCAGTGCCAAAAGCTTACGAATCAACGAATAAGCTGGCCCGGCGCCCAGGATGTTCTCTTCATTATCAAGCTGGTACTTGGAGTAGGCCTCCACGCCTTCATTGACAAAGATCTGATGGCTTTCATCAAGATCAAAAAGGGTTCTGGCAGTACATGCAATGGTGAGCTTAGCCATAGTTCTGTCTCTGAATGTGACGGTACGAGATAGTTTACCTCCCACCAGGCTCATGCGATGAGCTACCCGGGTATCAATATCCACTTCACGAGATGAGACACTCCTGCACCATTGCGGAGAGCTGGTTTAGGAGGAGGGCTATCTGAAACAGGTACAGGACAAAAGGAAGTCGTGTTTACCTAATCTTGTTGGTTAAGCCTCTGGAGGAAGTGTCACGTCCGTTAACGGGTACTTTACGGACATAGCTGCCTAGCCAACAGGCTGGATGAGCGACTCGCCCTCGTTCCTCGGATTATTTACCTGTCGAGAGACCGGGTACACCTCCAGATCATCACCACGATAGGGGACGAGCAGTCCCTGTAGCGAAGGCAGTGACTGCATCTCGGTGCGTAGCCACTCCTCCCACGTATCAGGGGGCAAGATCACTGGCATACGCTCATGGATAGGCTTGAGGGCCTCGTTGGCATCACAGACGATGATGGTACAGGAGTCCATATGCTCGCCACCTGGTCCATCCCAGTGCTCCCACAGCCCGGCAAAGACCATTGATTCGTCATCCTTGCGGTGGATGTAGTATGGCTGCTTGCCGTCTGCCTGCTGCCACTCGTAGAAACCCTCCGCGGGGATGAGGCAACGCTGGGTTCGGAAGGCATGACGAAAGGCTGGTTTCTCGGACACGGTTTCGGCCCGTGCGTTTATCATGTGGTTACCGATGTTCTTCTCCTTGGCCCAGGAAGGGACAAGTCCCCAGTGCATTGGTTCGAGGACACGTTCACCCCAGGGCGCAATCTTGCAAGCTAGGATGTTCTGAGAGGGAGCGACGTTGTAGCGAGGCGCAAACTCGAAATCGGCCACTGATCCAAGCAATTTGGCGTAGTGAGAGGGAGAGGTGGTCTGTGTGAATCGTCCGCACATAACCTAATGATAATCTACAATTAATTTCACGCCAGATATCTTAGCATTTCCTGTTAAATAGTCCGAAAGCGGCCCAGACTGTGTGAAAACGCGTAATCCATCATGACCGAGGGTTACGCTGTGTTTTTCGAAGGATGCTGGGTTATTTACCTCGAAACTTGATCTGCAGCGACTATAATTATCAGCATGTTATGTTTACTGGTGAGCTAA
>JBFFMJ010000021.1:0-27857 GCA_041554195.1 Thiohalomonadaceae bacterium
AGGCGTATTGCCTGAATTCCAGATGTTACTAATCATGGCGATGATTAACGCATAACTGCCAGGATGCTCTTATACGGCTGCCTGAATTACTGGCTACGGCATAAATGGTACGTAAACGGAGTTTTCACACAGTCTGGGCCAGATGCAGACTAACCGCTTCATATGGTACTTCGACCGCTATCTACCCCACTACCGAACTAAGACAGTCAATCTAATGGGACGCAGTCGTATAGCGCCCGACTGTCAGGGTCACGACTTGCTATCGTGTATAACACGAAAGAATTTCGCTATCTTATTGATTACTCGAGAGTTACAGTGCTATAAACGGTCTAATTGTAAATCTATGGTGATACATAAGAGCCCTTATGTGAAATGTTGGCAATAACAGCTTGCCGGACAAGCCGTGTTGAGAGAGTAGAATGCGAATAGGGATCCTTATGTTGAATTCTGGGCGAGGGAGCGGTGAAGTGGCGCGCCAGCAGGCTCGCTACCTTGTATCAAGCGGATGCGAGGTTTGCTTCATGCATCCCGGCATTGGAAAAGGCGTTCCCGGCGCCATCAACAAGGACATCGCACTTCACACCTCTGTCGTTCCTGTGCACGAACATCTGCCTTCGGACTGTATATCTCAGGAGCAGGTTGCGGCCATGCCGTACGATCGTGTGATGTCTTACCTTTCGGATTACGAGCGGGCCCTCGAGTCAGTCATTTCCGAGGTCGACATCGTTCTGGGACACCATGCCAGCATTAGCGCAATTGCAACGGCGAATGTTGCCAATCGTGCCGGAAAGCCCTACACACTCTTTCTCCATGGTACGGGTATCGAGCCGCGGCACGATGGCAAGTACGACGATCGAGTGTGGTCGATGATTCGGGAAGCAATCGAGGGCGCGGCCGGGATCCTTGTTACAACTGAATATGTCCGCGACCAACTCGTCCGTGCCCTCGTCGACGTTCCTCTCGAGCGTTTTCTGGTCCTGCCATGCGGAATAGACCTCGTCGAATTCTGTCCGGGCAAGGGCTCGGAGATCGCGCGCAGCTACCAACTGCCGGACAGGTACGTCATCTGTCCAGGCGCCCTGACTGCTTCGAAAGGACCTCAAAACGTAGTTGAAGCCACCAAGCAGTACGCAGACATCGCGACGACGATCTTCATCGGAGATGGGGAGTTGCGTCAGGAAATTGAAGCGAACTTGGATGACCGTGGCAGACTTTTAGGATTCGTGCCCGCTGAGGACAAGGCAGCCCTCATCAATGCTGCGTCGATCCTGGCCGCCGCACCGGAGAAGAAGGAGCATTTTGGTATTATTTACGCCGAGGGGCTCGCAGCAGGTACGCCATCTGTGGCCTATGAGGGAGGCGGGGTCTCGTCAATCGTGACGCCGGAGACCGGGATTCTCACCGAGCGCGATCCAAAGTTGTTGGGGTCTGCAATCCGCGAATTGCTGAACGATCCTGAGAGGTTGGGCAGGATGGCGTGCAACGGGCGGATAAGGGCAGAGGAAAACTACGACTGGCGCACGCTTGGGCGAAAGCTGAAGGACTGGCTTGCTCCGATGTGTTCTTTGTGACGCACCACGAGCGACATATGCAGAACAACAGGTTGAACCGGAGCCTGTTTTAGTGGACACCGAAACCAAACACGCGTTTCTGAAATTCATGACGCTCGTTCGGGCTCGGTTAAGCCGCTGGCAATTAGCAGATGATTTCGAAGCTGATTCTTGATGTTCGCTAAGGTCTAAAATGTCCGTTAGAGTGGGGAGATTCACCATGCCCGCTTTATTTTACTTTATCAGCCAGAACAGCCTCAATAAAATAGCCATAGTGCACAGTATCACGATAGCCATTGGAAAGCTGCCCAACTTAACTACCAGATGCGAAGAATCTGTCAGTAGTCACAGCATATGAGAGCCAATGTAACCGGCTCCATCAACAACCAATACCTTCATTTTTCCTCTTTAAAACACGTTCCCACCGGAACAGAATAGCTAACTGTTAAATTCGGGCTGCGACTACTACAATTTATTCACTTAGCAAGTCTATGAGAACAGTCGTCTTCTCGTGCATTAAACCTTCTATCCCTCGTGACTCTACGTTCAGTCGTAGCACAGGTTCGGTATTAGATTCACGCACATTGAAGCGCCAGTCGGCAAATTCAAGGCTGATGCCATCAGTACGGTCAATATTAATAGCGCTGTCTGCATAACGTTTCATCACCTTGCCTATACTTGCCTGGGGATCTGTCACAAGAAAGTTGATTTCACCACTGCAGGGATAGGCGTGCATGCGCTCACCCACCAACGTAGACAACGGTTTGCCGGATACACTGAGGAGCTCGGAAACCAGCAACCAAGGTATCATGCCGCTATCACAATAAGCAAAGTCACGAAAATAGTGGTGCGCACTCATCTCACCACCATAAATGGCATTCTCTATACGCATGCGTTCTTTGATAAATGCATGCCCAGTCTTACTCTGCACTGCTACCCCGCCGGCTTCGTTTACCAGATCAATGGTATTCCAAGTCAAGCGTGGGTCATGCACAATCTTCTCGCCGGGGTGCTTACGCAAAAAGGCATTAGCTAGCAGGCCAACAATGTAATAGCCCTCAATGAAATCACCCTTCTCATCGAACAAAAAACAGCGATCGAAATCACCGTCCCAGGCGACACCCATATCAGCGCCACTGGAGCGCACTGCCTCAATGCAGGCTGAACGTCTCTCTGGCAACAGTGGATTGGGGATGCCATTCGGGAAGCTTCCATTCGGTTCAAAATTCACAGGCACAATCTCAAAAGGTAAATGCTGTACTATCTCGGCGGCAACAAGACCCGCTCCGCCGTTGCCTGCATCCATGGCGATTTTCAAAGGTCTGAGATTGGCAATATCAACATAACTTAGGATGTGATCGATATAGGCGGTGCGGGCATTAATCGAGTGTCGCTCACCACGCTCTGTCTGATGAAAAAAATTACCCGTCGCAGCGCGATCATGAATCTCGGACAGGCCGGTGTCGTTGCTGATCGGCCGCGAATTCGAACGCACAAACTTCATGCCATTGTAGTCCATCGGATTGTGGCTGGCCGTGACCATTATCCCACCATCCATATTGAAATGTGTGGTGGCAAAATACACTTCTTCGGTCCCACACAGGCCGATGTCATTTACGTCTGCACCTGCATCCATCAAACCATTGGTGAGAGCATTGGTTAGGCTAGGACTTGACAAACGAATGTCATGCCCAATAATCACACTACTGGCACCGAGCACTTCCGCGAAAGCGCGCCCTATCCGATAGGCGATATCCTCGTTAAGGCTATCAGGCACTACGCCGCGCACGTCATAAGCCTTGAAGCAACTAAGTTTCACTCCTTATGCTCCTCGCTACGCCCATAAACATCATCAAAACGTATAATGTCATCCTCGCCTAGGTAGCTTCCAGATTGCACCTCGATCAACTCTAACTGTATCTTCCCTGGGTTTTTTAAACGATGTAGCGAGCCTATCGGTATATAAGTGGAGTGATTCTCGGTCAACAGGAATTTCTTGTCATCACAGGTGATCTCTGCTGTGCCGCTTACCACGATCCAGTGCTCCGCACGGTGGTGATGCTTCTGGAGAGAAATGGTGGCACCAGGGTTGAGCGTGATGTGTTTAACCTGGAAGCGTTGACCCATATCAATGGAGTTATACTTTCCCCAAGGGCGGAATACCTCTCTGTGTATTAAGGCCTCGGGACGGTCGTTATTTTTGAGCATGTCGACAAGCTTTTTCACTTCCTGAACTTGCCCACGTTCCGCTATCATTATGGCATCGGGTGTATCCACCACCACCAAGTCTCTGACCCCGATCAATGAAACCAGGCGGGTCTCCGAACGTGCATAGCATCCTTTGGTTTTAACACTAATCACATCGCCAACATAGACATTTCCATCCTCATCTTTGTCAGCAATGTCCCACAAGGCAGACCATGATCCCACATCACTCCAAGATGCATCCAGCGGTACAACCACAGAGTTCTCAGTCTTTTCCATTACCGCATAATCGATTGAGTCGTTGGGACTCTTCTCGAAGGCCGCGTGGTCAAGACGCACAAAGTCAAGATCTGTACTAGCTTGATCGATTGCGTTCTCACAGGCTGCTAGCATCTCAGGATTGAGGCGCTCAAGCTCCCCCAGATAACTACTTGCCTTGAACATGAACATACCGCTGTTCCAGAAATATCCACCGGTCGCCAAATAGCGCTCGGCACTATTAAAATCTGGTTTTTCAATGAATTCTGCAACGTAGAAGGCATCACCGTCGGTGTAGTCTGAAGCATCACTACCTATTGACTCCCCGTTTCCCGCATGCTCACCTGCGCGGATGTAGCCATAACCAGTACAAGGCTCTGTGGGTACAACACCAAAAGTCACCAGTTTACCTTGCTCGGCGTGAAAGCGAGCCTGCTCTATGGCTAGATGAAATACCGGTATATTCAGTATCACGTGATCTGCTGGTAATATCAAAAGCAATGGATCGTTCTTAGAAACCATGCGGGCATGCTTCGCCGCCACGGCAATAGCTGGTGCCGTGTTCCGGGCAACCGGCTCCAGCAAGATACCTTGATGCACAGTTCCTATGTTTCGTAACTGTTCAGCTACGGTAAAGCGGTGGTCTTCATTACATACAACGATTGGTGCCGCCAAGTCTTTCAAGCCCTGCAGACGCTTCAGGGTGTCCTGCATAAGGCTATCGTTATCTATGAGTGGTAGATATTGTTTGGGCATTATCTGTCGTGATAGAGGCCATAGTCGTGTGCCGGAACCACCTGACAGGATTACAGGAATTAGAGACATATTATTCACTTTCTTCTCATGAAGGATTCATATTCTTCGGCGATAAGCGTACTGAATTGCTCACTAAAACTGCCGGCAAAATTGCAGCGTATTCTCGCAACAAGATGCGATGTATTCCGCCTGATTGGACTCTAAACGCTTAACTGCAGCATCAATCGCCTCCTGAACTGAGAATCCACTACCGTTACCTATATGATAGGATGTACAGAAGTGGACCCCATAAATTTGACAGCACAACAAGTGCAATCCTGGGTTGTGCCACCGCCCTGACGACACCCTGGTACTACACAGCATCCGGTGTCACCCGCCCAAGCGACTGCTGTCTGCTTGTGCCGTTGTAGAAATCAAAAGAGCGCCCTAATGAGTCTCGGGTCGCTCTCATGCTTCTATAAGCCTTGAGGTAGACCTCGTCATATTTGAGCTGCGCCACAACCTCCCCACGAATACAGTATTAACCCAGCGGCCTTTGCCGTCCATGCTGATTTTGCCCCCATGCTGATCGAGCACTCCGGTAAATTCCTTACTTGCAAACTGGCATCCCTGGTCTAGCATTAAATGGTTCGCGTCCAATTTGAATTCCAGTCTGCATGTCCTTCTCGTCATAGCCATTTTGTCAGCTGTTTGTCATGAGAGTGATTATATCACCCACAATCAGCTGGCCAAATTAACTATGCCACTACAGATTGAGCGTTGCACTTGTTACTTAAATTCGCGCTTGGTAGAGTAGACGCTCGATTTCACAGGTAAACATAATATGGGCAAGCGCCATTGTCTGATGAGGCTGCTTGCCTTGCTGGTGATGAGCTGTCAGGGGATGACCGTGCAGCTGGCACAGGCCGATGAGACGGCCCACTTCCCTCAAAAAACTGTTCACAACACCAGCCTGGTGCAGCTTGGCTACCCGGCGGGGATATTCTTTGCGGAGAACACTCTGCCACAGCGCTATTCTTTACTGTTTCACTTGCCTGAGACCATGGAGCCGGAAGGCGGCTCGCTTCGGTTCTTCTATCGGGGCGCATCGGTGCAGGCCACTAGTAGAACCTTTGTTATCTCCATCAATGGCCAAAGAACGGATAACCTGTTATTGCACCTGGACGACGCGACACATGCGTTGACATTGCCGATAGCCGCTGAAGAGCTGAAGGCCGGCCAGCTTAAGGTGGAGCTTGAGCCGGTGGCACTGGGTAGCGCCGAAAGCTGTAAAGGGGACCGGATGACGGAGGAGCGGGTGCGCATTTTGTCGCATAGCCACCTGCAGGTCGCCTACCAGCGAGGCCCGACAACTTTACGCGACTACTGGCTGACCCTTCCCGGTGAGGTGCGGCTGTCGCTGCCCGCCGGTACTATCGATGAACCTCTCTTCGTATCTGCACTGGAGTGGGTGGCCCTGCTGCAGCGCCGCGGCCACAAGGTGCGTATCATCCGTCTTCCCGCACTCGGCGAGATCGTGCTGGCGCCGCGCAGCGAAATCAATCGCGCCCTGGCCAAACAGAAGCCGAGAGGCATTACCAAGGGCCTGCGTTGGAGTGGCAAGGAGAATGTCGGACTGCTTGGCTATGGCGGCAAGAATCTGATGGTGGTTACGGCCCCCTATCCTTCCGCGCGACGATTTGCGGATGAGTGGCCCAGGCTTGGCGCTGTAGCAGCCCTTGATGCACAGGCAGCGTCGAGCCGTGACGAGCGGAGAGAGGTAATGCTTGCCGCCGATAACAGTGAAACCGTATCCAGCGATACGCAACGGTGGCGCGGCACAGTGACCCCCTGGAAACTGCCGCCGGGAACCAGACCTGATGAGTGGCCTAGGCTCGGCGCTGTAGCAACCCTTGATACACCGGCAGCGTCGAGCCGTGACGAGCCGAGAGAGGTAATGCTTGCCGCCTTCGATATCGATAACAGTGAAACCGTATTCCGAGGTACGCAACGGTGGAGCGGCACAGTGACCCCCTGGAAACTGCCGCCGGGAACCAGACCTGTTGCTGCCGTGGTGGATCTTAAGATGCCGAAAGCTCTGGCCGGTGAGGTGCGACGTCTCTACGTCCATCTGAATGGTCGTCTGGTTACAAGCGATCTGTTGGAGAGTGGCCGGGAGCGGTACCAGATCAGGGTACCGTTCCGGCAGCGGCAAGCCAACAATATTTACCGCATGGAGATTGAGGTGCGTAGCAGTGCCGGGGAGAGGTGCACTGCAGCCTCAGATGGCCCGCTGATAGGGATTGATGCGGCAAGCCGGCTTCTACTCAGGGGTGAAGATCGCGAGGTCAAGGAGCTCGCCGCCCTTCCGACTGCCTATGGCACCGGGTTCGATTTGATCGTACCGCAGGAGAGCCGCAATGGGGCGGAACATTACCTCCCACTGCTGGGAACATTGCTCAACGGCCTGGCAATTGCGCAGGCCGATTATCGGCTGTTCTTCTACGCAAAGGGTGAAGCGCCGCAGCCGGCACGCAACTTCATGATGGTGGGTATGGAGGCGCCACCACAGCTGGTTGTGCCGCTGCGCCTCGATAGAGGAAGGGTAGAGCTGGTCGACCGGCAGGGGGCTGTGCTGATTGACGATGCCAAGTTGCGCAGGAGCCTGATATTGCAGGCTGTCAGGAGCGGCGATCATGACGGGTTGTGGTTATACTCAGGAGGGCAGGAGGGGGTGCCGGCCATTGGCGCAGGATTGCTGGGTAGTGCGGATCTGCTTTTGTATGCGGAAACGCACGGCACAATCTCTATCGATACGAACCAAGCGGGGATAGTGCATATCCGCTATCTGGACGCTCCCCGCTGGTTCGAGAGCCTGTATGAGGAGCGGCGGCGTTGGTTGCTGGGCGCATGGGTATTGCTGACGCTTGCGATGCTCTATCTCCATTTTATGTCCAGGCGGCATCGCGGCGTACCATGATGAATGAGGCGGACGATTTGTCGATGGCAAAGATGGGTGACCATGCGTCTGGCGGTACCAGTGGCCGGATGGGTAACCAGCTGCTCGCCAAGGGGCTGATCAGCAAGGAGCAACTTCAGGAAGCGCTGCAATTGCAACAGCGGTGGGGAACCAGGCTTGGTGATATCCTCCTTGCCAAGGGGTGGGTGCGCGCTATCGACTTCTATCACACACTGGCGGATCACCTTGGAAAAGAGTATGTCGACCTCTTTAGGGAGCCGCCTGATAGTCAGCTGCTCTCGAATGGCGATCTGATCCACTACACGGAGCTACTGGTGTTGCCGTGGCGCGTGGTGAATGGCCGCGTGATTGTCGCACTGGCCGATCCAAGTGGGGCAGCCCTTACATATATCAGGGAGCGTTACGGCAGCGAAACTGACTACGTTATCACCTCGAAGTTCGACATCATCTGGATGGTGCAGCGCCATGCTGATGGATATCTCGACACGATGGCGCGCTTTGCGCTGTCGGAGCGAGACCCGGAGCATTCAGCCCAGACGGTCTTTTCTGTAAAGCAGTTGGTGGGAATCTATCTGCTGCTGTCACTTGTGCTGCTGGCGATTGCACTATGGCCGGTGAATACGTTGATCGCGCTCAATCTGTTGATATCGCTGGGACTGCTGCTGAATTTTGGATTCAGGGCACTGTTGGTGTGGGTGGCGGCCGATGCGCGCATCGATGTTAAGGTAAGTGATGAAGAGGTGGCCGCGCTTGCCGATGATGAACTTCCCACCTATACCGTACTGGTGCCGATGTACAAGGAGCCGGAGGTCCTGCCTATCATCACTGCGGCGATCAGAAACTTCGATTATCCACTCTCCAGGCTTGATATCAAATTGATCCTCGAAGAGGATGACCATCTCACCGTAGAGACAGCAAAGGGTTTGGGGTTGGAGGGTATCTTCGAAATTATCCGAGTCCCACCCTCCCAGCCGCGCACCAAACCGAAGGCATGCAACTACGCACTGCAGTTTGCCCGTGGCGAGTATGTCACCATCTACGATGCTGAGGATCGGCCTGAGCCAGACCAGCTAAAAAAGGTGGTCGCCGCCTTCCGCAAGGCTTCGGACGATACCGTGGTGATCCAGGCGCGGCTGAATTACTTCAATGCTGAAGAGAACTGGCTGACCAGGATGTTTACCCTGGAGTACTCGCTCTGGTTCGATTTCTACCTGCCAGCACTCGACGCTCTAAATATCCCCGTACCGCTTGGTGGGACATCGAATCACTTCAAGCTGGAGGTACTGCGCCAGGTACAGGCGTGGGATCCTTACAACGTCACTGAGGATGCCGACCTCGGGGTACGCTTCACGGCTCTCAACTATCACGTCGGGCTGGTCAATTCGACTACCTACGAAGAGGCCAATAGCCGCCTGGGCAGCTGGATCAAACAGCGCTCACGCTGGCACAAGGGATACATGCAGACCTATCTGGTACATATGCGTCATCCTCTCGAGCTGTACCGGGTCCTTGGCCATGTCGGCTTCTGGGGCTTCCAGTTTTTTATTGGCGGGACTATCGCAAGCGTGTTGATTGCCCCGCTGCTATGGGGCATATTCCTTGCCTGGCTGCTGACAGGCACACATGAATTCGACCAGATCTTTCCACCGCTAGTTCTCTATGTCAGCACGTTTAATCTGATGATCGGCAATGGCCTGCTGATCTATCTCTCGTCGTTCAGTGTGTTCAAGCGGCGGCTCTACAGCTTGATCCCCTATTCGTTGCTTAGTCCGTTCTACTGGCTGCTTATGTCATGGGCCGCCTTCAAGGCGCTCTGGCAGCTTGTGCATGCACCATTCTATTGGGAGAAGACGCAGCATGGTGTGTCAAGGTTCAATCAGGAGCGGGCGGTAACGCAAATAGAGCGGGTGGGCAAGCGATGAAGCAGCACTACAGTTATGCCGCAATGTCGCTGACCGCAGTTGCTGTATCGATGGGGCTGGTTTATGCGACGCTGCTGTCCTGGCAGCTACACAACAACTACAGCTCTGATCTGGCCGTATACAACTGGGTCACAGTGCGCGCCCTGCTGGATGCAGGTTCCCTGCACAGCGCAAGCCATGCGGGTAAGCTCCTCTATGGTCAGCTGGTCATGCTGGCGCCGCTTTACATGGTGCCAAAGCTATTGCCATTGGGTCAGTACATTGTATCAATAGCGGCAGTCTCGGTATTGCTGGCCATCTGGCATGGAGATCTGTCAAGGTCCAGCTATGGCAGAGTCGAGCGCATCTTGCTGGTTTCGCTGATGGCGCTCACTCCGGGGGTAGTGTGGTGTGCGACCAGCGGCGGGGCGGAAGCCCTGTCGCTGCTGCTTCTCTATCTGCTGCACAAGGCAGTTTTACGCATCGTGTATGAAGGCGATATACGTGCCTACATTGCAGCAGGTCTGTTGATGGCGCTCTTCCTGTATATCGATGCCATCGCCATCTATCTTCTGGCAATATTGCTGCCCGTACTAGTCATCTTTATCCCTATCCGGCAGTTAAAGAGTTCACCACATAGCAGTTTGATCATTCTCGGTCTGCCACTGCTGATTGTCATGGTCTCGTGGCTCTATTTCAACTGGGTGTTTTACGGTGGCCCTCTGGCGTTCCTAAGCAGTGACCACTCCGCCTTTCTTGGCGCCAGACCGGAGGCGGAAAGCATGCCATGGCTTTTTGCATATGGCGGGGAGTTTATCAGGCCCGCGGCCATGGGCATTATCTACCTGGCTACCGGCTTTCCTGCCTTGCTCTACCTGCTGTGGAGAGCATACAGGGGGGGGCACGGCGGTGTTGACAGGATTGCACTCTCCTGCTACCCGGCCTTGTCGGTTGGTTTGGCGACAATAACCTTCTATATTTACAGCCCTATGCAGGTAATTGCCCTGCTCAACGCTATAGTAATGGCGGAAATTGTGCGATACAGAAGACCGCCCGGAAAGACAATTACGGCTCTGGTGCTATTTTTGGTCATGGGGATTATTGGGAGTGGATATCTTGTGGAGCGGGATACGGCACCACAAATAGAAGCATGGAGAGGCGCACTGCAACACCCTCAGGAACTACGCGATGGCGGCGCGGAAAAGCTAGGGCAGTGGCTGGCGGCCCATCGGCTTACAACGGTGATCGATCTGCATAGTGGTTATAAGGTGGTGGCGGCACGCGGTGACGCGCTCGACCTCATTACCCCCTATAGCGACAGATACAAGTTGCTGCTTCAGGGCGTCTTACCAGAGGTAGGCCAGATCGCACTGCCTGATCCCGATAGCTATGTTGGGAGGATTGACGAGCTGAACAAGCTCTTTCCTGAGCTATATGACTTCGGGATGCCAGGTTACCACCTGGTATATGATGCCTATGGCTGGCGTGTCTACAGGAAAATGTAATATGGTGTGTATGACGCGTGGCCTTGTTGTCATGATACTGATATTTGCTGCGGCTTGTACGGCTACCACGGCTGCACCGCAACATGGTTTCAATTTGTTGCAGATTCCCGCGGCCACCTTTGATCATCCGGCCGCAGCCGAGTCGATGCGGCGTATGGCGGAAACAGGAGCGAACGCAGTGATCCTGGTGCCCTTTTTGCAGCAGGGCCGGGCCGGTAGCGCGGAGATCGGCTTTAGCGATGCGGTAACCGATCGCCAACTGCATGTGGCAATAGAGAATGCGCGCAGGCTGGGGCTGACAATCATACTCAAGCCGCAGATCCTGGTAGATGATGGCTGGGCTGGAGATATCAAGTTTGGCAGTGATGCCGATGAGGAGCGCTGGTTTAAACGTTATCGTGAGCTGCTTGGCTATTACGCACGCCTTGCCGTGCGCGAACGGGTTGACACCTTCGTGATTGGCACGGAGTTGTCCGGTATCGAAACCTCTACGCGCTGGCGCGATGTGATTGCCTCTGTAAGAGCGGTGTTTCACGGCAAGCTTAGCTATGCCGCGCACGGGGTGGAAGGGGTGAAGCGCTTTTCGGCATGGCGGGAGCTCGACGTCATCGGCGTCAATCTCTATCCGAAACTGGGTGATAAAGCAGATAAATCTTCGATTAGGGCGATCATGGACCAAACCGTCAAGGAGCTGAAGAAGCTGACGCGCGAAATCCTGCGCCCGGTTTGGGTGCTCGAGGTCGGCATTCCCTCTGCCCAGGGGGCATTGGAGTCGCCATGGGACTGGCGACGTCTGAGCGACAATAGCTCAGGGCCGGAGCCCGCACTGCAGGGTATTGTGCTTGACCAGTGGCTTAAGGCACTTGAAAAACCGTGGATCGAAGCGGTGTTCATCTGGTGCTGGTTTAGCGATCCGTATGCTGGTGGCATGGATGATATCGACTATACATTACAAAATAAGCCAGCGGAGCTTGCTGTCAAATGCCAGTGGGCCGGAGAGTGTGGCGGAGTTCGTAAGTGAAGGTATCCTTAACAAACACAGTTTTGATGAATGCATGCTTGGCACTGCTGCTGACGCTACCGGCTTCGGCATTCGCCAGCAACTGGATGCGCTCCGAAGATGAACTCTACTTCAAGGCAGGATTTGACTACGACACGACGAGCGAGCGCTGGGATCAAGATGGCGAGTTGACGGATATGTCATGCACGGCCTCCAACTTGGCCCATAACCAGTCCTATGAATATGGTTTGTCCTATTACCGCACGGTTTTTGGAACATTCGAATATATGGATCGCCGCTGCGGTGACGTGACTGATTCCGGACTTGGCAATCTCTCATTTGGGATGAGAGGGCGTCTAAACTTATACCGCAACGGACGGACTTGGGAAACGGCGCTAATCATGCCTTCTGATCACAGTGGTCTTCACGGATTACGTCTCGGCGCCTTCGGGAGCTTTGGGGACATACATACAATTCGCAATGAGGCCGCTACCAATTTTGAGCTGGGCGCCAATCTCTATCTCTGGGAAGGAACAGCCCCGGAACAGCTGGCGAGCTATATTAAGTTCAATATTGCGCCCAGCGACGAGCGTCGTTTCTTTACCGCCCTGGAGGGCGATTATGCGCTGGTCGATCGTGACAAGGCTTATGACGCCACCATCAATCAAGTAGAGAATTATGGTTATGACAGACTCAATCTGCGTATTGGCTACTCACAAAAAGTGTCTCTCAACTGGCGTATGTCGATCGAGGCGACAAGCGTGCTGATGGGGCGAAATGTCAGCAAGACCAACGGAGTCAGTTTGAGCTTCAGCAGCATATTAGTGGATTAAACATCAATGCGCTCACCTGCCTCTCTGTTATGCTGCCTGCTGACCCTCAGCGGATTGACTCTATGCGTTCCTGCAGCAATTGCGACTCCACTCAGCATAGACGCTGTCGATCTACGGATGGATGCAACCGATGCGGCAGTGCTGGTGCGCAAAGATCCCCATGACAAATCCTCCTTCGCCGTCACGCTCATCGATGGCGCAAACCAGCTCCCAGGACGGATAAAAACAGGTGGTAGCTCCTCGCAGCTGATGAAAAAACGCTCCTTCTATGTAAAATTGGACAAGGGCTTGAATTGGCAAGGACAGCGGCGCCTGAGCCTGAACGGCATGGGCAGCGACCCGACACAGATGCGTAACAGACTTGTCTGGGAGCTGTTTCATGAGCTCGGCGTGCCAGGCCCGCAGACCCATTACCGTCGCATCGAGCTCAATGGAAAGCCGCAGGGACTCTATCTTCAGCTGGAGTGGATAGAGGGGAAGATGTTCGAGCGCTACGGACTCGGCAGTGATGGCGAACTTTACCATCCGCAGGATAGCCATTTCTGTGGTGATCTGGGCAAGATGGCCAAATATGACATTGACGACTGCTGGTTCAAGTACTCCCCGCCTTTTGACGATTTCTCGTCGCTCCAGAAGCTGATCGACGAAATCAACGCCACGCCGATCGCCGAGTTCGACAGATTCATGGAGAGGAATTTCGATACAGAGTCGGTAGTAAACTGGCTGGCGGTCAACGTACTCGTGGCAAACGGCGATACCTACAACAAGAATTATTTTCTCTACCGGAGTAGCACCACCGGCAAATGGAGCGTCATTCCGTGGGACTACGATCTGACCTTCGGACGTACCTTCGATACCTATCTCCACTACCCCGAGAGTGTCTTCAACGATCGCTTCGAGTATTTCTATCCGCCGGAACTGGGGGCATACAATCCGCTCAAGGTGAAAACCCTGAGCAATCCGGCGTTGCTGGCACGTTTTCGGGCACGGTTGGCACATTTGATAGGATTAAGAAGGGAAGAGGGCAAAAATGGCTTCGCCATCTTCAGCCCTGAAAAGATGACCGCACGCATCGAAACGCTGAAGGCGCAGCTGCTGCCGGAGGTCAGGAACGATCCCTATCTGGGGGGGAATATTGATACGTTTCTTGAGAATGTAGACGCCATCGAGCATTTCGTTCTGGCGCGCACCGGTTATCTGACGACGGCGATATTCGGCAATGTGCCCTGGAATCCAGAAGTGGTCTACTGGCACCCTGAAGAGTCACCGCGTCCGCTGCCCTATCCAGACAAACTGCAGGCGACGGCCATGGGCAGTGGCACAGTGGCAGTGGTGGCTAATGGATACGGCTATCTTCTTGCAGTTGTTCGCCCTGACGACCCTCAAGAGGAGATATCTGTTGCTGCAGAATCGCAGTTCGGGCAGGCGCCGCGGCTGGTGCCGCCCGGCGTTTCACCAGATAGTTGCATCCAGCGCACCTGGTATGTGACCATCAGGACAGAAAAACCGCAGATAAACGGCAGGTTGACGCTGGAGTACCTACAAGAAAATTCGGTGCTGCACGAGCTTGGCCAAATCACCGATGAGGCAGCCTTGAAGCTCTGGCGTTATGAGGCGGGACAGTGGCAAAAGATAGATGCCAGCGTCAATACGTTGGCCAATACCCTTACAGTTGACAGGCTGTTGCTGACATCGGAGCGCACCATGCGTTATGTGGCATGTACCGATAGAAGCGAGGTCACGGGATAGAAATGACCAAACACATGCTGGCGCGCTGGCTGACGCCTTTTGCCGAGGTAAAACCTGATGAGATCGTGCCGACCCTGGTTCTGGCAGCACGCGTCTTCATCATTCTCTTCGGTTATTACCTGCTCAAGCCGGTGCGCGAGGCACTGATCCTTGAGGATGGCACCCCTGAGCTGCGTAGTTATGCCGTGGCCGCGCAGGCGGTGGTGCTGCTGGTGGCGGTGCCGCTCTACAGCTATTTCTTCCACAATCGCGTCGGCGAGGTTTTGTACCGCTCCATTACGACATTCTTTGCGATTAACCTGCTGATCTTCTACTTCCTGGGAATCTCCGGCTTCTCTATCGGTTTTGCCTTCTTTGTCTGGCTGGGAATCTTCAGTGTCGGACAGGTGGCCCAGTTCTGGGCGCTCGCGGCCGACGTGCACTCGATCAATGCGGGCCAGCGCGTGTTTGCGATCATTGCCTTGGGCGGATCGCTGGGCGCAGTGCTGGGCTCGCAGAGCGCCCACCATCTTTTCCCTCTGCTGGGTAGCTACGGCATGCTGTTACTGGCTGCAGTGCTGCTGCTTCTCACTACGCTGATCTACCTGCGCTCCGGCATGGAGTTCGTCATGCCGCACAGTACGAATAATCACGGTCCCTATCATGTCGGTGGCGGATTCACAGTCGTGCTGCGCAGCCCCTATCTGAGGCTAGTGGCAATATTCATCATCCTGCTGAACCTTATCAACTCTACCGGCGAGTTCATCTTTGCCAAGATGGTTGTCGCACAAGCCGAAATGGCTGTTGCCGCTGGCGGAGTCAAGAGCGTGGTGATTGGCGAGATATACTCCAACTTTTTCATGTGGGTGAATGTGCTTGGGCTCCTCTTTCAGGCATTTGTGGTATCACGCCTGTTCAGATATATCGGAGTTCACTGGTCGGTGATGATTCTGCCCGTGGTTGCCACCATAGGCTACGCTTTGATAGCCTTCTTCCCGGTGTTCACGGTGATACGCGCCATCAAGATTCTGGAAAACAGTACCGATTACTCTATACAGCAGACGACGCGCCATGCGCTCTTCCTGCCGGTCGCACAGAATGAGAAATACGAGGGGAAGACGGCGATCGAAACCTTCTTCTGGCGCTTTGGTGACCTTATGCATGCGGCGCTGATTTATGGCGGTACCAGCTGGTTCGGTCTGAGCGTCTATCAGTTCGCAGCAGTTAACATGACAGTCGGAGTCTTCTGGATCGTCCTGGCTTGGAGGATTGGCGGCGAATATCGTGTGCTCGCCGCTAACGGTGAGGCGAGCGCAAGCAAACAGCCGGCCTGACGACCGGTTTGATGCACTTCGCCCGTTTTACAGAGCACGGGACAAGCTAGAAATTTAGGCTTGTAGCCTACTATACTTGGGATAGATCGTGGCCATATAGCTTGTAACCCTATGCTGGGTACAATGGTATACCTATGGCGCGTGTTCTATAAGGCTTTTAGCTGCCGTTGGAGTAGAAGATAAAATGAACATAACACAGGAGTTTGGAATGAGGAAATTGGCCATCGTGATTCTTTCACTGGGGGCGGCTGCAGCGTGTTCAACACAGCCAGCTGTAACTTCTAAGGCAAGCAAGGAAGGTAGTGTCGTCCAGTCTGCTGCGACCAAGAAGGGTAGTGTCGACCGGTCTGCGGCGAAGCACAACGTCATGGTGGCAGAGTCGAGCGCCGCCGAATCGCACGGTCCCGATGGACTTACCCAGACGGTAACGAATACGAGCTTTGCATTCACCAGCGTCTACAACCCACAGAAACAGAACATGACACAGAACGTGCTGCTGGCACAAAAGGTCGAGAGTGCTAGTGTGGTGGGAAAAGAGGGGGCCGTAGCAAGCCTGGAGGTGACGGCTTGGCTGAATTGGAAGGGCCGCTATGAGACAAAAAAGTGGACGCTTTCAGATTGCGCTGATGGGGGCTGGCGCGACGGCGATTTCTATATTACATCGAAGTATGCTCAGGGCACCGCCGAGAACATGATGCGCGCATTCAACTTCGACAGTGGCAAATACGCCTACTCCTACACCACAAAACCGGCGACTGCAGATATCTATGTTCCGAATGATATGCTCAAGCGATACGTGGCCTACACTTCGCGTCGGGGAGCCGATTCTGCGTGCAGGAAAAACGAGATGGGCAAGAAGGACGTCGGCGTCCTGGTATTGACGGATGGCGAATCGGAGGCTGATCGAATTGCGGTGGAATCGAATAATGCCGAGCTGGCGCGCAGCCCTGCCGTTGTCCTCGTGAACAAAAAGGAGACCAAAGGCGCCGCGACCCTGATGGTGTGGGGGCCAGCCGAGTTTGACAGTGCCCGTGAGGTGGTAGAAGGGTTTGCTGTGAAGCTGATTTATCATGACGGCAGCCATATCACCATCCCTGTGTCTGGCGATAGATTTGATCTGGACCGCGCATCAACACCGAGAGGCGTGAAGCTGCGCCGTGTCGGAGTGGAGAAGGATTCCAAAAAATAGTGCTTTTGGGGGTGACGTGTCTTGCGCTACGAGGGAGATGAGTCTGTATCTCATCCAGCAGCCCTGAGGCGTTACTGCCCAAGCACCTCAAGATAGCGACGGTAATCCTCTTCGGCGAAGAAGCACGGTTTATTGCCACTGCCGCGAGGATATCGAACTCGGATGTACTAACGCCGTGGGTACATAGGTGCACAGGAACGGCTAATGTATGTAGTGGTTAAGTCATTTTGGCAACGGTTTTGTCGGCATTCCAGTACTGCCTTGCGGCCTCATTGGGTGCCAATCCGGCATTATGGGTATGCGGCCTGAATTGACTGTAGTACCCGATAACATAATCCGTAACATTCTGTTTAGCTTCTTCGAATGAACCGTACCCTACCTCTGGGATCCACTCAGTATTCAAACTTCTGAAAAATCGTTCCCTCGGCATATTGTCCCAACAGTTACCTCGCCGACTCATGCGTTGTACCATTTGGTACCTCCGAAGCGGACATTTAAAGTATCGTCCTGGAATGTCCAGTGTTAGCTAGAAGCTGTCACCCCCAGTCAGGTGGAAACTTTAATCTCAGACTCAATTTGTTATAGTTACTTAAAAAGTTATTTGTGGTGAATTATCTGAAACAAACAATGCTAATGTAGTAATAAAAATCAGTTCCAATTAAATTACGGACTTTTATGAGGAAAAATAACAAAGCAAAATATTTAGTACTTATCAGTATTCATGGACTGATTCGTAGCCACGATCTTGAGCTTGGGCGCGATGCTGATACAGGTGGTCAGATCAAATACGTGGTTGATCTTGCCAAAGCGCTGGCCGAGCGTGATGATGTCGAGAAGGTTGACCTGATTACCCGTCGTGTTGTTGATGCAAACGTCAGTGATGACTATGCCATTCCTGCAGAAGTGCTTTCCGACAAGGCCAGGATAATTCGCATTGATGCAGGCCCTGAAGAGTATATTTCCAAAGAGCAACTATGGGATCACCTTGATAGCTTTATGGATAACTTGACCAACTGGCTCAACGAACAAGAACACATGCCAGATCTGGTGCATAGTCATTATGCTGATGCGGGTTATGTTGGTGTGCGCCTCGCTAACCTGCTTGGTGTTCCATTAATTCATACTGGCCATTCACTCGGGCGAGATAAGCGCAAACGCTTACTGGCAATGGGGTTGTCGAGCGATGAAATTGAGCACACTTACAACATGGTAAGGCGTACTGATGCAGAAGAGGAAGTACTGGCCAATGCAGACCTGGTAATCGCCAGTACTCACAATGAAATGGAAGTGCAGTATGGGCTCTATAATTACTATGATCCTGGGCACATGTCAGTCATACCTCCAGGAACTGACTTAAAGCTTTTCCATCCTCCACAGGAAAATAACGAGCAGATACCTTTTACAGCTCAGTTACCACGATTTTTAAATGAGCCTGATAAGCCATTAATACTTGCATTGTCACGACCTGATGAACGTAAAAACATTCTTACCTTGATCAAGGTTTTTGGGGAATCACAGGCTTTAAAGAAAATTGCCAACCTGCTGATTGTTGCAGGTAATCGTGATGATATTCGGGACATGGAAGTTGGAGCACAGTCCGTTTTTACAAATATCCTGCTGCTAATTGATAGTTATGATTTATATGGAAAAGTTGCTGTACCCAAGGCACATAGTGCAGATGAGGTGCCTGAGATATACCGCATGGTTGCATTATCACGAGGCATTTTTATTAATGCCGCTTTAACTGAGCCTTTTGGCCTGACGCTTCTGGAAGCGGCTGCCAGTGGTCTGCCAGTTGTGGCGACGGAAAATGGTGGTCCAGTTGATATTATTGAGAATTGTAAAAATGGTGAGCTGGTTGACCCATTGGATAAGTCAGCGATAACCAAAGCCTTGCTAAAATTATTGCAAAATAAAAACAGATGGTTACAAGCAGCAAGGAATGGTATTGAAGGTGTTGGGAAATATTATTCATGGCATGCGCATGTAAATACTTATATGGAAAGGATTGATGGTTTATCTTCTCAGTATCAGCCTATACCAAGAAAGAAAATCGCTCTGGCAGCACGTTATCGTGATCGTGCTATTTTTACTGATCTTGATAAAAACCTCGTGGGTGATACAAATGCCTTAAAACATTTTATTGATCTCATAAAAGAGAATCGTAAATGTGTCATTTTTGGGATAGTGACTGGTCGTCGTATCGATTCAGCGATGGCATTAATGAAAAGTCATAATATACCAATTCCTGATGTGCTGATTAGTAGTCTTGGCACGCGCATACATTATGGTCAGAATCTGACAGAAGATACTTACTGGGCTGACCATATCGACCATCATTGGAGTAGTCAGCGTATACAGCGCATGCTTACTCATCTACCTGGTCTTGAGATGCAATCGAAATCAGAGCAGACGCATTTTAAAGTCTCCTATCATTATGATCCAGAAATAGCGCCAACTGTTGAAGAAATTGTAAGTCAGCTTCTGCAAAAAGATATTACTGCTAATGTCATGCTGTCCTTTGGCAGGTGTCTTGATATTGTACCTTCGCCTGCTTCCAAAGGGCAGGCGTTGCGTTATGTAGCACAACGTTTGGATGTCCCGCTAGAGAAAACACTTGCTGTCGGTGGTTCTGGTGTCGATGAAGATATGATGCGTGGCAATACTCTAGCGGTAGTTGTTGGTAATAGGCAGTATGAAGAACTTTCCAATTTGGTTGATCAGGAAAGAATATATTTTGCGGGTCAGAATCATGCGCTTGGTATAATGGAGGCGATAGAATATTATGATTTTTTCAGTGAGTGCAAGGTGCCGGATGTGTGATGGTGAGTAAATTAATAACCATACAGATCTTGTTCAAATGTTTATGGTTTATGAATGACAGCACCGATGAATTAGTCTGTAAATAGATGCAAAAAAATGTATAACTAGTCGAATGCAAGTGATGTGATCCAAACTATGTCAACAAAAAATGACTTGCCAGGTGGCGTAATATTTAACGCTTACCCTGACAGTATCGGTCGAAATCTATCTGATACGGTACGAATGCTCAAGCGCCAAGAATTTGAAGATGTTTTTTCTTTGTTCTATATTTTGCCTACCATTTTTCATAGCGATCTAGATCGTGGTTTCTCCGTCATCAATTATGATATCAATACAAACCTTGTCACTCTTCAAGATCTGGAAGAACTAGATAAACTTGGTATCCATATTAAACTTGACTTCGTACTCAATCATCTTTCTTCTCGTTCTCCGCAGTTTGTGGATTTGTTACAGAATGGAAATAACTCGCCCTACAAGGATTTTTTCATTGACTGGAATGAGTTCTGGAAGGACCGTGGTGCAGTAGGTGAGAAGGGTTACGTGGTACCAGATAAAGAATATCTTGATAAGCTCTTTATGAGAAAACCCGGTCTGCCGATTCTTACATTGTGTTTCCCTGATGGGAACCTCAAGACTTACTGGAACTCCTTTTATCAAAAAAGAGTGTTCGGTGAGATAACAGCCCAGGACTTCGCAAATATAAAAGGGATAGATATGCAGTGTGCTAAAGATATTGCACACCGAATCAAGGTTGTTATCCAGAGTGGCGGATGTCTGGAATCCATTGACTTTGATGATATTAAGCAATACAAGGAACAGGTTCTTGAGGCAGCTCACCTCAAGCGTGAATTTTTGGGCCAGATGGATCTTAACGCCCGCTCTGACCTGGTTTGGGATTTTTACGATGAGACACTTCGCAAACTCAGCGAGTATGGTGCCAAAATTGTTCGTTTAGATGCCTTCGCTTACCTGCACAAGGAACCCGGTCAGCCAAATTTTTTCAACCGTCCCGGAACATGGGGTTATTTGGAACGTCTGCGGGGCATTGCACAAAAGTACGGACTAATCATCATCCCAGAGAACCATGCCGAATACGGTGCTGGTATTCATGAAGAGATTGCACAAGAAGGTTATCCCATCTATGACTTCTTTTTCCCCGGGCTTGTAATTTATGCCTTGGAACAAGGTAGCAATGTGGCCTTGTTGCACTGGATCGGGGATATCCATTCCAGAGGCCTGCAGACTATCAATATGCTCGGAAGTCATGATGGCATTCCGGTGCTCGATCTCAAAGGTAAAAAGGTTAACGACTTATATCGACCTGGTCTACTGAGTGATGAACAGATCGAGGAAACTATCGAGCATATTATTGAACGCGGTGGACTAACCAAGAACTTGTACGATGCTGATGGCAAGAAGATTGATTACTATCAGGTTAACGCTACGTTTTTCAGTGCACTGGGAGAGGATGAACAAAAACTGCGATTAGCACGTGCTATCCAGATGTTTATGCCTGGTGTTCCACAGGTTTGGTATCTTGATTTGTTTGCTGGTACTAACGATTACGCTGCGGCAGAAATGGGGGGTGCCGCGGGGCACAAGGAAATTAATCGCACCACCCTAAAGGTGATCGACATTGAGTCCGGGTTACAACGTCCTGTCGTGCTGGATCAGCTAGAGTTGATCCGGTTACGAAATACCTCACTGGCGTTCAATGGTGAGATGAAAGTCATTGAGACCGAGCCGCATCGGTTGCATATTTCCTGGCAGCACCCGGAAGTTACGTTAGCATTGAAGGCAGATCTTTCTGACCATAGCTTCATGATTATCCAGAATGATGGTGCTGGTGAAGTGGTTCTGATGTCATTTGATTCCTAGACTAGGATGATTGTGGAATTGTTGATTACAAGAGTAACCACTAAGAAGTAACAGCATGAAAATTCTCGCGACAGTTCTTGATCGAACATTGCTTCCAAATGGTCGTTGGCCACCAGATCCTGGAGCTATTGACCTCTTCAATGAGCTCACAGAAAAGCATGATGTGCTCCTTGTCTATGTGACGGGGCGGAATCTTGCACTCACTGAGAATGCGATGAAAGAATATGGTGTCAGACATCCTGATATCCTATGCGGTGACGTTGGCACTTCAATTAGAAAGTACGAAAATGGTCAATGGCAATTTGATGAGGGCTGGGTTGAGCACGTAAAGCGGGAGAGTCCAAGGTGGGATGCAGTGGCAATAAGAGATGCTGTTGCAGATATTGATACAATGCGGGAGCAGGAAAGTGAGCATCAGAATCAGTTTAAGCAGAGTTATTATGTTGAGCACGAAAAAAAAGATCAGGTGTTAAAGAAAGTTGATGAGCTGGTGAAGGGGAAATTTGATGAGGTCATCGTATACAGTTTTGATTCCCAGAATGGGAAGGGGCTTCTCGATTTTTTACCTGCAAGTGCTACAAAGCAGACCGTGCTGGAGTATGTGGCCGAGGAGTTCGATGCTATAAAAGAGGATGTTGTATTTTGCGGGGACAGCGGCAACGATATATTTCCGCTGACAGCCGGATTTAGAGGCGTTCTTGTGAAGAATGCCGATAATCAACTGGTAGAAAATATAAAAAAGGCAATGAATAAGAATCCTGAATTAAAGGTGTATTTCGCAAAGGGGGATTTCAAAGGTTTGAAAGGATTTTATACGAGCGGCGTAATTGAAGGAGCCTATCATTATGGGCTTTTTGATAGTGATATATAAAGGCAGAAACTTCTTTATTGAAAATTCAAATGGCGTAACCGAGGTTTATTAGGAAATGTCCAGGCTAACACAGTCAGAATTATGGTCGTCACTGAATAAACATTATGATGAGATAAAGCATGTGCATATGCGCGACATGTTCGACAAGGACGGCGCTCGGTTTGAGAAATTTTCACTTAAACTGAATGATATATTGTATGACTATTCAAAAAATCGCATTAACGATGAGACGCTGAATTTATTGTTGCAGTTGGTTGATGAGGTGGATCTGTCTGGCTGGATAGAAAAAATGTTCAAAGGTGTGTCGATTAATAATACGGAACATCGTGCCGTATTACATACGGCTCTAAGAGATCATGGTGATCAACCTATCATAGTGGGTGATTGTAATATCTTACCTGAAATTAGAGTTGAACGTGAACGAGTTAAATGTCTGGCAGAAAGCATCAGAACAAGAAAATGGCTTGTCGCCACCAATCAGGCCATTACCGATGTGGTCAATATCGGCATTGGTGGCTCTCATCTCGGTCCATTAATGGTAACTGAAGCACTGCGACCTCATGCCCTGCATGACCTAAATGTGCATTTCATTTCTAATGTTTATGAAAATCACATCAATGATACGCTGGAATATCTTAATCCAGAAACAACTTTTTTTATAATTTCATCAAAAACATTCGCAGCGCAGGATACTATGGTCAATGCAGAAACCGCGCGTCAATGGTATACAAATAAGTTAGGCAGTGATGAATGCATCGACCGACATTTTTCGGTCGTGACCTCGAACGAGAAGTTGGCAAAAGAATTCGGTATCACAGAAGATAATATTTTTAAAATATGGGATTGGGTAGGTGGTCGTTACTCGCTGTGGTCAGCGATTGGTCTGTCGATAGTGATTGCGATTGGCTCTGAAAAGTTTGATGAATTACTTGAGGGGGCCTGTGAGGTTGATCAGCATTTCAGGCATACTCCCTTTGAAAAGAATATTTCGGTTATGATGGCATTGCTGGGTATCTGGTATAACAATTTCTTTGAGGCCCAGACGATGGCGGTGTTACCTTATGATCAGCACCTGAACCGCTTTCCCGGATATCTACAGTAAGCCGATATGGAAAGTAATGGTTAAGATGTGGATCGACAGGGTGAGACTGTGGATTACACCACGGGCCCAGTTATTTTTGGTGAAATTGGAATTACCGGTCATCACGCATTTTTTCAGTTATTACACTAGGGAACAAAATTGGTCCCAGCTGATATTCTTGTCCCAGTTTATAGTTTTCGCTGCAGCGCCAAACATCATCGTGCATTGATGTCGAATGTGTTTGCGCAGACAGAGGCATTAATGCGTGGCAAGATAGAAACAGAAGTTGCTGGAGAATTAATGGCCGATGGTCTTGATGATGCACAGTTTAAACAGTTGCTGCCTTGCAAAGTGCTTCTCGGTAATCGGCCGACTAGTACTATATTGTTTGATACTCTTAACGCAAAAACACTGGGATCTATTATTGCGCTGTACGAACATAAAACATTTGTTCAGGGTGTGGTATGGAACATCAATTCATTTGACCAGTAGGGCGTAGAATTGGGCAAGCAGCTGGCAAAAGGTATACTTAATGAATTAAACGACGCTGATTCTATTGATGCGCATGATAGTTCGACCAACGGATTGATTAATCATTATAAGCAAAGGCGTCAGCAGAATTTACAGAGATAGTAATGTATAGGGCGGTGGATGTTATCGGAAGCGGATATTTCAGTTAACTCAATCATCTGTTCTCTTTCTCATAGTTCTCTTCAAGGAAAATCATTGAACTTGACTTCCCCATTAGCTAATGATCTCGCCTACCACCACGATGGAGCCGCCATGTTGAGAGATGTATCACTTGCACTGCTGCTTTTGCTGATGTCGTCATCGGTAGCGGGCTTCGACCATTTCATCACCCGTAACGGCGCTGAACTGCGTGACGGCAGCAAGAGCTTTCGCTTCATCTCCGTCAATATCCCCAACTATTTCATCATCGAGGATCGTGCTGCAGCGCAGACCCCCGCCTGGCACAGGGTGACGGAGTTCGAGCAGCGTGATGCAGCGCGCACCGTGGCGTACTTGGGCGGACAGGTGTTTCGTGCTTATCCGTTCTCCGTGGAAGGGGGGCGCAACGTAGAGGGAAAACTGGCCCATATCTACGACGACAACGGTAGCATTGCCTACCATGAGGAGCTCTTCCGCGACGTGGATCGCGGCCTGGCCATCGCCGAAGAGCAGCATCTTCGCGTCATCATCCCGCTGGTGGATGAGTGGCAGTGGTTCGGCGGCCATGCCGAGTGGGCACGGCTGGCTAACGCCTCTGAGTTCTGGGACGATGCCAGGGCGCGTACCGCCTTTCAGGAGTTCCTGCTCTGGCTCCTCAACCGCCGAAATACCGTCACTGGCAGGCTTTACAAGGAGGACCCGACCATCCTCGCCTGGGAATTGGGCAACGAGATCGAGAGCGCCAGCGACGGCTGGCTGCACGAGATGGCTGCTTTCATCAGGCGCCACGATCCTAACCATCTGCTCATCGACGGCGGCCACAAGCGCCTCTCCTACGCCGCTCTAGCCGATCCCAACATCGATCTCCTCACCACCCACTACACTGACGACAGATTCGACAAGTTTGCCGTGCGCGCTGCGGAACTGGGCAAGGGCTACCTCTATGGTGAATTCAGCCCGGTGGGAGGTCCCTATGCGGTGCGCGAAATTATCACGCGCACCATCAAATCGGCTGCGGTCGGAAGTCTAGCCTGGTCACTGCGCTTTCACAGTGAGCGTGGTGGCTTCTACTACCACGCCGACTTCAACGGCGAGAGTGACTCACTCCACTACCCCGGTTTCGCTACCACCAAACCGAGCGGGGAGGAGGAGATCTTTGCGGAACTGCGCGCAGGCGCCTATGCAATCCAGGGGCGCGCCGTGCCAGTGGAACCACCTCCCGGTGCTCCCACTCTGCTCCCCTTCAGTGATCCCGGCGTCATCAGCTGGAAGGGATCGGCTGGCGCGAGCAGCTATCGGGTAGACCGGCGGCAAGGTGAGAGCGGCAAATGGGTGACAATCGCCACAGCCATCCATGACGCAACACCACAGCAGGCGCCAGACGCAACTATCGTCAGTACACTACCACTTTTTAGTGATCACCCAGGGCCGGGGCGATGGTATTACCGAGTCATCTCGCGCAATGGTGCGGGGAACTCCATCCCCTCCAATACCGTTGGAGTCAATGTCGGCCATTGAGATGCTACTGATGCCATGCGCAAGAGAAGTGAGCGAACGAACGGCAGTGTCAAAAACAGCGTTGCTGCAACGAGCGCTGTGTCTGTTGGGATGGCTGTTTGGAATGGTCGCCACGGATTCTGCCGCCCTAGAGGTCTACTTCGTGCGCCACGCCGAGACCTTGGCGAACGTGAGCGGTGTACACACCACGAAAACCAATACCACCTTCACTCAACGCGGGGAAGAGCAGATAAAGATCTTGACCAGTCAACTCAAGGAGCACCAGTTCGATGCGATCTTGGTCAGTTCTTTGCCACGGGCCCTCAATACGGTACTCCCCTATCTGCGGGCGAGCAGCCAAACAGGAGAGGTCTGGCCCGAGCTTGCCGAATGCTGCTGGCAATCCCCACAGAGCAGCCCGGCCAAAGGCGAGCTAATCGCCGCCGCGCCGATCACGCTGAGCCAAGAGCAGCTCAGCTACTTCACCTTCCGCGACAGCGCCTCTCAGTTTGACTACCGTAACGTCAGCTATAACGATGGTGTCGTACAGGTAACCCATGCCGTGCAACTCCTCAAGCAACGCTATTTCGGCATGAACCAAACCATCCTCATCGTGGCCCACTATCACTCTGGGCAGGTGCTTATTTCAGAATTACTGGGTGTCCCGCGTCAGCAACTCCCGCCCCTGAAGAATGCCGAACTGCTACATCTGCATCAGGATGATGCCGGTTGCATACACCTGCTGCCTCTCCTCAGCGGGAGTTAAAGGGAGTAGTTAAAGGGCTGAAAGTCTCCAGTTTTGAGCGTTTCTGATTTTGGTCTGGGCTCACACCCCTCTGTAGACGGTGGTTGGTATTTCACAAAGATTAAAGACGTAGGCATTCTTGTCGTTATAGATGTATCCAAAGTGTGGATGAATGTATATGAGTTGCTGCCTGATAGCATCGAATACGATAGACACGGGTATAACATATACAGGTATCATTGGGATTGTGGGGTTCCTCCTGCAAACCCAATCGAAGTGAAGCGCTTCATTAGGCAGCTAGCAAAACCGCTAGTGTCGTCTAGCGAATCCAAATTGAGCTGGTTATTCGTGATATTGATGGCTCATACATCCTAAAAAGGGAAGACAAGGGGCAGGCCACGGTTTCCTACACTTAAGTCAGTTGCTTGTCTAACTCCGGACTTCCTAGAAACAATGGGCTAATGTCGCCTTTGGTCGCACAGCAGAATAAACCCTGTAAAACATATAATTCGGCTTCTGGTTATGTTGAGGCTCAAATTAGAAAGGCTTGTACTCAGTTAAAAGTGATTCTGGATGTATGCAGAGAGTTGGCCTCCTCAGCGTAACACTCTCAGTTCAACACTTTATAGCCTCTGTTACGCAGACAGTTCTTTAGCACCATCTCCCTTTCCTCCTCGGTGGCCCCGGCACCTTTGGCCCCTCCCAGTACCGCGCCCACTCCGGCGCTGCGTTCTACGGAACGCTTGCCTCCGACTACGGCTCCGATGAGGCCGCCGACAACGGCACCACCGACGGCCCCTTCGCCGACTTCTGATTCGACCTGTTTGGTGATCTGCTGGCACTCGGCAAGGTCGCGCTGGTATTGCCCCATGTCGACACCTGCCGGGTCGATAATGACCGACTGGCGTTTGCTGCATCCGCCAACCATGGTCAGTGTGTAGTGGCATAGTTAATTTGGCCACCTAGTTATGGGTGATATTATCACCCCTAAGACAAACAGGTGACAAAATGGCTAAGACAAGAAGGACGTTCAGTCCTGAATTTAAACTCGAATCGGCTCAGCTGGTGGTTGACC
>JBFFMJ010000022.1:0-27780 GCA_041554195.1 Thiohalomonadaceae bacterium
CAGCAGCGCCTCATCGTCCAGCACCTCGAAACGTACGTCGATGGCGGGCGAGGTCTTGTCCTCATACTCCACCTCGGCCTCGGCCAGCGCCGAGCCACAATCGACACACCAGTGTACCGGCTTGGAGCCCTTGTGCAGGTGACCCTGATCGATGATCTGGCCGAGGGTGCGGATGATGTCGGCCTCCACCGTATAGTCCATGGTGAGGTAGGGGTTCTCCCACTCACCGAAGATACCGAGGCGCTTGAAGTCTTCGCGCTGACCATCGACCTGCTTGCGCGCATAGTCGCGACAGGCGGCGCGGAATTTGTCCGGCTCCACCTTGACCCCTGCCTTGCCGATCTTCTTCTCCACCTGCAACTCAATCGGCAGGCCGTGACAATCCCAGCCCGGTACATAGGGGGCATCAAAACCGCTCAGGGTCTTGGACTTAACGATGATGTCCTTGAGCACCTTGTTGACCGCGTGGCCGATGTGGATGTCGCCGTTGGCGTAGGGGGGGCCGTCGTGCAGGATGAACTGCTCGCGCCCCTTTGATGCCTCGCGAATCATCTGGTAGAGCTCCTTCTCCTGCCACGCCTTCAGCATCTCCGGCTCACGGTTCGCCAAATTGCCGCGCATCGGAAAATCGGTCTGCGGCAGGTTCAGGGTCTTTTTATAGTCCGTCACGGCACTCTCACTTCATTAAATCAAAATATAGGGTTAACGACGCTCGGCGAAAAAGGCCCGCGCCACATCGGCATCGTTAAGGATCTGCGCCTTCAGGACCTCGAATGAGTCGAAGCGGCGCTCCTCACGGATGCGGTGTAAAAAATCGACATGGACGTAACGTCCATAGATATCGCCATCAAAGTCGAACAGGTGAACCTCCAGCAAGGATCGAGTACCCGTCTCATCGACCGTGGGGCGGGTGCCAACATTGGCCACCCCGGCCACCGGCTCACCCTCGATGCCGAACATCTCCACCGCAAAGACCCCATCCACCGGGGTCTTCTTGCGGTGCAGAAAGATATTAGCCGTCGGGAAGCCGATGGTACGCCCCAGCTTGTTGCCATGCGCCACCCGACCGCACATGCGATAGGGGCGGCCCAGCATCTGCTCCGCCGCCATCAGCTCGCCGCGCTGCAAGGCCTCGCGGATGCGGGTACTGCTCACCCGCTCGCCCCCTTGGCTAAAGGTGTGCATATTGACCACCTCAAAGCCATGCTCGGCTCCGACCTGTTGCAACATGGCAAAGTCGCCACCGCGCCCCTTGCCGAAGCGAAAGTCATCCCCTACCACCAGATAGCGGATATCGAGCCCGTCGAGCAACACCCGCTGGATGAACTGCGCCGCAGTCAACTCGGCAAGGCCGCGCTTAAATTGCAGCGCCAGCACCCGGTCTACCGAGAAGCGGCGCAATGCCCGCAGTTTCTCACGAAAACGGGTGAGGCGCGGCGGGATCTCGCCGTGGCTGAAATACTCCTGCGGCTGCGGCTCGAAGGTAATCACCACCGCTGGTACACCAAAGGCGTCGGCCTTCTCCGCCAGCTGCCCCAGCACCGCCTGATGACCCAAGTGTACGCCATCGAAGTTACCGATAGTGGCAACGCAACCCCGGTGACGAGGACGCAAATTGTGTAGACCGCGAATCAGTTCCATGGAACAGCCATTAAAATAGGGACGAAACCGCCCGAAAAGCCGCTGATTATAACCTGAACATTCACCGTTCTTCAGCGCTTTATGCGCCCCGCCCTAACAACATACGCGGACGCACACCTACCAGCCAGAGGGCAACAAAGTAGATCGCTATTCCAAGCACGATAAGACCACTGAGATGCAGCGCGCGATCCATCGCCCCCCAGGCCAGCCACTGCTCTAATGGCCCGCGCAACCACCACAGTGGCAGCGCCATTGCCAGGTTGGCGAACAGCAGCCTCAGCACAAAACGCCCCCAGCCGGGCTGGGCGACAAGAACACCACTGCGGCGTAGCCTACGGAACAGCAGACCCGCATTGATAAAGGCGGCAATGGCCGTTGCCAGCGCCAGACCGGCGTGAGGCCCCTCTGCCCCCGCCATCGCCATCGGCACCACGAACAGCAGATTGAGCCCCATATTGGCGACCATCGCCACGATGCCGATCCGCACCGGGGTCTTTGTGTCCTGCCGGGCGAAGAAACCGGGGGCCAGCACCTTCACCAGCATAAAGCCGAGCAGGCCGACGCCGTAGGCCATCAGGCTCAACGCGGCCATCTCCACGCTATGCGCGGTGAACTCACCGTACTGAAACAGCGTGGCAAGCATCGGCGCGGCCAGCAGAATCAAACCGACAGCCGCCGGGGTGCCGATAAGAAAGACCCAGCGCATCCCCCAGTCGAGGGTACGGGCAAAGGCTTGCGGGTCGGCCTCGGCATGCTTCTGCGACAGACTGGGCAGGATCACCGTCGCCAGCGCAATGCCAAAGACCCCCAGCGGAAACTCCACCAGACGATCCGAGTAGTAGAGCCAGGAGACACTGCCACTGACCAGAAAGGAGGCGATGATGGTATCAAGCAGCAGATTGATCTGCGCCACCGAGGAGCCGAAGATCGCCGGCAGCATCAGTTTAATGATCCGCCGCACACCTTCGTCGTGCCAGCCCCAGCGCGGGCGCGGTAACATGCCAAGCCGGGCCAGCGAAGGGAACTGGAACAGCAGCTGCAACACCCCCGCAATAAACACGCCCCAGGCCAGACCCACCACCGAGGGCTCGAACTGCGGGGCAAGATAAAAAGCCGCCCCAATCAGCGCGAGGTTGAGCCACACCGGAGTGACCGCCGGGATGGCAAAACGGCCATAGGTATTGAGAATGCCCCCGGCCAGGGCGGTGAGTGAGATCAGAAACAGGTAAGGGAAGGTGATACGCAGCATCTCCGCGGTGAGGGCAAACTTCGCCTCATCGCCGCGAAAGCCGGGGGCAAACACCGTTACCAGCGGTGTCGCACCGACTATCGCCAGCACCGTCAGCAGCATCAGGATCGCCCCCAAGGTGCCACTAACGTTCGCCACCAGAAGCCGTACCTCCGCCTCGCTACGCCGCGACTTGTACTCCGAAAGCACCGGCACAAAGGCCTGCGAGAAGGCCCCCTCGGCAAACAGGCGACGCATAAAGTTGGGGATCTTGAAGGCAACAAAAAAGGCGTCGGTAGCGGCCCCGGCCCCGAACAGGTTGGCAAAGACCATGTCACGGGCAAAGCCGAGGAACCGCGAGACCATGGTAAAGCCCCCCACCGTGGCGGTGGATTTAAGAAGACGCATACTCATCGTTATTATTTTATTCCGTACCGATAGTCTCTGTGGGCCAAGTCGGGCATAATAGCGCGCTCGGCGGTACTCAGCTATGACTCATGAAGCCATCCGGCCGAAAACATTGACATTGCGCGGCGATGCGTGCATAGTATCGCCCCCTTGACCCTTAGGATTTTTTTGGAGTAAGTACCTTGGCCAATTCAGCACAAGCCAAAAAGCGCGCCCGCCAGGCAGACAAGCGTAACCTCAACAACGCCTCTCAGCGTTCTACCATGCGTAGCGCTGTAAAGAAGGTACTCAACGCCATCGACGCTGGTGATAAAGCCGCCGCCGAAGCCGCCTACAAGGCCGCTGTACCGATGATTGATTCCGGTGCTGGTAAAGGTCTGCTGCCCAAGAATACTGCAGCGCGCCAGAAGAGCCGTATCAACACCCGCATCCGCGCCATGGCCTAATCGCCAACACCGATGCATGAAAAAAGGCCGGTCAATGACCGGCCTTTTTTATGTTCTATAAAAAGCAGGCAGAATATTGTTCCCGACATATTCTGCACACCTCCATCCCTGGAGGCGCTAACAGAGGATAAGGTTGTCGCGGTGAATTAACTCCGGCTCCCCGAGATAACCGAGTAGCTCTTCGATATGGCTGCTGGGCTGGCCCTGAATGCGGCGCGTATCCTGCGCACTGTAGTTGACCAGGCCGCGGGCGATCTCATTGCCTGTCTCATCCAGGCACGATACCATCTCACCACGCAAAAACTCACCGGAGAGGGCCTTCACCCCTACCGGCAGCAGACTCTTACCCGAGTTACGCAACATCTCTACGGCCCCGGCATCCAGGGTGAGGGTGCCACGCACCTGCAGGTGTCCGGCCAGCCACTGCTTGCGCGCCGCCTCCGGTGCCTTATCGGGCAGGAACAGGGTACCCAGCTCCTCGCCCTCGGCGAGTCGTAGCAGCACCCGCTCCTCCCGTCCGGCGGCGATCACCGTGATGCTACCGGAGCGTGCGGCAAGGCGTGCGGCGCGCACCTTGGTCAACATACCACCACGCCCCAGAGCCCCGCCAGAACCGCTGGCCATCTGCTCCAGCCCCGGGGCATTGACCGGCGTTTGATGAATCAATTTGGCATCAGCATGCTGGCGTGGGTCTTTATCGCAGAGGCCATCCTGATCGGTGAGGATCACCAGCAACTCGGCCTCGATGAGATTAGCGACCAGGGCTCCCAGCGTATCGTTATCACCGAAGCGGATCTCGTCGGTCACCACTGTGTCGTTCTCATTAATGATCGGCACCACACCCAGATCGAGCAGGGTTCGCAGCGTAGACTGGGCATTGATATAACGGCCACGGTTGGAAAGGTCGTCGTGGGTCAACAGCACCTGGGCGGTGTGCATACCATGGCGCTGGAAGCAGGACTCGTAGGCCTGCACCAGCCCCATCTGACCGACCGCTGCCGCCGCCTGTTGTTCATGCAGCGCATGGGGACGTTTGCTCCAGCCAAGGCGGCTCATCCCCTCGGCGACCGCGCCGGAGGAGACCAGCACCAGCTCATGTCCCTGCTGACGAAGCGCGGCGAGCTGCTCTACCCAGCTGGCGATCCCCTGCTGGTTGAGCCCGCGCCCCTCGTTGGTGAGCAGAGCACTGCCGATCTTAACGACCCAGCGTCTGGTTTTAATTATCTGTTGGCGAGTAGTCATGGGGCGAAAATAACGGAATAGAGGGCGTGAGGAAAGGGCTATTCGCCCTCTTCCTGCTGCGCCTCCTCACGCTTCTGTTCCATATAGAGCATGATCTCCTGACTAAGACGCTGGGTGCCCTCCTTGCTGATCGCCGCAATGCGATAGACCGGTCCCTGCCAGTTGAGACGCTTAACAATATCATCGCACACCGCCTCGCGCTCATCCTCGGGCAGCAGGTCTAGTTTATTCAGCACCAGCCAGCGATCACGCAGCGCCAGCTCCTCACTGAACTTGGCCAGCTCGCGCTCAATGGTGCGCACCGATTCGACCGGATCGCTGCCATCAAAGGGGGCGACATCGACCATATGCAACAGTAACAGGGTGCGGGAGACATGTTTAAGAAACTGAATCCCCAGACCCGCCCCCTCAGCCGCCCCCTCAATCACACCGGGGATATCGGCGATAACGAAGCTACGGTGCGCCTCGACACTGACTACACCGAGATTGGGGTAGAGGGTGGTAAAGGGATAATCGGCCACTTTCGGGGTGGCGGCGGAGACGGAGCGGATAAAGGTCGACTTACCCGCATTGGGCAGTCCCAGCAGGCCGACATCGGCCAGCACCTTCAGTTCCATGCGCAGGCTTCGCACCTCACCCATGGTGCCGGGGGAGGACTGGCGCGGTGCGCGGTTGACGCTGCTCTTAAAACGGGTGTTACCCAGGCCATGGAAACCACCCTGGGCGATCTTCACCCGCTGACCGATCTCGGTCAGATCGGCCAGGACCTCATCAGTATCCTCATCAATAATCATCGTACCGACGGGCAGTGGCAACACCAGGTCATCCCCCCCCTTGCCGGTCAGATTACGTCCCTTGCCAGGCTGACCATTTTCGGCCCGAAAGTACTTGGTAAAACGCAGGTCCATCAGGGTATTGAGATTGGCGTCGGCAACAACGAAAATACTGCCACCGTCGCCGCCATCGCCTCCATCGGGGCCACCGAAGGGAATATATTTCTCGCGACGAAAGCTCACGCAGCCGTTACCGCCTTTGCCTGCCTCGACTTTTATTCGTGCTTCATCGACAAATTTCATCTTAAATACCTGAACCGCGCTACCATTCGGTAGCTACAACGCAAAAACCCCGCCGTGGGCGGGGTTCTCATCAGCCCTCAAGGCAATTTCGTTAAGCAGGAATAATGCTTACGAACTTGCGGTTCTTGGGGCCCTTTACCTCGAAGATAACCTCGCCATCAGCAGTGGCGAACAGGGTGTGGTCATGACCACAGCCGACGTTGTTTCCGGGGTGAAAACGGGTGCCGCGCTGGCGCACGATGATGCTACCCGCGCTAACCTTCTCGCCGCCAAAGCGCTTAACGCCAAGACGTTTCGATTCCGAATCGCGGCCGTTACGTGTACTACCGCCTGCTTTTTTATGAGCCATTCTTCTCTACCTCTGAATCTTATATTAAGCGCTGATACCGGTGATCTGCAGCTCAGTGTAATACTGGCGATGACCCTGGCGCTTCATGCTGTGCTTACGACGGCGGAACTTGATAATAGTTACCTTGTCGTCACGACCGTGACTTTTCACAGTCGCCGTTACCTTGCCACCCTCTACCAAGGGGGCACCAATCTTGATGTCGTCACCGTTGGCGATCATCAGCACATCGGAAAGGTCCAAGTTTGCACCGACCTCTTCCTCAAGCTTTTCAACACGCAGGGTCTGACCCTCGGTTACACGATACTGCTTGCCACCGGTTTTAATTACCGCGTACATTGCCGCTTCTCCAAAACAAAAACTGTATTCGACTTACGAAAGACGGGCGATTCTAGCGGCTTGTGTCGCTCAGGTCAATCACTCTTCGACAGAAGAATCCCCCTTTTCGCCTTGACAGCTGCCCGCCCGCTACCTAGCATTCCGACTCCTCTATTATGATAGAACCCACGTAGCATGGATATCCAGCAACTTTACAATCTGGTCGCCGCAGATCAACAGGCCGTCGACACCCTGATCCGTCAGCGCCTGCACTCCGATGTGGTGCTGATCAATCAAGTTAGCGAGTACATCATTAATAGTGGCGGCAAACGTCTGCGCCCGGTGCTGGTGTTGCTCAGCGCCGGTGCCTTCGGCTATCGGGGCAGCTATCACCATGAGTTGGCCGCGGTGGTGGAATTTATCCATACCGCCACCCTGCTGCACGATGACGTGGTGGATGAGTCCGATATGCGCCGCGGCAAGGAGACCGCCAACAACGTCTGGGGCAACGCCCCCAGCGTACTGGTGGGTGACTTCCTCTACTCACGCGCCTTCCAGATGATGATCAACGTAAAGAGCATGCGAGTGATGGAGATCCTCTCCGAGGCGACCAATATCATCGCCGAGGGCGAGGTGATGCAGTTGCTCAACGTCCACAATGCCGACCTTGACGAGGCGGGTTATCTGGAGGTGATCCGCTACAAGACCGCCAAGCTGTTTGAATCCGCCTCCCAGCTGGGGGCCGTGATTAGCGAGCGTAGCGCCGATGAGGAGGCCGCCATGGCCCGCTATGGCATGCATCTGGGCACCGCCTTCCAGCTGGTCGATGATGTCCTCGACTACTCCGCCAGCAGCGATGAGCTGGGCAAGAATATCGGGGACGACCTGGCCGAGGGCAAGCCGACCCTGCCGCTGATCTACACCATTAATAACGGCACGCCGGAGCAGGCGACGCTGGTGCGCGAGGCGGTGGAACAGGGCGGCATCGAACGCATCGAAGAGATCCGCCAGGCCATTGAATCTGTAGGGGCCATCGCGTACACTGCGCGCACTGCACGGGAGGAGGCAGACAGGGCCATCGCCGCACTGTCTATTATCGGGGAATCCCCCTATAAAGAGGCCCTCATCGCCCTCGCCGACTACTCGGTTGAACGCAGTTTCTAGCACCATCATTTCGGCGTGTAGCGCAGCCTGGTAGCGCACTTCGTTCGGGACGAAGGGGTCGGAGGTTCGAATCCTCTCACGCCGACCAAATTCCCGCTTTCCCAAATTACGTAGCGATCACCTCACGTAGCTTTCGCAACGTGACCTAAATATTAATCATTCCATAAAAAAGGGGCACAAGTGCCCCTTTTCCATCACTCCGAAACGATATCCTAAAATGGTATATCGTCATCAAAGTCGTCGAAGTTACTACCAGCCGCCGGGGCCGCAGCACCACTGTTCTGCTGAGGGGCACCGCCACCACGATTCTGCTGTGGGGCCGACTGTTGCTGACCGCCACCAAAGCCGCCGCTCTGGCCCTGATTGAAGTCGGCACCGCCACCACCTCCGCCACGGCTGCCGAGCATCTGCATCTCGTTGGCGACGATCTCGGTGGTGTAGCGATCCTGGCCGTTGTTGTCCTGCCACTTGCGGGTCTGCAGTTTACCCTCGATATAGACCTGCGAGCCCTTCTTCAGGTATTCACCGGCGATCTCACCGAGGCGGTTGAACAGCACCACGCGGTGCCACTCGGTCTTCTCCTGTTTCTGGCCGCTCTGTTTATCGGTCCACTGCTCGCTGGTAGCGATAGTGATATTAGCGATTGCTGAACCCTTGGCGCTATAGCGTACCTCGGGGTCACGCCCGAGATTGCCCACCAGAATGACCTTATTAATGCCTGCCATGCTCTCTTCCCCTAACTCTCTTCTCTCAAATCGTAATAAATAGCTATCATTTCGCTGCCTCTCCCTGCAGCGTCCATTCTATATCACTCTTCACTCACCATGAAACGCTCAAGAGCATCCATATCGACCTTTTTCTTATCCAGCTTCATATAGGCGACACCGTCCTCGGTACAGACAGTGACCTCGGCTATTCCCGGTATGCTCAAAATCTCCCGCTCCAATTCAACGGCACTCTCTGTGCTCTGCTCACCCACCGCTATCATCTCGCTCACCAGATAACGTGGCTGACGCATCGATACCGCCACCAGCAGCCACAGCAGGAGCATTCCCGCATTGAGCAGAAATACACCGGTACTGTCCCACACACCGTAGGCCCATCCCCCCAGTACGCCACCGATAAAGGCACCGATAAACTGCGAGCTGGCATAAACCCCCATCGCCGTGCCCTTGCTGTCCGCATGGGCCACCTTGCTCACCAGTGAGGGAAGGGTCGCCTCCAGCAGGTTGAAGGCACTAAAGAAGAGCAGCATCCACACGCCGATACTGATCACCCCGTGGTGATCCCAGGCGAGTAGCAGCTGCGCCAGCAGCAGGACCGCCACTGCGCCAATGAACACCGCTTTCATCTGCTGCTTTACCTCGGCGGCGATAATGAAGGGCACCACCAGCGCCATCGCCACCACCATTACCGGCAGATAGAGCTGCCAGTGATCGGCCCCGGCAAAACCGGCATCACGTAGCGCCAGCGGGATCACGACAAAGCTGGAGGTGAGGATCATGTGCAGCACGAAGATCCCCAGGTCGAGGCGCAGCAGTTCACCGTCACGCAGCACCTCAGAGAATTTCGCCGGAACCGCTTCGGCATCACGATGGAAGCTGCTCTTTTTCGGCGTCGGCACCACGGCGAAGAGGACACCGATGCCCGCCAGCGCGAGAACAGCAGTAAGCCAGAAGATACCGGGTACCCCAATCCACTGATTGAGCAGTGGCCCGCCCACCATCGCGGCCAGAAAGGAAAGGCCAATGGTCATGCCGATCACCGCCATCGCCTTACTGCGGTGATCCTCACGGGTAAGATCAGCCACCAGCGCCATGATCGCCGCCGCGATCGCCCCGGCCCCTTGCAGGGCCCGCCCCAGGATCACCCCATGGATGGTGTCGGCCGTTGCCGCCACCACGCTACCGATAGCGAAGATCAACAGCCCCACCGCAATCACCGGCTTGCGCCCTACCCGGTCAGAGACCATGCCGAAGGGGATCTGCAACAGCGCTTGGGTCAGGCCATAGACGCCGATCGCCAGTCCGACCAGTAGCGGAGTCACACCCTCCAGGTGTTCGGCGTAGAGGGCAAAGACCGGTAGGATCATAAACAGGCCGAGCATGCGTAAGGCGAAAATAGAGGCCAGGGAGAGGGCTGCACGACGCTCAAACGGCGTCATCTTTGCTGGTGACATGATGTGTTTGTATCCCGGAAAGAAGACCCTGAGATTGTCAGGATTGGCTTTGCGTCGTTGTCAGGAAACGCCGTATAGTAGCAGGTTCGATATACGGCGGAAATGAGCATGGACACAATCAAACTTCGGGGTGCCCGAACGCACAACCTGAAGAACATAGACATCGATCTTCCTCGCGATAAACTCATCGTGATCACCGGTCTTTCCGGCTCGGGTAAGTCCTCACTCGCCTTCGACACCATCTATGCCGAGGGGCAGCGCCGCTACGTCGAGTCACTCTCCAGTTACGCCCGGCAGTTTCTCTCAATGATGGAGAAACCGGAGATCGATCATATCGAGGGGTTATCCCCAGCCATCTCCATTGAGCAGAAATCCACCTCGCACAATCCGCGCTCTACCGTCGGCACCGTCACCGAGATCTACGACTACCTTCGCCTGCTATTTGCCCGTGCCGGTGAACCCCACTGCCCGGAACATGGCACCGTGTTGCAGGCGCAAACGGTCAGCGAGATGGTCGATCACGTGCTCACCCTGCCCGAGGGGAGCAAACTGATGCTGCTGGCCCCGGTGATACAGGAGCGCAAGGGTGAGCATCATCAGGTATTCGATGAGCTACGCGCCGCCGGTTATGTGCGGGCACGGGTCAATGGAGAGGTGGTCGAGCTGGATCAGGCCCCTGAGCTGGAACTGCGTAAAAAGCACACCATCGAGGCGGTGATTGACCGCTTCAAAGTGCGCGAAGACCTCAAACAGCGCCTTGCCGATTCGTTTGAAACGGCACTGCACCTGGCCGATGGACTGGCACGCATCGCCTTTATGGACGACGACCACGAGGAGATCGTCTTCTCTGCCAAGTACGCCTGCCCGGTGTGTAACTACTCACTTAGCGAGTTGGAGCCGCGCCTCTTCTCCTTTAACAATCCCGCGGGGGCCTGCCCCAGTTGCGATGGCCTCGGGGCAAAGCAGTTCTTCGACCCGTCACGTATTGTGATCCACCCCGAGTTGAGTCTGGCGAGCGGCGCGGTGCGCGGTTGGGACCGACGCAACGCTTATTACTTTCAGCTACTCAACGCGCTGGCCGAGCACTACGATTTCGATATCGATACCCCCTTTGCCGAACTGCCACCGGCAATTCGCCACACCATCCTCAACGGCAGTGGTGAGGAGGAGATCGCCTTTCACTACCACGGCGGTCGCGCCGGGCCGGTCACCAAAGAGCACCCGTTTGAGGGGGTGATCCCCAATATGGAGCGGCGCTACCGCGAGACCGACTCCAGCGCGGTGCGCGAGGAGCTGAGCAAATACCTCAGCCACCACGCCTGTCCCGATTGTAACGGCACGCGCCTCGGTATCGGTGCACGTAACGTCTTTGTCGCCGGGCACAGCCTGCCGGAGCTAAGCCGCCTGCCGGTAGGGCGAGCCCGCGACTACTTCCACGACCTCACCCTGCCCGGCTGGCGCGGCGAGATCGCCTCCAAGGTGGTCAAGGAGATCAACGAGCGGCTGACCTTTCTGGTCAACGTCGGGCTCGACTACCTCAGCCTGGATCGCAGTGCCGACACCCTCTCCGGTGGCGAGGCACAACGCATACGCCTCGCCAGTCAGATCGGTGCCGGGCTGGTGGGTGTAATGTACATCCTAGACGAGCCATCCATCGGCCTGCATCAGCGCGATAATGAGCGCTTACTCTCTACCCTGTTTCGGCTGCGAGATATGGGCAACACAGTGATCGTGGTAGAGCATGACGAAGACGCCATTCGTAGCGCCGACCATGTGGTCGATATCGGTCCCGGTGCGGGTAGCCACGGTGGCGAGATCATCGCCCAGGGCACCCCCGCCGAGGTAATGGCCAACCCCGCCTCGATCACCGGCCAGTACCTCACCGGTAAACAAAAGATCGCCCTACCCGAGGCGCGCATCCCTGGTGACCCGGAGAGGCAACTGAAGATCCGCGGAGCCAGCGGCAACAACCTCAAGGGGGTGAATGTCGATATTCCCGTGGGGCTGATGACCTGCATTACCGGGGTCTCCGGCTCCGGTAAATCAACCCTGATCAACGACACCCTCTATCGCAGTGCTGCCAACGAGATCAATCGCGCCACTCAGGAACCGGCCCCCTGCGCCGAGATCATCGGTCTTGAACAGTTCGACAAGGTGGTCGATATCGACCAAAGCCCCATCGGTCGCACACCACGTTCCAATCCCGCCACCTACACCGGACTGTTCACCCCGATTCGCGAACTCTTCTCCGGCACCCAGGAGGCCCGTACCCGTGGTTATAATCCCGGACGCTTCAGCTTTAACGTCAAGGGTGGGCGCTGTGAGGCGTGTCAGGGCGACGGCCTGATAAAGGTCGAGATGCACTTTCTGCCCGACATCTATGTCCCCTGTGATATCTGCAAGGGCAAACGCTACAACCGTGAGACGCTGGAGGTGAAGTACAAGGGCAGGAGCATCTATGAGGTGCTGGAGATGACGGTAGAGGAGGCACGCAGCTTCTTCGATGCGATACCCGTGTTGGCACGAAAACTACAGACCCTGCTGGATGTGGGCCTGAGTTATATCAAACTGGGGCAGAGCGCAACCACCCTCTCCGGTGGCGAGGCACAACGCATCAAACTTGCCCGCGAGCTCTCCAAGCGCGACACCGGCAGCACCCTCTACATCCTTGATGAGCCAACTACCGGCTTGCACTTTCACGATATTAAACAGCTGTTAGAGGTACTGCATCGGCTCCGCGACCACGGTAATACCATTGTCGTGATCGAGCATAATCTCGATGTGATCAAGACTGCTGACTGGATACTCGACATGGGGCCGGAAGGGGGCGATAAGGGAGGAAGCTTGCTGGTAGCAGGGACACCGGAGGATGTTGCTGCCTGTGAAGAGTCACATACCGGTCGATTCCTTGCTCCGCTACTCGCAAAGAGTTAGTTCGTCACCGATCCTGGCATTGAAATAGCTGTCAGCACGCCCCTGATTCACTGCGATCTCAAGCAGACCATTAGCATTTTCATAGCAGAGGGGCTGGCCGACAGGCTGATCAGAAAAGGTATTTACGCGTGGCATCACCTGTCCGCGATAAAGCAGAGCGCCATCAGCAGGCAGGCTAGAGGCTCGAATACCTGTAAAGAGGTTACCGAAGTGATCAATATAGATAATTTCGGCAAGCTCTTCTGCTAGATGTGCCAGCGCTACTCTGTCGATTGGCAATGGTCGCATAGCCACAGACTCCCCCTTCGCCAGCTTTGCCGCTACCGGGGCAAAGAGATCGCGTCCGTGAAAACTTGAGGAGAGCTGTTCCGGTCGCCATAAAATCTGCCACTGCTCAGCCTGTTTAGCGCGCCTGATAATGATGTCGAACAGACCATTGCCAGGGCCGACGAACCAGCGCCCATCGCAATTGACCACAACGGGCTCTCGGCTACCACTACCGACTCCCGGGTCGACCACCGCAAGAAATACCGTTCCTTCGGGGAATCCCGCCGAATAGGGCGCAAGCAGATAACTGTTGCTACGAATACTGTGCGCCGGGGCATCGGCAAACAGATCGATATGCGCAATACCGGGGGCATCACGATGAAGTACCGCCTTCATCTGCCCCAGATAAGGACCACTCATACCAAAGTCTGTAAACAACACGATCATCAGGTTTCCCCTGAAACAAAAAAAGCCGGGAAAATCCCGGCTTTTTTTACAGAATAAGCGTTAAGGCTTACTCAGCAGTAGCAACTTCAGCGGCCTCATCAACCACTTCTGCCTCAACCGGACGGTCTACCAGTTCAACGTAGGCCATTGGTGCATTATCACCGGCGCGGAAGCCACACTTCAAGATGCGCAGGTAACCGCCCTGGCGCTCAAGATAGCGCGGACCAAGCTCGTTAAACAGCTTGGTAACCATATCGCGGTCACGGGTGCGGGCAAAGGCAAGGCGACGGTTGGCGACGCTGTCTTTCTTAGCCATGGTGATGAGCGGCTCAGCAACGCGTCGCAGCTCCTTGGCCTTGGGCAGGGTGGTCTTGATCAGCTCATGGCGGAACAGCGAAGATGCCATGTTGCGGAACATGGCCTTACGGCTGCTGCTGTTGCGGTTCAGTTGGCGACCAGATTGACGATGACGCATGAGAGTGTTCCTTAAATACCGTTAATACTTGTGCTATGAAAAGGCTCAGGCGCTTGCCTTAGCCTCATCTGCGTTTTTCAGGCTGGCAGGTGGCCAATTTTCCAGGCGCATACCCAGAGAGAGACCGCGTGAAGCCAGTACGTCTTTAATTTCTGTAAGCGACTTCTTACCCAAATTCGGGGTCTTCAGCAGCTCCACCTCGGTGCGTTGAATCAGGTCACCGATGTAGTAGATGTTCTCAGCCTTGAGGCAGTTCGCAGAGCGAACGGTCAGTTCAAGGTCATCAACCGGGCGCAGCAGGATTGGGTCAATCTCAGGCTCAGCGGCCTCCTGGACTGACTGTTCCTTACCCTGCAGGTCAACGAAGGTACACAGCTGATCCTGCAGAATGGTCGCAGCACGGCGGATAGCATCGTCCGGCTCAATGGTGCCGTTGGTATCGATCTCGATAACTAGCTTGTCGAGGTCGGTACGCTGTTCTACACGGGCACGCTCAACAGAGTAGGCAACACGGCTAACCGGACTGAAAGAGGCATCGATCTGCAGGCTACCAATAGGACGGGTCTCGTCCTCGGCAACAAAGCGCGTATTTGACGGCTGATAACCACGACCCGACTCGATTTTCAGAGTCATGTTCAGCTCGGCACCCTTTGTCAGGTTGGCAATGACATGCTCAGGGTTCATGATTTCAATATCATGATCCAGAGTAATATCACCAGCAGTGACTGGACCAGGGCCCTTTTTGCTCAACTGCAATGTTGCAGAGGAACGCTCGTGCATGCGAATGGAGACACCCTTCAGGTTGAGCAGGATATCAATGATATCCTCCTGCACACCCTCCATTGCGGTGTACTCATGGAGTACACCATCTATGCTCACTTCGGTGATCGCACTACCGACCATAGAGGAGAGCAGGATACGACGCAGTGCATTACCAAGGGTATGACCAAAGCCACGCTCTAGCGGCTCCAGTGTTACTCTGGCGCAGGTGTCACTGATCTTCTGAACACCAACCATACGAGGTTTAAGCAATTCCAAACCTGTGCCTTGCATGAAAAATCCTCTCTACACTATCGAGTCTAGCCCGATATTAAGGGCCGGAGCAGATGCCACGGCCCTAACGATTACTTGGAGTACAATTCGACGATGAGCTGCTCGTTGATATCGCTAGAGAGCTCACTGCGCTCAGGCGTCGCCTTGAAAGTACCAGCAAATTTCTTGGCATCAACATCCAGCCACTCGGCTACGCCGTGCTGCTGCGAGAAATCAACCGCGGCCTTAATCCGCAGCTGCTCTTTGGCCTTATCGGCTACAGCAACAACATCACCGGCTTTTACCTGGTAAGAAGGAATGTTTACCTTACTACCATTAACGGTGATGCCGTTGTGGCGAACCAGCTGACGCGATTCGGTACGGGAAACACCGAAGCCCATACGGAACACAACATTATCCAGACGCGACTCAAGAAGCTGCAGGAGGTTTTCACCGGTTGAGCCCTTACGACGATCCGCTTCCTTGTAGTAGCTGCGGAATTGAGCCTCGAGTACGCCATAGATACGACGAACCTTCTGTTTCTCACGCAGCTGACCTGCGTAATCAGAGAGACGGGTGCGGCGCTGACCGTGCTGCCCCGGAGGGAAAGGACGATTTTCGATTGCGCATTTAGCGGTGTAACACTTCTCGCCCTTAAGGAATAACTTTGATCCCTCACGACGGCAGAGACGACACTTTGATCCGATATACCTAGCCACTTTAACAGTCCTCTAGCTTACACACGACGTTTCTTGGGAGGACGACAACCGTTATGCGGAATCGGTGTCACGTCGGTAATGTTAGTAATTTTGAAACCCAGGTTATTCAGGGCACGAACAGCGGATTCACGACCCGGACCCGGACCCTTAACGCAGACTTCCATATTCTTCATACCAAACTCCTGCGCAACAACACCTGCGCGCTCTGCAGCTACCTGAGCTGCAAACGGGGTGCTCTTACGAGAGCCACGGAAGCCTGAACCACCAGAAGTTGCCCAACAGAGTGCATTGCCCTGACGGTCAGTGATCGTGATGATGGTGTTGTTAAAAGATGCATGAACGTGTGCAACACCATCCACTACATTCTTTTTCACCTTCTTACGGGTGCGAGTGCTCGCTTTTGCCATAACCTGTTTCCTAATAACAGCTTTAAATCAAGCGCTTAGAGTACTAATCGTTTATCGCTTGATTGGACGACGCGGACCCTTACGGGTACGCGCATTAGTTTTAGTACGCTGACCACGCAAAGGTAAACCACGGCGGTGACGAATACCGCGATAGCAACCTAAGTCCATCAGGCGTTTAATGTTCATGGAGACTTCACGACGAAGATCACCCTCTACGGTGAACTTAGCCACTTCACTACGAAGTGTCTCAACCTCTGCTTCAGACAGATTCTTTATCGCAACATCTGTCTTAATACCAGATGTTTCACAAATCTGCTTAGCACGGGTTGAACCGATACCGTAGATAGCCTGCAGGGCAATCACAGTATGCTTGTTCACCGGAATGTTGATACCAGCAATACGGGCCATTTAGCCACTCCCTAAATTCACAACAGCACAAACGCATGACGCGCCGTGAAAACGCGCCATAGTATAGCCAAACGATGAATTGATCAAGCCCTGATTTCCAGTCTACTGACTGAGTTCAGGGGTATAGATATTAACCCTGACGCTGCTTATGGCGAGCGTCAGAAGAACAGATCACACGCACACTACCGTGGCGGCGGATGATTTTGCAGTTTCTGCAAATCTTCTTAACTGAGGCACGAACTTTCATTGTCTTACTCTCCGAAAAAAAATACTGATACGGTAGCTTTAAGCCAAAGCCCTAGCGTCCATAACCTTTTAAATTCGCCTTTTTCATCAGGCTATCGTACTGATGTGACATCAAATGCGCCTGTGTCTGTGACATGAAATCCATCACCACAACGACAATAATCAGCAATGACGTCCCGCCGAAGTAAAACGGCACGTTCCAGTACAAAATCAGGAACTCCGGTATCAGGCAGACGGCGGTGATGTATATCGCCCCTGCCAGGGTTAGTCGACCCAAAATCTTGTCAATATAGCGCGCTGTATGTTCACCTGGACGAATACCTGGTACAAAGGCACCCGACTTCTTCAGGTTGTCCGCTGTCTCCTTAGGGTTGAACATCAACGCCGTATAGAAAAAGCAGAAGAAGATAATCGCGAGCGCATACATCAATACATATAAAGGCTGACCCGGTGACAGACTACCCGAGATATCCTGTAACCATCCCATTCCGTCAGCACTGCCGAACCAGCCCGCGAGTGTCGCCGGGAAGAGAATAATACTCGAAGCAAAGATGGGCGGAATAACACCGGCCATATTTACCTTAAGCGGCAAATGACTGGACTGCGCGGCAAACATCTTACGACCCTGCTGGCGCTTGGCGTAGTTCACCGTAATACGCCGCTGTCCACGCTCAACGTAGACCACAGCGGCGGTGACCAGCACCGCAAACAGAAAGATAACAACGACAAAGGCACCGTTGAGCTGACCACTTGATGCCAACTCCAGGGTCCCACCAATTGCCGAGGGCAAACCCGCAACGATACCGGCAAAGATGATCATTGAAATACCGTTACCGATACCCCGTTCGGTCACCTGTTCACCGAGCCACATCAGGAACATGGTGCCCGTTACCAGGGTAACCACGGTGGTAAAGATGAACAGGTTCTCCTGCATGATGACAATGCCACCTTGCTGCTTAAGCAGCATCACCCCGATACCAAAGGCCTGGAAGGTAGCAAGAAGCAGTGTGCCGTAGCGGGTATATTGCGTAATCTTACGCTTACCTGCCGCACCCTCTTTATTCAACTGCTCAAGCTTGGGTGAGACCTTGGTCAGCAGCTGCACGATAATCGATGCAGAGATGTAAGGCATTATCCCCAAGGCAAAGAGTGAGAAGCGCTCCAGAGCACCACCAGAAAACATGTTAAACATGTCGATGATGGTACCGCGTTGCGAATCAAACAGTTTGGCCAGTGCTACCGGGTCAATTCCCGGCACCGGAATATGGGCACCAATGCGGAATACCAGAAAAGCACCGAGCAGGAACAGGAGTCGCTGCTTCAGTTCAGTTAACTTGCCGCCACCCGAAAGCGAACGGGCCATATCTGAAGCAGATGCACCCATGTCAGGCCTCGATCTTGCCGCCAGCCGCTTCAATGGCGCTTTTGGCACCAGCGGTGACACCGAGACCACGAATGGTAACGGCCTTTTCTATCTTGCCAGAGGCAATGACCTTAACGCGCTTCACGTCCTGACGAATCAGGTTGGCGGCCTTAAGGGCAACCAGGTCAACCACATCACCCTCAACGAGGGCCAGCTCATGCAGGCGAATTTCGTCGGTGGTACGGCCAACGCGCGAGCTGAAGCCGACCTTAGGAAGGCGCCGCTGCAGGGGCATTTGACCACCCTCAAAGCCAACCTTGTGGAAACCACCGGAACGCGCCTTCTGACCTTTGTGACCACGACCACAGGTCTTGCCGGTACCGGAACCGATTCCACGACCTACACGCTTGGCGTTTTTCTTTGCGCCATCGGCAGGTTTGAGTGTATTGAGATACATATCAGCTCTCCACAACCTTAACCATGTAATACACCTTATTAATCATGCCACGAGTGCATGGGGTGTCTTCAACTTCAACAGTCTGATGTATGCGACGCAGACCAAGACCTGAAACACAGGCCTTGTGCGAGGCAAGGCGTCCATTGACGCTGCGCACCAGCTTAACCTTGATCATCTTCTTGTCAGCCATGGCTTATTCCAGAATTTCTTTTACGCTCTTGCCACGCTTGGCTGCCACTTCCTCAGGAGAGGAGAGTGAAGTCAGACCATTGAGTGTGGCACGAACGACGTTAATCGGGTTGTTGCTACCGATGCACTTAGCCAGTACGTTGTGAATGCCTGCGGCTTCAAGCACAGCACGCATAGCACCACCGGCGATTACACCAGTACCTTCAGAGGCAGGTTGCATGTAGACCTTGGCAGCACCGTGTCGGGCATTCACTGCGTACTGCAGTGAACCGCCAGCGGTGATGTTGACCTTACGCATATTGCGACGGGCCTCTTCCATTGCCTTCTGGATAGCAGCAGGAACCTCGCGGGCCTTACCGGTACCGAAGCCAACATTACCTTCTCCATCACCAACTACTGTCAGTGCAGAGAAAGAAAAGATGCGACCACCTTTTACCGTCTTGGCAACGCGGTTTACACCAACGAGCTTTTCAATCAAGCCGTCGCTGCTCTGTGAATTATCAAATCCAGCCATAACCTAACCTTTAGAATTCCAGACCATTTTCACGCGCGGCATCAGCAAGAGCCTTTACGCGACCATGGTATTTAAAACCAGAACGGTCAAACGCAACCTTAGTGATACCAGCTGCTTTTGCCTTCTCTGCGATCATCTTGCCTACCGCTGCGGCAGCATCGGCATTACCGGTATACTTAACGCCAGACTTAACATCGGCTTGTACGGTAGATGCACTAGCAAGAACTTCCGAACCAGTCGGAGCGATCAGCTGAGCGTAGATATGACGCGGGGTGCGGTTGATACACAGGCGGTGTACGCCTAGTGAACGAATCTTTGCACGACCACGTGTGGCGCGGCGCAAACGAGTTAACTTTTTCGATTTCATCGTGATAACCCTATTTCTTCTTCGCTTCCTTACGGACAATGCGCTCATCTGCATAGCGCACACCTTTGCCCTTGTAAGGTTCCGGCGGACGATAGGCGCGAATATCTGCGGCTACCTGTCCAACTTTTTGCTTATCGATGCCTTTGACTATTACTTCAGTCTGGCTTGGAGTCTCAACCGTAACGCCCTCGGGCATTTGGTGATTAACCGGGTGAGAGAAGCCAAGGGTCAAATTAAGCATACTGCCCTGGGCCTGCGCACGGTAACCAACACCTACCAGCTGCAGCTTCTTCTCGAAACCTTCAGTAACGCCAGCAATCAAATTATTGATGACTGCACGGGTGGTACCGGTCAGGGCCATGGCTGGCTTGCCACTCTCACGAGGAGCAAAGGCAATATTGTCACCATCCTGCTTAATCTCAACAATGTCATGAACCGTGTGGCTGAGAGCGCCCTTGGAACCTTTCACATCGACATTCTGGCCGCTAACACTTACGGTAACGCCGGAAGGAACAGCGATCTCTTTTAGTACTCTAGACATGCTTCACCCCCCCTTATGATACAGCGCAAAGCACTTCACCACCGAAACCAGCCTTGCGTGCAGCACGGTCAGTCATCAATCCGGCGGAGGTGGAAATAATTGCGATACCGAGTCCACTTAGGACCTTGGGCAGCTCATCCTTACCTTTATATACACGCAGACCAGGACGGCTAACGCGCTGGATCGTCTCGATCACAGGCTGCCCCTGATAGTATTTGAGTGTAACGGTAAGAGCCGGTTTGCCATCGATATCCCCAGAGGCGAAATCACCAATATAACCCTCGTCCTTCAGGACTTGGGCAATGGAAACTTTCACCTTGGACAGAGGCATTGTAACCTCGGTCTTGCTTGCAGATAACCCGTTACGAATGCGGGTAAGCATATCTGCAATAGGATCAGTCATGCTCATGCGGTAATGCTCCTAAACAATTGAATTAGCTGACAATCAGCTATTTTACCAGCTTGCTTTACGCAGGCCAGGAATGTCACCACGCATTGCTGCTTCGCGTAGCTTATTACGGCCTAGGCCGAATTTTCTGTAGAAGCCATGGGGGCGACCAGTGATATTGCAGCGATTACGCTTGCGTACCGGACTGGAGTCACGTGGCAGCTTCTGCAGCTTAACCACCAGAGCTTCAAGCTCCTCCATTCCCAGATCAGGGGACTTCATCTGAGCTTTAATCTCGGCACGCTTAGCAGCGTACTTCTTTACCTGCTTGGCGCGTTTCTTCTCGCGCTCAATCATTGATACCTTAGCCATGCTTAATCCTCAGCCTTTGCTTTTACCTTGAGAGGCAAGTTGAACGCCATCAACAGCGCACGAGCATCATCGTCATTCTTTGCGGTGGTGGTAATGGTGATATCCATACCGCGCAGCTTATCGATTTTGTCGTAGTCAATCTCAGGGAAGATAATCTGTTCTTTTACGCCCATGCTGAAGTTACCACGACCATCAAATGACTTGGCATTAAGGCCACGGAAGTCACGAACACGTGGAATCGCAATGCTGATCAGGCGATCCAGAAACTCATACATACGCTCGCGACGCAGCGTCACCTTACAACCGATAGGCCACTCCTCACGCACCTTAAAGCCGGCAACGGATTTACGCGCCTTGGTGATGATCGGCTTTTGGCCAGCGATCTTCATCATGTCTGATACAGCATGCTCGAGGACTTTTTTGTCCGCGGTAGCCTCACCCACACCCATATTGAGGGTGATCTTGGTGATACGTGGCACTTCCATGATGTTGGCACAGTTAAGCTCATCTTTAAGCTTACTCACCACTGTATCGCGATAGAATTCTTGCAGTCTTGCCATCTTCTCAACCCGACTTAAGCGTCAATTGTTTCGTTGTTGGACTTAAGGATACGTACCTTGCGGCCATCCTCAAGAGTCTTAATACCGACACGGTCAGCTTTACCGGTAGCAGCGTTAAAGAAGGCAACGTTGGATATATGCAACGGCATCTCCTTCTCCACAATCCCACCGGGAGCACCAACAGCCGGATTCGGCTTTTGGTGCTTCTTCACCATGTTGACACCGCCGACCAGGACGCGATCTTTTTCAACGATCACCTGATTGATAGTGCCACGCTTACCTTTGTCTTTACCGGTAAGGACGATTACCTCGTCACCTTTCTTTAACTTACGCATCTTTATTCTCTCTTAGCCTTACAGCACTTCAGGTGCCAGAGAAATGATCTTCATGAAACGATCACCACGTAGCTCACGGGTCACTGGGCCAAAGATACGCGTACCAATAGGCTCTAGCTTAGTATTAAGCAGTACCGCGGCATTTCCGTCGAAACGGATAAGTGAGCCATCCCCACGACGAACCCCCTTACGGGTACGCACAACAACAGCGTTGTATACGTCACCTTTTTTTACCTTGCCACGTGGTATAGCTTCTTTCACGCTGACCTTAATAATGTCACCAATACCGGCGTAACGACGGTGTGAACCGCCGAGCACCTTGATGCACTGGACAACGCGGGCTCCGCTGTTATCAGCCACATCCAGTCGTGTCTGCATCTGAATCATGGAAAAACTCTCCGCACAATCAATTTTCTGGCAACAGCGCCATCTACAAGGGCGCGAGATAATAGCACTAAACGACGTAAAGCCCAAGTGTTATCTTGGGCTCAACGCTGTCACCAGCGATGTAAAGTCAGCTAATTAGCTGGCCTTTTCCAGTACCTTGACTAAACGCCAAGATTTGGACTTAGAAATCGGTCGGCACTCCTCAATGGAGACCGTATCACCCATGTTGCACTCATTCTGCTCGTCATGTGCGTGCAGTTTGGTAGAACGCTTTACGTACTTGCCGTAAATAGGGTGAGCTACCTTACGCTCAACCATGACAGTGATGGATTTATCCATCTTGTCGCTGATTACGCGCCCGGTAACCGTACGAGTGTTGTTGCCTTGCTCGCTCATTTTTCAGCCTTTTGGTTCAGAACGGTCTTAACACGAGCGATGTCGCGACGGACCTGCTTAACACGATGAGGCTGAGCCAGCTGGCCAGTCCCCTTTTGCATGCGAAGATTGAACTGTTCACGAAGAAGACCTTTGAGGTCGTTGTTCAGTTCTTCGGCACTCTTACCTTTAAGTTCATTAGCTTTCATCACAGCACCGTGCGAGTTACAAATGTGGTCTTAAGAGGAAGCTTGGCAGCAGCCAGCTTGAAGGCCTCTCGAGCAAGTTCCTCGGTGACGCCCTGCATTTCGTAGAGCATACGACCTGGCTGAATCTGGGCAACCCAATATTCAACGTTACCCTTACCTTTACCCTGACGAACCTCAAGAGGCTTCTGAGTAATAGGCTTATCAGGAAAGATACGAATCCAGATCTTACCGCCACGTTTTACGTGACGTGTCATGGCACGACGAGCGGCCTCGATCTGACGAGAGGTAATGCGTCCAGTTTCAACGGCCTTGAGACCGAATTCACCGAAGCTTACTTTATTTCCGACCTGTGCCAGACCGCGGTTACGGCCTTTCTGCATCTTGCGGAATTTTGTACGTTTAGGCTGAAGCATTTTTCATTAACTCCATTACTTCTTAGCGGCCGGCTTGTCTTTATCGCCCGCAGCCGAAGCCTCATTGCGTTCGAAGACTTCACCTTTGAAGATCCAGACCTTTACACCGATAATACCGTAGGTGGTATTTGCTTCGGCAGTGCCGTAATCAATGTCAGCTCGCAGGGTGTGAAGTGGCACACGACCTTCGCGATACCACTCGCTACGTGCAATCTCTGCACCGTTGAGTCGACCACCAACATTAATTTTTACACCCTGTGCGCCTAGGCGCATAGAGTTGGTCACGGCACGCTTCATGGCGCGGCGGAACATAATACGCTTTTCCAGCTGTTGGGCGATGCTCTGAGCAACCAGCGTAGCGTCAAGCTCGGGCTTACGAATCTCTTCGATGTTGATGTGTACAGGTACACCCATCATCTTGGAGACGGTATTGCGAAGACGTTCAATATCCTCACCCTTCTTGCCGATAACCAGACCCGGACGACCACTATGAATGGTAATACGCGCATTGCTGGCCGGACGCTCAATCTGGATACGGCTGATAGAAGCCGCAGCCAGTTTCTTTTGCAGGTAATCACGCACCTTAAGATCGGTGTTGAGATACTCGCCGTAATTCTTAGAATCGGCGTACCACTTCGAGGTCCAGTCTTTGGTGATACCAAGACGAATACCCGTCGGATGAACTTTCTGTCCCATTTCGACCTCTCTATTTCTTTTCGGCCACGGCCACAGTAATGTGGCTGGTGCGCTTGAGAATACGGGTACCACGACCCTTGGCACGGGCACGCATACGCTTCAGGGTTGGCCCCTGATCGACGTAGATCGTAGAGACCTTCAACTCGTCGATATCGGCACCGTCATTGTGCTCAGCATTAGCAATGGCTGATTCCAGAACCTTCTTAACCAGTACGGCCGCCTTTTTGGGGCTAAAGGTAAGAATCTGCAAAGCCTGCTCAACCGGCAGTCCGCGAACCTGGTCAGCGACCAGACGAACTTTCTGCGGAGAGATACGGCTGTTTGTCAATTTAGCTACAGTTTCCATCATCACTCCCCTTACCTTGATTTCTTATCGGCAACATGGCCTTTATAAGTACGGGTAGGAGAAAACTCACCCAACTTATGACCAACCATGTTTTCTGAAATCATCACAGGGACGTGCTGACGTCCATTGTGTACGGCAATTGTCAGACCAACCATTTCAGGCATGATCATGGAACGTCGCGACCAGGTTTTGATCGGGCGACGGTCATTGGCTTCAGCGGCTACCGCGACCTTCTTCGCCAGATGATGGTCAATAAACGGGCCTTTTTTAATTGAGCGTGGCATCTATATAGCCCCCTACTTCTGCTTACGACGACGAACAATCATGCCGTCGGTACGCTTATTACTACGAGTCTTGTGGCCCTTAGTCGGGACACCCCAAGGGCTCACTGGATGACGACCACCAGAGGTGCGGCCTTCACCACCACCATGCGGATGATCTACCGGGTTCATCGCCACACCGCGGACGGTAGGACGAACACCACGCCAGCGAGAGGCACCAGCCTTACCCAACTTGCGAAGGTTGTGTTCGGAATTACTAACCTCACCGATAACGGCTTTACAGTCAGCAAGTACCTTGCGCATTTCACCAGAGCGCAGTCGCAGTGTAGCGTGAGCACCCTCACGAGCGACCAGTTGAGCTGAGGTACCGGCACTGCGCGCAATCTGCGCACCCTTGCCCGGCTTCAACTCAATGCAGTGCACGGTGCTACCCACGGGGATATCACGCAGCTGCATGCAGTTTCCCGCCTTAATGGCAGAACCCGAACCGCTCATCAGCTCATCACCGGCTGAGACACCCTTGGGAGCGATAATGTAACGACGCTCACCATCAATGTATTTAAGCAGTGCAATGTTGGCGGTACGGTTAGGGTCGTATTCAAGACGCTCGACAACAGAGGCAATGCCGTCTTTGTTACGTTTGAAGTCGATCACACGGTAATGCTGCTTGTGACCACCACCCTTATGACGGGTAGTAATACGACCATTATTGTTGCGGCCACCGCTCTTGCTCTTCTTCTCAAGGAGAGGAGCATACGGGGCACCCTTATGAAGCTCAGGGTTAACCACTTTGACAACAAAGCGGCGACCTGGAGACGTCGGTTTAAGTTTGACTACTGGCATCGGACGTTCCCTTATTCAGCACCACCGAGGAGGTCAATTTCCTGACCCGCCTGCAGTGAGATGTAAGCTTTTTTCCAATCGCTGCGACGGCCCATCTTCTGACCGAAACGTTTGGTTTTGCCTTTCATGTTGGCAACCTTAACCGCATCAACCTTAACATCGAACAGCAGCTCGACAGCAGCCTTGATCTCAGGCTTGGTAGCATCGGTGGTAACCTTGAATACATACTGGTTGCTCTGCTCGGCGGCAATGCTGCTCTTCTCGGAGATCAGCGGTGCGACCAGAACCTTCATCAAGCGTTCTTCATTCATGCCAGCATCTCCTCTAGAGCAGAAACCGCTGCAACGGTCATGATGACCTTGTCGAAGCGCACCAGCTTAACCGGGTCAACACGCTTGGCTTCAACCACATCAACATGCGGCAGGTTGCGAGCAGAAAGGAACAGATTATCATCAATCTCAGAACCAACAATGAGTACATTGTCGACATTCATCGCCTTAAGCTTTTCAGCCAGCATCTTGGTCTTCGGTGCGTCGACGCTAAACTTGTCAACGACAAGCATGCGCTCCTGACGTACCAGTTCGGAGAGAATCGAGCGAATAGCTGCACGATACATCTTCTTGTTGACCTTCTGCTCGTAGTCACGGGGGACGGCGGCAAAGGTGGTTCCACCACTGCGCCACAGCGGGCTTCGAATGGTTCCAGCACGAGCACGGCCTGTACCTTTTTGACGAAATGGCTTAGCGCCACCGCCACTCACGGCAGAACGACTCTTCTGTGCCTTGGTTCCGGCACGGGCAGCGGCTAGATAGGCGGTTACAACCTGGTGTACCAGCGTCTCATTAAAGTCACGGCCAAAGTTGCCGTCAGAGAGTTCAACGCTGTTCTTGGATGCACGACCCGTCGCGGTAGTTAACTTCAATTCCATGGTCATGCCCCTTATTTCTTGGTCTTGATAGCGGGCAGTACGACAACGTCGTTACCCTTAGAACCGGGAACAGCACCCTTAATCAGAAGCAGATTACGCTCGGTATCAACGCGAACGATCTCCAGGTTCTGTGCGGTACGCTTTTTGTTACCCATGTGACCGGACATCTTCTTGCCTTTAAAGACACGTCCAGGGGTCTGGTTCTGACCAATTGAGCCGGGGGCACGATGTGACAGCGAGTTACCGTGCGTGGCATCCTGCATACGGAAATTGTAACGCTTGATAACACCAGCGAAACCCTTACCGATGGAGGTACCCGCTACGTCAACGATCTGGCCGTTTTCAAAGATATCTACTTTAATCTCTGAACCGGTTTCCAGACCTTCGCCCTCACCTTCGGCAAGACGGAATTCCATAACTGTGCGACCCGCCTCAACACCAGCCTTGGCAAAATGACCTGCCATGGGCTTGGTGACGCGACTGGCACGACGGCTACCTACTGTAACCTGCAGTGCGCTGTAGCCATCGGTATCAACGGTTTTCACCTGGGCGATACGGTTAGGCTCAACTTCTACTACAGTCACAGGGACAGCGACACCGTCTTCAGTGAAGACGCGTGTCATGCCGCATTTGCGACCAATAACACCAATTGCCATTATTCTGACCTCTATTTTCGCGCTGATTACGATTGACCAGTGCTAAAAACCAACCGCCCCGGCCTATGACCGGGGCGGTAACTATAAAAACAGGACGCGTAGTCTACTGCAATTTAATCTGAACGTCGACCCCTGCGGCCAAATCCAGTTTCATCAGAGCATCAACCGTCTTATCTGTCGGGTCTACAATGTCCATCAGGCGCTTGTGAGTACGCAGTTCATACTGGTCACGAGCATCCTTATTGACGTGCGGCGAGATCAGGACGGTGAAGCGCTCCTTCTTGGTCGGAAGGGGAATCGGGCCCTTAACCTGAGCACCGGTACGCTTTGCTGTTTCAACAATCTCGCGAGCAGACTGGTCAAGCAGACGGTGGTCGAACGCTTTAAGACGGATACGAATTTTCTGATTAGACATAGTAATTACTCAATAATCTTAGAAACAACACCAGCACCAACAGTACGACCACCCTCACGGATAGCGAAGCGCAGGCCATCTTCCATCGCGATAGGTGCGATCAGGCTTACGGTCATCTGTACGTTGTCACCAGGCATTACCATTTCTACGCCTTCCGGCAGG
>JBFFMJ010000023.1:0-22830 GCA_041554195.1 Thiohalomonadaceae bacterium
CATGGCCCTGAGGGGGGAAGAGGCGGGTCGTAAGCGCATGATTGAGAGTAACCTGCGACTGGTAGTGAAGATTGCCCGTCGTTACCTCAATCGTGGACTGGCCCTGCTGGATCTTATCGAAGAGGGGAACCTGGGGCTGATGCGTGCGGTCGAGAAGTTCGACCCGGAGCGTGGCTTTCGTTTCTCCACCTACGCCACCTGGTGGATTCGCCAGACCATCGAACGGGCCATCATGAATCAGACGCGTACCATCCGTCTGCCGATTCATGTGGTTAAAGAGATCAATGTCTATCTGCGTGCCGCGCGTCATCTTACCCAGTGTCTGGATCATGAGCCCAGCTGTGAGGAGATCGCCGAGATGCTCGACAAGCCCGTTGCCGATGTGGAGCGGATGATGGGGCTGAACGAGCGTGTCACCTCGGTAGATGTACCGTTAGGGCGTGAGGGGGAGAAGACCGTGATCGACGCCATTCCCGATGAGAATAACCTCGACCCCTCCGAACTGTTACAGCATGCGGATGTAAACGCCAATATCGACGTCTGGCTGGTTAAGCTTAGCGACAAGCAGCGAGAGGTGCTGGAGCGCCGATTCGGTTTGCACGGCTATGATATCTCTACCCTGGAGCAGGTGGGCGAGCAGATCGGGGTGACCCGTGAGCGGGTACGGCAGATCCAGATCGAGGCGTTAAAAAGGCTGCGTGAAATTATGGAGTCTCAGGGGTATAACAGTGACGTGATCTAGCCCCGCGTCGCATAAAATCCTGTTCCGCAAAGGGACAGGACAAATATTTTCGCATACCAGGTTCAGCTAGTGATAAAGACTCGCTTCATCTGCTGGACGGGTACGAAAACGCTTATAGCTCCATTGATACTGCTCAGGACACTCACGCACCGCCGCCTCGACCGCCGCGTTAAGGGCGGTGACCGCGATAAGCGGATCCCGCTTCGCCACTTCCGCGGGGCAGGGGATGAAATGCAGGCGATAGCCTCGCCCCCAGCTTAAGCGCTCAGCGTAACTGACCAGTACCGAGGCCCCGCTCTTGTTGGCGAGACGTGGCAGCAGCGTCATGGAGTTGGTGGCGATGCCGAAGAAGGGAGCGAATACGCCGTTGCCCGCCAGCGGGTCCTGATCCGGCAGAATACCGGCCACCTCACCGCGCTTGAGCAGCCCCAGCAGGGCCTTAACCCCGCTGGCATCGGTCGGGGCCAGCTCCACCCCCAGATGCATCCGCCCTTGGCGCATCGCCACCTCTACGGCGGGGCTGCGCGGGGGTTTGTAGAGGCAGGTGATGGGGGCGTTCGGTTTCCCGGCAGCGATGTAATGGCCGATCAGCTCCCAGCTGCCAAGATGCGGCGCCGCCAGGATCACCCCCTTGCCCTGCTCCAGCGCCGCCTGCAGATGCTCCTCGCCCACCACCTCGCGCACCAGCCCCATCAGGCGGCGTTTTGAACCGGTCCACATCAGGGCCGTCTCCATAAAGGTCTTGCCGGTCTCCTGCAGGCTCTGCACCAGTAACCGTGCCCGCTGGCGCTCGCTCATCTCGGGAAAGCAGAGTTCAAGGTTGCGCAGGCTAATGCGGCGGTGGCGGTTGGGCAGCAGGCTGAAGAGCTGGCCGAACAGCGCACCGATGCCGTGTAGCAGTGGCAGTGGCAGGGCACCGAGCAGGCGCAGCAAAAGGCCCAGGGGGGAGTTCACTACAGCTCGAGCTCGTTCTGTATCGCCCGCTCGCTCCCCTCGGCCATCAAGGGCTTTAAGGTATGCAGCAGATTGCGGAACAGGTTTTTATAGCGCCCCTCCTCGGCGGCCAGCAACTCCTTGAAGTGGACGCGTTCGGTCGGTTTGGCGAAGCAGGCGGGGCAGTTGTCGGGCACTACCGGCAGGGCTACATTCTCGGCGAAGGCGGCGGTCTGGCGCTCGCGCACATAGACCAGGGGGCGGATGATGCGCAGGTCGCCCTTGTCGTTCACATAGTGCGCCTTCATGGTGCCGAGCTGCCCTCGGTGGAAGGCCGACATGAGGAAGCTCTCGGCGAGGTCATCCAGATGCTGTGCCAGGGCGATCACGTTATAGCCGTGCTGGCGCGCCTGACTGTAGATCGAGCCGCGTTTAAGGCGCGAGCAGAAGGCGCAAAAGGAGAAGCTGGGGTCGTCGATAAAGCGCTCCGCCTCATCGGCGATGGGCTCGGCGTCATAGATATAGGGGATCTCCATCGCCGCCAGATAGGGCTTGAGCACTGAGGGGTCGAAGCCGGGGATCATCGGGTCGATGGTGATGGCACCGATCTCAAAATTGATAGGGGCGTGGCGCTGTAACTGACGCAGCACATGCAACAGGGTCAGTGAGTCCTTACCACCGGAGAGTCCGAGCAGTACCCGGTCGCCCTCGCGGATCATCTGAAAGTCGGCGATGGCGCGGCCTATCGGGCGCATCAACAGCTTGGGGATCTTGATTAAATTGTCTGGTCTGCTCTTTGATCTATTCATGGGGCCAAAGTTTACCCTGAAATGTGCCGCGACGGCAGGCGGTGTTATGCTTGGACAAACTAACAAAATGGATGGAGGGTAATAAAATGACAGGCTTTGCCTCGTTTGTACCGTTTCTGCTGGTGCTGGCCGTGGTGCTGGTATTCCTTAGTGTTAAATCCGTAAAGCAGGGGATGGAGTATACGGTGGAGCGCTTAGGTCGCTACACCCACACACTACGCCCCGGTCTTAACTTCATCGTGCCGATCCTCGACCGTATCGGTCGCAGGATGAATATGATGGAACAGGTACTCGATGTCCCCTCGCAGGAGGTGATCACCAAGGACAACGCCATGGTCACCGTGGATGGCGTGGTCTTTTTTCAGGTGGTGGACGCCGCCAAGGCCGCCTACGAGGTACACCAGCTGGAGTACTCCACCCTCAATCTTACGATGACCAATATCCGTACCGTCATGGGGTCGATGGACCTCGATGAGTTGCTCTCCAAGCGCGATGAGATCAATGCCCAGCTGCTCACCGTGGTGGATGATGCCACCACCCCGTGGGGGTTGAAGGTGACGCGTATCGAGATCAAGGATATCGCCCCGCCGCGCGACCTGGTCGAGGCGATGGGCCGGCAGATGAAGGCGGAGCGTGAGAAGCGCGCCAATATCCTTGAGGCGGAGGGCTTTCGTCAGTCAGCGATCCTCAAGGCCGAGGGCGACAAGCAATCGGCGATCCTCACGGCGGAGGGGGAAAAGGAGGCGGCCTTCCGCGAGGCGGAGGCGCGCGAGCGTCTGGCCGAGGCGGAGGCCAAGGCGACGATGATGGTCTCGCAGGCGATTGAGAAGGGCGACCTTAACGCCATCAACTACTTCGTTGCCACCAAATATGTGGACTCACTGCAGAACATCGCCTCGGCACCCAACTCCAAGCTGATCTTCATGCCGCTGGAGGCCTCCGGCGTCATCGGCTCCATCGGCGGTATCGCCGAGCTGGCGAAAAATGCGATGGATGCAGCGAAAGGGGATAACAGTTAATGGAGGCTCTATTTTCGCACATCGACCACTGGCACTGGTGGATCCTCGCCGTCGCTCTGCTGGTACTGGAGGCCTTCGCCCCGGGTACTTTCTTTATGTGGATGGGGATCTCCGCCGGGGTGGTCGGACTGTTGGTACTGATCGCCCCCGGCATGGGCTGGGAGTATCAGGTCTTCGCCTTTGCCGTCCTCTCGGTGGCCTCCATCGTGGCGTGGCGACTCTATTTTCGCAAACATCCGGTGCAGACCGATCAACCCACCCTCAACCGCCGAGGCGAGCAGTATGTGGGGCGCACCTTTACCCTGGTCGAGCCGATAGAGAATGGCAGCGGCAAGATCCGCGTCGATGACACCACCTGGAAGATCAGGGGTGATGATTGCGACACTGGCAGCAAGGTTAAAGTGACCGGTGTTGACGGGGTGATCCTGAAGGTGGAGGTACTCTCCTGATGGCCGAGTCAAAAAAAGAGGTGCAACACCTGACCCCCAAACAGGCGGCGGCGCTGATCGAGGAGAACCCACGGGCGATCCTGATCGACGTGCGCTCCAACATGGAGTTTCTGTTCGTCGGCCATCCCAAGGGGGCGATCCACATCCCCTGGATCGATGAGCCCGACTGGGAGGTCAACCCCAACTTTGTGCGCCAGGTTCGCGAGTTACTGCTCGGTGGTATTATCTGTGACGAGGGCGACGGCTGCGCCCCGATCATCCTGATCTGCCGCAGCGGTAAACGTTCGGTAGAGGCGGGGCATGCCCTGTTGGAGGCCGGTCTGCGTGATGTCTATAACGTGCTTGACGGTTTCGAGGGAGAGCTGGATGATCACCATCAACGCAGCAGCCTGGGTGGCTGGCGCTTTGACGGCCTGCCGTGGGAGCAGTGCTGAGTAACCGAACGGTGAGTAAGCCGTAGATAAAAAACCATAAATAAGAGTTAAGCGAAGAGGGGCATAACTGGGGTTATGGGGGACGCACGTTGAAGCCAAGCAACCTGACACGTAACTACTCGATTACCAGTCTTGTCGGTATCGTGGTGGTTGCGGCCACACTCGTTTATTTCTATCAGTCGATGGCGGTAAAGGCGCTCATGGAGCGTGAGGGTCAGTCCAATAGCGACCTGGCGCGTACCATTGGCAACACCCTCTGGCCGAAGTATGCCGATTTTGTCGGGCATGCCGATGGGATCCCGTTAGAGAAGCTGCCTACCCTGCCGGTGATTGACCAGATTCGTCAGGACATCCTGCACAAGATCCATGGGCTGCGTGTGGTCAAGGTGAAGATCTACAACATGGAGGGGCTGGTGGTGTTCTCTACCGAGGCGAGCCAGATCGGCGCAAATAAGGCAGAAAGTGAGGGCTTTCTGTCTGCCAGGGCGGGGCGCGATGCCAGCGAGATCATCTTTCGCGATACCTTCTCCTCGTTCGAGGGGAGCATCTACGACCGCAATCTGGTCTCCTCCTATGTGCCGGTACGCCGCTCCTTTGACCAGCCGGTAGAGGGGGTCTTTGAGATCTACTCCGACGTCACCTCGTTACTCGGCGATATTGAAAATACCCGTAACCGGATTCTGCTCATCATCACCGCCATGATGCTGGTGCTCTACCTGTTCCTGATGGTGATTGTGCGTCGAGCGCACCTGCAGATTCAGGCCCATGAAGTGCTGCAACAGCGTGAGCAGAAGCAGCGTGTGGATTACCTGGAGTATCATGACGAGGTCACCGGTCTGCTCAACCGCAGGGGACTGTTGCGACAGATGCAGCGCTATGTGATGGAGGAGCGGATTAGCAATGTCGGCCTGGGTGTGGTGGCCCTGAAGTTACTCAACCTCAATAACATCAGTGGTGGCCTGGGCCACCAGCGGGTGATGCAGCTGCTGCGCCTTGCCGCCGAACGGATTAAGACCTGTACGACGGGAAGCCATAACCTGAGCCACCTTGATAGCAGCGAATTTATTATGGTGGCAGAGAACCTGTTCTCTGAAAATGAACTCGATTTTATCGTCGGCAAATTGATCAGCCTGTTTGCCGAGCCCTTCACCATTGATGGCAAGAGTGTCACCCTGAGCATCGCCATCGGTGTGGACGCCTCGTGGGAGGATGGAGAGAAGTCGTGTGAATACCTGCTAAGTAACGCCCTGCTGGCCCTCAGTGAGTGCGAGAAGGCGAGCGGCAAACACTATCTGCGCTATGAGCCGGGCATGGAGCTGAAAAAACAGGAGTACCTCAATCTGGAGATCGATATCAGTCAGGCACTACAGCGCCGGGAATTCAGGCTCTATTACCAGCCAAAGATTGATGTCGTCAGTGGCGAAGTCGCCGGTATGGAGGCGCTGGTGCGCTGGGAGCACCCACGGCGGGGCCTGGTGATGCCGGGTGGTTTTATTCGGCTGCTGGAGGAGCGCGGTTACATCGTCGAGTTGGGGCAATGGATCTTACGTGAGGCCTGTATACAGTGCCGGCGCTGGCACGATGAAGGGCATGTGGGGCTGCGGGTGGCGGTGAATGTGTCACTCAAGCAACTGGTAAGCCGGGGTTTTGTTGAGATGGTGGCCGAGTCCCTGCAGCAGAGTGGCCTGCCACCCCAGTTCCTGGAGTTGGAGCTGACCGAGAGTATCCTTGCCGAGGAGACCGAGGCGGTCGGTGAGCTGTTACAGCAGCTCAAGTCTACCGGGGTGATGCTCTCCATGGATGACTTCGGCACCGGTTACTCCTCGCTGAGTTACCTGATGCATTTTCCCTTTGATTACATCAAAATCGATCGCACTTTTATTCGCGACATGATGCACAATCGCGACCACGCGACACTCACCAGTGCCATCGTCACCATGGCCAAAAGCCTCAATCTGGGGATCGTTGCCGAGGGGGTCGAGACACTACAACAGCTGGCACGGGTGCGTGAGATGGGCTGTGATGAGGTGCAGGGATTTTACTTCAGTCAGGCGGTCTCCGCGGCGAGCTTTAGCGAGGTGGTGAGCGACATTAACGCCACACACGCCGGCGCCACGCGCCATTAGAAACTGCGAAACACAAAATGTACCGCGAGCAGCGTCATAATAAAGATAAAGGCCTCTTTTAGTACCCGGTCATTGATCACCCGCGACAGCCTCGCTCCCACCGGTGCACCGATAACGGTACCGATGGCACCCCACACCACGTAGTCGGGATTCAGCTCATCAATGTTGTTGATGTGGATGAATGAGGAGGTGATGGCCAGCATCATCATCATCGGCACCACCACCGCCACCGCGCGGCTCATACTCAGACGCAGGCGGTCACGCAGTGCCGGGATCAACCACTCGCCAATACCCAGTGACAGCAGCCCCATAATGAAACCGAAAAAACCGGGGATCGGCAGCAGCTGCCCCAGCTGCTTTGTCTGGTAGCGGCGCTCGCTGTTGTGATCGGCCTCGGTGTTGCGGGCGACAAACATCAGCGCCAGCATCATCGCCATAATGCCGAGGATCAGGCGCAGGCTGTTCTCATCAATATGGTGGGTGCCGAAACTGCCGATGATCACCCCCGGCAGAGCGGCGGCGGCAAGCAGTGCGGAGAGTTTGAGGTCGGTCTGACCACTGCGGTAGAAGGCGAAGGTGCCGCTGCCCATGCCAAAGATCTGGATGATCAGCGAGTAGGTGACCGCCTCCACGGGTGATAATCCGTAGACCACGATCAGCAGCGGTGTCCAGAGAATACCGCCGCCGATCCCCACCGACATGGCGATGATGGCGATGGCGATACCACAGGCGATTAAGATGGCGGCGCTGAGCATGGTCAGTCCTCCTCGCCGAGCAGGGTGATCTCGTTGAGAAACTGCTGCAGCATCGCGATCTCGTGGCGCATCGCCTGCAACGCCTCCTCGCTGGTGGGTTTCGCACTCTGCAGGTCGGTGATCGCCTCATGGAGTGACTCATCCAGCTTCTGGCAGGAGGCCATGGTGAGCGAGGCCAGCTCCTGAAAATTACTGGTCAGCTCATTGATCGCCTGGCCCAGCTCACCGATCTCATCCTTCTGCTCAATCTCAATATAGTGGCTCAGGTCGCCCTGATTGATCGCCTTGGAGATGGTGATCATCTTGCCCAGCGGCAGGGTGATGTTCTTAATGAACATCAGCATTACAATCGCCGCCACCCCGGAGAGCACCACGAACATAATGGCGATCTTGTCACGCAGGTGGGCGATGGCGGGGGGAAAGTCGTCGATACCTTGTTTGTCGGTGCTGGCAAGGTAGTCCGTGTAGAGGCTCTTCAGATAGTCGAGGTCAGAAAGCTGGAGGTAGAATTCGAACCCGATCAGGATCGCCGCGATGGCGATCAACAGAAAGTAGTTCATCATCTTGAGTTCGAGTTTCCCTATCATTACGGTGTTCCGTTTCTCTCTTGATCTATTATCGGCGAAGCGAAGTATCTCATGGATAGAGGGGAACGCTTAGTGATTCAAGATGAATCCGCCCGCCTTAGATCTCGAACTCCCCTAGCCAGCTCCCCCCTTTATAGTCGAGATGCAGGTGAGCGGGGTGCATCTTTAGCGCACCGAGCGACGCAAACTCGCGGCGCACCGGGTGGTTGGCGGCAAACTCCAGCGGGTCGCAGGAGTTGGCCTCCACCGGGCGAAAGGCCACGTGCAGCTGATCGGTCACCGCCAGGCTCTCCAGCTGAGCACCGGGTGTGGCCTCGTGAAACAGCACCCGCTTCTTTACCACACAGCTGAAATAGAGCTGCATCTCCGCCAGCAGGGGGTGGGTACGGCGGTTCAGCTCCCGCTCTGCCCGTTTGGTCCAGCTTACGGTAAGCGGTTTGCCCCGCAGGGTCAGGGCACAGTGAAAGCTTTCAGGGTGGAGCCAGCGCTGAAGCAGGTCAAACGGACTGGGGATCTCGAAGTAACTGTTCTTCATGCTCATTGTGCTTCTCCCGTGGGCGTCTCAGCGAGTGGCCATGCCCACCCTATTCCACATTATGGCGGCAATCGCCAGGATCTCGAGTTACCCGGTTCTTAACCTAAGCCGGGCTATATCGTATGGAGCGGCAGAGTGCCCTGGAGGGGGGCGAGGAGGCCAAACGCTTCTTTTCCAGGGAATGATCCGCGAGGTGATCTATATCAAGTGCATTTTCTACGCGTAGCGTTACAAAGAAACCGAACTGCAGGAACTGGTACTGCTACTGTTCCTGCGGGCCATTGACTATAAGGAGTGAATAAATGAGTAGTAGTACTATGGGCGTTAGTGAGGCGCTGCAGAAGCGCCGTTCCATCCGCTGGTTTGATGCGGCACACCGCATGAGTGAAGAGGAGTTTCGCCGCCTGATGGAGCATGTGATCCTTTCACCGACCGCCAACAACATCCAGAACTGGCGCTTCGTGCGTGTTACCGAGCCGGTATTGCGTGCCGAGATCCGCAAGGTGGCGTGGGACCAGGCGCAGATAACCGACGCCTCGGAGCTGCTGATCTTCTGTTACAACGAGAAGGCATGGCAGGAGTCACCCGAGCGCTACTGGCGCGACGCCCCGGAACAGGTGCGCGACTATGTGTTAGGCAATTTCGCCCCTTATTTTAGCCAACCGGGGGTAGAGCACGAGGAGGGGTTGCGCTCCTGTGGCCTGGCGGCGATGAGTACCATGTTGATAGCAACAGAGATGGGCTATGACAGCTGCCCGATGGGTGGTTTCGATTTTACCGCAGTGGGGCGTCTTATTGGCCTGCCAGAGCATCACCATCCGGCAATGATCGTGGCAATCGGCAAGGGGGTGCAGGAGGCGTGGCCGCGGGCAGGCCAGCTAGCGCTCGATGAGGTGCTAATTGAGAACCGTTTTGCCTGACGAGGTGAAATGCAAGGCCACTCCCAGGGGTGGCCTCTATATTTTGCTACAGATCGATCACCTGGGCATGCACCCCGCTCTCCTCGGCAATCGCCACCAGGTCGTGGGGGCACAGCTCATCGGAGTCATAGGCAATAAACATAAAATGTTCGCGCTGACTCTGTAGATGCGCCTCCATTCCACCGGGTTTATTACCGTAGGCAAGTAGAAATTCACGCTGTTGTTCCGGCGTCATATCTTCATTAATGTGCATGAGGATTTCTGTGTTCATGGCAAGCTCCTTTATCAATACGACAGGAACAGGCGCAGAGCGAAGGCACTCCGCAAGTGGATTCCTGAAATAGCTACTAGGTAATTAATAGCACCATTTGCAAACAGGTCTCATTAAAAATGTTTCTGACAAATTTCCCTGTGACTGATAGGGGTGGTTGTGGGTGCGGCATCCGTCGGCGGCAAAGCACTGCCACAGAGAGATTAAATGATGCCCATTAGATCGTGCAGCAGGAAGATTAAGATTTCGATGGCAATGAGCCAGATGATGATCCACTCCAGCAGCGAGGAGTGATGATGCTTCTGCTCGTCGGCAAGCATGCCGAACATCTCGTGGATCACCGTCAGCTTCTTGTTTAACACCTCAATGCGCGGCACCACGTCGAGGTACTTTACCGTCATGGTGTAGAGCCCCTGTAGTTCCGGGTATTCCCAGAAGAACTCCGGTGTGTCGAGCAATGCATGGTGCAGATGGATGTCACTCTCCACCAGAAAAAGACGACCACGCATGCGGGCGATGTCGCGTCGCTTCAGCCGTGAGTTGCCGCTGCTGGCCATGTTGCGGGGGATGTGCGCCGTCTCCTCGATGGTCTGCTCGGCGTAGCTCTCCAGCTCGAGAAGCTTTACCGACTGAGCCAGTCCATGGGAGACCGCCAGGCGCTCCATCATCAAGTCGCCAGTGAGGCTAATGTGGTCGTTGTGAATGCGCGGTTGCTCGCTGTCGAGGCTGTAGTCAAAGAGGTCATTCATCGGCGAGGGGGCCGGCTCGATCAAAAAGGGTTTCAACTCGGCCAGAAGTCGCTGCTCTTGGTCGTGGTCGACACCCCACAGCACCACGACGCCGTAGGGAAATATGAAGCTATCCCCCACATCCCCCAGATGCAGGGCACCACGGTAGAGGGAGGAGCTATGGTTGGCACTCAACTGTCTGTGCAGCGCATCGAAGTCGAAGCGCTTGGCCAGCACATGGGCGATACAGTGTTGCATGGGTGGACCCTCGGAACGGGACAAAATTTCACCCATAGTATGTGCCCGGTGATAGCGCGGTGCAATCAGTCGTTGCCCGGGTGGTTGATGCCGGAATAATCACAAGTCCAGCGTCTTTTCCACATGCCGGGTGATGGCACAGAGACGTGCCAGGGCGTGGCGTTCGACCTTACGGATCTGTTCTACCACATCGTAGCCGCGATCAAAGTCGCCGCTGGGGCCCTCCTCTCTATAGGCCTTGTGCAGGGCAAAGGACATCAGGTTGTCGTGAGCCTGAGAGAAGACACAGGGGGTCGTCTTGAGGCGCGCCCCCAGACCGGTGAGCAGGTTTTTTACCTCGCCACTCTGCTCCTGTATCTGTTCATGCAGCTTGCCACGTCCACCATTATCGTAACTCAGTAGTGTCTGTAGCAGGATGGTGTGTAGCTGCAGGGCGCGCAGCTGTGGCTGCGACTGTTCGATGCGCTCCAGCACCGCGCAGAGTTGTTTGACCTCGTTTTTCAGAGCCGGGGCGTTGTTAATTTTCTCGCCTCGCGGTGTGCCGAGTAGCGCCAGTACCGAGACCAGACGCTGCACCGTGGGTGTTAGCTGGTGTGCGAGCAGACTAATGTTTTCATCCAGCCCCTTCTCCTGTTCACGACAGGCATGGTGGAGCTGCTCCAGCTCATCAGCCCCATTGCGCTCAATACCCCACTGTCGCCATAGCTCGGCCTTAGAGACCTGCTGCTGAATGTGGATGTCGACAAACGCCAGCTCGTTTTCAACGCAGCGTTTAAGCGCCCGTTCGGTGTGTAATTGGGTCGATGCCATCTCTTTGCGGGCAGACTGGTGTTGTGCCATGGCCGCCTCAATGCCATCCACCATCTTCAGGCGGTGTTGCAGTTTAAGCGGCACGAAGTCGTGATACATCTGTTGGAAGATGGCGTCGATCTGCTGTTGCTGCTGCTGTGCCTGTTTGCTTGGGGCGGTGACGGGTATCAGCATGTTGGCGCTGACGGGAAGCGCCAGACGGTTGTGGTAGAAACGCAGCGTCATGGTGCGTGACAGTTTACTGAAGTTGCGAAAGAGCATGACGGCAGGTGAGTGAGAGGGGTAAGCCGCCTCGACCTTATGTTTGGAGACACGGTGCAGTCGCTGGCTGTCGGCAGGGATGGTGTCGTAACTTGCCGCCTTCTCCTTCTCCTGCATCTGTCGTAGTTGTTGATGAATAGTGCTCGGGTATTTTTTGCAGCGTAATACCAGTACCTGTACCAGATTGTCGGGCAGGGTTTCCTCTTTGTGCCACTGCTCCTTGAGGCCGGGCAGAATGTTTTGCGAGGCGAAACTGAGTAACCGTTGTTGTTCGATGAGTTGCTGAAAGCCGGTGCTGCCGGTAAATAGTAGCGACACCTTGTCGGTGTCTGCCACCAGTCGGTGCATCAGGCGGCGGTTGATGCTGCGACTAAGGCGCAGACGCAGCCCCAGTATCTTTCGTGATAAGGCGATCAGCCGTTGCAGTTGCCGGGCAATGGCGGCATAGGGGCCCTGCTCAACAATAAGGTCGGCCAGCTGGCGGTCAATTTCATCCTCACCGTAGATCGCCTGCTGTAACCAGCCATCACTACGGCGCAATAAAAAGGCGGCGTGTGGTGACAGACTCCTGCTGTGAAATAGTTGCAGCGCTTGCGCCAGCAGCGCCGCCAGCTGACGGGTATCGCTGGCGGCCACCAGCGGCGCCCCGATGCTCAGCACCGTGCGGTTGAGTACAAATCCCAACGCCCCTGGTTGATACCCCAGATCGACCGCAATGTCGTTATTGATGCTGATTTCGCGTGGTACAGGCGCACCAATGCGTTCGCAGACATCCTGCACAAAGGCGTGCAGCTGGGGCTCCTGCTGTGCATCAACGGTGATGCCATGGTGTTGGCGTTGTTTGATTGAGAGGAGTGGCTTGGCAATAAGAAATAACACCACCAGTCCCAGCAGCATGGTCACCAACTGTATCAATAGCGCCAGCGGCCCGAAGCTAACGAAGGCTCCGGCCCAGGTCGTGAATAAGTTGGCATAGACCAGCCCGACCGAGCTGGCGAGAATCATTAACAGGTAGAGAACGCTGAACACCACCTCCGTGGTCGCCGCGAGGATTAGGGCCAGGGTGAGTTTGCCCCCCCTGGGACAGGGAGAAAATCTTGGCAGCTCTGTGGAGGAGGTGAGGGCGTGAAAAGTTTCCGCCCTGGTTACGGCTGTCTTTGCCGCCTTACTGGCCTCAATGCGGGTAATGGCCCCCATGGCGGCCAGCTTTGCGACTAGCTGCTTTGCCTTGTCTGCCGAGTCAGTACGCTTGAGCACCAGCGGCTTGCCGCTAAAAAGCAGCCCCTGCTGTTTTGGTGTCAGCTTTAAGCGCTCGGCCAGTGCAGCTTTAACCTGTGCCTGCTCAAAGCCAGCGCGCAGTTTGCCACTAAAGATAATGTGATAGGACGGTGCAGCATCCATACGCCGCTCTCTCCTTTTTCTAGTTTTGGCCAGGGAATGTAACCATCCGTCCGAGTTTAATGTTCCCCTGAGAGGCGCGATACTATAGGCGTCACAGTTTGCACTAGCTGTCGCATAGGCGCTCTGCGCCTCTCATGCTAAAATTCGCCGTTCATCTATTAGATAGCCTGAAAAGATCCCCCATGACCCAGACCTACACCGGCACCAACTCCGCAAAACTCGTCCAGTCTCTGCAGGATCGCATCCTGTTCCTCGATGGCGCCACCGGCACCATGATCCAGGGCTACAAGCTGGAGGAGGCCGACTACCGCGGCAAGCGCTTTGCCGACTGGCCCAGCGACCTCAAGGGGGCGAATGATCTATTAGTCCTGACCCAGCCGCACATTATTAAAGAGATCCACCGGGCCTATCTCGATGCCGGTGCCGACATCGTCGAGACCAACTCCTTTAACGCCACCCGCGTGGCGATGCACAACTACGGGCTGGAGGAGTACGTCTATGAGATGAATGTGGCGGCGGCACGCCTTGCCCGCGAGGCCTGCGATGCCGCTGAGGCGCAAAATCCGGCCAAGCCCCGCTTTGCCGCCGGGGTGCTCGGCCCCACCGACCGCACCGCCTCCATCTCCCCCGATGTGAATAACCCCGGCTACCGCGCCATCACCTTCGATACCCTGGTCGAGGCCTACATGGAGGCGACCCGCGGCCTGGTCGACGGCGGTGCCGACATCCTGATGATCGAGACCATTTTTGACACCCTTAACGCCAAGGCGGCGATCTTCGCGGTCGAGACCTATTTCGAAGAGAACAATGTCCGCCTGCCGGTGATGATCTCCGGCACCATCACCGACGCCTCCGGCCGTACCCTCACCGGCCAGGTGACCGAGGCCTTCTACAACTCGCTGCGCCACGCCAAACCGATCTCCATCGGCCTCAACTGCGCGCTGGGTGCGCTGGAGCTGCGCCAGTACGTGGAGGAGTTGTCGCGCATCGCCGACTGTTACGTTTCCGCCCACCCCAACGCCGGCCTGCCCAACGAGTTCGGCGGCTACGACGAGACCCCCGGCGCGATGGCCGGCGAGCTGGCCGACTGGGCCAAGGAGGGCTTCCTCAACATTATCGGCGGCTGCTGCGGCACCGGGCCGGACCACATCCGCGCCATGGTTGAGGAGGTGGGTAAGCACTCACCACGCGCCATCCCCGCGATCCCGGTGGAGTGCCGCCTCTCCGGCCTTGAGCCGCTCAACATTGGAGCCGACTCGCTCTTCGTCAATGTGGGTGAGCGCGCCAACGTCACCGGCTCGGCGATGTTCAAGCGGCTCATTCTGGAGGGGGAGTTCGACAAGGCGCTGGCGGTATGCCGCGACCAGGTCGAGGATGGCGCGCAGATCGTCGATGTCAACATGGACGAGGCGATGCTCGACGGCAAGGAGGCGATGGTCAACTACCTGAACCTGATGGCCTCCGAGCCCGACATCGCCAAGGTGCCGGTGATGATCGACTCCTCCAAGTGGGAGATCATCGAGGCGGGCCTCAAGTGCATCCAGGGCAAGGGGGTGGTCAACTCCATCTCGCTGAAGGAGGGTAAGGAGGCCTTCGTCCACCACGCCCGGCTGCTGCGCAAGTACGGTGCCGCCGTCGTCGTCATGGCCTTCGATGAGCAGGGCCAGGCCGACACCTTCGAGCGCAAGTGCGAGATCTGCAAAAATTCCTACGACATCCTGGTGAACGAGGTCGGCTTCCCCGCCGAGGACATCATCTTCGACCCCAACATCTTCGCCGTCGCCACCGGCATCGAGGAGCACAACAACTACGCCGTCGACTTCATCGAGGCCACCGGCTGGATCAAGCAGCACCTGCCGCACGCCCTGATCTCCGGCGGCGTCTCCAACGTCAGCTTCTCCTTCCGCGGCAACAACCCGGTGCGCGAGGCGATCCACTCGGTGTTCCTCTACCATGCGATCAAGAAGGGCATGGACATGGGCATCGTCAACGCCGGCATGCTGGCGATCTACGAAGAGCTGCCAGCCGAGCTGCGCGAGCGGGTGGAGGATGTGGTGCTCAACCGCACCCCCGAGGCCACCGACGCCCTGCTGGCGATCGCCGATAATTATCGCGGCGACGGCTCCACCGCCGAGCGTAAAGAGGACCTCGCCTGGCGCGAGCTGCCGGTGGGCAAGCGCATCGAGCACGCGCTGGTCAAGGGCATCGACGCCTACGTCGAGGCCGACACCGAGGAGGCCCGTCTCTCCTTCGCCGACCCGGTCGAGGTGATTGAGGGGCCGCTGATGGACGGCATGAACGTGGTCGGCGACCTCTTCGGTGCCGGCAAGATGTTCCTGCCGCAGGTGGTCAAGTCCGCCCGCGTGATGAAAAAGGCGGTCGCCTACCTGCTCCCCTTCATCGAGGCGGGCAGGGGGGGCGGCGCGCAGTCCAACGGCAAGATCCTGATGGCCACGGTAAAGGGCGACGTGCACGACATCGGCAAGAACATCGTCGGCGTGGTGCTGCAGTGCAACAACTTCGAGGTGATTGATATCGGCGTGATGGTGCCGGCGGCGGAGATCCTCGCCAAGGCGAAGGAGCACAACGTCGACATCATCGGCCTCTCCGGCCTCATCACGCCTTCACTGGATGAGATGGTGCACATCGCCAAAGAGATGAAGCGCCAGGGCTTCAGCGTGCCGGTGATGCTCGGCGGTGCCACCACCTCCAAGGCGCACACCGCGGTGAAGATCGACCAGGAGTATGACCAGCCCACCGTCTGGGTGAAGGACGCCTCGCGCGCCGTCGGCGTGGCGCAGAACCTGATCAGCGAAAACACCCGCACCGCCTTCGTCGCCGAGCTGGAGGCCGAGTACGACCGCGTGCGTGCCGATCACGCCGCGCGCCACAAGAAGGCGGTCTACGTCTCGCTGGCCGAGGCACGCGCTAACCGCACCCCCATCGACTGGGCGACTTACGTCCCACCAGTGCCGAAGGACCTGGGGGTCACCCTGTTCGACGATATCGACCTCAACGACCTGGTCCCCTACATCGACTGGACCTTCTTCTTCCACGCCTGGGAGCTGAAGGGGAGTTATCCGAAGATCCTCGACGATGCCGAGAAGGGGGAGACCGCGCGCGAGCTGTTCGGCGAGGCACAGGCGATGCTCAAAAAGATCATCGACGAGAAGTGGCTCACCGCGAAGGCGGTGGTCGGGATGATGGCGGCCAACGCCACCGCCGATGACGACATCATCGTCTATGAGACCGACGATAGGGATGTCGAGGTGGGCCGCTTCCACATGCTGCGCAAGCAGGTGAAGCAGCCAGAGGGTAAGTGGAACGAGTCACTGGCCGACTATGTGGCGCCCGTTGATTCCGGCAAGGCCGATTATGTCGGCATGTTCGCTTGCACCACAGGCCTTGGGATCGACAAGCACACCGAGGCCTTCAAGGCGGCGCACGACGACCACAGCGCGATCATGCTGTCGGCGATCGCCGACCGCCTCGCCGAGGCGTGTGCCGAGTGGCTACATGAGATGGTGCGCAAGGAGGAGTGGGGCTATATGCCCGACGAGCAGCTCTCCAATGAAGAGCGGATTAAGGAGCAGTATGTGGGGATACGCCCGGCACTGGGCTACCCCGCCTGTCCCGACCATACGGAGAAGGATCTGCTGTGGTCGCTGCTGGAGGCGGAGGAGAAGACCGGGATCTGGTTGACTGAGAGTAAGGCTATGGTGCCTACGGCGGCTGTTAGTGGGTTGTACTTCTCGCATCCTGAGGCTCGGTATTTTGCTGTGGGGAAGGTTACTGAGGAGCAGGTTGAGGATTACGCTTCGCGTAAGGGGATGGAGAAGGGTGTGGTTGAGAAGTGGCTTGCTCCTAATTTGGGGTATGAGGTATAACTACCGCATAAATAATATGGGTACAGACAGGATGTTGTTGATTAGATAGTGAAGAAGGCCAGAGTTTCCCGGTGAGGGGGCTCTGGCTTTTTTCTGGTTTGGATCGGTTCATGAGTAGATGCTGTTATAAAAATAAAGATGGTGAAAGATGTAGCCATGAAATAACCAGCAGTAAATATGATCCAGTTGGGATTGATGTGGAAACAGGTGAACCATACGGGTACTGCATATTTCACAAAACAAATGAAAGCAAGCGTTCGTCTGCCATCATTGAAGAATTTGATGCAGCGATACAGCTGCTAATTGAAAAGAAAGATGGTAATTGGGAGGGTTTCGTATTTCCTGCTGGTTATTCAATTGAAAATAAAGTTATAGATTTTCCACTTAACATCAAATTTGCATCATTTCAGGAGATATCGTTTGTAAACACCAAATTCATGCGCGCTGTTGATTTTACGAGATCTGAATTTAATGATAATGCCGCATTTGTTGATTGTTTATTTGGTGAAGAGTCCACTTTTTTCGCGTGTAGATTCAAAGACAGGGTAACGTTTAACTCTGAATGGGTAGGAACGGTGAATTATTCACTATGCACTTTTCAGGGTGACACGCAATTTAAGGGGTGAGTACAAGGCAAAGGTAAATTACTCCAGAGCAGATTTTCATGAAGGCGTTAGGTTTGTAGGTCGTAGATTTGTTTATGCATCAATTGGAACCGGGAAGGAAAATACAAAGCCAAGTGAAGTGCGATGGTTGTTTTATGGCATAGTGCTCATGAATGGCGTGGTTTTTAGGAAACCAGAAATAGTTAAGTTTTTATGGGTGAACTTATCAAAAGCTTCTGTAGTAGAGACGAATTTTCGGAGAGTTCAATTTATTGATGTTGCATGGTGGCAGCCCGTACTTCAGCGAGAGGGGATATATGATGAAATAGCATTAGCTAGTAAAGATAAAGATGCATTAATCGATCGAGGTAGGCAGGTAGAATCTGCATATAGAAATATAAGGTTGTCGCTTGAAGAAAATAAGGAATATTTGGCAACTAATGACTTTTATATAGGTGAGATGGATTCTCGGTTGAAAAGGAGAAAAAGTTGGTTAGCCCGTAATTTCTGCATAGAGAAGTTATATAGAGTCTTAAGCGTGTATGGAACAAGCCCAGCAAGAGCTGTTTTTGCGTTTTTTTCGATTCTTTCCGTACACGTGTTCATAACGGTTGCACTGACACCAGAGCAATCACATCCTATTTGGATCAAAGACATGATTAGCGATTACTTGGCTCACTCAATACAAGTGATGACTCTTCAAAAACCATCAGGTTTTCTGTGCCTGTCCGATTCCCAGAAAATTATTGATTCCTGGTTTCGTGTAATAGGGCCGGTGCAGTTAGCAGTTATTGCTCTAGCTTTGAGAAACTCAATACGAAGATACTGATGAATAATAGGGGGCACCAACCAAAGGGGTCAGTACCTGACGGATCCCCACGAATTCACAACGCATCTCCATGCGACTCGATCATTTCGTATCAATAAGTGGGGTCAGATGAAACTTTCTCCTTGTTACCTTACTTCTGTTTGTTAGACTAAAGTCTGATTCTGGCTACAAGGATAGAGCCATGGCACGTCTTCATCGAATAGCCCCTTTGGGCATCCCTCAACATATCATCCAGCGTGGCAATAACCGTCAGGTCTGCTTTGCCAGTGAGCAGGATCTGGCCCTGTACGCAAGTATGTTGGAAGAGTACTCAAGACAGTACTCAGTAGCCGTACACGCCTGGGTATTTATGACCAATCATGTGCATCTACTCGTGACCCCCCACGAAACATCTGGTATCTCAAATATGATGCAGGCTGTGGGTCGGCGATATGTTCGGTACTTCAACAGGGAGTACCAACGGAGCGGTACTCTATGGGAGGGACGGTATAAGTCGAGCCTGGTGCAGAGTGATAAGTGCCTACTACAGTGTCAGAGGTATATTGAGCTAAATCCGGTGAGGGCCGGTATGGTTTCCGACCCGGCAGATTATGTTTGGTCCAGCTACCAGTGTCATGCGCTTGGCAAGGAAATTAAGATGAGTACGCCTCATGAAGAGTATCTTCGCCTTGGTACAGCTGATTCGACTCGACAGAGTGTATATCGCAGTCTGTTTGCAGCGCATGTGGATGAAGTGTTGCTCAATGATATCCGTCAGGCAGTCAATAAGGGGCTTACCCTGGGAAATGATAAATTCAAGGATGAGATTGAAAGCTTGTACGGACGCCGGGTGAAACCTGCCAGAATGGGACGGCCATCCTCACGTAGAAAGTAGGCTAAAGTTTCATCTGCCCCCACTTACAGTGTTATCATTCGCAGCCTTTGGCCAGCCTGAATTGCTGGCCGCTAACAACCTACCGTTACAGTCATAATAAGCCCATGAAAATCCCTAGAATACCCACACCCATTATTGATTTAGCCATCATAATTACCCCGTATTTAGTCGGTTATATAGAGGAGAAGGCAACGGGGTCATCAGCCATCTTCGCTGCGATGGACGCGATGTCATTTGGTGAGAAGTTCATCCTCTATATCCTCACCTTCCTGTTGGTCGAATTCGTCGACTACAAATACACCTACAAACACTCTGTTGATGAGGCCAAAGATGACATGGATAAGCTCGGTATCGAGTTGAAGAACACCAAAACCCGTCTAGCCGCACTCACCAGTAAGATCGAGTTAGTTCAGCACGGCCAGCAACTGGATGCCAGACTGGCCGAAGTCAAACATCCCTATTTCGTAGGCCTGATTTCACGTCGTTTGAAAAACCTGCTTACACAGAATAGTGAACTGTTTGTGCAGACCGAGCGAACCTATCCCTCCCACGCCAATACCTATGGTGCGCAAGGAATTCGCACCACAAGGGATAACCTGAAGTGTGTCAGCTACATCCCGGAGTACTGGGAGGACAAGGGCGAAACCGAGTACATGGTTACTCAGATTAACCTGATGAAGCGCGGTGTGAAGATTAAGCGCCTGTTCATCGTTAATGAACAAAATCGCGAAAACACCAGAAAACAGATGGAGTACCAAAACAGCTTGGGGATAGATACCAAGTGTGTGGAACAGTCGTTGGTCGACTTTGAGTTTAAGGAGAAGGACTACCTGGTTCAGGACGACGAGCTGTTGGTGGAATTGTATTTTGATGAGGGTGAGGAGTACGGGACACACTCCGAATCCAAGGAGCTGATTACCGTTGATGAGACCCTTGTGCAGGAGCGTATCGAACAGTTTACGACAAACTGGGGTAACGCTAAAACGCTATGAGTAACAAATCAGTAGTACTGCTGTATGGCTTGCCATGCAGCGGCAAGAGTAGCGTGCTACGCGCAATGTCAGGGCACGCCAGAATCACTGTTGATGCGATCATCACCGCCATCATCCCCGATCCCGGCATCGCCGACTTTCAGCGCCTGGGTGATGAGATCGTTGGGCGGATCGCGAGTACGCTACAGGGCATGGATGAGGAAAAAGTCGTCATCGAGATGGGCTGCCTGATACCCCTGGGTGCGATTAGGCGCCTGGAGGGGTTGATGGCCAAGGTTGGGATTGATTATAGAAATATCCTGCTCAGCGCCGCCGACGAAGAACTGATACGGCGCATTGAGCGGCGCAACGCGGCGATAGAGGCCGGTGAGAGCGATAGCATCAGGGTCGATGGGCCAGATTATTTGGGCCGTTTTAAGCGGCTATTTAACCACAACCGCCCCGTTAGCTATGTCACGATAGACACGGCAGGTTTGAGTCCAAGCGATGTAGTCGAGCAGTTAAATTACCGGCACGAAGGCAAGGATAGTCCCCAATGATCAAGCTCCTTCTTACCTCTATGCTCCCCGCACTAATCGTTTATGCGTCTTATACATATGGCTGGACGATTACCACGATTAATGTAATCTCCGGAATCATAGCGGTTACCCTGGGCTTTGGTCTGGCCATCGCCGGTGCCATGGCGAATGATTCCGGCAGAGGTGGAGGCTTTATTCTCGGTTTCCAGTTTTTGAGTATCAGCTACCCACTGATTTATCTCATTGGCCTGATTGGCAGTATCACCGTGTTGTACAGCAACTATGAGGGCAGAGAGATAATCGCCACTGGACTGGCCTTGATGAGCCTGGCCTGGCTGGAGCTTATCGCACTGTTACTCCTTGCGGGCATTGCCGTGGAAAGCGTGGAGAGATCACGACGTGAACGGACACGCGAGAAAGAGATCGCGGCACAGAGAAAACCCTACCTTGTCCATCTTCCGCACTGCGGGACGAGGATTCCTGATGAGTATCTCGGTGACTACCTCTTAAGCAGGGATGAGCTAGAGAGAAACGTAGTTGAATATGCCGACCTGTATACGGATGAGTTGTTTGCACCGTTGCTGGGGCGATTTGGTGGGGTAAAGAGCGACTATTCGCGGCTGTTTTTCGACCCGGAACGCTTCTTCGATGATGAGCAGGAGGTGATGAGCCGTAAAGGACTGGGCTGGTTTTATGAGCGCGCCATCCTGGAAGACAAGCCATTACGCCATACTGATAGCAAGGAGCGAGTAGCGCAGTACTATCATCATCACCATAACGAGCTTAATCGCCTGACGCAGGAGAAGCTCGACCTGTACGGGCGCTGCACGATTATCGATTGTCACTCCTTCTCTAATGAGCGCTACTGGTTCCATGAACCAGATATTGAACTACCAGACATCTGTATCGGATACGATGACGAGCATGCTGATATGGAGCTTGTTGAGTTATTAAAAGATGCATTTGTTAATTATAACGTCGCAATTAACAGTCCCTATTCCGGCAGCATGGTACCCACTGCATTCTATGGACAGGATAAGGGGGTGAAATCAGTAATGATTGAGATAAAAAAGAGGCTCTATCTCAATGCAGATAACGACAAGGCAAATGACTATGAGGTGATTCTAAATATACTCGACATGGTGATGAATCAACTGATATTTGAGGAGAATTATAAAGCCAAGGAGTACGGTGTGTAGTCCGTGCAAGTCATGTCAAACAATTGGTGAAGCCCACCCTGTACCTGACAAATAAACCACAGCTTACTGAGACGAATCATGTCTACTGATAACGATAAATACGCGACAACAGAATCCGGTTCAGTAGAAGAGGATAAGGCCCTCATCATGGAGATGAATCAACTCATCAGCGATGCAGTACAGTCAGCTGTACTCGACAATAGAGAACAAGAGCCGAGGAAATACCTCGTCTACTACGATTCGCATATGAAGGGCCGCTCGCTCTACCTTATCCTTACCGATAAGGACAACGCTGATAACGCCGCTCGTCATATTGATAAGTACCTGGAAACCGCGAATCGAGCCTCTGTGGTAGAAGTTGATCTCGATGCGCCGGTTGATGAGGTACCAAGATATGATTCCAGCGAATCGTTGTACCGAGATTATTGGTACTGATTTGAATAATCGGGGTCAGAACACTGCTTCCTCTAATATAGCTCTCTTCTATAGTTAATGTCATCGCAACCACATGGAGGTGGGAAAAGGCACGCAAACCAAGATTCACTATTCCAAGCTATAAGTGGGGGCAAATGAAACTTACTTATTGTTAACCAACGTTGTTTGTTAGACTAAACATTCCGTTCTGACTACAGGGAGAGTTTCATGACAAAAATTAAAGGAGTCAGAGCCTGAGGGATCCCCACGAATTTACCAGCCATGTCCATGCTCTGCTATCTGAGTAACCAACCTGTCATAGGCCTCACTCAGCTGAGTATCGCTCAAACTTATTCGCTGGTCATTTGAAACTCTCAAGCCAAGAAATAGCACGGATAGCACACGGCGCTTTTTATCGGTATTAGCCTGATAATACTTTGCCTCGCCGCTCAAGATCACGACGGTACCCAGCAA
>JBFFMJ010000024.1:0-21531 GCA_041554195.1 Thiohalomonadaceae bacterium
ACACTCTTTGCTAGGTCAACACCAATGCGTTTAATATTCATTGTGGATTCCTCCTTCATCATTTGACTGAGTGATTACAATTATCAGTCTGGCACATTGCGATGCCGATTAGGGGAGGAGGAGTCCATCCCATTGCTCCTGGCCAACTCCAGTCTAAGTCACCCTCTAGGCCCCACCCTAGCAGCACTAACGACTCCTCAGCGACAATAGCGGTCCTCAGAGAATTCATAGTATTTCGTCAGCTAAGCCACCAGGAGCGGACCTTGCCCTTTTTTCACCGGCGCCCGCCCTTGGACGGCTAGACAAGGGGTGGGGAACGTCCTTGGCGTCCGATTGAAGGCTTGTAAGGCCAGAGCATGCCAGAGCCACCAAGCGGCCACAGCAGCGAGAAGGCCGATGCCAATCGCTCGATTCACCACCATGTCGTATCTGTGTGACGAAATCTCGTGAGCTGGATATTGCACGGGCCACTTCTTTGTTCTTGCAGCCTTCAGCAGAAGGGCTGGGGTGACGGGAATTCGCTCTACGAGCGCATAAGGTGGAGCGAAGAAGAACGCGCCAAAGCTCCCTAGACCTTCTTCACCATGATGGAAGTACCACAGGTAATTCGACATATCGACTTTAAACTCATGCGCGAACGCTTCTTCTAATTCAAAGAAGTCATCTCCCTCAATACCTAGATCCTTCCACAGATCAGTCTCAGGGTTTACCATGTACGCCACTGGCCGACTCCGGGCGAAACCGCAGCTGCTTGGGGACGTAACCATTATTCCAAACCCAACTCTTGTGCTTGCTTAGCCAGCTCGTCCAGCGCAGCTTCTGAAGCTTTATCTTGGCCGATAGTAGACTGCCCAACTGCTGAACGGCCTGGGCAGACGAAAATTTCTAGTCACTAGAAATATCCTTCACCGCTTTCCAGCGTTCATAGTCATGAGGGTAGTATCCAATAGTACCATCTCTGTTACCTGGCCTAGTCTGCCCACACAGCCAATCGCTGAACGGTTGACGTTCTTAATCAGGGAGGTCTTCAATTACAGGCCACCTTCTATCGCCATTCATTTTTCTACACAATATCCTTGCCGTTAGGGTCATCATCATAAACGTAGATCTTGGTGGTGTGGTCGATGATAGGAGTTTTCGGCCCCTCAGGACGATGTTGAAGTACGTCAGCGATAAAGCGCCACACATCAGCATCACGATAAATATCTGTAACACCATACGTATCCTTCATGCCGCGATCATCTTTAAGTGTAACATGGTAATCACAGACATTCGGTGTTCCATTACTGACATTGCCGATAATTGCGTTTGCTATTTCACGTTCTTGTGATGCATCACCGTAAGGATGAATCTTTACTATGATTTCAATCATTTTTTATTTCCCTTGAGTGCTCACCGCTGGCGTCCGCGGTATTGTAGAAGCGATGCAGCTTCTCTAGTGCTTCATCGCCTGTCATCTTTCCGTACACAACCGCTTTCAATAGTTCAATCGATCTCTCTGTAGGCTTAAGCCCTGATAAGAGCACGCTAGCAATAGCCTGTCGCAACTGATCGGCAGGATCGCTAGAACCAATCCGAGAAATATTGATTGGGGGTTGTGGTGCCGTCATTAAGTCTTTCCTAAATTCTGCGGTCAAATACAAAACTGAGTGCGAGGCCCATTACTGAGCGTGAGTAGAAGTAGTTAGTCATACTCACAGCCGGGCCCACCAAACTCCTTGCCTACAGGTCCAGCAGGAATATCTTCAACCTCAAGTGGCGTAAAAACGCCGTTCGCAAAGGTGCCAATGAGACGCTCACCGGTTTCAGTATTGATCTGCTCGATAAAGCCTGGGTAACCTGAGGACTGATAGCAGATCTTGGCTGTTGTCACATTTTTAGACAATTCACCGTTTGCACGATCGACCTCCAACTTTGCAAACACTTTCTCTGAATCGATGCTAATTACTGCCTCTTCATCGGATACAACCTTCGATGCGTAATGAGCCTTTGCCTTATGAATAGAATCAGGCATTGGTCGAGGTGGCTGTTCTAGAGCTTCCGCGAACAAATTGAAATCCTTTTTACTAAGTGGAATGAGGAGAACAGGTTCCTTTCCGCAACACGTAGAATAGACCTCAGCTCCTTCTTTCGACTTCCTAACCCATTTACGCCATTCACGCTTTAATCGACTCTTCGGCACATAATAAACATCAGCATCATCGGTATCCCAGTCTTCTTCTGAGACCGGTTCCGGAGGATTCATGTAACGTTTAACACTACCATGAAGCCTTTTAATCGGTTTGGTTTTGTTGATCATATTACTAGCTGTCCCTCGAATCAGGCGTATGGTGCCTGGAGTTGACCATCAAGGTAACGTCGAACGACTTTTAAATCGCCATCAAACATAAGTTCGAGTGGCGATTTCCCGTTGAATGGACTGCACTCTGTGGCATTTTTAAGAAAAAGTCGCTGATTTTCATCACTATGCATTATCCGTAGCGCTTTATATATCCTTAGGATATAGCTGATTCGCACCAGTATATTTTCATCAAGTTGTTTTGCGATTCTATTCGACTTCCATGAATCGAATTCTTCCGGCTCCCCAAGCAGTATGCGCTGCTGTTTATCGGTAAGCTCCCATCTCTCTGTGATATGAAAAAAGCCTTGAAGAGCCGCCACCGCTATACGTGAAGGAACCACATCTCCACTCTCTTTAGCCTCATTAAGGTATTCAGCTAAAACATCTGGATCATCAAGATGTTTGTCATGGGTTGTTCGAATATCTCGACTAGGTCCCATCAGGTGATAGCTCCCGCCATGAGACGACCTACAACACCTCGCACATCATCAAGCGGAGCATCTAAAGGAGCTACCTCACCAAGTGCGCGACAAGGCTGGTGTAACCACCTCCATGCAGCCTCACTATCATGATCAAATAGCACTGCAGCTAGCTCATATCTTGGGTCAGGTGTGTCGATTGGGTAATGTTCAGCCTCGTAGGCCTCTACCTGCGAAACGAGATGGTCGAGTTCATTTCCTTCTGGAGTGTTTACTCCAGCATTCAATAGGGCCTCGATTCGCTTTAGGGCTAGTTCATACTCGGATTCGGTCTTGATCATGCTGTAAATCACAACCTTTGCTCGACACAGTCAATGTGATACTTGCCATAACATAGCACCCACCCTGCGCCCATTCAAGCCCAGTTTTGAATATTTTGTCATATTTATCAAAGAGTTATATGGCTTTCAAACCATAACTGATACAAAAAGTCTTTGCGATACACATATATAGCGAGCAGTATGGCAACCGTTACAACTATGGTAGGTAAGCCATTCCCCACTCATGAAGGAAGTCCCAATTGGTACTTCTCAGACATCGCCGCAAGTAACCGGCGCTCCTCAACATCTGCGAAGACAAATTGTGGGGTGATATCGTATGCTGTATTTGTAATCTCAACGGCCCTAGCATACTTACGTTGCTTGATGTACTCGCTGATTAGCAACCGACTCAGGCAGAGGATGGCGCGTGTATGTTTCCATTTAATCATCTCCTGATATATACCTTCATAGACTTCAATCGAACCCTGATACCCCTCGTAATCCTCTAGAAGTAATATGATAGCCAGCGAATCCTGCCCGGTAGTAACGGCCCGATGTACATCGTCAATATGCCTCTCGTAGTCCTTCCTAGCCCGCTCTTCACGTAAGGCGTTACTTAGGTGGTTGTCCGTGCTTCGATATGAACTCATAATCCCGAGTTTGTCCTGACGCTTGGAGGTCATATAGGCTACTTCATCATCCACCTCCTCGGCAGTCTCATCCTTTCGTGTCTTAAAGAAGACCATGGCAATAAAATAGCCTGAAACACCACCAGCCACGTGTGCGAGGAAGTTGACCCCGCTTAGCCACTCGCTTGTAGTCAGATCATACATATCCCAGCCGATATACCAGACAGCAAGGATCCAAACCGGGACTTGTATATTCCTAGCAAAATGGAAAAACCAGATAAACGTACGGATGCGCACGTTTGGCATCAGGAAGGCAGCCATGCCAATCGTCCCAGACACCACGCCTGACAGGCCAAGCGTGATATTTCCAGGTGAGCCTAGCAGTGTTGCCAAGCTGTCTGCTATAGCAACTGAAAATGTTATGCCAAGAAGCGACAGTGTGAATCGAAATGCACTCGCGATGATGTACTCAAGGGCAGGCGCAAAGGCGAAAAAGAAGATAAGGTTCCCTATCACATGCCACCAATCCGCGTGTGCTAGAGCCGATGTGATAGCCCTGATAGGATTCGGTGTACCAGGGTCGTATACCAGTTTCCTGTCCAGGCTAGGCGGCAGTTCATCCTTGATGCTTTCGTAGTGGCGATAGGCATGCTGAGTCATGGCCTCAAGCTCATCCGGAGTGATGACATCATCACCCGATCCTTTATCACTCCCCTCCTCAGCCTCCGGCAAGGTCTCCCACCAATGCTTCAATATTTTCTTATACTTGGACTTATCAGGCAGGTCGTGCAGGTAGGTGAGATGCAACTCGCATCGATAGTGACTCTGTCTTAGAAAGTCATCACCGTCCTCGAAAGTAGGATCGTGTATGCGTTCACAATAGGGTTTTATGACATTATTGATGGGCTCACGCCTAGCTTCTTGCAGGTAACAGATGAAGAGACACAGCATGGCAATAGTAGTCACCACCCAGGGTATCTTGCCATGGCGGACCTCAGCGCTATGCGGAAGTATGAACATCATATCGTTGGCACACTATTGTTATCGAGCGGTATGTAATCAACCTCACACAGGCCTGGAGCAGAGTACTGGCTAGCATCAGCATCATTAGCTAGCACCAGGAGAAGAATGGATATCGTTAATAGTATTTGCTGCATCATGGCCCCTACCCTTACCATAATGTTTTGCGTATAGGGATAGGTTATGGTTGCAGCCAATCTGAGAATCTCTGGCATATCTCACTCCCTTTTACTGTGCCAGAGTTATTATGATGGAGTATGTGGCTCATGCGGTGAGCCCAGGATTGCTACTTATAGTTGTCAATTATTTTCTGGGCTTCACGTGCAACCGACTTTTTGAGTGAGGCCGGAGACAAGACAGTGACATCACTTCCATAGTGAAGTACCTCGGCGGTCATCTCCCCTTCGTGTGTGTAGGGGATTTTCAATCGATAACAACCATCATTCTGCCAGGTACCCTTTTGATCGGGGTGCCATACCTCATTGCATGTCCATAGCGATCGCACAGGTGAAAACAAAAGCTCAGCTATCTGGGTCTTGCTCCCAGCGAAAATGCCATAGCCAGAATTCAACTCCTTATCCAGCTTATTGGCAGCAACCTCCTTGGCCTTCTCAGAAGTGACCGAGAGTAGTTCTATCGCATCCATACCAAAACGACGTATCCCCTTTCTCAAGTGGCACCATGCATCAAGGTACCAAGTACCCTTGTAATAGGTCATGCGCTGGGGGCTGACGGTTCGCTCAGTATGCTCACCGGTGGTCCTGTTGTGATGGCGTATTGTTATCTTGTTTCGCTTGAGTAATGCATGAGCCACCTGCTCGAAATTCTCCGGCTTCACAGGGCGGTGGCCCGTATTAATCAGCTTAATACGACCACGAATCTCCTCTGCAGACTGGTCAGTACTTTCCAGAATATTAGCTATCCTTGCCCGTAGTGGCTCAATATGGGGCCCGAGGAGGCGTGGCTGTAGTGTTTCCAGGAGATGCTCCATCGTTAGCAAGGCATGGATTTCTGTCGCGTTGAACCACAGGCCGGGTAACTCATAGCCTAGTCCTTCGCTATTACTCTCATCTAGATAGTACCCGCCCTTTTCGCGATCATAGACAATGGGGACATTAAAGCGATCACGCATATATTCCAAATCACGCTTGAAGGTCGCCGGTGACATGCCAAGTTCTTCGAGAAATGTGCTTCTGGAAACAGCACGTCGTGCCCTGAGGAGGTTCTCAATCTTATAAAAGCGCTCTGTCCTGTCCATGTGGCATGACCCCTAATTGTTTATGGTGACAATACCATAACAATTTCAGTGGCTCAAAGGGTGAGCCACCCACAGACTACGTACTCTAGCGCTTGCTAAGACTCAATCCCCCTGGCCATTGAGACGCCTTGCTAATGGCAATAACTCTTCCCAGTAAGGAGTAGACATGCGGTATGGATCAGGCTCGATTCCCAACCTCAAAAGATCAAGCCTATCGGAATCCCAGCAACAGGCTATGGTATTGAGAAGTATTCCTTGATCACCTCCCACGTCATCAAACCAACCCGAGTACTTTGCTTCATCAGCAGCATACCCATGTGAATGATAGTGAATGGCCGCTTTGATCACGAACACTTGGTGGCTGTCTAGTAACGGAAAGACAGAGGGAATAACCTTATCAAGGTACTTTGCACCGGCTATCGCATGCTCCCTCCCTCAACTATCGTCGTAACGGGCCAGATCGTGAGTCCAGGGAAAGACGCTGACACAATCACGATAGGCCTGAGGAAGCTTCATTCTGTTTGACAGGTAGTCCCCAAAGCGACACACCCTGGCCCAGTGCGCCACCCCATGAAGGCCACTCTCCACTAGCACCCATGGCCTCAGTTCATTGACGACATCGCGCTTTCTCCGCCCATCCATTGCTTGGTTACTCTTCAATCACCTGCGCGATACGACGTTTTCTTTCTTTTTCCCAGTCATCTTCTGGGTCTTCCCTATCCCATATATCAAACAGTCTTTTCTGTTGCTTACTTAGTCGAATGCCGTAGGTATCACTCATATAGAAGTAGGTTCTGGCAATGTCTCCCCTTATCTCGGGGGCAGGTTCAGCGGTCCTTTGCTTGAAGTCCACCTCGAAGTCACAAGCGCCATAGGCCCTACTCTCCCCCTCAAGCATGCCAAAACGGTAGTTCGAACGGTCACCGTTGACCTCACCAACGGCTGGAACCAGGTTGTAGAGATCAGCCTCGGCCTGTCGAAAAACTGGGTCGGTCTTACGACAGTGCTTGCGCCCCCCATCCTGCCAACACTGACGCTGGTGACCGATCCACCAAGCGGGAACGACATGCTCCCACTCGACCCTCCCCGCCCGATTGGCATTCTTACGGGGCATGTAGCCACAACTATCGAGATCCGTTCTCAACTTGCCGTCGACCTTGTTGTAAGCACAACCACAGTAGAACGTGCTTTGGTGGTCATGGTAAATCTGGCTGATGACCTTTTTAGCCTTAGAAAAGCTGGATGGCGGCTCTGCCAGTAAAAGATGCGGAGACAGCAGGAACAAACCCGCGGCAATAAGAGAGGTTAGCTTCATTTATACGGTGACCAGTTATGATGATATGTATAGTGGCTGCCCACTATAGCGTATAGAGATAGCGTTAATATAGATTGTCGAAATGCGCCTGCGCTCTCAGACGATCCTTGGCCATCTATCATGGATGACCGCGTATTTAGGCTCAGCAGGAACCGTGGTTACTACATAGATGCGCCTTTCGTCATTCAACTGCGCGAGTAATCCCTGAATAAAGTGACCTGGATCTAGGTCAAACCAGTATGAGAGTCCCTGCTTGTCCTTCTCCATATATGAATCTACAGGTATTTTTACAGGGTGCGGATTATAGCGATCCCACTTACGGTCCTCGATACTCTCAATCTTGGCCCAGCCAGTTTGAGGTAGTTGGCCAGTTTCCTCTTTACGACGGCCCCAGGTGACAAGTTCCACATCTCCTGACTTCAGACGCACAGGTAGTACCGCCGAGGGATTCGGAAAGTAGACGGTATACGCCTGACCGCCTTGGTGATATTTAACGCCACCGCACATATGGAAAGTTTAGTCTCTTTTATCCTGTAGTGAACTTAACTGTAGTAATTCAGATCAGTAATTTCAGTCAGTGTAAGATCGTATAGTCTGCTGTGCGACCAAAGCGGAAATCAAGAGTCACCATAGGAGTAGTCTGCTGTTCTCCCAAGTGCTGACATCTCGTTTTAGGAAATTGTGCAGGAGGAAAAGCCTAGCGACGCGGACTTCGTAGACTTGATCTGACTGGACAGACTTGAACCGTGCTTTCATCGACTGGCAGCCACTAATTGGATATGATGGACGCAATTAGCAATAAATAATAATGACGTTAAATGGAGTGAACAGTGACACCGGTAGAACTTACTGGCTACTTGGATGGCCTGTTGGAGCATGGAGTAGAAGCCAGTTGCATGATCTGGGGGGCAGCTGGGATCGGCAAGTCGAGTGTGGTGAACCAGGTCGCACAAAAACAGGGGCTGGGTTTTATCGACCTGCGTCTAAGCCAGCTTGCCCCCACCGACCTGCGCGGCCTGCCAATCCCTGAGGCGGGTATCACCCGTTGGGCACCACCGGAATTCCTTCCCCGTGAGGGTAAGGGCATTCTCTTCCTTGACGAGATCAACATGGCGCCACCGGCCATGCAGGGCGTAGCCCAGCAGCTCATACTTGATCGGCGTATTGGCAACTACACAGTCCCAAAGGGTTGGTTCATATGGGCTGCGGGCAATCGTAAGGAGGATCGCGCCTCGGTCTTCGATATGCCCGCCCCGCTAGCCAACCGCTTTATCCACCTAGAGGTGGAGGCGGATCTCGATGACTTTCGTCGCTACGCTCTGGGACAGGGTTTCACGCCCCATCTCATCGCCTTTTTAGCTTTTCGCCAGGAGCTGCTGCATCTCCACAATCCCACAGAAATGGCCTGGCCCTCTCCGCGCAGTTGGGAGATGGCCAACGCCCTGGAACGGGCTGGCCTGAGCATTGAACCAGCAGTAGGGGTTGCAGCCGCTGCGGAATATGCCGCCTATCTGGAAGTAACCGAAAATATCCCCGATGTAGCGGCCATCCTTGGCGGCAAGCTCACTATCCCCTTCCCGGAAGAGGTGTCGCTGCGCTACGCCACCGTGATCAGCCTGGTCGCTCGTTGCCAGAGTAGCGAACAGGCGATCAACGGCCTCAGCTGGCTGGTGGAGGGGGCGCCGCCCGAGTGGGTGCAACTTTACGCCACCGATCTCTTCCCCCTGATGCGTGAGAAGGGGGAGATGGAGGCGATACAGGGGCACATCATGCAGGAGGAGCGGCTGCGCCAGTTCCTCACCGACTACGCTCAACTACTGGCCGGGTAAAGGGGTGGAGCGGTCGATCAGCTCCCACCTGGTGAGGTTGCGCCGCAGCCACCCTTTCCTGGCAACCATCTCGCTCCATACCCGTTATCGTTTCAGCCCCGCAGTCACTGCCTTCGAGAGCAAACGCCGAGAGGTATGGATCAACCCCGATTATTTTGTCCGGCTGGACCCGGAGGCACAGAGCGGTCTGCTGCTGCATGTCACCCTGCACTGCGCCCTGTTACACGCCCAGCGCTGCGGGCCGCGCCACCCCGCCATCTGGAACACGGCCGCCGATATTGTAGTGAACAACATCATCCTGGAGACCGGTCTCTTCCAGCCGCCAGCCGATACTGCAGTGGAACCCGCCTATGGCGAGGACTCAGTGGAACAGGTTTATGAGGCTCTCGTCAGTGCGGTGCGTAACTCACCAGCACTACAGCAGTTGGCACAGCAGGGTCTAAGCGCGTCGGCAACGGGCATGCCCAGCGGGGCGGGGTATGAGCAAAACGGCCTAGAGCCGCTGCCGGGGAACGGCACTGGGAGCCCCATGGCGTTGCCCATGCCGCAGCACGACAAATCAGAAGTGCACCACAATACGGGTAATGAGGGCGTCAAGGCGAAGTCTTCTCCCACCTCGGCCTCTGCCTTCACCAGTGGCGTGGCGGCTCCGGCCCTGGAGCAGCGTTATCCGCGACACCGGGACTTGGCCTCGGGTACAGAAGATGGGATCAACCAGCAACGTGAAGAGCACAGCACCGAGCAATACTGGCGTGGCGTCTTTCGCAAGGCCGAGGCGGCGGCACGATTGGCCGAGCGCCATCAAGGCCGGCTGCCAGCGGGGCTACAGCGAGAAGTCGACCGGATGCTGGAGCCACAGCTTGACTGGCGCTGGTTGCTGTGGAATCACGTGGTACGCACTCCCTCAGACTTCGATGGCTATGACCGGCGCTTTATCCACAGCGGACTCTACATCGACCAGCTGCAGGCCGATACACTACGGGTTATCGTCGCCATCGACACCAGTGGCTCCATCTGGGACGAAGAGCTAGAGCAGTTCATGGGTGAACTGGCCGCCATCCGTGCCTGCTACCACTTTATTAATCTCTCCTTTTACTATGTCGATGCGGCGGTGGATGGCCCCTATTACTACGATGAACTAACTACGGTGGCGGTACCAACTGGCGGCGGAGGAACCGACTTTTCGGTGCTCTTCGACAGGGTGGCGGAAGAAGATGGGGACAATAACTTCGGGGATAAGCTACTGGTCTACTTCACAGATGGTCACGGCGACTTTCCCACCGAGCCACCGCTGTACGAGACCATGTGGGTGGTAGTACCAGACGGGCTAGCATCTGAGGACTTCCCATTTGGCAAGGTGGCACGCCTGAACAGCTGATGACCAGAACCACGTAGAAGAACAGAAAACAACGCAACAAACGGAACCATTGAAAGGAGCAATCTGTCATGGCAGAAGACAATCCGCGCGGCATAGACTTGGACGGAATCGACACCGAGGCCTTTGTCGACTTTGAGGCCATTTACAGTCCGTTGAGCAGCGAGCTCAAGGGGCCGGCCACCTTGGCCGAGGCCGAAGCACTGCTGACAGAGGCGTCCCCCGAACTGGATGGGTGGACAGTTTATGAGTGCATGAACAAACACTTTTATTCCCTGGAAATTGCCCGCCTCGCCGCCCGCCACCCCAGTACGGCCGACAATGTGCTGCAGAACCTCGATAAGTTTCTCCCCGAGGAGGTGGCAACAAATCCTACCCTGGCGGCACGGCTGGCGAGTGAGCGTTGGAAAAACTACCGCCCACAGGGCCCTGGCCTGGCCTCACCGTCACGCTGGGACTGGGGCTACGGAGTGCCCAATGACTCGAAGATCAATGCCGAACGGCCTGAGCTGTGGAAGGTGCTCTACTGGATGAAGTATGGCTCCAGTGCCGACAAACGCTATATGGCGAGTATCGAACCGATGTACGACCTCGTGCTCGAGCATTTTGCCCAGGACAAGGCCGCCCCAGCCCCTTTACGCAAGGCCCTTGCCACGCGAAAGCGCATCCCGCCCCAACTCCTGGATACACTGGCCACAGACCGGGCCAAGACCGTGCGCGCAGCACTGGCAGGCAATGAGCATGTAGCGGCCGAAATCCTGCTTACACTGGCCGGTGACCGGGAGGAGTCGGTACGCAACGCCCTGCTTGCCAATCCCGCTTGCCCTGAGACGGCACGCCACGAGGCCTACCTTATAAACGCCACCAAACCCTCGCCTCATGATGCTCCGTTGAAGGAACTCAAGGATGCCGACATCATCGCTCTGCTTGGCAGTCCCGAGACCAGCATAGAAAAGCTCGCTGAGCTAGCCGTGCTTGAGGCCCCTTGGGTGCGTGCCGGTTGCGCACTGCACCGCAATGCAGAGCCTACGCTGCTGTCACAGCTGGCCGGAGACAAGGATATACTGGTACGCGAATCGACCGCCTATAACCCTCACACACCACCCGAGGCACTTGAGACCTTGTTGAACAGCGGTGAAGAGCGAGTGCTTGAGGGCTTGGCCGGAAATGACGGGCTCGGCGAGTCTCTGCAACTGCGCCTGGCAACTTTAATCAATGCTGGCAAGACCAGCGACAGGATCGGCCGTTACCTGGCTGATACCACTAACTCCCCTACGGTATGGGAAAAGCTTGCCGAAATGGAGTGCAAAGCCAGCAAGGGAGAGAAGGGGTGGTGCACGATTTTGCGTGAACTACTCGATCCGCAAGCATCCAGGCTTTTCGATCTGCAGCGCAACTACCGCTACCGCTACCTCTTTCTGCACAAACTGATCGCCCGTCACCCCAACTGCCCCGAAAAGCTTTATGGTCACTACGCCTACTACCTCTTCGACAGCCTGGCGCAGAATCCGAAAGTTGCCATAAGGCTGCTGGAAAACCCGAATGCGATAACCCCCAAACCATTCGGTGATGGTGTGCTCGATATGTGGTTCTCAAATAGCACTGCCCCGGGACATGTGGTCAGCCACTATCTGAAAAACGTGGATATTGAGCGCAAACGCAAGGCAGCATCCTGCTATAGTGCGCGACCTGCGCAGCTACAGCAGGATGTCTTTGAGCCCGATATTCATACCCGCAAGTGGTTAGCACGCTACCGGAAGATGACGCCATTTAGTGCCGAAATTCTCGCCCGCGACAAGCAGGCCTCGGTGCGGAACCTGGTAGCCCAGAACGAACATACGCCACCATTAGTGCTCGCCTTCCTTGCCAAAGACAAGAGTGCCGCGGTGCGGGCCGCCGCACTGCAGAATAAAAAATTCCCAGTTCTTGATGCTGACGATGTCAAAACCTCGGCAACCGATGGGGCCGAGGTCCCCGCCAATATCCCCCGCTACGCCAACCAGGGCAAAAAACGCGACCGTGAGCGCATGGCCGAACAGGCCGTTGACGCAAAGATCCTCGCCGATTTGAGCGCAGACCGCCACCCGGATGTACGCAAGCGCGTTGCCGACAATAAAAATACGAACAGAGTGACGATACTCTCACTGTTATCTGATTCCGAGAGTGCGATCCGTCTTGCGGCACTACGCCACAAGCACATTACTAACGCTGATCGTATGAGTTTGGTCACTGATGAGGAGGCTGGCGTTCGTGCCCTGACTGTAAATTATCTCTACCTTTCATCAGCGAGCTATAGCGATGATTATCCAAGGGGGATCATCGGGGGGGATGAGTCCATGTTGGAGCCGTTCTATCAAGATGACGCCCCAAACATTCTACGTTTATTGGCCGAATATACCGGCAACCCCGAGATGCACGCCAGGCTGGCAAGGCACGAGGATGTAGAGATCCGAAAAGTTCTTGCGGCTAACCTACGCCTGTCATCCGATATAAGTCGCCAGATAATGGTCGACCCGGAAAAATGGGTTGTACAGGCCCTGGTCTCCCACACCCCTCACCCAGATATCTACAGGGAGTTGTTGGAATCCCGACCTGAACTTATCGGTACGGCGAAAAAAAACAGTAGAATGCATACCGACCCTGAACTGAACACGTGGCTCGCCAGACACTCCGATGCGAAATTCCGGGCTGTGGCGGTTCGTGGTTGTCGATCATCGGAGAACATCAGGCGCCTGGCGGCCGATCCCTCGCCGGCCGTTCAGCAAGCCTGGCTCTATGCGTATGAGATGGCGCCGGAGGCAGCTGAGATATTGTTGTTAAAACCCAGTCCCGACATCGTCGAGACACTGACACGACAGGAAGCGCTTTGGCCTATATGCGCAGCTGCACTTGATCGCTGGCTAGACGGAGAAAAAGTAGATTCGCGATGCATCGAAAAAATGATATGGGCAATACCACTGAATGAACAACAGCAACGCTCATTGCTAAAAATGGCGGACGTGACAGCCCGCACTTGTCTCCTATATAACTCGCGGATAAAACTGGCAACCGATGTGCTAGCAGCCCTGGAGCAGGATACACACAGAAAGGTGCGTGAAGCGCTAAGGTACTATCATAAAGAACGTCAGCGTAGCTAAGCATACACGCTATAAATGGAAATGTTTTGTTGCCATCACATACCGGTGAATGAAACCAAAGCGAAATTGATAGAAGAATAACCCTAAAGGAGACATCTTGTATGGGCAGTGGAACAACCGTTGGTCTAGATATTAATAGTTTCGATTCATCTCTCTTTGCCGATTTCGAGGCCATCTATAGTCCACTAAGCGCAGAGTTTGAAGGGCCCGAGACGCTGGCCGAGGCACTAGCCTTTCTTGCCGATGCCTCACCAGAAGCAGAGGAGCGACGGGTTCACCAATGTGTGTCGAAGTATTTCTACTCTCTGGAGGTGGCACGTCTGGCCGCACGCCACCCCAGTTGTCCCGACAGCTTAATGCTCTATTTCTATAACTACCTGCCGAAAGAAGTGGCGCACAATCCCGCCCTGGATAGGGCTAAGGAAAGTAAATCTTGGCAACTTCATGGCCCGAATGGATCGAGGCGCAGTACCAACAGAAGGATGATAATCAACGATGAGCGCCCGTTTCTGGTGTCAGTCCTTTACTGGATGGAGCATGGCAGCAATGCGGGCAAGCGAGAGATGGCCGCCATTGAGCCAATGTACGACTTCGTGCTGGAACAGTTCATGAAAGAGAAGTCAGCACCGCTACGCAAGGTGATCGCCTCTCGCGTCCGCATACCTGCCCCTGTCCTGGAAGCCCTCACCAACGACAGTGCGAAAACGGTTCGTGCGGCTTTAGCTGAAAATGAGAATCTAGCGCCAGATACCCTGCTTAGCCTGGCTGGCGACTCAGAAGAATCGGTGCGCGAGGCACTGCTCGCCAACCCCGCCTGCCCGGAGGAGGCACGCCACCAGATACACATCTCAAAAGCGGCTCAATCCACCCCGCAATTGGGCAAGTTATCTAAACTTAAAACCGGGGATCTCATTGCCCTGCTAGGCAGCGAAGAGACTACTGCGGAGCGTCTGTGCAAAATAGCCGCCATGGAGCCCCCATACCTGAGAGCAGGCTGCGCACTGCACCGTAATACCACACCCACCCTGCTGGGTGAATTGGCCGTCGATCCAGACTTGATGGTACGAGAGTCGGCCGCAATGAATCCCAATACCCCGCAAGCATCACTGGAAACGCTACTGGCCTCCGGTGAGCCTCGAATACTTCAGGCCCTTGCATCAAATAGCGACCTCAGCGAGGCACTGCAAATCTCTCTGGCTGACATGGCCGACGAACCACTGGGGCGGATGCTAGCAGATACGACCGACTCGGTCGCAGTCTGGCAGCACCTCTCGGAAGGGATGGTGGTTAACAAAGGAAAGATCCGAAATAGCTGGCATGAGAACCTCAAGGCACTCCTCGATCCCGAAACCAACTCCAACAAGCTCGAAAGCTTGCAACGGGGCAGGAATCACCGCTGGCTACACATACATAAAATGGTTAGCCGCCACCCCAAGTGTCCGCAGCACCTGTGGGGACACTATGCCTGCTACCTGTTTGATTCACTGGCACAGAATCCAGTCGTCACGCTCAAGTTGCTGGAGAACCCAAACGCTATCAAACCCGAACCCTATGCGGACTGGAAAGTGGAGGATTGGCTCGCCAACGGCAATGCACCTGGGCATGTGGCAAACTACTTCCTGACCTCCGATGATGTAGCCCATCGTCGCAAGGCGATCACAAGCTTAACCGCTCGCCCCGCCCTGCTTATGCCGCTGGTCTTCGTGGACGACATTCACAGCCGCAAACGACTTGCCCAGGATGAGAGAATCAATCAGTTCATGCAGGAGATACTGGCACGAGATGCGAAGTTGCCGGTCCGCGAGCTGATTGCCAAGAACAAGAGCGCAATGGCCCCGGTACTTTCTACCCTTGCCGTCGACAAAGCCCCCTCCGTTGCCGCTGCGGCGGTGCAAAACAACAACTACAAGACTGCAGCAGGTAACGGGTCGAAGGCGTCAGAGAAGAAACAGACAGACACACCTAGCTATGCCAATCGCGGCCAAAAGCGCGACCGAGTTAGGATGGCCGACCAGGCCACCGACCCTGCAATCCTAGCCGACCTGGCAGGGGATCGTCACGAGTCGGTACGCTTCTCCGTGGCAGTCAACCGCCACACTGACCGGGAGACAGTAGTTGCCCTGCTGGAGGATCCCTCGGCATTAGTACGTAATGGAGCAGCCCGAAATGAACATGTACGCCCTGTGGAGTTGCGGCCACTCTTTGGTGATGAGTCAGCTGAGGTACGACATACGGCGCTGTACTATAGCTTCCGTCCGACGGCCACCTTCGACAGCAGAAACTACCGGGCAGTCATCGACGGCGATGAATCTATACTTGAGCACTTTTACGACGATAATGATCCCGCCGTACTATGCGATGTAGCTCGCTGTAGCGGCAACCCCGTAATCCATGAGCGCTTGGCACTCCATGATGATCCCAAGGTACGAGAGGCACTTGCCAGAAACGTACGCATCAACGTTGCTGTGAGCCGACAGCTGATGGAGGACAAGGAAAAGCGGGTAGTGAACACCCTTACCCGTAATTCCAAACATAGCGAGATACTAAAGGCACAAGTGAAGTTAAATCCGAGGTACGCAAAGCGGTTTAAAAATAATGAAAATCAGGGTAAATGAAGGAAGATGCTGCTACGTCGCCCTAGCTACGGCATAGTAATACCATTGATGGGCGCAAACACCTGACAGGTATGCTTCAGAATGATAGAGCATTGGAGAAAGAACGGTGATACCGATTATGTCCGCACCGCGGCAGAACTGCTCCCACTCACCGAAGCACAGCAACGAACACTACTCGCAAGTGGCAACGAGGAGATCTTGGCAGGAATGCGGTACAACCAGAATACGAAATGGCTACCCAACGTCAGGATACGATTAGAAAGCTCCGCTAACAGATAAAAAAAGAGCAGTAATTGCATGCGGGAAAGGGATGTTCCGCAATCAATAAAACAGACTGCTTGATTATTTGGTGTAATTAGCCTGACACTTCATCGAGCTGCACTAACATGGATAAGAATGTCCTTTATTACCGTGTTTGCTGCCTTTCTCCACGTGTACTCCTAACTTCCGCTCCTGGCCGGCACTAGCCGTTAGTATGTAGTAATCCCATGCTGCAGTAACAATCGTGGCATTATGTCATCCAAATTACTGATATCTTTGTCGTGTAATTCAATCAGTATGAACCCATAGCTGTTATAGATATCTTTCTTCTTCTCTTTTCTCTCACGATACTTGGCATCACTCTCCATGCCCCAGAATTCAATATAAACTTTCCCCGCTGGTAGGTAGAAGTCACAATACACTTCTTCCTCAATAGGCAACCGACGCTCATATGCATGAACTATCTCGGCAGTATATAGCCAATTATCAATCAACATCTCAGCCCTTGAACGTACAAAGTGACCATCCGCAGTACGCAGCTTGGGTTGGTATTTATCCCTGAATCCCGAGGTCACAAGCTCTTTAGGTGTTTCTACAGCTTCCTGGGAAGGAAGGTCCCCCTTCAACTCCCTTATCGTATCTAGAAGTGACTTATTTTCTATGATTGATGCCGGCCAAACGACAAACGGAATTCCAGACTTCGTATTTTCTCTCTGCTCTCCTCCCACTCGCTGACCTTGAGGGGTTACTAGCCAACCTTTTAAGTGCTTTTTGATCCAGCCATGCTCAGAGAGGATTTGATTGATACGTCTTGCTGAGATATCAAACTTCTCACCAAGGTGAGTAGCATTTACCATGTCCCCCTGCGTTGCCCCCTCCAAGACAATGTCTTCTGGCCAGACTATATAGCGACCATACTTTGGATGATCCTTATAAACGCCACCTACCCCCTTGCCATTCTCTGTTAGCTTCCAATCTTCACCCTCACGGACAATATGGTCGAGATCGACAAGTTTTCCGAAAAGGTGTTTGGTAGGGATGTTAAGGCGTTTTGCCAATTGGCTCGTTGAGATGGCATTAGTCTTCATGCGGGTCCCTGCAATTTATTTTCGTATTTAAGGATTTAACTACGTCACTCTATTCCTACGCAAATGCTAGGTTAACAGTCTCTTGCCAGTGCTGCGGCAAAGCTACAACACCACGTTATGTTCATTCTCAAAATGAAAGCGGCTATTGTTCGTTTCCATGCAGGACTTCCGCTACTGGCCGCATCCTGTCGTAGTAAGCCCACAGCCCCTCCCCATCAGCACTATGACCCTTAAGCGACCTAAGCAGCCTTCCCAGGCCCATTTTCAGTAGTACTGCCGTTACCGAGTCCGCTAAGAGGAGTATAGCGGCCATATTAGCCCGTTTTGCTTCAGGACAGCTACTGGCCGATTTCGGCATAAAACTCTGTCATCCCCCTTCACATGCTCAATAACGACGGCTAGGCGACCATGGCAGACGTTGCATTTGTAAGCATCAATGGTCTGTTTCCAGGTTGAGAGGAGACCATATCGCTTCCAGGGTCGGCATAAAGGTAATGTGGTCTAGTTATCGACATTACTGTTCTTGCCTAATGCCATTCTTTCCCAGGCAGTGTGCTAGTCGTTAGATTTATTAAGTAGATCAAGTGCTACTTGATCATCTGGGTGTGATATTAAGTAATCTTTCAGAAGTACTTTTGCCTCTTTCTTTCTACCAAACGCAAGGTGCACTTTTACTTCTTCTAACCTATCGGCATCCGCTTGCGCCTTCAGTTTTGACTCTAACCGCAAACGATACTGTGAAGGCCACGAAAGACCAGCCATTATCAATACGGTAATCAGAGATACGAAAATATATACACCAGCAATTATCAATAAAGGAATGCCTAGGAATATAAATAGCACATCATATGTGCCGACTTCACTTGTCATTGAACCTCCATTGCTTGAAAAGCAGTTGTCATGATTTCACTTTAATTAAATTACACGCGATTTCAAGTAATTCATTGGTATTGGGAGGTGTATGTCTGTATCAGATACTGCATTTCAGGGGATTTATCTGCCTTGGATACCGTCTCTTTGCTTAATACTGCTCCATACTCTAAGAGAATAGAGGCAATTTCTGTCAACCCTTTCGATGTAGCATATCCAATTGGGCTTTTACCATTAACGTCTACAGCGCTCGGATCTGCCCCATGTTCTAGCAGAATCTTTATTATTTCAACAAGTTGCTCTTGAGTTACCCATGTGTACGAATGCATATAAATCGTTGCCAGAAGCAATGGGGGGTTCCGTAGTTCATTTTGATCACGAATATTGACATCAGCCCCCTTATTTACAAGAAGGCTAATCAGCTCCAATTTACATGGATTTGGTATAATTGTTCTCCACAGAGGCGAGATGGTATTTCCAGCAATATTAGGGTCTGCACCTCTATCGATAAGCGTAGAAACATTTCTAAGGCAGGCTACATGGTTACTGCGGCAGCACTCATCCACTGCGCGCTCCAAGAGTGTTTCTCTACTACTGCTGGCGATATTGATGTTTGCTCCTGCATTTAGCAAAAGAGCGATAATGTCCAAATTACAACCTTCAGAAACAGCTAACCAGATTGGAGAGATAGATGTTCCCGATGTATTGGGATCAGCTCCTGCACCAAGTAGTATGGATACAGTATCAGTACAGTTTGGTGATGCCATCCCCCTGCAACATCCCATAATGGCTGATTCAAGGTGTGTACCCCCATCACGCTGCAAGCCATTCACATCCATATTATCATTGATTATTAGTGGCAACAGTTCATCTGAACGACTTGAGTTAACAACCATTTCTAGAGTGTTTCCTTGATGCACATTTGCACCCATCGATAGTAAATACTTAAAAATTTCAACATAACCAAAGAGTGCAGCATGGGCTAGTGGCACAGAGTCTCGCTCATCTGGCTTTGTATCACTACTTTCTCCGTTAACATCTGCGCCATATAACAGAAGTAATTTTGCTGCAGCAATTGCCTTGTCTTCATCTATTACTCCATGACCTGCAACACCATATAGTGGTGTGGTTCCATATGAGTTTACCGAGTTTGGATTGGCGCCACGTTCAAGCAGCACTTCAATCATATTAACTGCACGATTACTTGCCGCCATGTGTAAGGGGGTAAGTCCATCGTTATCCTTAGGGTCAACTGATGCACCATACTGCATAAGTAGCTTAGCCACCTCCACGTGGTCATATTGAGCAGCATAATGTATCGAGAGGCGCCCTGCGAAAGAACGAACTTCAGGGTCGGCACCTAACTCTAAGAGCCTGGTAGCTACCGCAGCATTGCCATGGCGCGCCGCAAAAAACAGTGCCGTTTTACCATCCTCAGTTATTCTCATGTCGACCTTTGAGGGGTTCCTTTCAACAAACCTCATAAACTCATCAAAATCATTCAAGGCCAAGTCATATCGACCTGTAATACTTGGCAACACCAAATAGTTTGTAATCACCCATAATGCGACTAATATTATGAGGATGTAGAGGAATACTCTTTTGACAGCCCCTTGGCCAGCTATGAAGTTATACATTAATGATTTCCTTTCAATATCTGTACAAGTATCCTTATTAGACTGACTTCAATAACATCAATGCTAGAATTTAGCACGCATCGCATTAACGCATTTCGGAAAGTCCATACCCTGACAATTACAATGAAATCTATGACACATCATTATCACCATCCTTATTGCTTGGGTAATAATTGTCCGGCCACTCTTGCTTGAGGAGGATGGTACGCATAAGTGAGTACCCAAGTCGGCTGGCGAGCAGGCCGCCTGGGATGAGGGCGACGCCGTATCCGAATATCATCACCAGGCTGCGGGATGCGCCGAAAGCGGCACCAAACAGTATCAGTGCCGCGCTGACAACGATAAGGCCAAAGTGGTTGCTGCGAAGGAGCAGCGGACAATGTTTGTGCGCGAGAAGTTTACCCTTCAGGTACAGCCGGAAGACGTAGATGGAGAAGAGAAGTCCGCACAGCATACTTGGCAGAAAAAAAGTGTAAAGGTGAAGATACAATACCTCCTGGAGGGAGAGCACCAGTTCGAAGGGGGAGTCCATGGTGTCTTCGGCCAGGAAGGTAAAGGGTTGCAGCAGGTAGATGATGGGGCTGAAGAACAAGGTGATAATATACATCATCAGCGTTGCGCCGATGGGCATCACCAACACGAATGTCATCACGCCGGTCGCGATAGCGGCAAGGGGGCGAGTTCTGCTGTTATCTTTGCGCCAGTCACGTTCAAGCCATGTGTAACCCTCCTCCAAGCGGCTCTTCGCGCCCCGATAGGTTGAAATCAGTTTTCCCCTGGCCGCTAGATAGAGTGCGGCCAGCAGGATGATCAGCAAGATAAACAGCACCGGGTGCGTCGTCATGAAGAAGACGATGAGGATGACGACCATAAGAAATACTATCAGACCCAGCCAGAGCAGCAGCGGGGACAACAACACTAGCATGACAATGGTCAACCACCTACCTTTGCCGGATGGTAAAAGATTCATGCCTGCTTTCACTCCCTCTGTTGTCCTTCAGCAGCACGCCGTTTAAGTATAGGAAAAAACAATCGCTCCTTTTCTGAATTGATATCAGGACAATACAACAGCTAATGGGGCACAAAGGCATGAAGTTAACCATGATCTACACCCATATCATAGCTGAACACTGCAAGGAAACGAAAAGTCCGCTGGACAGATTGTGCGATCTTCATTAGCAAACTGCCGTATAGGATATACGGCTGTCTTATTACTTTACGCCTGCTCCCAGGCCAATAGCGGATATGGCTACCCTATTAGCAGGAAGTCCGCTCATGGCCCAGACTGTGTGAAAACTCCGTTTACGTACCATTTATGCCGTAGCCAGTAATTCAGGCAGCCGTATAAGAGCATCCTGGCAGTTATGCGTTAATCATCGCCATGATTAGTAACATCTGGAATTCAGGCAATACGCCT
>JBFFMJ010000025.1:0-15545 GCA_041554195.1 Thiohalomonadaceae bacterium
CCTGCCGGAAGGCGTAGAAATGGTAATGCCTGGTGACAACGTACAGATGACCGTAAGCCTGATCGCACCTATCGCGATGGAAGATGGCCTGCGCTTCGCTATCCGTGAGGGTGGTCGTACTGTTGGTGCTGGTGTTGTTTCCAAGATTATCGAGTAACAAATAGTAAGTAAGTTTAGGACGTGAGGTGGTTGCCATCTCACGTCCTTGCGTTTATTAGGCCAGTGGCTCAATTGGCAGAGCAGCGGTCTCCAAAACCGCAGGTTGGGGGTTCGATTCCCTCCTGGCCTGCCATTTTCGCTGTTTACGCAGCAAGGAACAGAACAGAATGGCAGACAAAATTAAATTGATAATTGCAATCGCGATCGCAGTTGTTGCCTTTGCGGGCTTTTATGCCTTTGAAGATCAGCAACAGGTGGTGCGTGTACTTGGCTTATTGATTGGTCTTGGCGTGGCGGCGTTTGTCGCCTCACGCAGTGAGGCCGGTAGCCATGCCGTGGCGTTCAGCCGCGGTGCCGTTGTCGAGATACGTAAGGTTGTCTGGCCAACCCGTAAAGAGACTGTTAACACCACCCTGTTGGTGATGGCGATGGTCATATTGGTTGGTATCATTCTTTGGGTGTTCGATATGTTCCTTTCCTGGGGTATTCAGCTTTTGACTGGGCAGGGGGGCTAAACGATGGCCTTGCGTTGGTACGTAGTACACGCCTATTCCGGCTACGAGAACAGTGTCAAACGCTCGCTGGAAGAGCGCATTGAGCGTAGCGGACTACAGGATTTGTTTGGTGAGATCCTGGTGCCTACCGAAGAAGTGGTTGAAATGCGTGAAGGTCAGAAGCGAAACACCTCACGTAAGTTTTTTCCCGGCTACGTTCTGGTCCATATGGAGCTGAACGATGACACCTGGCATCTGGTAAAGGATGTTCCACGGGTAATGGGCTTTATCGGTGGCACCTCTGATCGTCCTGCCCCAATCTCTGACCGTGAGGCACAGTCGATACTCGATCGTGTGCAGGAAGGTGTCGAGAAGCCAAGACCAAAGGTTCTGTTCGAGCCCGGCGAGATGGTTCGCATCACCGAGGGACCATTCAACGACTTCACTGGTGTGGTCGAAGAGGTTGATTACGAAAAGAGCCGGATGCGCGTTGCCGTGCTGATCTTCGGTCGTTCCACACCCGTTGACCTGGAGTTTAGTCAGGTCGAGAAAGGTTATTAAGGTATTTATACCGCAGCCGGTGTACGGGTAACTCGCTGCAGTTAGTATGACCAAATATCCGTTAATACAGGGGAGCCGTAAGGCGTTTGCACCCACAAGAGGTAGTTAATCATGGCTAAGAAGATAGAAGCTTATATTAAGCTTCAGGTGCCTGCAGGTCAGGCCAACCCCAGTCCGCCAGTTGGTCCCGCACTGGGTCAGCATGGTGTCAACATCATGGAGTTCTGTAAGGCGTTTAACGCTCAGACTCAGGGCATGGAGCAGGGACTACCGATTCCGGTTGTCATCACCGTATACAGTGATCGCAGCTTCACCTTCATCTCCAAGACTCCTCCTGCTTCGGTTCTGTTGCTGAAGGCCGCGGGCATCAAGTCTGGTTCTGGCGTACCCAATATGACCAAGGTGGGTAAGGTTAATCGCGCCCAACTTGAAGAGATCGCTACCACCAAGATGCCTGATCTTACCGCTGCCAGCATGGACGCCGCTGTGCGTACCATCGCGGGTACTGCCCGCAGCATGGGTCTTGACACTGAGGGGGTTGAATAATCATGGCCAAGCTTTCAAAACGTGCACAGGCAATCAGCGAGAAGCTGGAAGCCGGTAAATTCTATGCCATTGATGATGCCCTGGCCCTGCTGAAGGATATGCCAGCGGCCAAGTTCTCTGAGGCCGTTGATGTCGCCGTTAATCTCGGTGTAGACCCCCGCAAATCGGATCAGGTTGTACGTAGTGCTACCGTTCTGCCTAACGGCACGGGTAAGACTGTTCGTGTTGCCGTCTTCACCCAGGGTGCCAATGCCGAAGCCGCCAAAGAGGCCGGTGCCGATGTTGTCGGTATGGAAGACCTTGCTGAAGAGATGAAGAAAGGCGACCTTAACTACGATGTTGTCATCGCCAGCCCTGACGCGATGCGTGTCGTCGGTATGCTCGGTCAGGTTCTGGGTCCTCGTGGCCTGATGCCTAACCCCAAGGTCGGTACCGTATCGCCCGATGTGGCCGGTGCAGTAAGGAACGCCAAGGCCGGTCAGGTTCGCTATCGCACTGATAAAGCCGGCATCATTCATTGCTCAATCGGCAAGGTCGATTTTGCAGTTGATGCACTGCGTGAAAATCTCCAGGCACTGCTGGCCGATCTGCAGAAGATCAAGCCGAGTAGCGCCAAGGGTGTCTATATGAAGAAGATTACTGTCTCCACGACGATGGGCCCCGGTGTCCCCGTGGATGTAGCAACTCTTTTATAAAAAGTTTGTTTATACGGTGCTTGCCACCGTGTAGATACGGCCCACCGGTTAGCACCGGTGACGTCGAAGACCGTAGGTACCGTAAGGTTTAAATCGCAAGATCCTGCGCAGACGGTGTACCCAAAAGGATTGTTCCTGAGGGCCACCGTAAGGTGGGGCGATGATATCTGTCGTCCTAATAAGGTGGTGTAACCCCTAGCCGGGGTTGCTCAAACTGAAAGAGGTGATTTCGAGTGGCTCTCAACCTGGAACAGAAAAAGTCCATTGTTGCTGATGTTGCAGAAATCGCGGCACAGGCACACTCCGCAATTGCTGCGGAGTACAACGGCCTGACCTCAACGCAAATGACCGATCTGCGTGCGAAAGCACGTGACGGTGGTGTTTATCTGCGTGTTGTTAAGAATACTCTGGCACGTCGTGCAGTCGAAGGTACTGAATTCGCCTGCATGCAAGATGGCCTTACCGGCCCAATGCTCCTGGCCTTCTCTATGGAAGACCCAGGTGCTGCTGCAAGAGTAATCAAAGACTTCGCGAAAGAGAACGACGCGTTGCAGGTAAAAGTGGTTGCTATTGGTGGTCAGATGTTCGGAGCTTCGGATCTTGAACGTCTTGCCAGCTTGCCAACCAAAGACCAGGCGATCAGCATGCTGATGGCACTGATGAAGGCACCGGTCGAGAAATTGGCCCGTACCCTCAACGAAGTGCCTGGCAAACTGGTTCGTACTGTTGCCGCGATCCGCGATCAGAAACAAGACGCAGCATAAATCGCTTAGCGTTATTGGTTTTAGTTTTAATTTTTATTTGGAGTAAAGAAAATGGCCGTATCAAAAGACGATATTTTGGAATCAATTGCCAGCATGTCCGTAATGGAAGTTGTTGACCTGATTGAAGCAATGGAAGAGAAGTTCGGTGTTTCTGCCGCTGCTGCTGTTGCTGCTGCACCTGCTGCTGCTGCTGGCGAAGCTGCTGCCGAGAAGGATGAGTTTGACGTTGTCATGACCTCCTTCGGTGAGAACAAGGTTTCTGTTATCAAGGCCGTACGTGGTATCACCGGTCTGGGCCTGAAGGAAGCGAAAGAAATGGTAGAAGGCGTTCCTGCTACCGTTAAAGAAGCTGCTCCTAAGGCTGAAGCAGAAGATCTTAAGAAGCAACTCGAGGAAGCTGGTGCTCAGATCGAGCTCAAGTAATCTCGATGGCATTAAATGCCTGAAGATATCAGGAGAGACTGGACTTTAGTGATTCAATTCCTATCGTTCAAAGCCACGGATGGCTCGGGTATTTAGCGAAAATGGCTGGTGACAAAGGTTGCCGGCCTTTTTCCGCTACAAATCCCAAAGATTATATAGGTTGTCGTGAAGCAATGCCGGACTGGAATCCGGTGCTCACGGCAGTCGCAATGTACTGACAAGCTGAGGAACCCTGATGGCCTACTCGTTCACAGAGAAAAAACGTATCCGCAAGGATTTCGGCAAGCGTCCCAGCATCCTGGATGTGCCTTACATGCTCGCCATGCAGCTCGACTCCTATCGTGGATTTCTGCAGCAGGACATGGGCGAGGACGCAGCCAAGGATCTCGGACTTCATGCCGCCTTCAAATCTGTATTTCCTATTGTCAGCTACTCTGGCAGTGCCGCACTTGAGTATGTGAGTTTTCGTCTCGGTAAGCCGGTATTTGACGTTAAAGAGTGTCAACTTCGTGGCATGACTTATGCCGCTCCGCTACGCGTTAAACTGCGCCTTGTCATCTATGATAAGGACTCTGCCACCAAGTCTGTAAAAGATGTGCGTGAGCAAGAAGTTTACATGGGCGAGATGCCCCTGATGACCGATAACGGCACCTTTGTTATTAACGGTACCGAGCGCGTTATTGTCTCCCAGCTGCACCGTTCTCCCGGCGTCTTCTTTGAACACGATAAGGGTAAGACTCACTCTTCGGGCAAGCTATTGTTCTCTGCCCGCGTCATCCCTTACCGTGGTTCCTGGCTGGACTTTGAGTTCGACCCGAAGGATGCCCTGTTTGTCCGTATTGACCGTCGCCGCAAACTGCCTTCGACCATCCTGCTGCATGCCCTCGGTTACGATAACGAACAGATCCTTGAGATGTTCTTCGATACCGATACCTACCATTTCAATAAGGAAGGTACTATCTCCCTCGATCTGGTCCCTGAGCGTCTGCGTGGTGAGACAGCTCAGGCCGATATCGTGATTGGTGGCAAGGTCTTGGTGGAGGCAGAGCGTCGTATTACCGCACGTCATATCCGTGAACTGGAGAAGGCCGGCGTAAAGAAAATTGAACTGCCGTTTGAGGCGCTGCTCGGTAAGGTGCTAGCACACAACATCATTGATACTGACAGCGGCGAAATTATTGCCAATGCAAACGATGAGCTTACCGAAGAGCTGATCGCCAAGTTGCAGGAGGAGGGCGTGAAGCAGATCAATACCCTCTTCACCAATGACCTGGATCAAGGACCCTATATTTCAGACACCCTGCGCCTTGATAACAGTAACAGCCCGCTTGAAGCACTGGTTGAAATCTACCGTATGATGCGCCCCGGTGAGCCACCGACTAAAGAGGCCGCCGAGAACCTGTTTAACAACCTGTTCTTTAGCGAAGATCGCTACGACCTCTCGACGGTTGGACGTATGAAATTTAATCGTCGCATCGGTCGTAAGGAGGTTGTCGGTGAAGGCACCCTTTCTAAGGAAGACATTACCTCGGTAATGAAGACCCTTATCGACATTCGTAACGGCAATGGCACGGTTGATGATATCGACCACCTGGGTAACCGCCGTGTGCGTTCTGTCGGTGAGATGGCCGAGAACCAGTTCCGTGTCGGTCTTGTACGTGTTGAGCGTGCAGTTAAAGAGCGTCTCTCCCTGGCCGAATCAGAGAACCTGATGCCGCAGGAGATGATCAACGCCAAGCCGGTATCTGCGGCGATTAAGGAGTTCTTCGGCTCCTCGCAGCTGTCACAGTTTATGGACCAGAACAACCCGCTCTCCGAGGTGACCCACAAGCGCCGTATCTCGGCCCTCGGTCCGGGTGGCCTTACCCGTGAGCGCGCCGGTTTTGAGGTACGCGACGTACACCCCACCCACTATGGTCGTGTCTGTCCTATCGAGACCCCTGAGGGCCCCAACATTGGTCTGATTAACTCGCTGGCAATCTATGCGCGTGCCAATGAATATGGTTTCCTCGAGAGCCCTTATCGCAAGGTCGTCGACATGCAGGTGACCGATGAGGTGGATTACCTCTCGGCCATCGATGAGTCGGAGTTTGTCATCGCCCAGGCCAATGTCGCGGTAAACGAGAAAAATCAAATTGTTGATGAGCTGGTCTCCTGCCGTCATCAAAATGAAACCACCCTGATGCCACGTGACAAGGTTGACTATGTTGACGTATCACCCAAGCAGATCGTTTCGGTTGCGGCGTCACTGATTCCGTTCCTTGAGCATGACGATGCCAACCGCGCATTGATGGGCTCGAACATGCAGCGTCAGGCGGTTCCGACACTGCGCTCAGACAAGCCGCTGGTCGGTACCGGTATCGAGCGTACCGTTGCGATCGACTCCGGTACCTCGGTCTCCGCCCGTCGTGGTGGTGTAGTCGATTCGGTTGACGCCGCACGTGTTGTGGTTCGCGTAAATGATGATGAGACCGAGGCTGGTGAGTCCGGTGTGGATATCTACAACTTCACCAAGTACACCCGCTCAAACCAGAACACCTGCATCAATCAGCGCCCGCTGGTTAAACCAGGCGATCTGATTGCCCGTGGTGATGTACTGGCAGACGGCTCCTCTACCGATATGGGTGAGCTGGCACTGGGCCAGAATATGCTGGTCGCCTTCATGCCCTGGAATGGTTACAACTTTGAGGATTCTATCCTCATCTCCGAGCGTGTGGTTGAAGAGGATCGTTTCACAACGATCCATATCGAGGAGCGCACCTGTGTCGCTCGTGATACCAAGCTCGGTCCGGAGGAGATCTCGGCCGATATCCCCAATGTGGGTGAAGGGGCACTGTCTAAACTGGATGAGTCGGGCATCGTTTACATTGGTGCTGAGGTTAAGCCTGGTGACATCCTCGTTGGTAAGGTTACCCCCAAGGGTGAGACCCAGCTGACTCCGGAGGAGAAGCTGCTGCGTGCCATCTTCGGTGAGAAGGCCTCTGATGTAAAAGATACCTCGCTGCGTGTTACCTCTAGCACACACGGTACCGTTATCGGTGTGCAGGTCTTTACCCGCGATGGGCTGGAGAAAGACGCCCGCGCCCAGCAGATTGAAGACAGTGAGCTGGAGAGTGTGCGCAAGGACCTGCGTGACCAGCAGCGCATTATGGAGTCTGATGCCTACTCTCGTGCAGAGAAGATGTTGCTCGGTAAACTTGCTGCCGGTGGCCCCAACAAGCTAAAGGCGGGTGACAAGATCACCAAGGCTTACCTGTCCGAACTGGAGCGTGAGAAGTGGTTTGAAGTCCGCCTTAAGAATGATGAAGCCAACGCCTCACTGGAGGCCATTGGCGAGCAGATTCAAGAGATGCGCAAAGACTTTGACGCTCAGTACGAGTCCAAGCGTATTAAACTGACTCAGGGCGATGACCTCGCACCAGGCGTGTTGAAGATGGTTAAGGTCTACCTTGCGGTAAAACGTCGCATTCAGCCTGGCGATAAGATGGCAGGTCGTCACGGTAACAAGGGTGTTATCTCCATGATCGTACCGGTCGAGGATATGCCCTACACCGCCGACGGTGAGCCGGTAGACGTGGTACTCAACCCGCTGGGTGTACCGTCGCGGATGAACGTCGGACAGGTACTGGAGACACACCTTGGCTGGGCCGCTCGCGGTCTGGGTAAGAAGATCAACGCCATGATCCAGGCCAAGGCCAAGGTCGATGAGGTACGTAAGTTCCTCGACAAGGTGTACAACCAGAGCGGTGGTAAACAGGAGGATCTCGCCAGCTTCAGCGATGAAGAGGTGATGGAGCTGGCCGGTAACCTGCGTCGCGGTGTGCCGATGGCTACCCCGGTGTTCGACGGTATCCATGAGGATGAACTCAAGGCGATGCTGCGCCTGGCCGACCTGCCCGATAGCGGCCAGACTGTACTCTACGATGGTCGCACCGGTGAGTCCTTCGAGCGCGAGGTAACCGTCGGTTACATGTACATGCTCAAGCTCAACCACCTGGTCGACGACAAGATGCACGCCCGTTCCACCGGCCCGTACTCGCTAGTTACCCAGCAGCCGCTTGGTGGTAAGGCACAGTTTGGTGGTCAGCGCTTCGGTGAGATGGAGGTTTGGGCCCTGGAAGCATATGGTGCCGCCTACACCTTGCAGGAGATGCTCACCGTTAAGTCCGATGACGTTAATGGCCGTACAAAGATGTATAAGAACATCGTCGACGGTGACCATCGGATGGAAGCCGGCATGCCGGAGTCCTTCAACGTACTGTTGAAAGAGATCCGTGCACTCGGCATCGACATCGAACTGGAAGAAGCTTAGTCCGTGGTTTTACACGGGTTGTTTAACAACGGACATTTTGAGGAGATAACACGGTGAAAGACCTACTGAAGCTGCTTAAGCAACAAGGTCCTATGGACGACTTCGAGGCCATTCGTATTGGTTTGGCCTCTCCGGACAAGATCCGTTCCTGGTCATATGGCGAGGTGAAGAAGCCTGAGACCATTAACTACCGCACCTTTAAGCCGGAGCGCGATGGCCTGTTTTGCGCCAAGATCTTCGGTCCGGTAAAGGACTATGAGTGCCTTTGCGGAAAGTACAAGCGTCTCAAGCATCGCGGCGTAATTTGTGAGAAGTGCGGGGTTGAAGTGACCCTGGCGAAGGTACGACGTGACCGTATGGGTCACATTGAGCTGGCCTCGCCCACAGCGCATATTTGGTTCCTTAAATCGCTGCCCTCACGTATGGGCCTGCTGTTGGATATGACGCTGCGTGACATCGAACGCGTGCTCTACTTTGAGGCCTTTGTGGTAATCGAGCCGGGCATGACCCAGCTGGAGCGAGGTCAACTGCTTTCCGACGAGACGTATCTCGATGCCATCGAAGAGTATGGCGATGAGTTCGAGGCGAAGATGGGTGCCGAGGCGGTTTACGACCTGCTGCGTGCGATGGACCTCAATGCCGAGGCCGAACAGCTGCGTACCGATATCCCGGAGACCAACTCCGAGACCAAGCTGAAGAAGATGACCAAACGTCTGAAGCTGATCGAGGCCTTCCTCGACTCCGGCAATAAGCCCGAGTGGATGGTGCTGACCGTGCTGCCGGTACTACCGCCTGAGCTGCGTCCGCTGGTGCCGCTGGAGGGTGGTCGTTTTGCCACCTCCGATCTCAACGATCTCTACCGTCGTGTGATCAACCGTAACAACCGCCTGAAGCGTCTGCTCGACCTGAATGCCCCCGACATCATCGTGCGCAACGAAAAGCGCATGCTGCAGGAGTCGGTCGACGCGCTGATGGATAATGGTCGTCGTGGTCGTGCCATCACCGGTTCCAACAAGCGTCCGCTGAAGTCCCTGGCTGACATGATCAAGGGTAAGCAGGGTCGCTTCCGTCAGAATCTGCTCGGTAAGCGTGTTGACTACTCGGGCCGTTCGGTCATCGTGGTAGGACCTACCCTGCGCCTGCACCAGTGTGGTCTGCCAAAGAAGATGGCGCTGGAGCTGTTCAAGCCCTTCATCTTCTCCAAGCTTGAGCTGCGCGGTCTGGCCACCACCATTAAGGCGGCAAAGAAGCTGGTTGAGCGTGAGGGCGCTGAGGTTTGGGATATCCTCGAGGAGGTGATCCGCGAGCATCCGGTGATGCTTAACCGCGCACCTACCCTGCACCGACTCGGTATCCAGGCCTTTGAGCCGGTACTGATTGAAGGTAAGGCGATTCAGCTGCATCCGCTGGTCTGTGCCGCCTTTAACGCCGACTTCGACGGTGACCAGATGGCAGTACACGTACCGCTCTCTATCGAGGCGCAGCTTGAAGCGCGCGCCTTGATGATGTCGACCAATAACATCCTCTCACCGGCCAACGGCGAGCCGATCATCGTGCCTTCACAGGACGTGGTACTCGGTCTTTACTACATGACCCGTGACCGTGTTAATGCCAAGGGTGAGGGCATGATGTTCGTCGATATCGACGAGGCACGTCGTGCCTATGAGAGTGGTTTTGCCGACTTGCATGCACACGTTAAGGTGCGGATCAAAGAGGTTGTTATCGACGAGAACGGCGAACGCACAGACAAGGTGAGCGTCAAGGACACCACCATCGGTCGTGCCCTGCTCTCCGAGATCCTCCCCGCGGGTCTGCCCTTCGAGCTGGCCAACCGTCCGATGGTGAAGAAGGCGATCTCCAATCTGATCAATGTCAGCTACCGTGACCTTGGTCTAAAAGATACCGTTATCTTTGCCGACCAGCTGATGTACCTGGGTTTCCGCATGGCAACCCGCGCCGGTGTCTCCTTCTGTTCTAACGACATGGTGATCCCTGAGTCAAAGGTCGATATCCTGGCCCGCGCCGAGGCGGAGGTTACCGAGATCGAGAACCAGTACATCTCCGGCCTGGTTACCAACGGCGAGCGTTACAACAAGGTGGTCGATATCTGGTCCCACACCAACGACCAGGTCGCCAAGGCGATGATGGACAAGCTGGGTAAGGACGAGGTCCTCAACGCCAACGGCGAGACCGTCAAGCAGGACTCCTTCAACTCGGTCTTTATGATGGCCGACTCTGGCGCGCGTGGTTCTGCCGCGCAGATTCGTCAGCTTGCCGGTATGCGTGGTCTGATGGCCAAGCCGGACGGCTCCATCATTGAGACACCGATCACCGCGAACTTTCGCGAGGGTCTGAACGTACTGCAGTACTTCATCTCCACTCACGGCGCTCGTAAAGGTCTGGCCGATACCGCACTGAAGACCGCTAACTCCGGTTACCTGACCCGTCGTCTGGTTGATGTGGCACAGGATCTGGTGGTGGTCGAGGACGATTGCGGTACCGAAAACTCCGTTCTGTTGCAGTCACTCATCGAGGGTGGTGACGTAGTTGAGCCATTGAGTGAGCGTGTACTGGGTCGTGTACTGGCCGAGGATGTGATGGAGGCCAACGGCGAAGATGTTGCCATTGAGCGCAACACCCTGCTGGACGAGAAGTGGGTCGCCAAGCTTGAAGAACTCTCTATCGACCAGGTCACCGTACGTTCGCCGATCACCTGTGATACGCGCTACGGTGTCTGTGCCGCCTGTTATGGTCGAGACCTGGCGCGTGGTCACCGTGTCAATTCCGGTGAGTCGGTCGGTGTTATCGCCGCTCAGTCGATCGGTGAGCCGGGTACCCAGCTCACCATGCGTACCTTCCACATCGGTGGTGCGGCATCACGTTCGGCCTCGGTGAATAATATTCAGATCAAGAGTACCGGTAGCGCACGCCTGCACAACATCAAGTTGGTCGAGCACAGCGAAGGTCACAATGTGGCGGTCTCCCGTTCCGGTGAGATCACCGTAATTGATGAGTCGGGCCGTGAGCGTGAGCGTTACAAGGTTCCCTACGGTGCCAAGATCAATATCAACGATGGTGATGCGGTCAAGTCTGGCGATATCCTCGCCAACTGGGATCCGCATACCCACCCGGTTATTACCGAGATGGCGGGTCGCATCAAATTCTTCGATTTCGAGGATGGTGTTACCGTCAACACGCATACCGACGAAGTTACCGGTCTCTCCTCACTGGTGATCATCGATCCCAAACAGCGTGGTTCTGCCGGTAAGGACAAGCGCCCAATGGTGAAACTGGTCGACGCTGACGGTAACGACCTGACATTGCCGGATACCGATATCCCGGCCAACTACTTCCTGCCTGCTGGCGCTATCGTCAACATGAAGGATGGTGATGAGGTAGGTGTGGGTGACGTTGTCGCCCGTATCCCTCAGGAGTCTTCCAAAACCCGTGATATCACCGGTGGTCTACCGCGTGTTGCCGACCTGTTCGAGGCACGCAAGCCCAAGGAGCCTTCGGTACTGGCTGAAATCAGCGGTACCGTCTCCTTCGGTAAGGAGACCAAGGGCAAGCAGCGCGTGGTGATTACGCCAAAAGAGGGCGATAACCACGAGGAGCTCATTCCCAAGTGGCGTCACGTCACCGTGTTCGAGGGTGAGCACGTGGAGAAGGGGGAGGTTATCGTTGAGGGTGAGCCGAGTGCCCACGACATCCTGCGTCTGCAGGGTGTAGAGGCGCTGGCACAGTACATCGTGAACGAGGTACAGGACGTCTACCGCCTGCAGGGTGTAAAGATCAACGACAAGCACATTGAGGTCATCGTGCGGCAGATGCTGCGCAAGGCCGAGATTAAGGATGGCGGTGAGACCCGCTTCCTGAAGGGTGAGCAACTCGAGGTGTCACGTATTCTCGACGAGAATGAGCGTGTCATCAAAGAGGGCAAGACCCCCGCTACCATCGAGCGCATGCTGCTGGGTATTACCAAGGCATCGCTGGCGACCGAGTCGTTCATCTCAGCCGCCTCGTTCCAGGAGACCACCCGTGTTCTTACCGACGCGGCGGTTACCGGTAAGATGGATCCATTGCGTGGTCTTAAAGAGAACGTCATTGTTGGCCGTCTGATACCTGCGGGTACCGGTCTGGCCTATCACAATGAGCGCCGCCGCCGCCGTGAGGCAGAGGTTGCATTCATGGAAGAGCTCGCCAATCCTGAGGTGAGTAGTGAAGAAACAACTGGTGAGGTGGAAGGCTAATCCCAAGAAACTTTGGGAGTTCTGTACGCGGTGCTTGACATGGTCGCCGTGCAGACATAGAATTCCGCTTCTTTTTCCCACGGGTCGGTGAAGTTACCGGCCTGTGTTTATTTCGAGCCGGAGCAAATTTGGAACATGGCAACGATTAACCAGCTGGTCCGTGCGCCTCGTAAGCGTAAAGTGGCCAAGAGCAATGTGCCGGCCCTTGAGGCCTGCCCGCAGAAGCGTGGCGTATGTACCCGTGTATATACCACCACCCCTAAGAAGCCGAACTCAGCGCTGCGTAAGGTCGCGCGTGTTCGTCTGACTAACGGTTTTGAGGTTACCTCATACATCGGTGGTGAGGGGCACAACCTTCAGGAACACTCCGTGGTCCTTATTCGCGGTGGTCGTGTAAAAGACCTTCCCGGTGTGCGTTATCACACCGTGCGTGGAGCCCTGGATACCGCTGGCGTCCCCGATCGTCGTCAGGGTCGTTCTAAATACGGCGCTAAGCGTCCTAAGTCATAATTAAGGTTACAAACGATGGCCAGAAGAAGAGTAGCTGCCAAGCGTGAGATACTGCCGGATCCGAAGTTCGGAAACCGCACTCTCTCCAAGTTTATGAATATCGTTATGCAAGATGGTAAGAAGTCTGTTGCCGAGAAGATTGTATACGGTGCTCTGGATCGCGTTGCTGAGAAGAGTTCTGCAGATGCGCTGGAGATGTTCGAGAAGGCTCTCGGTAACATCCGCCCGATGGTTGAGGTTAAATCCCGTCGTGTAGGTGGTGCCACCTATCAGGTGCCGATCGAGGTTCGTGGTGACCGTGGTATGGCTCTGGCTATGCGTTGGTTGACCGACTCTGCGCGCAAGCGTAGCGAGAAGTCTATGGGTATGCGCCTTGCCGGCGAGATCCTGGACGCAGTCGAGAGCAAAGGTTCAGCCGTTAAGAAGCGTGAAGAGACACACCGTATGGCAGAGGCGAACAAGGCCTTTGCTCACTATCGCTGGTAAGTCTGCTTTACGGAGCTTCAGGTCGTGGCACGCAAGACAGAAATCGAGCGTTATCGTAATCTCGGCATCATGGCTCATATCGATGCGGGGAAGACGACGACCACGGAGCGGATACTTTTTTACACTGGGGTCTCACATAAGATAGGTGAGGTTCATGACGGTGCCGCCACCATGGACTGGATGGAGCAGGAGCAGGAGAGAGGGATCACCATCACCTCTGCTGCGACGACCTGTTTCTGGAGCGGAATGGAAAAGCAGTTCGACGAGCATCGAATCAATATTATCGATACTCCCGGACACGTAGATTTCACTATCGAGGTCGAGCGCTCCTTGCGCGTCCTTGATGGTGCCTGCGCGGTGTTCTGTGCCGTCGGCGGTGTTGAGCCGCAGTCGGAAACAGTGTGGCGTCAGGCCAACAAATATTCCGTGCCGCGCATGGTGTTTGTGAATAAGATGGACCGTTCTGGGGCAGATTTCCTCAGGGTGGTCGAGCAGATCAAGACGCGTCTGGGGGCCACACCGGTTCCTCTTCAGCTCAATATCGGTGCTGAGGAGGGCTTTGTCGGGGTGATAGACCTGATGCGCATGCAGGCGATCTACTGGAATGAGGCGGATCGCGGCACCAGTTTCACGCGGGAGGCTATCCCCGCCGAGCTACAGGCCAAGGCCACCGAACTGCGTGAGCAGATGATTGAGGCCGCCGCCGAAGCCAACGAAGAATTGATGGATAAGTACCTCGAAGAGGGGGAACTTGGTGAGGCGGATATCAAGGCGGGTCTGCGACTGCGTACCCTGGCCAATGAGATAGTGCCCTGCCTCTGTGGCTCAGCCTTTAAGAACAAGGGTGTACAGGCAATGCTCGATGCAGTCGTCGATTATATGCCTAGCCCGGTTGATGTGCCGCCTATTGAGGGTGTGCTCAATGACAAGGAAGAGAGTGTCGGCACTAGACACGCTTCCGATGATGAGCCGTTCGCAGCACTGGCATTTAAGATCGCCACCGACCCCTTCGTCGGCACCCTGACCTTTTTTCGGGTCTACTCGGGAGTGATTAACTCCGGGGATGCGGTGTTGAACCCGATTAAGGGCAAGAGAGAGCGTATTGGTCGTATCTTGCAGATGCACGCCAATTCGCGAGAAGAGATTAAAGAGGTGCGCGCCGGTGATATTGCCGCCGCGGTTGGCCTTAAGGATGTCACCACCGGTGATACCCTGTGTGACATGCAGAGTGTCATTACCCTGGAACGGATGGAGTTTCCTGAACCGGTAATTTCAGTTGCAGTTGAGCCTAAGACTCAGGCGGACCAGGAGAAGATGGGCGTGGCCCTCTCCAAGCTGGCACAAGAGGACCCCTCGTTTCGGGTTCGTACCGATGAGGAGTCAGGGCAGATCATTATCTCTGGCATGGGCGAGTTGCATCTAGAGATCATCGTCGACCGCATGCTGCGTGAGTTTAAGGTTGGATGTAATGTTGGTTCGCCCCAGGTGGCTTATCGCGAGGGCATTCACAAGAGTGTTGAGGTCGAAGGCAAGTTTATTCGACAATCAGGTGGGCGCGGTCAATATGGCCATGTCTGGCTGAGGCTGGAGCCGCAGGAACAGGGTGTCGGTTACGAATTCGTCAACGAGATAGTTGGCGGTGTGGTACCCAAAGAGTTTATTCCTGCCATCGACAAGGGAGTCGCAGAGCAGATGGGTAATGGTGTTCTTGCCGGTTACCCCATAGAGGACGTCAAGGTGACGCTCTATGATGGCTCCTATCATGATGTCGATTCGAATGAGATGGCATTTCATATCGCCGGCTCGATAGGTTTTAGAGAAGGGGCATTAAAGGCCAGCCCCTATCTGCTGGAGCCGCTGATGAAAGTAGAAGTTGTCACCCCTGAAGATTATATGGGTGATGTGATGGGCGACCTGAACCGTCGCCGCGGAATCGTGCAGGGGATGGAAGATAGCGTCTCAGGCAAGATTATCCGCGCCGAGGTGCCGTTACGTGAGATGTTTGGTTATGCCACCGACTTACGTTCAGCAACTCAGGGTAGGGCCACCTACTCAATGGAATTTGCGAAATATGCAGAGGCCCCCAAAAGTGTGGTCGATGCGGTAGTGAATCGGGTTTAATTTTAAAGTTTGAGCATGTTGAGGTAACAGTCATGTCTAAAGAGAAGTTTGAACGTACGAAACCGCACGTAAACGTTGGCACTATCGGTCACGTAGACCATGGTAAGACCACCTTGACCGCTGCACTGACCAAGTGCATGGCCGAGAAGCACGGCGGTGATTTCAAGGCGTATGACCAGATCGACGGTGCCCCTGAAGAGCGCGCCCGTGGTATCACCATCGCC
>JBFFMJ010000026.1:0-14071 GCA_041554195.1 Thiohalomonadaceae bacterium
CCGTACAGCTTCACAGCCGCACTGACACAAGGCGTCGATACACTGAGTGACTTGTTCGGAACTCAAAATCCCGTGTGTCGCGTTGGAAAAGAAAAATGGTGGCCGGGGACGGAATCGAACCGCCGACACGGGGATTTTCAAACAGAAAAGCAATCGTAACCGATTGATTTTTAATGTAAATTCAGGTCTTCCGTTGCACATTTTGCAGTACTCTGCACAACCATGCACAACTGGATCACGCAAAATTCACGCACCCGATCCTTAGGTCCAGTCTGTATCCAATGCCCCTAAGCGTCGTACATCGTCGCCTAGCCGCTAAAGTTAAGGGTGAGGAGTCTATATCAAATAAATAGCTATGAAAAGTTCAAATTACCCATGACTTAGAAAGGGTTATATCAAGCTATTAGTCGCTGTATCCGTCCATATTTCACCTTTATTAACCACTTTATGCCGCATACTGCTTGATTTGATATATAGTGTTATCTGATAATGTACTGATCTTTAAGAAGCTTCTAGCTTGCAGGCTTCCAGTCGTGGAAAGACAGATGGGGGATATATGAGCGAACAGAAAGTGGCACGTACACTTTGGCACTCAGCTCAAGATAAAGACAGTGCCATTCGTAAACAACTCAATGTCTCGCCTGAGTCATACGACTCAATTAAAAAGGCGTTTAATTCACAGCCTAGTGAAGATTCAGTGAAAGCCTTTAAAACACCTGTTGATACTGATGCACTAGCCAAGGTGGTTTGCTAATACCAACTATGCTACTGGATTGAAGGGATGCTACTAGATGCATAGTGCAGCACCACTAGAAATAGTGGATTTTCAGCGGATTTATGATCATTCCCTCAACACCCTCCCAGATACGCAACAGAAAGCGTACATTCTTGCTTATCTAGCAAACTTGCATGCATGCAAGGTCGTAGTAGAACCAAATTACTTCGATCGCGACTACCTATCAGAATTTTCCGCTTTCTATAGCCTAAGCGCTCGTGGTTACCCGAATATCTGTAAGCGACTACATTTTTTTTCGTGCGACGACTTGGATCGTGATCTTTTATCCAGGGCTGCTTCTTCTGATGAGGGTGCAATTAACTATTTGAATGAGAACTATCTGGGCTTTACTGTCATACGACCGCTTCCTGCGACACCATTTGGCCGAACTGTTTTAAAGTGGTTTACTGATGACAACAACGAGTTCCCTCGTATAACTGCGCCATCTAGAATATATGAGTCTCATATTGCTGGGATTTCTTTAAAAGTTCGTGGTCTTGCATGGCAACAACAAGATAGTGGCGTTGCTGCATGTGCTACTGTCGGTATATGGACAATGCTGCACTCATCAGCGTTTGATGATGTACATGCCATACCAACGACTGCAGCGATCACTAAGGCTGCGCATAAGTCCATTGCATATGGGCAGCGCATGTTTCCTTCTAGTGGATTAACACAAGAACAGTTATTGGCCGCAATCCAGGCTCATGGTTTTGCACCAGTACTTTTAACCGGTGACCTAAATAATGGCTATTTCTCTTCCAGACGGCTTGGAGCAACATGCTCATCTTTTTTGAGATCTGGATACCCCGTACTCATTATCGGTCAACATAACAGTGAAAACACCACTATGGGACACGCTGTATGTGCAGTTGGTTTTAGAGAGCCAGAGCAACAGCCGATTGTTCCTGATGAAGTAGATCTCTTCGATAGCGCGACTGACATCGTATATATTCATGATGACAACATCGGTCCTAATGTGAGATTCCGTGTATCAACAAAAAACGATATTAACGGTAGGGAGGGAGCCTGTTTCTCACATGAAGCACCCGAATATCTTGCGGAAGAGCATCGTGATGTAGTGTCATATCCAGACTTCTTTCCTACATCGATTATCGTTGCAGTTCATGAAGACTTACGAATATCACCAGATAATCTTCACTTAGCCGGTCAACAATTAACTCACCAGATCTGCCAAGTGCTTAATCAAGTACTTGAGGATAATGGATTGCCGAGAACGGGCCTTCTCTTTACCACAAGATTCTTTAAACTTGCTGACTACTTCTCTCAGGAGACTCGTATTATATTAGGCCACACCCCCGATCTGCTTGCAGAAGTGCGGTTATCTTTGGCTGAATCTGTTCCCCCTATGAGTCTTCACATCGGGGTCGTTAGAGTTGCTTTGCCAGATTCCTCAGTCCTAATGGATATTTTGTATGACACAACAGACACAGACCGGAACCGACCTGTTTATGCACATGTGATATACGACAGTAACGTTGAGGCTATGCTTGCCCCGATTGAACCAGCAACCCGGTTGCAAGTTTTAGGCATACCAGTGAAAGCATATTAAAAGAGCTAACTCTGTTCTATCCACCATTTCTCGCCTTAATAAGTGGCATCCAACACAGCGAACTCATCGCTCAGCTTGGAATTCCATCCACAATACGCCCGACAAGAGTCTCAACATCATCATACGGACATTCAATCGGCATCTTTCCATCTAGCGCCTTTGCTGGGACATAAAGCCACCGTTCTGCTGCTGCTCCATCACCCTCGAAAAGATCTGAAACCAACTCTAGCTTCCTCAGTTTATCCAGAAGAGAACCTTCTTCGGGGAAACTTTCCACACCCTCCATTGCTTCAATCGCTTGCAGTTCTTCTTCACTAGCCACGGCATCAGGAAAGAGGTCTATGTGCTTCCGAGCCAGGGCCATATTGATGACTTTGTCCTCAGTCACACCAAGCAAATCAGCCATTTGCTTGAGTTCCAGGCGGTCAATTCCGGCCTCAAATAACTCAAATGTAACCGTATCAGTGTCATTTCCCATGATGTCAGTCCCCAAAGAAGATGCCCTTATGGTTAGTAATCTAGCCCAGCAAGGGCATCCCGTCAATCTAATAACGCATTGATATAATTACCAATTTAGTAATTTCATCACGTCGATGCCTACTGATTAAGCGTCGTACTCATCGCTATCATCTTCGCCAGAGCACATCGCAGACTCGTCCATTTTCACCATCTCGCTTGCAGCAAACTCTTCCTCGGTTGGACTCTCCTTTTTCATCGATACCCATGCATCAAGGTATTCCACATAATGACTATATGGGCCAATGAACTTGGAAATATCGTCCGGGGAAACCTCTTCAATCGATGTCATCTTGAAGCTCTGCGTCAGAGAGACGCGCACGATCCTTAAGGTCATACTGAGCCTATATACGTCATTTTCAGATAACGGATGGCCACTAACTCCCTTCAACATTTCTCGCTCAACTGCAGCGATAACCCTTCGCACATTCGACTCCTTTGGGCAAACAACCATGACTTCGCCAACCTCTCCGACCGTGAAATTTCGATGCAAAACATCTCCACGTGCCACACCTATTGCCTGCTCTGCAATGCGGTTCAAGCTGTCGTTTCCTTTGTCTGAATTCTCTGCTTCCACCCACGTTAGTGTTCCGTCAAACATCTGCATCGACTGCTCATCCATGAAGATCAGACCGTCCGGTAGGCGATTATTTAGGGTATATCTATCCTTGTTTTTCTGGATCTTGTACTCGGGAATAATGGTCAACCTCCTTCTGAGGCCGAGGTAAATCAACGCAAGATTGGCAACAATTCTATGGACGTCATTGCGAGCCCGGATGTACTTTCCGGTACAGGCCTTGACCGCCTTTTCGTCCCGAATCCGCTTCGCACCACTGGCAGTGAGGGTATAAAACGGCACCCCGTTCTTCAGCTCACGCTTGCTGATCTCCCTCTTTTTCAGCAGTCGATCCGCCACCCTGGATGCCATTTTCTCCGCAGATTTTTCCGTGCTGCGAGGAAAAATCAGGATGGCTATCAGCCATGAAGTCAGCCAACCGAACACCGCCAACCGGTGCAATACCTTCAATTCATTCTGCTCACCTTGCTTTCGCTTGTTTGCCATTTTTTACTGATCTCCTCATGTTTATGTCGTAGTAAACCCACCGGGCTCACATAGACATACGGAGGTCAGTGCAATCTTGCAGATGTCGGAAGATATGTCGGACACCTATGTCGCGGCTTGCGACATGTACCAAGAGCCTTGATTGACGGATATTCATCCGCCAATCATCAAAATCACCCGCTGGTACGGTCACTTTCCCCGGCTGGACGCCGGGCCGTTCCCCTGGCCTGGACGGCCAGCCAGAGGGTAGAAGCCGCCGCCAGCATCCGCTGGCTTCCCTGCGGGAGCCCTCGCCTCCGGCCAGGCGCTACCGCGGTCCTCCTTACGTCGGACTCTCCCACAGGGAAGCCAGCGCAAGCGCGTGGCGGCGGGGGCGTTGCCCCCACCATCGACCGGCTGCTAGGGCAGCCTGTCCCGCGTGGGCGCGGTCCTCGATGGCGGCACCCCCAGGGCCGTCTTCGCCATGCCGCTGAACGCGGCAGCTCAACGGTGGTCGCTGAACGCTCCCACCTTCACCGTCCCGGTTCAGGCCTCGCTTTCCGGGGGACCGTTGCACTCCCCCATGCCCCCTTGCTGGCCCCTTGTCTCCGACTTCGTGCCCAAGGGAATCCCAAGCGACCCTGCCTAGATTTCACCTGGCGATCTCAAATGCGATTTCCCATGTGCCCTTATAGGCTCGATGCCACGAATCGCATAGAGGCCCAGCAACATTCCGTCCATGGCGGCCCATGTGATCTGCAAGCGCCTACAACATGGAGGGGAAAGCGCAAGACCCGTCTTGAACAAATCGTTACCGCCCGCCAAGTTTTCGACATGAACTAATACATCGTGGGAAAATTGCTGTGCATCCAGTAGTATCGGTACCTTATATAAACCTACTGTCGCTATCCGGCCCCTTATAGCTGATGGTTTTTGTAAGAATTAAGTAAGCCACCAGAGCATGGATAAGAAGAAACTCACAGAAACGGACATCCGCACCAAGTTCATCACCCCTGCACTTATCCAGGCGGGCTGGGACGTACACACCCAAATTCGCGAAGAGGTCTGCATCACCAACGGCAAGATCCTGGTCCGTGGCAAGAAGCACAAGCGGGCCGGAGCCAAGAAAGCCGACTACATCCTCTACCACAAGCCCAACATCCCCATCGCCGTGATCGAGGCCAAGGACAACACCCACACCCTAGGCGACGGCATGCAGCAGGCTCTGGGCTACAGTGAGATGCATGGCGACCTGCCCTTCGTCTTCAGCTCCAACGGCGACGGCTTTCTGTTCCATGATCGCACGGCGACCAGCGGCCCGGTGGAGACCGAGCTCACCTTGGAACAATTTCCCTCTCCTGACGAGTTGTGGGAACGCTACTGCGCCTACAAGGGCCTGACCGAGCCTTCCGACAAAGCACTGGTCGCCCAGGACTACTACTTCGACGGCAGCGGCAAGTCCCCCCGCTACTATCAGCTCAACGCCATCAACCGCACCATCGAGGCCATCGCCAGGGGCCAGGACCGCATCCTGCTGGTGATGGCCACCGGCACCGGGAAGACCTACACCGCCTTCCAGATCATCTGGCGCCTGTGGAAGTCGGGCACCAAGAAGCGCATCCTCTTCCTCGCCGACCGCAACATCCTGGTCGACCAGACCAAGAGCAACGACTTCAAGCCCTTCGGCCCAGCGATGACCAAGATCACCAACCGTACCGTCGAGAAGTCCTACGAGATCTACCTCTCCCTCTACCAGGCCGTCAGCGGCAACGAGGAGGAGAAGAACATCTACAAGCAGTTCTCCCCCGACTTCTTCGACCTGGTCGTGGTCGACGAGTGCCACCGGGGCAGTGCGGATGAGGAAAAGGCATGGCATCAAATCCTCACCTACTTCTCCTCTGCCACCCATATCGGCATGACGGCCACTCCCAAGGAGACCAACGAGGTCTCCAACATTCACTACTTCGGTGAACCTGTCTACTCCTACACCCTCAAGCAGGGCATCGAGGACGGCTTCCTCGCCCCCTATAAGGTGGTACGCATCGAGCTGGACAAGGACCTTTTCGGCTGGCGGCCCGAGAAGGGCAAGAAGGACAAACTCGGCCAGGAGGTCGAAGACCGCATCTACAACCAGAAGGACTTCGACAAGACCCTTATCCTGGAGCAGCGTACCCAGCTGGTCGCCCGCACCATCACCAGCTACCTCAAGGGCACCAACCGTTTCGACAAGACCATCGTCTTCTGCGAGAACATCGACCACGCCGAGCGCATGCGCCAGGCCCTGGTCAACGAGAACGCCGACCTGGTAAGCCAGAACCCCAAGTACGTCATGCGCATCACCGGCGACGAGCAGGAGGGCAAGGCCCAGCTCGACAACTTTATCGACCCCACGGAGCGCTATCCGGTCATCGCCTGCACCTCCAAGCTGATGACCACCGGGGTCGATGCCCAAACCTGCAAGCTCATCGTCCTCGACCAGTCCATCCGCTCCATGACCGAGTTCAAGCAGATCGTCGGTCGCGGTACCCGCATCAACGAGGCCTACGGCAAGTTCTGGTTCACCATCATCGACTTCAAGAAGGCCACCGAGCTGTTCGCCGACCCCGACTTCGACGGCGAACCGGTACAGGTCTACCTGCCGGGTGCGGACGGCAACCCTGTACCACCCGAGTCGTTCGATGAGGAGAACCTCACCGACGAAATCAAAGGCTCAGGCGACGACCTCGGACAGGGCGACTGGCAGTCTGACGATACTGAGGAAGAGGAAGAAGGCAGCAAGCAGGTCAAGTACGTCATCAATGATGTCCCGGTCCGCGTCATTGCTGAGCGGGTCCAGTACTACGGCAACGACGGCAAACTCATCACCGAGTCTCTCAAGGACTACACCCGCAACAGCGTCAAAAAGGCCTACAGCTCCCTCGATGAGTTCCTGCAAAGCTGGACCAGTGCCGGCAAAAAGAAGCTGGTGGTCGAAGAGCTGGAGAAACAGGGCGTCTTCTGGGAAGCCCTCTACGACGAGGTAGGTAAGGATCTCGACCCCTTCGACCTCATCTGCCACATCGCCTACGGCCAGCCTCCCCTCACCCGCCGAGAGCGGGCCGAGAAGGTGCGCAAGCGCAACTACTTCGCCAAGTACGAGGAGAAGGCCCGTCTGGTGCTCGATACCCTCCTCGACAAGTACGCCGACGAGGGGTTGGAGAATCTTGAGGAGACCAGCGTTCTCAAGGTACCGCCCCTCAGTGACTTCGGTACCCCGATAGAGATCGTCCGTCTCTTCGGTGGCAAGCCCGGTTACGAGGCCGCCATACGCGAGCTGGAGACCGAAATCTACGGACCCGCCAACTAACCGAGGCCCCCCCCACATGTGGCAAAATGGCTCCTCACCGACCACCCAGATTGGCTATACCAACCGCAACCAGCAGAAGAACCTTGGGCACCGTGGCAAGGCAGGTACAGACCACGGCCAGCTCGCCTACCGCCTCGAATGCCTGAACTGCGGACACGAATACGGGGCCAACGGCACGGATATCTTCCAGCGCCGCTGCCCCAACTGCCAGGGTGGTCTCCCTGGCATCGAATACTGATAACTAACTGATTATTTAGGGAACCACTTACCCCATGTCGATAACCACCATCATCAAATCCATCCAGGACATCATGCGCAAGGATGCGGGCGTCGACGGCGATGCCCAGCGCATCGGTCAAATCGGGTGGATGCTCTTCCTCAAGATCTTCGACGACCAGGAGCAGGAGTTGGAACTCACCTACGACGACTACCAATCCCCCATCCCAGAGCACCTGCGCTGGCGCAACTGGGCCGCAGACCCCGAGGGGATCACCGGCGACGCCCTGCTCGACTTCATCAACGACGACCTCTTCCGCAAGCTCAAGGAGCTGACCGCCCACACCGGCAGCAACCCCCGTGGCTTCGTGGTGCAGAGCGTCTTCGAGGATGCCTACAACTACATGAAGAACGGCACCCTCATCCGCCAGGTGATCAACAAGCTGAACGAGATCGACTTCAACCGCAGCGCCGACCGCCACACATTTAACGACATCTACGAGAAGATCCTCAAAGACCTGCAGAGCGCCGGCAACGCGGGCGAGTTCTACACCCCCCGCGCCGTCACCCAGTTCATGGTCGACATGACCGACCCCAAACTCGGCGAGGCCATCCTCGACCCCGCCTGCGGCACCGGTGGCTTCCTCTCCTGCGCCATCGAGCATGTGCGCAACAACTACGTAAAGAGCGTGGAAGACCGCGAGCAGCTGCAACAGGCCATCCACGGCGTCGAGAAGAAGCAGCTCCCCCACCTGCTCTGCACCACCAACATGCTGCTCCACGGCATCGAGGTGCCCAACCGCGTGGTGCACGACAACGCCCTCACCCGCCCACTGCGCGACTACGGCCCGGCGGACGAGGTCGACGTCATCGTCACCAATCCGCCCTTCGGCGGCATGGAGGAGGACGGCATCGAGAAGAACTTCGGTGCCTTCTCCACCCGCGAGACCGCCGACCTCTTCATGGTTCTGATCATGCGTCGCCTCAAAACCGATGGCCGCGCCGCCGTCGTCCTACCCGACGGCTTCCTCTTCGGCGAGGGCATCAAGACCCGCATCAAGGAGAAGCTGCTGGAGGAGTGCAACCTCCACACCATCGTCCGCCTGCCCAACGGCGTCTTCAACCCCTATACCGGCATCAAGACCAACCTCCTCTTCTTCACCAAGGGTGAGCCGACCCAGGAGATCTGGTACTACGAACACCCCTACCCCGAGGGCTACAAGTCCTACTCCAAGACCAAGCCGATGCGAATCGAGGAGTTCGAGACCGAAAAGGCGTGGTGGGCGAACCGCGAGGAGAACGAGCAGGCGTGGCGCGTCGGCATCGACACCATCAAGGCGAGTAACTACAACCTAGACATCAAGAACCCCCACAACGCCGACGAGGGCCCCGGCGACCCGGATGAACTGCTGGCCGAATACCAAGGGCTGCAAGCCGACATTGCCGATATTCAGGAACAGCTCAAGGGCCAACTCGCCGAGGCACTGGAGCGTGGCGCATGACCAACGAGCAGTTCCTACAACAGTTCGGGCACTTCATCGATGCGCCTAATGGGATTCAGAAGCTGCGGGAGATGGTGTTGCAGTTGGCGGTGAAGGGGAAGCTTGTTGCGCAAGATTCAAATGATGAAGCTGCGTCTATTCCAATCAAAAAAATACAATTGGCAAAGGAGCAGCAAATCGCTGATGGCAAGTTCAAGAAGCCTAAGGTATTACCATCTATTACTGATGATGACGACCTTTGTGAACTTCCTCACGGGTGGAGTCATGCACGATTAGGGGAGTTAATCCGCGTCATAAACGGTCGCGCATACAAACGTCACGAAATGCTGGAAAGCGGAACCCCGCTTTTACGTGTCGGAAACCTGTTCACTTCAAATGAGTGGTATTACTCGGACTTAGAGCTGGAAGATGACAAATACTGTGATGAGGGTGACTTAATCTATGCATGGTCGGCCTCATTTGGCCCCTTCATCTGGAGCGGACCTAAGGTTATCTACCATTACCATATATGGAAGCTGGACTTTTATGACGACAGCTTACTGTTCAAAAACTATCTATACACGTTCCTTCAGGAAAAGACACAAGAGATAAAGGCTTCTGGTCATGGCATTTCAATGGCACACATGACAAAAGACAAAATGGAGAAGCTCATTGTCCCTGTGCCTCCACTCGCCGAACAACACCGCATCGTCGCCAAGGTCGACGAACTGATGGCCCTCTGCGACCAACTGGAGGCCGAGTGCAACGCCCGCGAAACGACCCACCAGCGCCTCATCCGCGCCGTCCACCACCCGCTCACCGAAGCCGCCGACGCCAAAGCCACCAAAACCGCCTGGCACCGCATCCGCGACAACTTCGCCGATCTCTACACCACCATCGAATCGGTCCAGGCCCTTCGCCAAACCATCCTCCAACTCGCCGTGCAGGGGAAGTTGGTGGAGCACAATCCTAACGAGAAACCTGCTAGCGCGTTACTAGATGAAATAGAAAGTGAACGACAGATAAAGATCAAGAAAAAACTCATCAAGCGCAATAAGTTTATACGCGAAATTGAATATGATGATGTCCCGTTTGAATTAGCAACCGGATGGAAATGGAGTCGTTTTGGTTCACTAGTAGAGTTTAAATCCGAACTTGTTCAGCCAGATGAATTTCAAGACCATGAGCAGATTGCACCTGATTCGATTGAAAAAGGAACCGGCAAGCTCATCTTGAGAAGAACAGTGGAAGAGTCCGGAATTAAAGGACCAAACAATCGATTCTACGAGGGACAAATTCTGTATTCAAAGATACGTCCTTCTCTATCAAAGGCAATTATTGCACCGTGTGACGGTCTTTGCAGTGCAGACATGTACCCATTAGAGGCTCTGATAGATAAAGAATTTCTCCTAAGGTCCATTCTCTCCGAAGTGTTTCTAGAACAAGTACGGGTGCTTGAGAATCGTATCAAAATGCCAAAACTAAATGTTGACAGCCTATCGAATATACTTGTCCCTGTTCCCCCACTTCCTGAACAACACCGTATCGTCACCAAAGTCGACGAACTAATGTCCCTCTGCGACCAACTGGAGGCCAATATTCGCGACAAAAACGACACCGCCACCCGATACGCCGAGGCCATCGTCCAGCAGATCGCGGCGCCCTAGAAGACAGTTTTGGCCAGTTTCAAATAATAGAAAAGCTATTCACATGGAACATGGGGTGATTAAATGAGGAAGGCCGATCAATGGAAGCATGTGATTTGTTTAGAAGGACCATGGGATGGAAGTCTGAGGGGAAAGTCATCAGTCCAGCCGATCCTTGAACTTATCGCCAAGCAATATAGGAGTTTCAAGTTTATTTACAAAGACTGCGCTACAGGCGTCGAACTAAAGTGGTATCTAAATAAATGGAGAAGAGGATATGAAGAATATCCTGTTCTTTACCTCGCATTTCATGGCGAAGATGGGTGTATAAAACTTGGTGACGGGTCAATGACTACCGATGATTTAGGGGAGCTACTGTCGGGTTCATTGAGTGGACGCATTGTTGTTTTCGGTTCATGCAGCACATTGAATATAGATAAACGTCATATTAAGCGCTTTATTAAAAACACAAATTGTCTGGCTGTTTGTGGTTATAAATCAGATGTGGACTGGATGAAGTCAACAGCCTTTGAGCTGCTTATGCTTGAGGCAATGCAGGAAAACGAATTTTCGGGTCGTGGCATTGGCGCTATCAAGACTAAATTGATGGAAATATCCACGGGGTTTGTCGAGCTTGATTTCAGGATGGTTACTTGCCAAGAGTAGGCATGTAAGTTGTTTTTAGCACTACGTGTTTGCAATCATCATTAGCTGCGCTATCACATAGCCTACGCTAAGCATATATACGAGTGCATTGAAGTCATCATCTGCGACAATAAGATACCGCTATCCGCTACTCTGAGTCCGTCGTTCAGCCGTTAGTGGAAGTGTAGCTTGATAAAGGTTTAAGAATTAAGAAGACCATCAATAGACAGGGGAGTGATGGCTATATATGAATCTTACCTGCCTCGGTTTGAAAAGATCCCAGAGACCGGCTTTCAGAGCGAAGGCATAAAGGAACATAGCGTTGCAGCGCCTCCTGCGAAGGCAAGGAGTCAGCCCCACTCGCCAAGCGACGTGCCGTCTTTGCAATCGTTCATTACCTCTGTGGTCACGGCACCACTCCTAATGAGATTCAGCATGTTCTCTCATGGCGCAGCAATGGGTTATGGCGAGTGGTCGAGGGAAAAGTAGACTCCCATAGATAATAAAAGATATAGACCATTACATATTTCTCGTATTACTCACTCTCACATAACCACGCTCTAGCAATTATTGATAGACGTAATACTGATAATCCGCGTCTTCCTCAACCACCTTTACCAGATTAAGCCTGACACACATATCTAAATATGATCTGTTATTTGGGTCATGCTGAGCACACACTGCGTTATAACGTTCTGCGATCTCCCTAACCACAGAAATTGCATCGTCATGGCTCATTTTGAAGTATTCGTTTCCATCTTGGTAATTTCGATAATCGCCCAAAAGCTTAATGACAATTTGCTCAAGTGCATGTCGCGCCCATTTCACCTCAATGGCCAGAATCACCTTGGGTATCGTTCTTGGCTTGGCCATCCAAACTTTCGCGTACCATGGAACCCTCTCTTTATACAAACTACGCAAACTATTTGTGCATCCCACTTTAAGCCGTTTTTTCCAGTTGTAATTTATTGCAATATACAAATACCCTCCCTGTTCGTGGGTCATTGGGTAACTATTATGAATAATCTTACCCAAGTTCTTCTTATTAACAATCTTGTTGAACGCCATACATCCTGCCCTTTCACACACTCTATTTTGTTATCGTAACCATGCCCTCATTGATTCATCAAAATCCAAAAATGGATATTCATTGTCTTCGCATGGTAAAATCAACTGTGTTTTATCATTCTGTTATTAGAAGTTAAAACTTACTTGACGAATAATTTTATAAAACATACTTGTCTGTAAAGTAACAAGACAACATCCTGTTTTTCACCGCCTTCCATATGTATCCATGAGCAAACATTGGATACTCGACATGGAACGCAAGAAATCCTCACTTCCCTTCACGCCGCGACTCATTCGATTTCGTGATGCCCCCCTATATTGCGCTATGGATCGCAACCGATTTAATAGAGAGTTGCGCCCTTACCTCACCGTCATACAGATCGGTACCCAAGGTATTGCATTCGATAGGGTTGAAATTGATCAGTTGCTAGACGAATATAAACAATGCAACGGAAGGCCTGGTAAAGGAGGTGCGAATGAAGCATAACCCTCCACCGGGCCTAGTAAAGCGCGGTGGTATCTGGCATATCGACAAGCGCGTCATGGGAACTCGAATCTGCGAAAGTACAGGTGAGAGAACCCTAATCCGGGCGGAGCAGTATCTGGCAAGGCGTATCGAAGAGGTACGCCAAGCCAAGATTTATGGTGTCCGCCCTCAGCGGAGTTTTCAGGAGGCCGCACAGCGGTATCTTCGGGAAAATACGCATAAGAAGTCCATCAAGGATGATGAGCGTCGCCTACGCGACGTGATGCCGTTCATCGGGGACCTGCCGATAAACCGCATTTTTAAGGAGAGCTTAGAGCCGTATATCTCGGCTTGTAAGCGGCGAGGGAACAAGCCTGGCACCATCAATCACGGGATTGCTGTGGTTCGCCAGGTGCTCAACCAAGCCGAGGAGTGGCGGGATGAGCATGGGCTGACATGGCTAGAACGGGCTCCAAAGCTAAAGAATCTGCCCAACAAGTCAAAGAAGCCACCCTATCCGCTGACCTGGGAGGAGCAGGGGCGTCTGTTTGCGCAACTGCCCGCCCATATCCACCAGCTGGCCCTGTTCGCGGTGAATACGGGCTGCAGGGACGGCGAGGTCTGTTCTCTTCGCTGGCAGTGGGAGGTGAAGATCCCGATGCTTGGGACCTCCATCTTCATCATCCCTGCGGAGTTCACTAAGAACGACGAAGACCGTTTGGTGGTATTGAACGATGTTGCCAAGGAGGTCATCGAGCAAGCGCGAGGTCAACACCCGGAATACGTGTTTACCTATCGCTCCTCACCCATCCTCAGGATGTTCAACTCAGCATGGCTGAGGGCCCGTAGGGCCGCAGAACTGCCTGTGAGGGTACATGACCTGCGCCACACGTTCGCGACCCGCTTACGCAACAGAGGGGTAGCGTTGGAGGATCGTCGGGAGCTGATGGGACACCGTTCAGCCTCTATTACGACTCACTACTCTGCCGCTGAATTACGTAAGCTCATCGAGCTGGTGAACCGTATCACCGAGCCCGACGAGGAGGTCATGGTGATCCTGCGGAGGCGTTCGAAGGGCTGCTAATAACAGCCTCACGCAAACTCCCGCACCAAATAAAAAAGGCTCACGCCAAAATGACGTAAGCCTTTGATTTGTATGGTGGCCGGGGACGGAATCGAACCGCCGACACGGGGATTTTCAATCCCCTGCTCTACCAACTGAGCTACCCGGCCAAGAGGGCGCTCATTTAAGCGTTTGCGGCGCCGGAAGTCAAGCACCGAAAACGCCATTATTCAA
>JBFFMJ010000027.1:0-9429 GCA_041554195.1 Thiohalomonadaceae bacterium
CTTCAGACCGCCCCTCACGGGTTGGCCCTTGCCATTCGCTAGTAGTTAGCATCTAATAACGGTATAAACCGCTAAGAATGGTGACCTTCCTACAGAGGACTTTCACCTCATTAGTTCATGCCCATGCTGGGCGTACACAAGTCGCTCGTTCGGACGCAAACTACGCTGCGCTCCGTTTGCGCCGCACAGCTTCAACGTTAGGAGCTAAACATTGAAAACAATCGCCTCAATTACTATTGCAGCGCTTGCCATTTCTCTATTGGCCTCTCTCTACATTAGTTCCACTATGAATGCGATTGGTGATAACTATTTCATGGGCGTTAAAGACTTCAAACGTCCATTTTATTCAGCAAGGCATGTTATCGCGTTATTGTTGCTTACATGCATAATTATCTGCTCATCTTTTTCAATAATTAGAGTTCGAGTAGGTTCATATGTAAGGATAATTGCTATTGTAGCAATGGTTATTCCTATTGTTATCGTGGCTATGGGTTTTACTCCATGTATGTATAGCAACTCTGAGCCACTATTACTCGAGCAGGTAATCAAGCAATCATTGCTTTGCCCAAGTTACTCAAATAGGTCATATGTATGGCCATTTATAATATTTATTCTGGGTGTATTGGCGTATTTTTCGTCAAATGGCTGGAGGTTAAAATGCTCCTAACCATGCACTCCAGCCGACCCAGTACCGCGTCGCTCCTTCGTCGCTATGCGGCACAGGTCGGCTGAGCTAAAACGTTAGGAATACAAAAGCATGGATGATGCAGCGGTGCAGCGAACGAAGAGGCGAATGCGGGTAATGTTTTTCATGTTTGCCACATTGTTGCCTGTCGGCCTATTTCTTGCGTTTGCATCTCCGTTTCAATGGCTTGGAGTAGCGGTATTTCTTGTTGGTGGTGCTGCTGGCACGGTTTGCGCTTTTACAACGTGCCCATGCTGTGGACAACTAAGTGGGATCTTCTTCAAAGGATTTTATGGTGGCGCATTTCCTATTGGAAAATGCATTCACTGCAAGTCTTCCTACTTGAGCACCAGGGGATGCACCAATGATTCCTAACAAGCGCATCAAGATCGCTCACTCTCGTTCGCTGGGACGCCGTGGACTTGCCCTGTTTTAGTAGACACCTAAATCTTCGCAGAGAAGAAGAGGTGTCCAATGAAAGACCGAAAACACAACACATATAGTCTCGACTTTAAACGACAGGCCGTAATACTGGCTAGTCACCCAGACATCAAAGCAAAGGATGTTGCTGATGCCTTAGGTATACATCCTTTCATGCTGTCACGTTGGAGAAAGGAGATGCGAGATAAAAAACTGACAGGAAAGGATGCCATCACCATTCCTGTCTCTGACTTGACCGAGGCGCACAAGCGAATTCAGCGCCTTGAAAAGGAATTATCGAAGGTTAAGACGGAGAATGAAATCCTAAAAAAGTACGAACGGTTCGTGGCCGAGAACGCTCAGAAGCGTTCGAAGTAATTAATCGACTGCGAACCGACTACAGCGTACGACTGCTTTGTAATTGTTTGGAAGTGTCACGAAGCGGTTATTATGCGTGGCTAGGTCGTCCCGTCAGTGAAAGGAATGAACGTCACATACGGCTTCTTGGGCTGATACGTCAGAGCCACAAGCTGAGTAATGAAAGCTATGGCTACCCACGAGTGTATAAGGACTTATTGAGCTGGGGTGAGTCCGTAGGGCGGAACCAGGTTGCAAACCTCATGCGCCAGCATGGCATAGTGGCGAAGATGAAGCGACGTGAGCAGCAGCGAGCCAGCTCTAAGCGCTCATTCTACTCGGAGGCGCAAAGGGAAGGAGTCTGCCCGACACCTAGCCAGGGTGGCGAGGTATGGGTAGGTGATATTACGCAAATCAATACCCAAATCGCCCCCTTATTTCTTGCTTGTGTGATGGATAGGTTCACCAGGAATATATTAGGCGCCGCGATGAGTAAGAGTCGTAATGCTGAACTGGTCTGCCAGGCTCTGCTGGAAGCGATAAACAACCGACCAGACACTAACATGGCAACTTTCCACAGTGATCAGGGAGTAGAGTATGCTTCTTTGGGTTATCGTGCCTTGTTGGATAAACATGGAATATCGCGAAGTGTGAGTCGTAGAGGGAATTGTTATGATAATGCTCACATGGAGTCATTCTTTCATTCGCTAAAGACAGAAATGGTGTACTTCGAATCCTTTGCTACACCGGAGGACGGGGAAAGGAAGATTATGGAATATATCACGTACTACAATCATACGCGGCGTCACTCCAGTCTTGGCTACTTATCGCCGGTTGAATTTGAACTGGCCGCTGCATAACTGGGTGTGTCTACTCAAATGGGGCAAGATCACCGCTACCGCGGCGCCCCTTATGCTGGTCGTTATGCGTAAAAATGACGGAGCTTATGTGAAGGTCGTAAAGCTACTGGAAAGTTTTCTTGGCTTATCGCTTCTTGCGGTTTTAGTGGCTGTCGTTTTGTACGCGATTTACCCAGCAATCGTAGAGTCACAACTTGAAATAGGGATGAATAAGTCTGTTGTGCTATCAACCGTAGGGAAAGAGCCCTTATGGGAACAATCACAATTAGAGTTATGCAGCGAGCATCAATGGCACGGAAGCTGTGAGGCGGCATTACAATCAAATGCGGCTCATTATTTGGTTTGGAAGCTTGGGATTGATACATATTTAGTCGTCGGATTAGATGAGAACCAAAACTTGGTTTTCAAGGGTGTGGGTGATACTTAATGTGTCCACATCAAACATCGCATAACACGGCGCTCCACCCGACCAAAAACCGCTTCGCGGTTTTCGTCGGGTGAGCTAGGCGTTAGCCAAAAAGGGACCACATGAAAGAGAGTGACAAAATACTGCTTGGGATATATCAGCATTGGCCAAGGCTGGACGATGATATCTCTTTTGAAGCAGGAGAATTGGCTTGGGTAATTTATCATGGTCATGTAGGCTGGCGCATAGAGAATGGATGGAAAAAGATGGAGTATTCTGCGACAAAAGGGGCCGAAGAAAAGTCTTACTTGGAGAAGCCACTTAGTGACAGAGCTATGGTCGCTAAGGAATTAGCCATATTGCAGGCAAACAGCTGCATTGAATTCACGCGGCCATCTGGATTTGATATGCGTTTCAAAATAAAGCTTCAACCAGAGGGGTTGTTAAGAGCGGAGCGTCTATCGTCAATATCTGGAAAGGTCGAGCTATGGTACAGCGAACACAAAGACGGCATATTTGGCCTAGCAGTAACTATTGTTGTGTCATCAATAACTGCATGGATAACGTCCATGTTCACTAGCAATAATGGCTAAATCACATGAAGATCGCTCACTATCGTTCGCTGGGACGCCGCTACTGCGGCGCCCCTTAACTGGGTCGTTGAATGTCTGCTCTTGGGTGATCTGCGAATGATTTCCAGGCTAATACCTAAAGTCCGCTACGGTCGCGTAGGAGGCATTGCCAGGGAGAAAGCGTAAGAATTCAGAGGCTTGAGCCGGTATCGGCCAGGAGCAGGCATTTAGTTTGGGGTCAGATCAAAAACTCTCATTTCTGCGATCCAAATCTTCTCGCGCGCAGTGTTGAATGTTCCTCTGGGCGATTAATAATCCATCGTCTTGCCAAAAGCCTGTGTTGCGAGAAGCACGCGGGAAGAGCATTTCTTTCATTCCAATTCAGCCGAGTGACGCCATGATATAGCGGTGGACAAAGAACCCCAGCACCAACAATATTAGTCCGGTCAGATAGCTTAGCCAAAAACTGTTCCCCAGTTTGTCAGCGAAGAAGAAGGGCACAAAGAAGAGATAGGAAACCGGTACCCCGACCAGAATGCTCTTGGCGAAGGTAATACTGGCTTCCGCGTCCCGGTGCTCCAGGTAGGTGAAGACGAGCGCCAGCAGCGAGGCGATGGGCAGGGCGATGATGAACCCTGCCATCTCAGGCTTTTTACCAGCAAGCCACGAGGCAAAGGCGATAATTATTGCCGCTATAATGACCTTCAGGATTGGAATCGCCAGTGCCACTTACTTCACCTTGGGGAATTCGCCGGTGAAGTTCGCATCGTAGATACTCCCGGAGACTGACATCAGCACGTAGAGCGTTTTGCCTTCTGCCTGGTTCGTTACACTGACGATGTAATAGCCCTTACCTTTGGTTACCAGGTTTGCGGTCTCTTTTCCCAGCCCCTTCCAACCGCTGCCGAGTTGGCCAAAGCCCAGCCCCGCATCAAAGCTCGTAAACTGTCCGGCCGCATCCAGCGCGATGGCGGTTGCCATCTCAGGGCTGACGGGGCCATGCCCATCTGCGTGGGCCATTGCGTTTTGTGCCTGGAGCATCACAAGCAGGGCAACAACGGATACAAGTTTTTTCATCATAAGTGAGTCCTCGAAATCAATGTGAGTGAGAGTTTCCGTCACCATGCGCGTGAGTGTTCGGCGCAGCTGTCGTTGCAACGGGCGTCGGCTCCGCGACAACCGGTGGTGTCAGACTAATCGGCTTCTCGTAGCCCTCCAGTGCGGCAGGAGCCGTGACGGCGGCCATATCTGCGTGGACATGGGAATGGTCATCCTTGTTAAGCGGGAAGTCGTCCGTGTATACGGAGTGCTGGTAACCGTGCAGCTGCATCAGCAACAGCAGGCCGCCGACCATCATCAATGCCACATTCGAGGCTTTGCTGAAACGCAGGAAGGATTCGCTCTTGCGCCAGCCGGAGAGCAGGAACAGCATTATCGCCAGGGCTATTACCTGACCGACCTCGACCCCCACGTTAAAAGCGATGATCTTGAGTACAAGGCCTTCCTCACCCACCGGCAATTGCTGCAGGCGGGTCGACAGACCGAAACCGTGAATCAGGCCAAAGCCGAGCACCATCCAAGTGAGGTTGGGCGAGCGGCTGTTGAGATAGCGTTTGAAACCATCGAGGTTCTCAAAGGCCTTATAGCACACCGTCAGGGCAATGACCGCGTCGATGAGGTAGTAGTTGGCTTGAATACCGTAGAGGGTGGCGAAGATCAGGGTGATGGAGTGGCCGATAGTAAAGGCGGTAATGAACTTGATGATGTCGTTAAAGCGGGTGAGAAAGAAAATCACCCCGAACAGGAAGAGCAGGTGGTCATAGCCGGTAAGCATATGCGAGGCACCCAGCTCAATATATTCCATCAATCCGGCATCCAGAATCCGTTGCTTGTCCACGGCAGACATGCCGTGCGCCAGGACGTTGGAGGTAAGTAGCAGGCCGAATAGGCCAATCAGGTATTTCTTCATCACACTGTTCCCGATTATTTGGTGTTTGGGATTAGAGATATTTGGAGATCTCCTTGATCTCTCTCATCTTCTGTTTTAACTCAGTCGGTGAGTCGTTCTCACCGGTAAGGCAGCCCTCAATGTGGTCCTGCACGAATACCCCCTTGGCGTTACCAATGGCCTTGTAGACGGCCTGAAGCTGCTGGGCGACATCCAGGCAGGGTTTCCCCTCCTCAATCATGGCAATGATCTTTTTCAGGTGCCCGTCGGCCCGTTTCAGGCGCTTGATGATGTCAGGGTGGGAGTGGTGTGTATGCCCCATCTGGGTCTTTCCTCATAATCCAATGCAGGAAGTATCCTATGGGGGGGGATAGGTATGTCAATAATTTTCTGCGCAAAATGGTCGGTGGTGTCCACAATTAACACCCTATTTTGATTTCAGTCTCATCCTTGCCTTGCCCTGCGCCACCGCTTCCGCCTCTTTCATTGCCTCTTCGTAACTAATCGCCCCCTCAAAAAAGGTCTTACCGCAGAGACGCAAAGACGCAGAGTTTTTGAGAGACAGGCTTTAAGGTGTGGATGAAGCCGTGCAACACCCCCACGTGCGAGCCGCAACAGGTGTCGCATGTAAGCACTCTGTACCTACCTGGGCTCCAGACTTCAGTCATGGATTTTCTCTGCGCTTCCGCGCCTCTGCGGTGAATCATTTTTTTGAGGAGGAGTTCATAGTGTACGAGCGGCATCTTGCCGCGACTGTCTGCGGCGCCTCCGTTCGGTCGCGGCTGGAAGCCGCTCCTACAAAATCCAAGCCCCTCATATTGTGGGAGCGGACGTCCCGGCCGCGATTTTTTGCGGTGAGTACATCTTGTCGGAACGGGGCGAGTAGTTACGCCTCTTCCATGATCTGTTGCCATTGCTGGGTTAGCAGCGAAACTGCTCCTGAAACGGGTGAGTTGGTGATATGACATTTCTCGACCCGTCCTCGATCACATTCAAGGGGAGACCTGGGTCGCACCGTGTTCGTGCATTCTGTGCCACTTTCGTCAAACACTGTGTTGCCAACGGTTCTTTTGTCGAGACAGTCACGGATAGCGAGGAGCGACAAGGGCATGGTGCACTCACACGACAGCGCCAGGGATAGCTTCGACTTTTCTGCTACCAGGAAGGATTTAACTATTTATGCAGGTGCCCAAAGATGGTTCAAATTTTTAGCGCCAAGAAATTGGCCACTGTGCTAATCGGTTTATTGCTTGTATTCAATGTATATGGAGATACGTACTATTGCGCTGATGGCAAGCAAATGAAGTGTCTGGGTTTTGGTGAAAAAATTGTCGGCAACAATGACGTTTGCTTTGAGCCTTTCACGTGCAGCCAGGAAGGGTTTGTCTGCAAGTCAGAATTGAATGACCTTGCGGGCGAACTCGAATCCTTATTCAACAAACATAACGAGTTAGTTAAAACGCACAACGAGCTTCTTGAGAATTTTGAAAACACGCTAGCTGAATACGAGCAGAAGGAACGCTGTGTAGCCGCTGCTTACACGTTAGAAGAGGCAAAGAATTGTAATTAAATCGCCGGGATTACTTCCCGCTTTGGATGTCATCCCTAACCCTTAGTTCCATTTACACCATAGACCGTCAGCAACGCTTACTCTGCATCGTAGCGCAGAAAACGGCACATCTGCTCTGCACCCAGCAGCAGTCGCGGGGTGGCGCGCTGGATGAGGTTGGGGTCGATGACATGGAGTCTGCCCGCCTTGACTGCCTGCATCTGCGGCCACGCCCTCCAGTCGTCAAGCCACTCGGGGCGCGCCTTTCCCATGCCGCTGGCGACAATCACTTCGGGGTCGGCGACCAAAACCGCTTCCAGCGAAACAGTCGGGGTTAGTGCCTCCAGTTCGGCAAAGATATTGTGCCCGCCGCACAGGTTAATGACGTCGTTAATCAGGTGCTGACCGCTGACAGTCATCAAGGGGCGGTTCCAGATTTGGTAAAAAAGAGTACGTTTTTTTCCGTCCCTGTTTTGCTCACGTAACTCATCGAAGCGCTGGCGAAACGCCTCGGCCTGTTGCTGTGCCATTTCCGCTTCGCCAACCAGTACGCCCAGGCGTGCCATACCATCGGCGATATCCTGCAATCGACGTGGCTCACTCATATAGACCGTCAGGCCCAGCCCCTGCAGCCGCTCAATCGCACGTACATCGTTACCGCTGTGCCAGCCCACCACCAGATCCGGCTTTAAGGCAAGGATCCGTTCCAGGTCCATACGGCTGTAGCCGCCAACACGGGGGATCGCTTTCGCCTGCTCCGGGTAATCGCTGTAGTCCACCGCGCCGACGATCTTCTCCCCGGCGCCAATAGCAAAGAGCTGCTCAGTGACATGCGGGGCCAGGCTGACAATACGCGTGGCTGGTTGCGACAAGGTTACGCTGCGCCCGGTGTCGTCCTGCACGGTAATGGCCGCCTGTAGTGACAGAGAGCCTCCGCACAGTGCAAGCAACACTAACTTTTTCAACATTCGGCGGCCTTTCTATTTGGCTCGATTTGGCATTTCGTGAGTGCCTGTTCCAGTCTCAGCCAGGCCGCCTCATCGCCGGGTAGGCCGAAACGCACTGCGGGCGGCTCTTCAAACAGGCGGGTGAGAATTCCCTGGCGCGCCAGTGATTCATGTAACAACATTGCCTGAGCCGTGGGACAGTATTGAAACAGACCGTTGTCGCCTGCCGGTGTCAGGCCTGAGCGGGTGAGCATCTGCTGCAATCTTTTTCCCTGCTGCATCAGCTGCAGGCGTGTCTTCGCCTGCCACCGTTCATCGACCAGCGCCCGGCACGCCACCTCCCGTGCCGGACCACTGACCGCCCAGGGTCCGAGCATGTCGCCCAGTCGCTGCAGCAAGGTCGGCCAGGCTGCCGCGAAACCGACCCGCGCGCCGGCCAGACCAAAAAACTTGCCCAGGGAGCGCAAGACGATGAGACCCGGTTCGCCGCAATGCTGCGCCACGCTCTGTTCCGGGGTGGTGTCCATGAAGGCCTCATCCACCACCAGCCAGCCGCCGTTTGTGGCCAGCGTGGCATGCCAGCCCAGCAACTGCTCGGGGGAGAAGGACTCTCCGGTGGGGTTATTGGGGTTGACCAGCAGTAACACATCGAGTCGCGGCAGCTGTGAGGGGATCGCCCCGGCATCCAGCGTGATCATCTCGTGCCCCTGACGATTCCAGGCGGCGGCATGCTCCGCGTAGCTGGGTGCCAAAAGCCCTACCCGACAAGGGGGCCGCAGCAGGGGCAATGCCTGGATTGCTGCCTGCGAGCCGGCTATCGCCAGGAGATGCTCTGCTCCATAGTAGGCTGAGGCCGCCCGTTCCAGGCCATCCTCCGCTTCTGGCAGACGCTGCCAACAGCCCGCCGGGAGTGGTGGCACCGGCCAACCTTCAGGATTAATGCCCGTGGAGAGATCCAGCCACTGTTGGAGTGGAATATCGTAGCGAGCCGCCGCCTCACGCAGACGCCCCCCATGGTGTAACTTCGTCAAGTTAACACTCCCAGGATGAGAATCAGGATCAGCCACAACACCAGGGCGCGTTGAACCAACCGAATAGCCCGCTCGATATCGGCGTTTTGCGGCGCGAGTCCCACCCCAAGGAGCGGCTTCTGGAGTAACTCCCCATGGTAGGCGGTCGCGCCACCCAGCTGCAGACCCAGCGCTCCGGCGCCACTGGCTATCACCACTCCGGCATTGGGGCTGTCGGTGCGATCCCCCTGGCGCTGCCAGCAGTGCCAGCCGCGCACGGTATCCCCCACCAGCAGATAGGAGAGTGCCGATAGTCTTGCCGGCAACCAACCCAGGAGATCATCCAAACGCGCCGCAGCCCAACCAAAGGCTTGATAGCGCTCGGTGCGGTAGCCCCACATGGCATCGAGGGTGTTACTCAGGCGAAACAGCACCACCCCGGGGGCGCCGAGCAGGAGAAACCAGAAGATAGCGCCGAACAGGGCATCGTTGCCATTCTCCAGCACCGACTCGACCGCGGCGCGGGAGACCCCGGCCTCATCCAGCGTGGCGGTATCGCGGCTGACTATCCAGCCGACCCGCTCGCGTGCCAGCGCCAGATCGCCCGCCGCCAGTGCCTCGGCCACCGCCCGGCCGTGCTGTGCCAGAGAGCTCCCGCCGATGGCAAGATAGAGC
>JBFFMJ010000028.1:0-5727 GCA_041554195.1 Thiohalomonadaceae bacterium
ATACGCTTCGGCTCGCTGTGAATCAGTCGTGCTTCAAGCTGCTCTATACGGTCTTTCAGTTTACTCATTAGTCGCTGCCTCCAGCGCATCAAGGCGCTTGCTCAGTTCGTCGATTTCAGTCACACGGGCAAGCCCGGCTATTCCATCAATCAGGGCTTTACCTGTCGTGGGGTCTATAACGCCTTCTGACACTGCCCCTAGTACCTGGGCGGCCTGTTGGGTTAGTGGTGCGTCCTTGTCCAACTCAAAGGCTACAGGCTCGGTCTTAGGGCGTAACGGTGAGACGATGCGATCAACGATTGTCCGACACGCCATCATGTCACCATCATCGAGGCACGCGCTGACCACCTTGTCGATAACGGCCTGTGAGTGCTCCCCTAACTGCTTACGTAGGTCAGTACGCCTATCTTTGGAACCCTTCGGCCTCCCTGCCGGGTTTCCGGACTGTCCCGGCTTAAACTTCGCCATTGCTTATCCCCTGAATTTTTCAGACTGTAATCAGGCCGCCGGAATAGAGACTTTCTCCAGCGCATTAATCTGGCGTCCCAATGCCATGCGACTAGCGGGAGACATACCGGAGCCGGGGCGGTCCTGATACTCTAACAGCGCCTTTCGTGCATCTAGCTCCAGTTGTTTCAGTGCGCGAGTTTCCGGGGTGTTAATCTCGATAGTGTCCAGTAGTGCGGCGGCGGCTTTCTTACCCTCTGCGGTGTTGGTGTCAGCGGCCATGTATGCGGCCAGCTTTACCGCGTCACTGTCGATTTGCTCAATAGCAGTCATTCGGTGAGCCTCTGGCAGTTCCTTAAAGGACTGGGCAAGCCATGCCTGGCCGGGTGTCATATCATTGGCAGCCTTCACACCATTAATCACTAGATGGCGCTCAGGGTTGGTTAGTGCTTCGCGTTCGGCCTTCAGTTGGTCAGCGCCTGCGGTCAATACCGGGAGGATGTCTGACATTTTCGTATTGAACTCGGTTAAGAGGGCGGCGCGTTTCTCTGCGATAACCTCCGGCTTGAAGTCTTTGTTGATGCCGTTGTAATCGCGGCGGTATTTCTCAATCAGGTTGATCGCGGTTTTTGCTGCTTCACGGATTCTTGAATGTTCGAGTTTCATTTGATTTACCTCTGTTGTTGGTCACATATTGGTAACATATTAGCAGTTCGGTTAAATAATAACGAACACAAACATGCACTTAACGTAATACATGGATACTATAGATAGGCGGGGTACTATGGTTCTCGTGAAATGTGCTCCCCCCTAAATTGATATAAGTGGTAATAGTAGTCTAAGTGGTATAAGTGGTGAAACCCAGTAACGGCGCGGGCTGTAGAGGTGGTTTGATGCCGGAAAAGTCCTATTTTCCCGGTTTTGGCATGTCGGTTTTACCACTTTCACCACTTTCACCACTTATCACTTTTACCGGTCACAAAGGGGGAACAGAATCTAGTAACTGATACTGCTTTGCGTTGTTCTGGAAAGCCCTCTCGCACTTCCATAGCTGAATAGGCGGTGTGCTGTATCGGTCGAGTACCTTCTGTGCGATACGCCATCCGATTGAGATAGATTTGCAATGCTCCACTATCTCAGTTTGCCGAAACTTGCCATCCTGTATTGCTTCGGTAATCGCCTCAATGATGGTCTCGTCGGCTTCGCGCTGCGAGTCCTGTCTCTTGGCCTCCAGCACGTCCACAAACTCATCAGAGCGGCTTACCTGTCTATCAGGTGTCACATGAAAGGTTATCGGCTTAAAAGAGCCTCGTACTTTGTCAGGCAGGCTTGATACGGTCATGCTTCCGTCATCGTGCTTTTGCGGAACCAAATAAATCATTTCGTCTACGTCACTTCGCAGATCTCCGGTTCCCTCAAAGATGGGCTTTCCCTCCGCATCGTTGTACTTGTTGGTATGAGCAAGTAAAGCAATGGTCATGCCCTTAGCGGATAATCCTCGAAGCGTTTTGTATAGCTGTTTGGATTTGCCCTTGCTGATAACGTCGGTCATCTTTTTGAGCGTATCGAAGATAAACACATAATCACTATAATCAGCGGCTCGCTGGTTCATGCGCTCCAGGTTGTCCACTACGTCATTCATGGATAACCCTGCTTTCATGTCCGGGAGCAGAAGCGCAAAGCCTTTCTCGTTTGCCTCACGTTGCAGGTCTTTTGCATCTCCGCCAGAAATATCAGCATTGACATAAAAGACCTTGTAGCCGACGGCAATCTCTCCGGCTATCCATGTGAAGATTGTTGTTTTTCCTCCATTTGGCGGCGCTGGAAAAACTGATACATGACCTTGAATAATCATGTCCGGGTAAATCCAAAGAGGATCGGCGATCATGTTCACCTCGTCATCTGTTAGCGTGAATTGATTTATCCAAGAAACTGGATCGGCTGATTGCATTGCAATCTCATCGAGAAATTGAATTCCGTTATCCATAGCAACCAACCTCCCCAGCGGCAGCCCTTAGACGGCTTGCGGCTGTCTCTAGACGCTCCACATCGTCAGGGTGAAGGCATTCACCTGCTTTGAGTTTTTGCACAGCAATGACGACGATTAGCGCCTCACTAGCCACCGCTTTGAGGGCGTCACGAGGAATCCATCGTTCACGCGGTTTTAGTGACTTGCGGAAGGTATTATTCGCCGGAAACAGGTCTTTCAGTTCTAGGCCGACAGATGCAACAACATCAGCAGCTCCACATCCGGCAAAACACTTCACCAGAACAGTGCCGTCCTCAGTCTCACGAATAGCCAGTGACGGGCCGTTGTCATCGTGTGCCGGGCAGCGTGCCATCCAGCGACCTGGGCCGCTCTGCTTTACTTTGTCCAGACGGTCGAGAAGGGTATCAACTGACATGGTGGCACTCCCCCATTGCTAGCGGCACCGATGTCTTGTTGCTATAATAACGACGTCTGCTTTTGTTAGACCTTTTACCCCGAGTCACCACCACCACGGCCTCGGGGTTTTCATTTGGTTTATTCATCGTCGCCCCCCTCACTCTGGCCGGTTCGTAACAGCAGCGCCAAGGCTGCAAGCTCGGACTTGCGAACCACACGCGCACCACAGGCACGCCGGGCCTCAAGACGCCCTAATAGGATGCCTTGCTCGATCAGTTCAGCGGGGATGCCGTATTGTGATATAGCAGCGGGAATGGTGAGCCAATCGGCTTGAACGAAGGCGCTCATCAGGCCACCTCCGCTTCTTTCTGCAGCAGCCAGTTCTCCAGCGACTCTCGTCGCCATCCTACATAGCGTTTGCTGATTACGATTTTTCTCGGGAAGGTGGGATCGGTCTCGGCGATGTTGTACAGGTGCCGACGGGATATGCCGCAAAATTGCGCGGCTTGTGCGGGTCGTAGAATTTCAGCTTGTTGCATTGTTGTGCCCTCATTTGAATGTTCGGGCACAGGTTATGAAGAGGGATGGGACATTAAGGGGGGTTACTGTCCATGATGGTTATTACAAATATCTTTTCTCAAATGTGCTCCGAGCAAGCGAACCAATCTCCTGCCCAGTGTTTTGGTCAAATGCAAAAATCCTTTCTCCATCACGATATATTTCGTAATCACACTCGTCTGTTTCAATGACTAATGGATTAAAATCCTCGGGCAAGTCTTCCCAACGGGCAATGTGTTTTGCTGCTTCATCTGCCCACTTTCGCCGCTTGTTCGTGCGCCCGCCGTTTCTCCCATTTTCTTCGGATCGCTTGTGCTCTGTGTTCTTCTCCACTATGAAGTGGTTGAAGTCCGCATCTTCACATAGTCTTGAAATACTCAAGATATGACGGCGCAATTCCGGCTCGTTGTTGCCTCTGATTGCAGCACTAGCAAATTGAGAGTATCGAAGTATTTTTTCTTTCTGCGGGATTTCGTCAGGCAATGACGCTGCAAAACTCTCAATATCTGAAATCCATGCGGCGGGATTTTCTGGCAGTTGAATATGCTTTGATTCTTCTGCAATGGCATTAGCTCTACTATGTGCCGCCCTAATTGCGCTTTTCAGTTTTTCTTCCATGCTCATGCCTGCGCCTCCACATCGTCTACTTTACGTCGGCTAATCTTCGCGGCGAATGTCGCCATAGCATCACGCGCTGCGGTGGGGCAGAGATGCCCATAGTTCTGTTCTATCATTGCTGTACCTTTGTGTCCGGCCAGTCTGGCGACGGTGAGCATAGGCACACCAGAGGCCACCAGAGTCGATATGAAGTGATGCCTCAATGAATAGAATGTAAGGCTGGCAGGAATTCCGCCAAGCCCCTTTACTCGCTTCCATGACCTTCCGTGTGCCTTCTTATCCATACGCCCGCCACTAACTCCAGATGGAAACACAAGGCCGGTAGTCGGCTTTCCCTGTTGCTTCCACCATTCACGCATGATTTGCAGTAGCTCATCGGGTAAATCCATTGTGATTTTCGCCGGGTTGGGGTGATGCCGTGTTTTCTCCGGCACCTTAACCAGACGCCCAAAATTGATATTCAGCTCATCCCATGTCAGCGCGTAGAGGTCGCCAGTCCTGAGGCCCGTATAGAGCGCACAATAGGTGAATGGAATAAACCAGTGGGGATGGGTCACTGCGTCCAAGTCGGGCAGATAGGGCTTGCCGTGAGCGCGGCTATTACGACGCTGTGCTCGTAGTTCTTCGCCATAGGCATCGAGCCCGGCAAGTAGCCCGTGGATCTCATCATCAGACAGTAGTCGACGTGTAGCACTCCGCTGTACTGAGAGTTGCTCGGCTCTTTCATCGTCGGTCGGACGCTCCAGAGAAACATGCTCTAGCGGATTGTTCTCGATGATGGGCGGATCTTGGCGAGAGGCATGTCGTAACATGGTCTTGAGCGCACCATAGGCGCGTTTTAGGGTAACGTGCGCTCTACCTTCCCCCTCGCGCTTGTACTGCCATGTGCGAATGTCTGAGGCGGTCAGTCCGGCCATGTCACGGTCGAGGAGGTCGGCAAAGTTGAACTGAATCATGGATATGGTTTCGTTGCCGGTCTTCTTCCTTGACTGATAACGCTGGTATGGCCCGTCTAGGTAGTTGCGGATAGTGCGGTGCTCTGCCTGGGCTGCGTCCTCAATGGCCTTTCTGCGATTCTGCTCCTTCTCCGCGAGTATGTCCGTGCCGCGCAGATCAAGTGCTAGCTCTGCGGCCTGTTGAGGTTTTAACTCCGTGAACCGACCAAGGGTAGCTACTCGTCGTTTCCCGCTTGCGTCTAGATACCGATAGCGCCAGCTTCCGCTGGTCTTGAGTTTGACCAGATGCAGACCTGTGACTTTTTTACAAAAGAGAGTTTCCCGCTCGCCTGCTTTCTTGAGAAATTTCCTTGCCGTGTCTTCTGTGATGCTGGTATCGAGTGTCTTCGCCGCCATGGTGAATGCTCCGTGTGACCAATATGTGACCGTTGAGGTAACATCTATATGCACAAACGTACCCCACCTTTCACAATGAGTCAAGACGCAAGTGACTGACGGTAAAGGTAAATCCAGTATTTATGCGGTCCACAGGAACGGTCGTGGTCGCGTTGACATGGTGGGGGTCGGTGGTTCGAGTCCACTCGCGACTACCAGTATTAAAAAAAGCCGCATTCCGAAAGAATGCGGCTTTTTTATTGCCCGGTTGGCAGGCGCCGGTGTTGTAGCGGCGGCGTTACTGCGGTGAGAGTCTGCCGGTTTAGCCACCTAATTTGTGGCAGATGCAGCGCTTCTTCAGGCGAGACCTTTACATTCCCAGCTCGG
>JBFFMJ010000029.1:0-4794 GCA_041554195.1 Thiohalomonadaceae bacterium
AAGACGAAATCCACACCCGCATCCAGCAGGACATAGACGAGGCGCGCAAGTTCGGCATGACCGGCACCCCCGGCTTCGTGCTTAACGGTATCCCGCTAAGAGGCGCTTATCCCATTGCGCAGTTTGAGAATGTGATTAAAGAACTGCAAAAGAGGAAGTTGGCGAAGTTGTAATTAGCCGTCGGCACAAGGCCGGCCATAAAGATAACGGGGCAAAGAGTCATCACTCTTTGCCCCGTTTTTTTATTTGGTCAAGGCGGCTCTTAACGACTAAAACAACTTACCCGGCGGCAGGTATCGCCACTGCCCCGGCAGCAGTTTCCCCATCGACACACGCCCGATACGGATGCGCTTCATCGCCACCACCGTCAGCCCGACACTCTTGCACATAAATGCGATCTGCTCAGGCCGTACCGACTTCAGGGCAAAACGCAGGCGCGTCTCGCTTTGGCGGCTTACCTTGGTATTAGGGATCGGCCAGTTGTTAAAGGTCATCGGGCGATTCAGCCGTGCCAGTTGCTCAGGCTCAACCTCGCTACCCACCTCAACGATATACTCCTGCTCGTTCTTACTCGCATCATCCACCAGTCGGCGCACCACCCGCCAGTCATTGGTAAAGGCCAGCAGGCCCGTGGCGCCAGGCTCAAGCGGTGCGGTAGGTTTAAGCCGGGTAAAGTGTCGAGTGAGTATGCGAATACCGGATCTATCCTCCGCAGAGCGGCTTGCCGGTGTGATCAACTGCAGCGGTGCGGTGGGATCATGCTCATCAAAACCTGTCGGCATATTCAGTAACAGTGTCACTGGCACAATCGTCTCTAGCGAGGCATCGGCATGCAACTCAACCTTTTGGTCCAGCACCTTAAACTGCGGCTGATCCACCACCTCACCGTCCACCAGCACCCAGCCCCCTTCAATATACTTCTGGGCCTCACCACGGGAGCAGCCAATCAGGGCTACCAGACGTTTGTCCAGGCGTATGGGTTCACTCATAACAGCCACTTAAAAGGCAGGATATTCGGGGAGTCATCATAGTAAGGCGTTACCGGTGTCGTCGTTGAGGTTTGAATTATAAACGATTCGGGGGAGCTATTGGGTGACAGGAACAGGGAATGGCGCTCACGAACAGGCAGGGTGGGCAGAACGCCCTTGCCCACGCAGCGGGTGGCAGATCGACTTACCCTGTCCCCGCTGATTTAAGGGTAGTGAGACCTTTGATTTTTATTGAGGGTGTGACAGGCGTTCAAGCAAGGCATCCTTGCCGGAGATAAGGCTTTGCAGACGAATATAGCCCTGTGACGCTGTCGGGATAACCCACCACTGCATCGCCTCGCTGTAATAAGGTTTACCTAATTCTGAGAAGGCTACCCGCCTGTTGGGCCGCCATGGTGAAAAGCAGTAAACAGACTCATTATCAAAGGCGATTCGCACCAAAAAACTTTCTAAAACCAACGGTAGAGAAATCAAAGAGAAAAACAGGATATAGCCAACCGGCTCATAGAGGCTTTCATATTCACCGGTTAACAGATAAATCACCCCGCCAAGCGGAAACCCAAGGCTGAGGATAGAAAAAATCTTAAGGGGCAAGCCGTAGGCAAGCCATGTCTTGCCCTCCTTAAACTCCGCCGGCACATCTGCTGACTTGGTCAATGCATTTAACGCCAAAGGGACAATGATCGCAATTAACGCGTATCCGAGCCAGTCCATACTATCTCTCTCCTGGTTACTGGTTGCTCTTGTTGGTTAGGGTGTGTGTTTTACGAGCCCTATGCTTTGATGTAGCTTACCCAGGGTGCCGTGCTGGTGTTGTTATCAGCGGAGACTAACGCTATGTTTTGAGCCCGGTTTTGGTGGGTGGGTAAATCGACTTACCCTGACCCCGTTGATTTGCAATGCCTTGCTCTCATCATCCATCTTGTTAACTCTTTGTTATCCCGTTCAGTCTTTTTGTGTTTTCTTTACCAGGGTTTCAATCAGGTCCATCGGTAACGGGAATACGATGGTATTGGATCGTTCACCGGCGATCTCGGTAAGGGTCTGCAGGTAACGCAATTGCATGGCCTGGCTTCGCTGGGCAAGCTTGTTCGCCGCCTCAAGCAGTTTGTCGGCCGCCTCTGACTCACCCTCAGCATGGATCACCTTGGCACGTCGTACACGCTCGGCCTCGGCCTGCTTGGCAATGGCGCGGATCATGTTTTCGTTAAGGTCGACATGCTTGATCTCCACGTTACTGACCTTGATGCCCCAGGTATCGGTTTGCTTGTCGAGGATGCTCTGGATATCGATATTGAGCCGTTCCCGCTCGGCCAGCATTTCGTCGAGTTCATGTTGTCCGAGTACCGAGCGCAGGGTCGTTTGCGCAAGCTGGCTGGTGGCATCGTAGAAGTTTTCCACCTGGATAATGGCTTTTTCCGGGTCGATAACGCGGAAGTAGACCACTGCATTAACGTGTACCGAGACATTGTCGCGTGAAATAACATCCTGACTGGGTACATCCATGACGATGGTTCGCAGGTCGACCCTGACCATTTGCTGGACAAACGGAATGATGATGATGAAGCCGGGGCCCTTGACCTTCCAGAAACGGCCGAGCAGAAATACCACGCCGCGCTCGTACTCGCGCAGGATCTTGATGGCGCTGAACAGGAACAGGACGACAAATGTGAATACAACATAAAGGGTGTACGCGGTCATGATGCTTTCTCCTGTTGCGAACTCTTCTCTATTGAAGAATCCAGGGGTTCAACCTGCAGGGTCAGACCGCTCATTGCGGTCACCCTGACCTGCTGGCCCTTGTGTAGGGGGACATTACTGCGGGCCTGCCACAATTCACTGTGAATCGTGACCATACCCTCTTGCTTGAAGTCACCCATCACCGTGGCCAGGCCACCGATCAATTCCTCGACACCACTGACCACCGGCTGGCGGCGTGCCCTGATCGCCATACCAATAACAATAGTGAAGATCAGTGCACTGATCAGGGCGAAGGTAAGAATCACCGAAATATCGATGCCGAAGCCGGGCACATTCGTATCCATCAGGATGATGGAGCCGATAATGAAGGCAACGACCCCACCGATACCGAGTATGCCGAAACTCGGCTCGAAGGCCTCGCCGACCATTAAAGCTACCCCCAACAGGATCAGCGCCATACCGGCATAGTTGATCGGCAGTAACTGGAAGGCATACAGGGCCAGCAGCAGCGAAATAGCACCAACGGTACCCGGCACAATCGCGCCAGGGTTGGAGAACTCCAGGATCAGGCCATAGATGCCAATCAGCATGAGGATGTAAGCGATCGTTGGATTCGTGATCACACTGAGAAAACGGCTGCGCCAGTCCGGCGCAAGTTCAGTGACCGGCAGGCTGCCCGTTTTCAGTGTGCGTTGGTGACCCTGCACCATCACCTTGCGGCCATCAATCTGTTGCAGCAGATCAGGCATGTCGCTGGCGATGAGGTCGATCACATTCACTTTCAGGGCATCGCTTGCTGGCAGGCTGGCGGCCTCGCGTACCGCCTTCTCGGCCCACTCCTCGTTACGGCCATTCAGCTTGGCCAGGCCGCGGATGTAAGCTACCGCATCATTAATGAGCTTGTTCTGCGTGGCGTCGGCAGGCGCCGTCGCGGGCTGGTCGTCTTTGCTGTCTTTTCCCGTTTTGCCGGGCGCGGAAATGCCACCGATCTGTACCGGTGTCGCGGCACCCAGATTGGTACCGGGTGCCATGGCGGCAATATGACTCGCATACAGAATATAGGTGCCGGCACTGGCGGCACGTGCACCGCTTGGTGCGACGTAGCTGGCAACGGGTACCGGGGAATTGATGATGCTCTTGATGATACGGCGCATGGCCGTATCCAGACCGCCTGGCGTGTCCATGCGGATCATGACCAGTTCAGTCTGTGACAGGGCCGCGGTTTCCAGCGCCCGCTGGACATAATCCTCGGTTGCTGGACCGATGGTCCCGTCAATGGTTAGTTGAATAACATGGCTATCGACACTATTAGCAGAAACAGCAGGCAACAGAAGAACGGCCGCGATGAGTAGCGGCAGGGCAGCCAGTATCCTTATCTGTATCGCCATAAAGGAGACTCCTTCAATCACACTCCAAGCATAGTCACTGTCCCGGTGCTGTGCGAGCTGAGTCTTTTCTCTTTAATCGACTCGATATGAACCCGTAGTTAGAAATATATTTTATATTCGATTGATGGCATCCGCGTACGACAGAGGGAGCCAAAGGAAGCTTTTGCAAAGATTCATTGTTATGGTTATGTCATAGGTGTAGTAGATGGTATCCCGCTTGTATTAGAGGTGCGCCAGGAGTCAAAGTGTTTTGCCGCCTACTGGTGGTGTCTCAGCAGACAACAAGTAGGCATCGTTACTAAGGTGGCTTGAAGAAAATTCAGAAGAAATTTACGCAAACAACGGGGTCAGGTCTTGTCTTTTGCTAGCAAAACGCAAGACCTGCCCCCTTCCCTCTCTGACCCTGAGGAATCCCCACAAAATATCTAACCAGATCAGGTATTTGAATGGATAAATTAAGATAATTGAATGCATGCATGGTGAATTTATGATCTCATGAGGTCACCACAACACCAAGAGGACATCGCCATGCATGCCCGTAAAGTGTCTCATAAAATCCTCTTCAATACCCTACCCTGGATACATAAAACGCGCCTTACGGCACTGGAAGAATGTCTGCTTGCCGCCATCGAAGGCAGACGCCTCAGCGTCACGGGGATTGGTCGTTCCATCAGTAGCACTGCCAAAGAGAAACACTGTATCAAGCGTGCAGATCG
>JBFFMJ010000030.1:0-4234 GCA_041554195.1 Thiohalomonadaceae bacterium
ACGGGCATGCATGGCGATGTTCTCTTGGTGTTGTGGTGACCTCATGAGATCACAAATTCACCATGCATGCATTCAATTATCTTAATTTATCCATTCAAATAGTTGATCTGGTTGGATATTTTGTGGGGATTCCTCAGGGTCTGTCCCCGATTATTGACGCTGCTTCCTCTTGCCAGTAGATAGAGCCCCGGTGGTGCCAGCTCGTCTACTGCGTGTAGATAGAGCAGCAGGTGAAGGATGGTGGTAGGCGCTCCATTATGCGGTTAAAGTCGCGAAGGGCTGGGCAGAGCGTCGCTATTGAATCGGGCGGCTTACTCTCTGCTATGACAGTGGATGCCCGGCGGCAGGTAGGAAAGGGGGCACGCATCAACATGGTAAGTATCGACGCCGTCAGAAACGGGCTAAGAACTCAATATTTTCTAATATTAGCGAAAACGATATTCTGCCCCCTTTAATTATGCGCACCATTGACCAGATGATGGAGATCAGTCGCAAGTAAACAGCCTCAATATACCGCCATATATCCCCTTTATTGTCAAGGGTTTACCCCTATATACACCCCTTTTGACAGCTGCTAGTCTCATCTATAGGAACGTAAAAAGAGGCTTTACTTTACTCCCCCGTATCGCATCTTTGCTTCTCACAGGAAGTGCCCAACCAATATCTTATTACGAAATCTGGAGACGGGCATGACAGCAACGACATTACAACTGACTGATCTCACCGGAATCAGTGTCATAGACGATCAGCACCAAGAGATCTTCGCTCTCGTAGGTAGCCTAGAAACAATCGCTTCAGGCGGCGACCGCCAGATAATTGGCAAGCATATTGACCATATACTCTCGCTAACACTCTCCCATTTTGAATTTGAAGAGGAACTTATGGCGCAGGCGAGTTATCCCTTTCTTAAGGCGCATAAACGCTTACATGACCACTTTATGCGGCGTTTTATCGCCTATACCCAGCGCTTCGACAGCGGCGAAGACGTTACTGAGGAGCTTGTGCCGTTCCTCAGTAACTGGCTCCAGAACCACTTTAGACAGGAAGACAAGGACTACAGCCCCAGCATTCTGGCTGAAATTCAGGGTGGCTCGGATAAACCGAGAAAGGGCTGGTTAAGTCGCACACTCTATAAGTTCAACTGAAGTTAAGAGCTTATACCGGTGTAATATTCATCAACTTCCACACCATTGCTTAATAAGTAGATCGGGTTTTACAGTGGTGGATACTCCGCGGTAAGTGCAGCGCACCAAAAACGGGGTCAGAACACAGTTTCGCTAATGTTAGAAAATATTGAGTTCTGACCCCAAGTATTCAAAATTTTGTCGCTCGCCACACCAAGCGCACACATTGAGCGGACAGCATGATCTGGTGACGCTGATGTCTACTACTGGCCGTTTTCTGTCTAAGTCAGCCCCAAGGTCCCGCCCTACCAACACTAACGGCTCCTCAGCGACCAAAGCTGAATAATTCCACTGATAGTATTTATGTCGGTTATGCTTTTGTTATGAGACTCTGAACACCAAGAATAACTAGGTACTGTATTTTGGCACCAACTTCCGCACTCACCTACCACAGAAGTATTTAGAGCCTTACGGGGTAAGGCTTCAGACTACCTGAGGGTTATAGGTATAACCTCCGCACATCGGCTACAGTGCTAGCTATATCCCAGTGAACGAATGTGAGAGTTCTTGATGTGTTATGCGTTACCTGTTCGATGTAAACAAGGACTTTAAGATGCACTCATATTCTTGAGAAGGCGCCGTTATTAAACGGAATGCAGAAATTTGTAGTAAATACGCTTTAGTTGGGACGCTAGGCATAACCTTGCAAAAATATGTAAGCGGAAAATCACTTGCCTCGCCCGAACCGGATATGGCTGTTACTTATTTCCAGCGAAGCGACAAATGACGGCCACTCAATAAATTAGCGATAAATATAATTGCATTCGTTACAAATTTGAGAAGCAATATCTATTTTCCTCTATCAACTAATTAACCTCACTGCCCATGCAACTTGCCAATACGGTATTGCGGCAGCAGTTGTATCGCATACGGGGAATGAGGCCGCCCCTTTGTCTTGGTACGGAATGCCTGCGTGGCGTCCTTGCCACACCAGGCCAGCATCAGCTCCGGCGGTGCGGGGTGCTGCGGCAGGTAGGTGGTAAAATCGTAGACCAAACCGTTGATCGCCATCCAGCAGTCATCGACGTGGTTGTGTGTAGCCAACCCCGCAAGGGAGTAACGTGAGTCCGCCGTCGTTTTCGGGATACTCTCCACCACCGGTACGGCGAACCACAAACTGGAGGCCCAGAAGCCGGCCACGGCAAACCAGAACAGCAGGGTACTGGCGATAAACAATTTACGTATCACCGAAAATCAAACCTCTCATAATGGATCATTTTTGGTTCGACGCCGCGGCGATGCAAGTGAGGTAACAACGCATTGACCATGGGGGTTGGTCCGCAAATATTGACCTCGCATTGTGCAAGCTGGGCAACCTGCTGCAACAGACGCGGGAAGTCTGCAGGCACCTTGCCGGTCTCCACTGTGAGCAGGTCAAACAGCGGACCGCGCTCGGCATGGCGCGTCAACTCATCGAGAAAGGCGGCGGAAGCAGCCTGGCGAAACAGATAGATCAGTGTGGTGGGGCGTGTCCGGGGACGTGCCCGTAGCGCTGCAACAAATGGCGTAATTCCCACCCCGCCAGCAACCCACAATTGGGGAGCCGATTCGTTTTCTCCCAGAAAAGTACCAAATGGTCCCTGAACGCGAACCAGCACACCCGGTTCTATTTTCTGGATGTGCCGAGTGCACGGCCCGAGTGACTTGATGGTGAGCTTGAGCGCATCGTCGGCGGCGATACCGCTCACGGTGAAGGGATGGAACTCGCCGCAACCGTGAAAGTGCGCGCCATCACCAAAGGCGACCAGCACGAACTGTCCCGGGGTAACCGCCAGTGCCGTGGCGGAGGGGATCATCGTGGCCTCAATCATGTCAGTTGCCGGTCGCGTTACCGCTGCAACGCGATAGGGGCTGGACGCCGCGCCCAGATCGTTGCCCACCAGACGCCAGCCCAGGGCTAACAGGGCCAGTACTATCAAGCACAACAGCAAGGAGGAGCCTCCGAGCAAAGCATAAATATGCGCCAACCCCAGCACCACGCCCAAACCAAGCGCATAGTGAAAACCGCGCCAGCGCCGATAGGGCAAATGCATGGCAAAGGTGGAGACCAAACCGAACATAAGCAGGAACAGTGCGACCCAACCCAGCCAAACCGGCCACGACTGCTCCCAGGGCGCGAGGACTTCCCATGCCAGACGCGGCGTCTCAAGCCAGCCATCCAGTGCCAGTGCTAGTGGATGAATCAACAACAGCAGATACGCCGCCATACCGCTGCGGTGATGCCACAGATATGCCGTTTCCAGACCACCGAACAGCTGCGACAGATGCGGCTGGCGCACCATCAGCAGCAGGTTCACCACCAACAAGGCCGTGCCGGCCCAGGCGGCGACAATCGCAACGCTACGCCACGCTGTCACTCCCTCTGGAAAGGCCCACCACACTGCCGCCAGCGGCAAGGCGAGGACCAGCGATGGTGTGATGAGCGGGGTGTACCGCCGCATCCCGGTGCGCGAGGTCACTGGAATTTGCCCCGGCGGCGCAGCTGATCACAACCGGACTCCACCCGCGGTTGCAACTCGATGCCCTTTTGCCGCGTGCGTTCCGCCATTTTTACATGGTGCTCGGCCTGGTACGCCTTGCACTCCTCATAAGTTTCGAAGCTGCGCATGCGGCGCTGGTGTTCGACGCGCTCATTTGGCGTCATGTAATACCAGCCGCTGGTATTCGGTTCGGCGGCGTGCCACGGGCCCGCCGCTACTGCATCTAAAGTGCCTACCAAGGTTGACAGTAACAGGATTCGCAACATGTATCGGATGTGTTGTGTCATATTTGTACCTCTGCGTAGCGCAGCATGTCGCTCAGTTCAAATAATAGACCGTGGGTGTCTATTGGAGCGGGGGAAGTCCAAACAGCAGGCATTGATGTCCGCTAAAGGGTGGAATCTTCCGTTATTTTCTACCAATCCCTACGTCCGTATATGGACTCCTCCTCGTTTGCAAGCACACTGTTAGCAGCCAATAAGATCGATTGCACACGTATATTCGGCCTCTGATGTTGGCATGCGTTGATGCCGGGCCAGGATGGGCTATTCGCGCGCGGGCTCCCAATCG
>JBFFMJ010000031.1:0-3565 GCA_041554195.1 Thiohalomonadaceae bacterium
GCGGCCATAGCGAGTGGGAACCACCCGATCCCATCCCGAACTCGGAAGTGAAACTGCTCAGCGCCGATGATAGTGTGGGAGTTCCCATGCGAAAGTAGGTCACTGCCAGGGTTTAATTCTAGAAAAGCCTCTGCTTATTGCAGGGGTTTTTTTTTGCCTTCATTATGTGTCTTCATAGAGACTGTTACTGATAATAGTTTTATCAAAATGTCTGACGAGGCTACGTTGTATCATGGCTGAGACGCTTTACGCATTGATTGCGATGCTGGCCGATGGGTACTTTCACTCTGGTGAGGTCCTTGGAAAGCGCCTGGGTATCAGTAGGGCTGCGGTCTGGAAATCTTTACAGCAACTCCCTGCACTTGGTCTGGAGTTACAGGCGGTAAATGGCCGTGGATACAGACTCGCCTCACCGATTGAGCTTCTCGATGAAAAAGTGATTACGACTCTTCTGAATGCTGAGGTCGCTAAATCAATAAACGATTTTCATCTATTCCCTGCCATTGATTCCACTAGTAAACATTTGAAGCAACTTGCGGAATCTGGTGCTCCATCCGCGACTGTCTGTCTTGCCGAATATCAAAGTGAAGGACGAGGTCGTCGCGGTCGTCGTTGGCACTCTCCCTATGGAAGCAATATCTACCTCTCTCTATTGTGGCGCTTTGGTGATGGCATGGCGAGATTAGGTGGTTTGAGTCTCGCCGTCGCGGTGGCTCTGATGCGTTGTTTTGAGCAACAGGGTGCAACAGGGCTTGGGATTAAGTGGCCGAATGATATTGTCACTGAGCAAGGAAAACTCGCCGGGATACTGTTAGATGTCGCGGGTGAAAGTAGTGGACCGTGTCACGCCGTAATTGGAGTTGGGGTTAATTATTCCATGTCAGCATCAGTCGGAGCGCCGATCGACCAAGCGTGGACTCAACTACAGGCGTGTGGTGTCAGTATCGGAAGAAATGCACTGGTTGCCAGTCTATTGACGCATCTCATAGGGGTTATTTCGCTCTACGAACGACAGGGCTTTGAGCCCTTCCGTAATGAGTGGCAACAGTGGGATATACTACGTGACAACGCGGTGGCGCTGGTTATGGCAAATGACACGTATGAAGGTATCGCCAGAGGAATTGATGGGTCGGGCATGCTACTTGTTGAACAGCAGGGTCAAATTCACCCTTATGCCGCAGGGGACGTCACACTACGTAAGGTTGCGCTGTGATTCTTCTAATTGATATCGGTAACAGCCGCATAAAATGGGCCTTTCTTCAGGGGGAGGTTCTGCACTCAATTACGAGAGTTGAATACTCGGAGTGTAAGCTTGACGATGACTGGTTTGCAGAGACGCCCCACACCCCTGATGCGATTTTTATGATCAGTGTTGCCAGTAAACAGACTGAAAGTGCATTGAGTAGAGCGTGTCATAAGCGTTGGGGTAAAACGGCGTTTATTCTACAGACCGCTAGCTCTTGTGCTGGCGTGACCAATGGCTATTCGCAGCCCTCACAGTTGGGTGTTGATCGTTGGGCCGCTATGGTAGGAGCTTACCGGCTCCTTGGTCACGCTGTCCTAGTGATTGATTGTGGTACGGCGTGTACTGCAGACCTGATTGATGATTACGGTATTCATCGGGGTGGGGCTATTATTCCGGGTTTACAGCTGATGCGACAGAGCCTCTCTTCGTCAACTGCACGGATTAGGGATTTGGACGTCGATGTCTCTCTGAGCGGGCCGGGTACAACAACGGCGGAATGTATGCATGTTGGTATCCATGAGGCCGTGATCGGCTTTATCGAAAGGATGACGGGGATGGCACAGCTGCAGCTCGGTGAAGGTGTCTCCGTAATAGTTACCGGTGGGGGGGCAATGGCCCTGTTAGCCGATCTGCCCGATCATATTTGCTATGAAAAAGAGTTGGTGTTTATTGGCATGGCCGGTATGGTGACGGAAAAGGGGGGTAGTAGTTTGTTGCCATGAGAGGTTTTTTCGTTTTATTGCTGATAACTAACCTGCTGTTTCTCGGTTGGCAGATCTGGTTTGAGCCAGATAACAAAAAAACTCCTGCATATGGTGGTGTGCCGATGGTGAACGAGGGTTTACATTTACTCTCCGAACTTGATGAGGAAAAACGTCCCGCTCAGCGAAAGTTTATGCCGCTTGAGGATAATGCTAGTGAGGCCCGGGTACCGAAGCTTGAGCCGATTGCAGCCGAGAGTCTACCTGAGACAGTGGTCACTAAAGAAACGTCAAGTGTAGCGCTCTGTTACCAAAGTTCACCATTAGAGACGTTAAAAGAGGCCAAGGCCATACAGCAGTCGTTGTTAAAGCTCGGTATACAAGATAGTCGGAGAGAGACGATTCAGACCCATAAGGCGAACTACTGGGTGATGTTGAAAGCCTATAAGAGTCGTGGCAAGGCTAATGAGGCGGCTGAGATTCTGAAATCACAGCAGGTCAAGGATTTTTTTATCGTACGCAGTGGCCGTTATGAAAATGCGCTTTCTCTTGGTGTCTTTTCCACCAGAGAGAGGGCGGAAAAGCGTTATAAGCAGATTGCCGGGCTAAAGGTCAGATTACGTAAGCCCGTAATTGAGGTGCTTGAGCTTCCAGTAAAAAGGCTAGTTGTACATTTCAATCTTGATGGTATCAGCCCGCCTGAGGGACTTTCCCCCTATCTCGACCCCAGTAAAGAGCCATACCTGAAAAAAATTCCTTGTAACTAGCAACAACGAATTGCCATTGCCGCGCGCATTCCTTAGAATACGCCGCTCGTTGATTGATGTGCCCAATATGTACAGGTAATACAACGACGCCGGTATAGCTCAGCTGGTAGAGCAACTGACTTGTAATCAGTAGGTCCAGGGTTCGACTCCTTGTGCCGGCACCAATTTAGCTGCAGAGTCTCGTGGGCGAGCAGCATGCAAGAAATTAGTTGTGAGAAAAATGAAAATTTGCTGTTTCAGTAGTTGACAGATGCCCGCGCGCAAATCAAAATAGCGGGCTTAGTTCACTGGAGGGGTTCCCGAGTGGCTAAAGGGATCAGACTGTAAATCTGACGGCTCCGCCTTCGGTGGTTCGAATCCACCCCCCTCCACCAAATTTGATGCAAGGCAGTTGACGGAGTGATACGAAGCTTCAGATTCGGCTAACGCGGGTGTAGTTCAATGGTAGAACTTCAGCCTTCCAAGCTGAATACGTGGGTTCGATTCCCATCACCCGCTCCAATCAGTAAAGAAAGATTAAAGGCCCAGGTAGCTCAGTTGGTAGAGCACACCCTTGGTAAGGGTGAGGTCGGCAGTTCAAATCTGCTCCTGGGCTCCATTTTTAGTGAAGTACCTTTATTAATGTTGATCATGTTTGACGGTCCGGAGGAGTAGAACCGATGTCCAAGGAAAAATTTGAACGTACGAAACCGCACGTAAACGTTGGCACCATCGGTCACGTAGACCATGGTAAGACCACCTTGACCGCTGCACTGACCAAGTGCATGGCCGAGAAGCACGGCGGTGATTTCAAGGCGTATGACCAGATCGACGGTGCCCCTGAAGAGCGCGCCCGTGGTATCACCATCGCC
>JBFFMJ010000032.1:0-3497 GCA_041554195.1 Thiohalomonadaceae bacterium
AGCGGTGCGTATTTTGTGCGATTTTGCACAAAATATGTGCCGCGGAAGTGGGTCGGTTTGAGCGCATTGTTATGCTCACCACCTTCGACATGGTGCACCTATATTTGTCACAAAGAGACATAATGCGTGAACAAGCGCATACGACGACATGTATGCAAGAAAATACAAAAAACCTAAACCAAGCGTCAATAAAACAAGGACTGATGTGTCTGTTTCCGATGGATTAGATGACATGGATATTCCTAGCGCCACCATTATAAAGTGGGCGATATACCTGTGTATAAGTGTAGCTATTACAAATGATACACCATACTTCCATACTGGCGGATGAAGACGCCTATCATTTGTGTTAATTGATTTTGTATTTTTAAGCATAACGCCGAGCTAAACCGACCGCTGGAGCGGTGCGTATTTTGTGCGATTTTGCACAAAATATGTGCCGCGGAAGTGGGTCGGTTTGAGCGCCTTGTTAGCTGAGGGCGTATAAGAGGTGGGATGGCTGTTCCGGACCACCAGGCTTAACTGATTTTGATTGTGAGCTTGCACGTTCGCTGACCTCTCCATTTACCCCTTCCTTTTACCGACGTTACACCTTTTGCTTCATTGTTGCACCTTCAGGATAACACTGTAGATCAGTGAGCCACCATAATGGCACGACCTTGAATCTGGTGCAGCTTTTACTACTACTGAATAATTTATTCTTTTTTACAGCTAACAGTTATATTAACGAGACCTCATGTCTCGTTATACATTTATAGTTTGACCTCTTTATAGCATTATAAACCTTAGAAAATCAATGGGATAAGGGTTTCCTGTCTCGTTATACATTTCCAGAAAGTCGTGACACGGGTAAAATATGACTTTTTGGAGGAAAATTATGGGGTAATCCTACTGAACCCCAGAAACCGCGCTTGCTTGAGCAGGTCAGAATTGCGTGTCGCCAGAAGCACTATAGCCCCAAAACTGAGAAATCCTACGTCTTCTGGATCCGCAAGTTCATCCTCTTTAACGACAAACGTCACCCCAAGGATATGGGGCACAAGGAAATCGAGGCCTACCTGAACCACCTGGCAGCGAAACGTCGCGTCTCAGCCAGCACCCAGTCTAGTGCACTTAATGCTATAGCTTTCCTGTATCGGACTGTTTTACAACAGGAAATGCCAGATCTGGATAATCTGCGAAGGATCAAACGTCACAAAACAATCCCTGTGGTCATGTCCAGGCAGGAAGTAGAAGCCACCCTTTCGCTGATGAGTGGCACCACGCGACTGATGGCTGAACTCATTTACGGGACAGGGATGAGAATCAATGAGTGTATGACCTTGAGGATCAAGGACATTGATTTTGACCTTCGCTCTATCACGATCCGTGCTGCCAAAGGCAATAAGGACAGGGCGACGATACTGCCTACAGCGTTGCTACCAGAGCTACGCAACCACCTGACAAAGGTAGCGCAGTTGCACAAATCAGACCTGCTCCAGGGAAATGGCTACGCACCAATGCCAAACGCGCTATACAGGAAGTATCCCTCAGCCTCTAAGTCCCTTTCCTGGCAGTATGTGTTTCCATCTACGACCGTACGACCGTGGCTGGATACAGGACACAAGGCTCGCTGGCACGCTTCACCGAGTACGCTACGCAGGGCATTCAAGTATGCGGCAACAAAGGCGAAAATATATAAGCATGTAGGGCCACATACTCTTCGGCATAGTTTCGCCAGTCACTTGTTGGCTGCTGGTACTGATATCAGGACTATTCAGACACTACTCGGGCACAAAAACATTGAGACCACGATGATATATACCCACATCACACCCGATCATAAGAATGTTTGCAGCCCACTCGATCAGATGAAAGGGCTAGGATAGCCATTCCCGCGGTCCAAATTGGACGGACCATTACAATTTAGTACTTCCACTTTTAACGCGAAAGCGGACTAAGAGCCTCACTTACCCGTATGTCGGCAACTGGCCGCATCCTGTCGTGAGGGCGTTCAGAATTCTGTGTCAGCCTAAGCGGTTAGATTTCCAGTACCCCATCTAACCGCCCCTCAAAATAGATCGCCAACTGGGAGAGTGTCAAATTCCAGTTCTGAATGGGCATGGTCCACTTCTTCGAAGCATTCTTCATTCCCACGTAAAGTAGCTTCAATAAGCTGTTCTCGTTAGGGAAGGCCCCTTTGGTTTTTGTCAGTTTGCGAAACTGCCGATGCACCGCCTCTACGGCGTTGGTGGTGTAAATCACTCGGCGGATATCCGCGGGGTATTTAAAATAGTACGACAGGTTTTCCCACTTGCTGCGCCAGGACTTGATGACAATCGGATACTGTCCGCCCCAGCGCTCCTCCAACTCGTCCAGTGCCGCCTCGGCAGCCCCTTTATTGGCAGCGCGGTACACCGGCTTCAAATCGGCCATGAAGGCCTTCTGATGCTTGGAGGCGACGTACTTCAGTGAGTTGCGGATTTGATGGACGATGCACAGTTGCACTTCGGTCTGGGGAAAGACCGCGTTTATCGCCTCAGGGAAGCCCTTCAAGCCGTCTACCGAGGCGATGAGGATGTCCTTGATACCACGATTTTGAAGGTCGGTGACGACCGTGAGCCAGAAATTAGCCCCTTCGCTCTGTGATAGATAGAGGCCCAGGAGCTCTTTCTTTCCCTCCATCGTCAGCCCCAGCACGGTGTAGACCGCCTTGGACTCGTAGCGTCCATCTTCCTTGACCTTATAGTGGATGGCATCAAGCCAGACGAAAGGATAGTGGCTCTGCAGCGGTCTGTTACGCCACTGCTCCAGCTCCGGAATGAGCTTATCGGTGACAGCGCTGATAGTGGCGCTGGAGACGCTCAGGCCGTACATGTCGGCCACATGACCGGCGATGTCCTGATAGCTCATCCCGAGGCTGAACATCGAGATGACTTTGCGCTCTATCTCGTCGGTGAGGTGGGTTTGGTGTTTCTTGATCAACTGCGGCTCGAAGGTGCCACTACGGTCACGCGGGGTCTCCAGCTCAAAGTTGCCACTGGTCGATTTGATGGTCTTGCGGGTGCTGCCGTTCTTGCGGTTGGGGGTCTCGTCTCCAGTCAGATGAGATTCTAGCTCAGCTTTGAGTGCCGCCTCGGTCAGTTGCTTGATGAGTGGCGTCAGGATCCCGTCTTTGCCTGTCAGGTCCTGGCCGTTACGCAGGGCGCTAAGGGCTTCATCGAAATTAAAGTCTTTAGACATGTGTCATTCCTCTTTTTGCTCATATTACTGAAATGACACAGAATTTCTAACACTCCCCCTGTCGTAGTAAGCCCACAGCCCCTCCCCATCAGCACTATGACCCTTAAGCGACCTAAGCAGCCTTCCCAGGCCCATTGTAGTGGTCAAGTCTTTTTGGCCACGGTTTTATAGGCATTCCAATAGCGCCTTTCGGCCACATTGGGTGCCAATCCGTCGTTGTGGGTATGCGGCCTGAATTGGCTGTAATACCCGATCACATAATCTGTAATGTAGCT
>JBFFMJ010000033.1:0-2500 GCA_041554195.1 Thiohalomonadaceae bacterium
ACGTGGCTGGCAAGTTTGGGATGGGTGTCCTGTTTATTTGCTTCCTGTTTATTTGCTCATCTATCACACCGTGTCAGCTATGCTTCTTATCTTGCATTTGGGCGCCAGAAGAGAGCCGTCCCGGATTCTCCAGTTTTATCTCTATGTAATCAGCAAGTAATAGTGAGTAACACGCTATGAACTATGACGAAGCGGTCAAGAACATCTGGCGCCACACTGATTCTTCGATACAGGATGATGCTGCGTTGCTCAAAGAGCTCATCCGCTATGCGACCCTCGCCCCCTCAGGTCACAATACGCAATGCTGGCGGTTCCAGGTGGACAATCGCTACATTAGCATCCTTCCCGACCTGTCGCGGCGCACGCCGGCAGTCGATCCGGACGATCATCACCTGTACGTTTCACTGGGATGCGCTGCGGAGAACCTTAGCCTGGCAGCCCGGACGTTTGGCCTGTCGGGCGAGGTCGACTTCAGTGATGAAGGTGACGGCAAGGTCATTATTAACCTTGACCCGTGCGAGGCAGAGCAATCGCCGCTGTTTGATGCCATCGTCTTGCGCCAGTGCACGCGCAGCGACTACAACGGTACGCCAGTTGCCGGCAAGGAGTTGGAGATGCTCGAGGCCGCCGGCACCGGGAACGAGGTAAAGGTTGTCTTGCTAACTGAGCGCGATGCCATCGAAAGGGTCCTCGAGTATGTCATTCGGGGCAACACCCTGCAGCTAGGCAATCCCGCTTTCAGGAAGGAGCTCGAGGCCTGGATTCGCTTCAGTGACGGCGAAGCAATCGCGACTGGAGACGGCCTGTCAGCCCTGGTGACCGGCAATCCCCCGGCCCCGCGCTGGCTGGGGAAGTATTTGCTGCGCGTTATGCTTCGTGCGAAATCGGAGAATGACAAAATTGCCCGCCAGATCCGCAGCTCTGCCGGGATCGCCGTGTTCGTCTCCGAGGTCAATGACCGGGCGCACTGGATGGAAGCCGGCAGGTGCTATCAGCGCTTTGCGTTGCAGGCCACGGCCCTCGGTATTCACAACGCCTTCATCAACCAGCCGGTGGAGGAGGCAACCGTCCGTCCAGAGTTCGCCAGGGCGATGGTACTCGGCGGCGGACGCCCCGATCTGGTCGTGCGGTTCGGTCGAGGTAAGGCGATGCCGAAATCGCTGCGGCGCCCTATAGAGAGTGTGATCATTAGTGAGGATGCGCAATGACCCGCTCGCGCACCTCCCTTTCCTGCACATATCGTCATCTTCTCCCAGGGGATCCTCGCACACGTTTATTCTCCTTCCGGTCAGTTGCTGAAGTGACCTTATTTCATCAATGGAGAATCCACACATGGAACCCAGCTTCGTCTCCGAAATATAACTACTCGCCCCCCAAAAAGAAGATCTCACCGCAGAGACGCAGAGACGCGAAGAATAAGGGGCAAGGGGGATGCCTGCCTTAGCCAAGGGAGTGCCGTGCCAAGTTGCCCATCCGGAGCCTGAACCTTAATACCACAGCGCCGCTTAACCGAAAGCGCCATACTCCCTGGATACCTGGCACTTCTCTTTCCACCTGTGCGGGAAAAACATTGTCAGGTGGGCTAGCCGTTACCTTTAGAGATTTTTCAAGTGAAGCTTGATGGTGATCGTAGCGTGGGAGCGGTCGTCCCGGCCGCGATTAAGTGGGTAGGGCGTGCAGGATATTTGGCGGGTTACCCCCATCGAGCATTGTCAGGTGGGGTGAGTAGTTACTCCGAAGTAAGAATATCCGCCGAGGAGCTCTTCGACTCCCGTCTTTTCTGCGCGGAAAGTGTGGTGCTTGCCCTGGCCATCCGGCCTACAAGAGCCACACAAAAACACGGATAGATTCTAGCCTACCAGCCTGGTACTCAGGCTTTCCCCCCTTCGTTTGAGTCTGCAGGGAGCGACTGCTAGAGTGACTCCAAGGCCGCTAAGTATGAAGCAGTGATGAACCCGGTTACGGGTGTTGATGTCCCTCTGCCTGCACAAGAAGAAAATGGAGCATAACCATCATCATGTTTGACAGTGTCTTCATCCAGATTGCGGCGATCCTGGGCCTGACAACAATTGGCGGCCTGCTGGCTCGGCTGCTGCATCAACCGCTGATCGTTGCCTTCATCGCCGTGGGGATCCTTATCGGCCCTTCCGGGACGGGGATGGTGGGACACACCAGCGAAATTGAGTTGTTGGCCCGTCTGGGCATCGCGCTGCTGCTGTTCGTCGTCGGCCTCAAGCTCGATCTGCACATTATCCGCACCGTGGGTCCGGTGGCGCTCGCCTCCGGCCTGGGACAGGTTATCTTCACCTCGGTCGTCGGCTACCTCATCGCACTGCTGCTGGGGCTCTCTCACGTGGCCGCCATCTATGTGGCGGTGGCGCTCACCTTCTCCAGCACTATCATCATCGTTAAGCTGCTCTCGGACAAACGGGAGGTGGACGCCCTGCACGGACGGATCGCGGTGGGATTTCTCATCGTGCAGGACATCGTGGTGGTGCTG
>JBFFMJ010000034.1:0-2272 GCA_041554195.1 Thiohalomonadaceae bacterium
GATGAGCAGATCCGCGCCATGATCGATGAGGAGATGGTGTTTGCCCACCGTAACCGTGCATTGAATCCGGACAACCCGTTTATTCGCGGGACCGCGCAGAACCCGGACGTCTACTTCCAGGGACGCGAGAGCTCTAATGCTTACTACGATGCGGTGCCCGGCATTATCCAGGAGACCATGGATGAATTGGCTAAACTGACCGGCCGCCACTACAAATTGTTTGAATATCACGGTGCGGCGGATGCCGAAGAGGTCATCGTGATGATGGGCTCCGGTGCCCAGGTGGTCGAGGAGACCATCGACAAGCTGAACAGCGAAGGGCGCAAGCTCGGCATGATCAGCGTCCGTCTGTTCCGTCCTTTCAGCATGCAGCATATGATTGCCGCACTGCCCAAGAGCTGTAAGAAGATCGCCGTCCTGGACCGCACCAAGGAGCCGGGTAGCGCGGGCGAGCCCTTATACCAGGACGTGATCACCGCGCTGGCCGAGGCCTTAAACAGTGGCATGATTGACGCCATGCCGAAGGTGATCGGTGGCCGCTACGGCCTCTCTTCCAAGGAGTTCACCCCGGCAATGGCCAGGGGGGTGTTCGACAATCTCGCCAGCGCGAAGCCGAAGAACCACTTCACCATCGGGATCAATGACGATGTGACCCACACCAGCATTGATTATGATAAGAGCTTCGATATCGAGCCGGCCAACGTCACCCGGGCCATGTTCTTCGGCCTCGGATCGGACGGTACTGTCTCAGCCAACAAGAACTCAATCAAGATCATCGGCGAGAGCACCGACCTCTATTGCCAGGGCTACTTCGTTTATGACTCGAAGAAGGCCGGTTCGCAGACCACCTCGCATTTGCGCTTTGGTCCCGACCTGATTAAGGCGCCCTACCTCATCACCTCCGCCAACTTTATCGCCTGTCACAAGGCCAATTTTATCCACCAGGTGGAGATGCTGGAGAATGCGGCCGACAAGGCGGTGTTCCTGCTCAACAGCCCGGTGCCTGCCGACCAGGTGTGGGACGAACTGCCCGCGCCGGTACAGCAGCAGATCATCGACAAGCAGATCGACTTCTACGTCATTGACGCCACCACCGTGGCGCGCGAGGCGGGGATGGGGCGTCGCATCAACACCATCATGCAGACCTGTTTCTTCGCCCTCTCCGGGGTGTTGCCGCGTGATGAGGCGATCGACAAGATCAAGAAGGCGATCGAGAAGACCTACATGCGCAAGGGCGCCGAGATCGTGCAGCTCAACTTCAAGGCGGTGGACGCCTCGCTGGATCACCTGCACCAGGTGAAGGTGCCGGCCAGGGTCAGCGCCTCAAAGGGGATGATGCCCGCGGTCTCCGACAAGGCCCCCGCCTTCGTCAAGGAGGTGACGGTACCGATGCTGATCGGCCGTGGCGACGACCTGCCGGTCTCCAAGATCCCGGTAGACGGTACCTACCCCAGCGGCACCGCCCGCTGGGAAAAGCGTAACATCGCTGACTTCATTCCCAAGTGGGAGCCTGAGGTCTGCATCCAGTGCGGTAACTGCTCCTTTGTCTGCCCGCACAGTGTTATTCGTGCCCGCTTCTATGACGAGGCGATTCTGGAGAATGCCCCAGCCACCTTTGAATCGGCACCGGTCTCGGCGCGCGGTTTCCCCGATGCGCGTTACACTCTGCAGATTTATGTGGAGGACTGTACCGGCTGCGGCCTCTGTGTCGAGGCCTGCCCGGCCTACGATCAGAAGGATTCGACGCGCAAGGCGATCAATATGTCCGACAAAGGACCGATCTTCGAGGCAGGCAAACAGAACCTTGAGTTCTTCGACACTATTCCGGTCAACTCGCGTGCCACTGTAAACTTCGCCTCGGTGCGTGGTGCACAGTTCCTCGAGCCGCTGTTCGAATTCTCCGGTGCCTGCGCCGGGTGCGGCGAGACCCCCTATGTGCGCCTTCTGACCCAGTTGTTTGGTCCGCGCCTGCTGGTCGCCAACGCCACCGGCTGTTCCTCCATCTACGGCGGTAACTTGCCGGCCACTCCATGGAGCGTCAACAAGGAGGGTAGGGGGCCTGCCTGGTCCAACTCGCTGTTCGAGGACAACGCTGAGTTTGGTCTCGGGATGCGCGTCTCTGCCGATCAGCAGATGGCGATGGCCAAGCAACTGCTCAGTCAGATGACAGACCACTTCGATCCGGCCTTCATCGACTCGTTGATGAGTACCGATCAGCAGATCGGCACCCAGATGCACAATCAGCGTATGCGAGTGCACGAGCTCAAGCGCC
>JBFFMJ010000035.1:0-2022 GCA_041554195.1 Thiohalomonadaceae bacterium
AGGCAGGGGTGGTGTGGCACACTCAGGGCTCGGGCAAGTCGATCTCCATGCTCTGTTATGCCGGTAAGCTGCTGGCGCAGCCGGAGATGAATAATCCGACCATTGTGGTGGTGACCGACCGTAACGACCTCGACGGACAGTTGTTTAATACCTTCAGTATGGCCTCTGAGACCCTGAAGCAGAGCCCGGTGCAGGCCGGTGACCGGGATGAGCTGCGCGAGATGCTCGCCTCACGTCAGTCGGGCGGCATTATCTTTACCACGATACAGAAGTTCGCCCTGCTGGGGGATGAGGCGGCCCACCCGATATTGAGCGAACGCCACAATATCGTGGTGGTGAGTGATGAGGCGCACCGCAGTCATTATGGTGATCGGGCCAAGCTGAATAGCAAGACCGGCAAATATACCTTCGGTTACTCCAAACACCTGCGTGACGCCCTGCCCAGGGCCTCCTTCATCGGCTTTACCGGTACGCCGATCTCGCTCGATGACAAGGACACCCGTGCGGTGTTTGGCGATTATGTCTCCATCTACGATATTCAGGATGCGGTGGATGACGGGGCGACGGTGCCGATTTACTACGAGTCGCGCCTGGCGAAGCTCGACATCAAGCAGGCCGAGATCGAGGCGCTGAATGATGAAGTGGAGGAGGTGATCGAGGATGAGGAGGATATCGCCAGCCGCGAGCAGACCAAGTCCCATTGGGCCGCGCTGGAAAAGCTGGTAGGCAGTGCGCCGCGTATGGAGCAGGTAGGTAAGGATCTGGTCGGCCACTTCGAGACCCGCATCGCCACCATGCCCGGTAAGGGGATGGTGGTCTGCATGAGCCGCGAGATCTGCGTTGATATGTACAACGCTATCGTCGCCCTCAGACCCGAGTGGCACGACCCCGATCCCAGCAAGGGGGCGATTAAAATCGTGATGACCGGCTCGGCCTCCGACAAGGCGAAGCTGCAGCCTCATATCTACAACAAGGAGACCAAGAAGCTCTTTGAGAAACGCTTTAAGGATGTGAATGATCCGCTGCAACTGGTGATCGTGCGCGATATGTGGCTCACCGGCTTTGATGCCCCCAACTGCCACACCATGTATATCGACAAGCCGATGAAGGGCCACAACCTGATGCAGGCCATCGCCCGGGTGAACCGGGTGTTCAGGGACAAGCCCGGTGGCTTGGTGGTCGACTACATCGGCATCACCAATGAGCTAAAGCACGCCCTCAAGACCTATACCGACTCCAAGGGTAAGGGTGCCCCCACCCTTGATACCCGCGAGGCCTTCGCCATTCTGCTGGAGAAGATGGATATCGCGCGGGGCATGTTGCACGGCTTTGACTATAGCACCTATGAGACCCAGGCCCTGCACCTGCTGCCGGGGGCGATGAACCATATACTCGGCCTGGAGGAGGGCAAGAAACGCTTCCTCGATGTGATGGCCGCCATCACCAAGGCCTTTACCCTCTCCGGCACCATGGACGAAGCGGAAGGGCTGAAAAAGGAGATCGCCTTTCTCTCCGCCGTAAAGGGCGCGATCACTAAGTTCACCAGCATAGAGAAACGTCGTACCGATGAAGACAAGCACTCCGCACTGAAACAGATCATCGATAATGCCATCGTCGCCGACGGGGTGGATGACATCTTCGCATTGGTCGGGCTCGACAAGCCCAATATCGGCCTGCTCTCCGAGGAGTTTCTGGAGGATGTGAAAAATATGCCGCAGCGCAATCTGGCAATGGAGCTGCTGGAGAAGCTACTGCGCGATGAGATCAAGGCGCGTCTGAAGACTGATGTGGTCTCCGAGAAGAAATACTCCGACCGCATCATGGAGACCCTACGCAAATACCATAACCGCGCCATCGAAACCGCCCAGGTGATCGAGGAGCTGATCGCCCTGGCCAAAGAGATGGAAGAGGACCTGGCCCAGGCCGATAAGCTGGGGCTGAACGAAGATGAGATCGCCTTCTACCGCGCCCTGATCCAGAACGAATCTGCCGTGCGTGAGCTGGGTGATAACAACCTCCGTG